>NZ_JAIWPE010000019.1 GCF_021028955.1 Salipaludibacillus sp. CUR1
TGAATTTAGCTGAGGACAAGCCCCTGGGCAAGCGCCCGCCTGGCGAACTGAAATGACTGCTTTTATTCCACAGCTTTAAATCCAGTCATTAGAAGGACATAAGGCGGCGACGCCCGAGGGATTAGGCGCAGTCTGAAGATCCAATTCAACGAAGCCCCAGGCTGAGTTGGATTTAGCTGAAGACAAGCCCCTGGGCAAGCGCCCGCCTGGCGGACTGAAATCACTGCCATTACTATTTATCAGAGTTATGTACAAAAGCGAAAAACCGAACAAAAATCATAAAATTTGTTCGGCTTTCTTTATGATTACTATTCTTTTGTCCCGGCCTCTTAAGAAATCATACAATTAATGCAGCTTAATGCAGTCACCTTTTTCGCAAAAGTCGAGTGTTTTTCCGTCAAACATCCACAGGTCATCTTCTTTAATAAAGAACCTTACTCCGTTAACGACACATTTCCAGTCATCGGCTTCTGAATTGTCTCTGTCTACACCAAGGAAAAATCCTTCTGCACCTCTTACAAACAGGCGGATTTCTTCTTCACCACCCAGTTCCATCTCTTCCTTATAAATGTTTGCAGCACGCTCTGTAATTTGTAACATCGCACATTCCTCCTCAAAATAATTGTGAACAGTTTCACAAAATCATTTAAATAAATATCGAATTATCCTTACTAATAGGTTAACAACATCGTCATAGTGTTTTGTGAATCATTTCACTAACTTGATAGTTATAATATAAAATAATCTCCCTTAAATTACAATAGGGTTCACAAAAGCGTCACTTACAAAAAAATGGGGGGACAGACCCCCCATTTTTTTCCTATTCAGCTGCGAGGCGTTTTAACAAATAAGCGATGAGAGCTGCTCTTTTCGGTAACTCGTCGAGGACAATGTGTTCGTGTTCGGCATGGGCTCCGTCTCCGTAGCAGCCAAACCCGTCGATTGTCGGGATTCCCAGTCCAGCGGTAAAATTACCGTCGCTGCCCCCGCCAATGTGAGCCTCTTCCAGCTCAAATCCAATTTCACGGGCTGCATCCCGGGCAAGCCCGAATAAGTGCGCGGTTGCTTCGGTCCGTTCCATTGGCGGCCTGTTCAAACCGCCTTCCACTTCAATTTTCGCTCCTTCAGTCAGAGGCTCCAGGCTTTCAACTGCTTTCACCATCCGCTCGCCTTCTTCTTTCGTTTTTACCCGGAAATCGATCGTGCACCGGGCAGAATCAGGCACGACATTCAGCCTTGTTCCTCCTTCAATGACTCCGATATTCACCGTGGTCCCTATTGAATAATCTGTCATGCCTTCGAGCTTGATGATCTGGTGCGCCAGTTCTTTAACGGCGCTGATTCCATCAGCATGGTGGCTTCCCGCATGGGAACTGTGTCCTTTGACAGTCAGCTCGTAAATACCTACCCCGTTCCGGGACGTTTTCAACGCTCCGCTTCCGTGGACCGGCGCCTCTGTTACGAGTACCACATCACACATTTTTGCCGTTTCTTCAATTAAATCCCTGGAGCTGACACTTCCAATTTCTTCATCTGATGTACAAAGGAACGTAATTTCAAGCCCTTCCAGTCCCCCTTCAACTTCCACGAGGCCCTTTACCGCCCATAACGCCTGAATAATTCCGCTTTTCATATCAAACACTCCAGGGCCGTAAAGCTTCCCTTCTTTCTCAACAATCGGAAGCCTTCCAGCATCCCAGACCGTGTCGAAATGTACAAGAATCAGAACCTTCTTTTTCCCTTTTCCGATTTTAAATTTCAGGTGGTCCCCCTGCACGTCCTGCTTGAATACTTCCGGTTCCACACCTAAATGCTGTTTAAACAGCCCGGCAAGCACCTGTCCGCACTCGTCCACCATCTGTTTGTCCGGTGTTGGTGATTCAGCTCTTGTCAAAGTTAGCAAGTCTTCTTTTAATTCTTCCTTTTTTGTAAAAAAATAGTCTTTCAGTATTGTCATGCTGCCTCACCCCTTTTACAGTATTTTTCATTTACAGCCTTGATTTTCCTTTTAATCCTGCAGCTGAATGCACCTTGAATGATTACGTATTCTACTTTCATTTCAGAATGTTTGCAACAGTCTCTTTTTTTATAAAAAAACTGTCGAATAATCTCACATTTAGTCACTCTTACAGCCCCAAAGGTTTAAGCAATCCCCCCCTTTCAAGCAAACGTTTTCATAGTTTTTGATTATTTCAAATTGTCTTGCAATTATAAAAAATGATGGTAAGGTGGTCATATAAATTATAGTTACACTTCATTTTTACATAAAAAGTGAAGCGTGGCTTGAAAATGGAGGTAATAATGGATGAAAAAGGCAACTAGAAGAAGTTTAGGGGCTGTTACTGCTTTAAGTGTTGGACTTCTTGTCGCCTGTGGCGGGGACGATAATAACACCACAGAGATTGAAGACGGGAATAACAACAATGCCGGAGAGGCTGCGGATAACACAGACAATAACGCAGACGCCGGTAATAATGAAGATGAGGCTACAGCAGAAGCGGAAGAATTACTGGAAGACAGTACTCTCGTCATTGCATCGGGAACAGATATGGTGTCCTGGGATATCCATGACCATGGAAACACCTCTACCGAAGCCGTGCATGTTAATGTGTTTGACTACTTGTTTAAACGGGATTCCGAGACAATGGAAGTTGAACCTCACCTTGTCGCAGACTATGAAAATGTAGAAGACGACGTCTGGGAATTCACGCTCCATGACGATATCTATTTTCATAATGGCGATCAATTGACTGCGGAAGACGTTAAATTTACATTTGACCGGGTGATTGAAGATGAGACACTTTCTGAACATTCACGGTACACCCAGTTAGGCGAAATTGAAGTTGTGGATGAACTGACTGTCCGAATGAACACTGACGGGCCTCAGCCATCTCTCTTAAACCGTTTAGGTGCTACCGGGGCGGGAATTTTACCGAAAGACTACATTGAAGAAAACGGCATGGATCATTTCTTAGAAGAGCCTGTCGGTTCCGGTCCTTATCAATTTGTCGAATGGTCTCGTGACGACAGAGTCGTTCTTGAAAAATTTGATGATTATTTCCTCGGGGAAGATTTTACCGACTGGGATGAAGTTGTTTTCCGCGCGATTCCGGAAACGTCAACCAGAGTGGGCGAATTACTGACAGGAAATGCCCACATCGTAACAGATGTCCCTCCAAATGAGTGGGAGAGAATTGATGAAAATGAAGGCACAAGGCATATAAACGCTGAATCAAACCGTGAAATGCTTCTTATTACACGACAATCTGAAGGTGTAGCCACTTCCGATCCGCGAGTTGTCGAAGCGATTGATTTAGCCATCGACAATGAAGCGATTACTCAACAAGTGATGCAGGGATCCGGCATTCCTACCCGTACACGTGTCACACCTGGTAATGTAGGCGCAAATGAAGATTTATTTGATACGTTTGTTCATGACCAGGACCGTGCCCGCGAGTTACTCGAAGAAGCTGGCTATGGCGACGGGCTTGAAATCACAATGCAAGCTCCTCAAGGCCGCTACTTAATGGACTCTGAAATTGCGGAAGTTATTGTAGGGATGTTAAGTGAAGTCGGCATTACAGTTAATCTTGAATTTTTAGAATGGAGCCAGTTTGTTGAGATATACTCGGGCAATAATAATGAAGAATTAATGCTGCTCGGGCTTGCAAGTTCTCTGTTTGATGCCGCTCAAAACCTTGATCACTATACGACTGATTCACCTTTGAATAAAGGTAGAATGGATTACTCAAATGAAGAAGTGGATGAATTATTTGAAGCCGCTCTGGTGAATATGGATCCGGAAGAACGCGAGCAGCAGTACAAGCGTATTCAGGAGATATTAGCAGAAGACCGGCCGCATATTTATTTACACTCTATTAATATGAACTTCGGCGTCAGTGACCTCGTAGATTATGAGCCGCGCCAGGATGAATTGTACTATGCAAATGAAGTAACACGCAGATAAAGAGTATTCTTCACTCTTTAACTATTAAATGACGGCAGCCGGGCTGAGTGAAGCATTGGGGGTGTTCCCTCCAATGCTTCCGCCCGTTTATCTTTCCATTTTTTCTTTATTGCCGGCAATGCCGTCTGGTTAATTGAACCTGACAGGTCATGCTCTTATGACATTTGATTACAGTATACGTTTAATAATGCAGTATTTTTGTAAAGAGTGCGGCAAATTCCTGGCTCTGTCTTTTATTTATCAGTCATGCTTGCTTATTTTAATTACCGGAGGTGAACCATCCCGTGAAAAGATTTTTAATACAACGACTTCTTCAAATTATTCCTGTACTGATCATCATGACTTTTATCGTATTCAGTCTTGTTTATGTAGCAGGAGACCCGGTCGCCCTCATGCTGCCTGAAGAAGCCTCTGCTGAAGATGTGGCACGGGTGCAGGAGTCGCTGGGACTGAACGAACCATTTTATGTCCAGTACGGAACTTTCCTGATAAATGCGCTGCAGGGCGATTTCGGCGTATCTTACAGGTATAACCAGGACGCCATGTCCATTGTATTAGAACGGCTGCCTGCTACTTTCGAGCTGGCGATCGCTTCTATGTTTTTTGCTACTCTCATCGCTATTCCGATGGGAATCTGGTCTGCGACACGCCGCAACACGTTTATCGATTTATTTATTACAGGCTCTTCTGTCTTAGGGAAAGCCATGCCGAACTTCTGGCTCGGTATTATGTTTATTCTTATTTTAGCTGTTAACACCCAGATATTCCCTGTCTCAGGAAGAGGGACGGTTATGCATGTCGTCCTCCCCGCTATTACACTCGGAACAGCAGTAGCTGCGGAGATGACAAGGTTAACAAGGTCAAATATGATTGAGATCCTTCACCAGGATTTTGTTCGGACAGCTAAAGCAAAAGGCGTCAGTAACGGGATAGTTACTTATAAACACTCCTTCAGAAACGCCCTTATTCCTGTTATTACGATTATGGCTCTTCAGACATCCACTTTAGTCGGGGGCGCCATCGTGACGGAACAGGTCTTTGCATGGCCGGGAATCGGCCAGCTGCTCGTACAGGCTGTAAACGCCCGGGACATGGCCATTGTGCAGGCAGCTGTGTTCTTAATCGCTATTCTTGTTATTGTAATTAACTTAATTGCTGACATCTTATACAGACTGTTAGATCCAAGAATTAAATATTAATGAGAGGAGGTCTTGAACGTGAACCAGCAAATTAACCCGGAACCGCCTTCAGAGTCACAGGCTCAGGCGGCTCCGGACACTATGAAAAAGTATAAAAAATCATCCCCTCTCGTTCGCTGGACTAAGCTCCTGTTGAGAAGTAAAACAGGAACGGTCGGCTTGCTCATTGTGCTTACCGTTTTTATCGTCGGTATTTTTGCTGACCAGCTAGCTCCATTTGGAGTTAATGAGCAGAATTACGCCAATATGCTTGCTCCTCCTGCCTGGCAGGAAGGCGGAACGTCAGAACATATTCTCGGAACCGACAATTTAGGCAGGGACATTCTGAGCCGGATTATCTACGGAACAACCATCTCACTCTTAGTAGGGATTTTCTCTGTAGTCGTGGCCGGTATTCTTGGAATGGGAGCAGGCCTGTTTTCCGGTTATTATGGCGGGTGGGTTGACACGGTAACTATGCGTATGGTTGATGCCTTTTTATCCATCCCGAATATATTGTTTATTCTTGTTATTCTTGCCGTCTTAAATCCTGGCATCATGACTTTAATATTTGCCATAGGCGTGACGAACTGGGTAATTTATGCCCGGTTAATCCGGGGCGAAGTACTTTCAGTTAAAGAACGGGAATATGTGAAAGCTGCGAAGTCCATAGGTACGAAGAATTTAACGATCATAAGAAGACACATACTTCCTAACGTCTTTTCAACCTTTATCGTTATTTCTACATTAAGTGTGGCGACCACTATTATCCTTGAAGCATCGTTAAGCTTCCTGGGAATGGGCGTTCAGCCTCCTGACGTATCCTGGGGCTATATGCTTTCAGACGGACGTGATTATTTAGCAACAAACTGGTGGCTTGCCACCTTCCCGGGACTTGCTATTACAATTACTGTCCTGGGAATCATTTTCCTTGGAGACTGGCTCCGGGATGTTCTCGATCCACGTTCACAAGGCCGTTAAAGGAGGGGTATCATGTCAGATAATAATCAGTTATTAAATGTCAATCAGTTAAAAACACATTTTTTCACAGAAAACGGGACAGTCCCCTCAGTCGACGGGGTGTCCTTCACCGTTAATAAAGGAGAACTCGTAGCCATTGTTGGCGAGTCCGGTTCCGGGAAAAGTGTCACTTCTCTTTCTATTATGGGGCTTGTAGAAGACCCGGGTAAAATTGTAGGCGGAGAAATCCTTTTTGAAGAAAAAGATCTGGCTAAATATTCGAATCGGCAAATGCGGAAGATACGCGGTAATGATATTGCGATGATTTTTCAGGAGCCGCTTACTTCCCTGAATCCTGTGTTTACAATTGGGAATCAGCTGCGTGAAGCGATTTTGCAGCACCAGAACGTCGATAAAGCCACTGCTAAAAAAATGAGCATCGACATGCTTAAACAAGTGGGAATTCCAAGAGCAGATAAAGTTTACAATTCGTTTCCACACTCTCTAAGCGGCGGTATGCGCCAGCGGGTAATGATTGCGATGGCGTTATCCTGCAATCCTAAACTCCTCATTGCCGATGAGCCGACTACGGCACTGGATGTGACGATCCAGGCTCAAATTCTTGAGCTTATGAAGGATCTAGTTAAGAAGATGGATACAGCTATTGTCCTTATAACTCACGACCTTGGTGTGGTCGCTGAGCTCGTCGACCGGGTTGTCGTTATGTATGCCGGCCAAGTGGTAGAGCAGGCTGATGTTTTCTCACTTTTTAAAGACCCAAAACATCCTTACACCCAAGGCTTACTCGACAGTACACCTAAAATCCAGGATTTAGATGAAGAACTGGTGTCCATAAAAGGTACGGTTCCTACTCCTGCCAATATGCCGAACGGCTGCCGCTTCCACCCGAGGTGCCCGCATGCTATGGACCACTGTGTGTCTCAAGAACCTCAGCTGGAAAAAATGGAAGAAGGACGGGAAGTACGATGCTGGCTTTATGACGAGGAGGTGATGGCCCATGAACAAAGCAAAAACAGCAGTGAAGCCGACACAACAAAGTAAAAGTAAATCTCCTTTACTGGAACTCAAAAATGTAAAAAAACATTTCGATGTGACAGAAGGATGGTTTACAAAGGAACGGGAATACCTCCGGGCTGTGGACGGGCTGAACTTCACAGTGAAAAAAGGCGAAACGTTAGGGATTGTGGGCGAATCAGGGTGCGGAAAATCAACCACAGGAAACTTGATCGTTCGTTTACTTGACCCTACAGAAGGGGAAATCATCTTTGAAGGCGAAGATTTAACCAAGCTGGAGGGTGAAAAACTCAGACAAAAACGCCGTGACATCCAAATGATTTTTCAGGATCCTTTTTCATCGCTTAATCCGCGGATGAGAGTCTTTGAACTCATTGCAGAACCTTTGCGGACACACCAGACACATAAAGGTGAGGACCTAAAGAAACGGGTATATGAACTGATGGATACTGTAGGCCTGAATGAAGAAATGGCCCAGCGCTTCCCGCATGAATTCAGCGGCGGTCAGCGGCAGCGTATCGGCATCGCCCGCGCTCTTGCTTTAAATCCGAAATTAATCGTGTGCGATGAGCCTGTTTCTGCTTTGGACGTGTCCATTCAGTCGCAAATTTTAAATTTGCTTCAACGGCTTCAAAAGGAGCTTGAATTAACCCTGGTTTTTATTGCACACGGTTTACCTGCGGTTAAGCATATCAGTGACCGGATTGCTGTCATGTATTTAGGGAAAGTCGTCGAACTTACTACCCGCGAGAAGCTTTTCGCTAACCCGATGCATCCTTACACAGAAGGACTGCTGTCCGCAGTGCCTGTCCCTGACCCGGAAGTCAGGGAATCAAGAGAACGCGTGGTTTTAAAAGGGGATATTCCAAGCCCCGTTAATCCGCCATCAGGCTGCAGCTTTCATACACGATGCCCTTTCGCTGATGAAAAATGTAAACAGGAGGTTCCTGAATTCAGAGAGCTGAAACCGGATCACTTTGTGTCATGTCATTATCCCCTGGAAAGCGGGAAAGGCACCCTCCAAAACAATTAAGGATATGGGATAAAAGGAAGTGACAGATCGTATGTCAGAATCAGAGCTAGCTAAACAAATTCGTTCTATTCGCAATCAGCAAGGGTTAACCTTAAAAGAATTAAGCGCCCGAACCAGCCTTTCAGTCAGTTTTTTATCACAGGTTGAGAGAGGGACGTCTTCACCTGCTATATCCTCTTTAAAAAAAATAGCAGATGGACTTGAAGTACCGATTACGAGCTTTTTTCAGCCTGAACAAAACCCTAAGTACAAAACGGTGCCAAATCAGCGGAGACCCTTCCGG
The DNA here is from genome assembly GCF_021028955.1 of Salipaludibacillus sp. CUR1. Classification (GTDB taxonomy): domain Bacteria; phylum Bacillota; class Bacilli; order Bacillales; family Salisediminibacteriaceae; genus Salipaludibacillus. The sequence goes on from NZ_JAIWPE010000019.1 coordinate 8,457, forward strand.
ATTGAAGGGTCTCCAGCTAAGTATATTCGCTTAAGCGGAAATTTCTCCACCCGCACATTAGAATCATTGCTGGTCATTCTTGATCCCGGGGCCACCGACAAGGTTTTCCAGCATTCCGGAGAAGAAGTGCATTATATTCTGGAAGGCGAAGTGGAGTATACCATTGATAACGAGAACCACAGGCTCTGTGCCGGCGATTCTATTCACTTCCCTTCAGACCGGCCGCACACATGGCGAAACCCTCTTCAGGACCAAACCTCCACCATTATGTGTGTCGTGACCCCGAAAATATTTTAATGGAAATAAATGGGGGGGGCAGACCCCCCATTTATTTCCTTATTCCTCAACCTTTTCCCAGAATTCATTTGCGAGATCGACGACATAGCTGCTTCCGCCCCGCTCCTCTACATTTTGAACCATAATAGTAGTCAGGTAGTCTTCTTCTTCATAATCGAAACTCACATACCAGCCGATTTGCTCTCCATCCTCAGCTGTCTGTTCCTCTTTTAATTCGGCTGTCCCGGTTTTTCCGGCAAGAGCACGGTTATGCCCCGCATCGGACCGGTAGGCAGTTCCATCAGAATCCTCAACCACACTTATAAGCGACTCCCGGACAATTTCGGCATTTTCGGGAGAAATCAGTTCCTCCATTTCCCCCTCGTTTTCGCTTTGGAGACCATCTGAAAACAAAAACGGGTAAATAAGGTTGCCGTCATTCAGAAACATTGTATACAAAGCAGTCATATGAACCGGAGTAACCTGAACTTCCCCCTGTCCATAGCCTGAGTCAGCCAGTAAAATCTCATTTTCTATGTCCTCATTAGCAAGGGTGGAACTATACAAAGGAAAATCATATGGAAACGGTTCTCCAAAACCAAATTTCCCTGCCCACTCTTCAAATGATTCCTGCCCCATATCAAGTGTCTGTCTGGCAAAATAAATATTATCTGAACGCATCATCGCCGTCTGCAAATCAACATTTGTCTCCTCATCATTCACCCTTGTGATACGGTAACCGCCCCAGCTGTCATCCGGCTGCCATTGCTTTCCTTCTATGACCAGCTCTTCTTCAGGATCCAGGGTCCCTTCTTCCAGTCCCGCTGCGGCGGTCAAAGGTTTAAATACAGATCCCGGCGAATAAGCCCCCTGGAAACGCCGTTCAAATAAAATGTCGGTACTTTCCATATCTTCCGCCCGCGGGTCCGGAAGCTGCAAGTACCTCAAATTCGAATTAAAGGTCGGTACACTTACCATTGCCAGCGTCTCACCTGTTTTCGGATCCATCACGAAGCCCGCACCGGAATCATTATTAAGGACCCCGTACATTTTATCCTGGATGCTTATGTCCAGCGTCAAATAGAGATCTTCTCCGTTCTCCGGCTCTGTTTCAAGAATTGTTTCCCTTAACTCGCCGTCTTCTCTGTTAATAGAGACAGTCATTCCCGGGCTGCCGCGCAGTTCTTCTTCCATAAGCCGTTCAATCCCATTCTTGCCTATTTCAGAAGTTGAGCCGTAACCCTCACCTTCCCGCTCTTCTAATTCTTCAGCTGTAATTGCGCCGATGTGACCGATAAGATGACCGGTGCTTTCCCCGTGAGGATACACCCGCCCTTCAACTTTGCCTGCACCCACTCCGGGAATTTCAAGCAAGTCTTCAAGCCTGTCATCGTCAATAGACAGGTTTTGAATAGGAGCGTTCCAGTCAGGATTATCGGGATACCGGGTTGCAAGATCAGCCACCCGCTCTTCATCCAGGTTCAGTACCTCAGCAAACTGTTCAATAGTTTCTTCCATATCTTCCGTCCGTTCAGGGACAATCCCGACTTCATAAATGTCGCCATTTACTGCCAGGCTTTCGCCGTTCCTGTCAAAAATACCGCCTCTTGCCGGCTGCTCCGTTTCAATTGAAACCGTGTCTTCCGGCTCCTCCATTCCTTTTATAAAATGTGAAGGGTCCCATTCAATTCCCCATTCCGCTTCATTCTCTTCTTCCTCGTTACCAGGGATGAATTTAGTAAGGGCGATTGCCGTATCATAAGACAGCAAACCGGCTGCCGTGTCCATTTCGACTGATACCGGATAATCGATTTCTTCCAACTCATCTAAATCAATCTCTTCTTCTTCAAAATCCACACTCTCAAAAGATATATTAATAGTGTCAATCCCTAATTCCCCGTAAATAGCGTCATATCTTTCTTCAAAATCCCACTCAAAGCCGGCAACCTCCGCCCTGGAATTTTCAGTAAGGTAGTCAGGCATCTCTGAGAAAGCTTTTTCGCTCCACGCTTCTGTGTACCCTTCCAAAGTCTCTTCAGGATTTTCAGGCTCCTCTCCCGTACAGGCGGTCATGCCCGCTAATAACAATGCAGATAAACTGATAAATAATGTTGTGTGTCTCAATTTCTAAATCCCCCTTTTTTCCTCACTCTTATATAAAAAAATTTGTTATCAACCGTTAATGTGGAAAAAGATTCGCTAATGGCCTTAGAATTGTTTAAATTAATGGCAAAACAGTAAGGTCCTGCAGCGGCAGTGATCCCCGCCTGATTTGTTTTCACACGATAATTTTAAAAATCCCAAATTTAACCGTATCCTTCAGAAACTGTATCAAAAAGACCTATGCTCCCCTCCATTAAACTAGTCTATAATTTTAAAATCGATAAAAGATGCCACATTATGACATTATTCTTTTATAGTATAGTTAGTTTAACTTTGTCCCCGGTGGTGATTTTGGTGTTTTGGAAGACAGCAAGGCAAAGAAAAATACTGGAAGCGACTTATGCAGAGTGTCCCAATTGTTCCACAACAGATCATATTTCAGCATGGAATCAGCTGGCAAAGGATACATATGGCGATCAGGCTCCTGATATCAGACAATCAGCAACTAGTAAAAAAAATTCTTTTCCATACCAGTGCCCAACGTGCTTTAAAGGGTATTCAGCAAATAAAATTTTTTTTCTGACAGATGAGGAAGTCCAGGAATCTTTGAAAACCTCTTAAAATTTCTTAAAACTGCATAAGAACTTAAAGGCCCCAGGCTCGCTTCAGCACCCGGGGTCTTTTTTAATCTGTAAAAACGGATAAAATACTCTTGCTCCATTGCTCATGGCCTTTCTGAGCAGGCATCCTGTGATCGTCTTCGTCCACATAATTAAGCAGATCCTCATCTGTAATATCAGGCCAGTCACTCCAATGGTCGATGTAAATATAATCATTTTCATTAGCGTAAGTCCGCATACCTTCAATTTGTATCGGATAATTCACCGTATTATAGGCAGGCTGAGACGGATTAATCATCGGAACGGCCTGTTCATTTTCAGCTTTCAAAGCCTGGATTAATAACGACACATGTTCAGTCGAATGGTCAATGCTGACTTGCCCGTTATCGTTCCATAGTAAAGGTTCAATAATAACGAGATCGGCCTGTTTTTCCGCCACATCTCTGTGAACCCCCTGCTGGATCATCTCCAATGACGTCATGCCGCCGACCGACATCGTTTCCACTGAAAACACATCAGTATCAAAAGCGTCATTCAGCTCTTCTTCCAGCAGCTCAGGCCACGGATTGAGTCCTTCGTCCTGTGAATCAGTCAATGACTGTGAACCGAAAGCTAACACAGAGATGGTTTCGTTTTCCGCAAGCTTTGGTTTAATGACATCCGCGAGCGGCTCAGGCATATGCTCAAAATGCCTTTCCAGTTCCTCTTCCTCCCCTTCTAAATGCTCATCGCCTGCTTCTTCAGTTTCATTTTCATTTTCTGCCGGTTCATTTTCCTCCGCATCTGCAGGTACGTTTTCAACACTGGAAACCGCAGCCTGAGCATCGGTGGAGATATCGGACAACTTCTGATCGTACTGGTATTTTCCAAATAAAATGATAAACAAAGATAAAGTGATAACAGCTCCCGCTATGTACTTGTTCATGCTTGTGCTCCTTTAAAAAGAAATAAATGATGGCTTTAACCAACAAAAATTATACAGGAAAAAAACACCACTTTCATTAGTATTAGACAAATTTCCACTAATTTTGTCCTGATCTGAACGTTCCCCTCAGTCTCTTTTTAACCGTTAAAAACACAATCAGGCCAAGAATACCGCCGGCAAAATTCAAGATCACATCTTCCACCATGCCCGATCTGCCGGGGTTAAGGGACTGCCGATACTCGTCAAAAGACCCGTACAGCAAAACAAAGGCTAAAGACATACCTGCTGCTGCGTTTCTATTATTATAAAAATAACTTATGAGACGGTAAGTAAGCACAGCCAATACCGCAAAAGTAAAGACATGGGCCCCTTTTCTAATAAAAAATTCAGTAAACTCAGCTGGTGTCATCGCTTGAAGACTGACAGGAGAACCGCCATAATTAAAAGACACCCACTGGAACATGGCTGACACCCATGTTAAATTAAAATCAGCTAAAACGGGCTCAACAGTCTGGTCTTCAAACGTCTGTGAGGAAGAATAATAGATCAGGCCCGCCCAGAATAAAAATGGAATTAAATAAAACACGACAAACCTGCCGCGGCTGTCACTCATGGCGAATCATCCTTTCTGCGAACAGCTTTTCCGGTTATTTGCAGTTATTTCCGCACATGCCGGAAGTTCGATCCTTGCTAAGAACGACTGTACATGAGAATCAGCCGGCACGCTATCTTTTTTTCAATAGTATAATAGGATCTGCAAACAGTTAAACCAGGCTGAAACTTGAGCCGGTTAAACTCATACAGCTGACTAAATAAAGGAGTTGACGCAATTGGGACTGAAAGTCGCATTAATCCAAGCAGACATCGCCTACGGCGATCCTGAGGCAAATTACCGCAAAATTGAAAGAGAATTTGAAAAAGCTGCAGCTGACCACCCTGATATTATCGTCCTTCCTGAACTGTGGCCGACAGGATATGACTTAGCACGCCTGGACGAGATCGGAGACCCGGAAGCAGAACAGGCTGTCTCCTTTTTATCCGGACTCACACGAAAGCATCAGGTGAATGCAGTAGCCGGGTCTGTTCCTAAACAGACAAAGGATGGCACCAAAAATACGATGCTTGTGTTTGACACTTCAGGCAGACTGGTTAAAGAGTACAGCAAAGCTCATCTGTTCAGACTTATGAATGAGGAAAAATATTTAATTCAGGGAGATGACAACGGTCTCTTTCATCTTGCCGGCCATCCGAGCGCTGGCGTGATTTGCTATGACATCCGTTTTCCTGACTGGATCCGCACTCATATGGTCGGTGAAGAAGGAAAGCACACAAAAATACTTTATGTCGTAGCAGAGTGGCCGAAAGCAAGGGTTGACCACTGGAAGGCCCTTCTCATCAGCAGAGCTATTGAAAATCAGTGTTTTGTCGTGGCCTGCAACCGCACAGGGGCAGACCCTAATAATGAATTTGGCGGCCATTCCATCGTCATCGGTCCGTGGGGTGAAATTATTGCTGAAGCAGGCGGGGAAGAAACCATTCTTCATGCAGACATTGAGATTGAGGACGTTGATAAAGTACGTGAATCAATTCCTGTGTTTACAGACAGGCGCCCGGGTATTTATAAACTTTAGCAGCCGGCAGGTGTCCCCATCCTGCCGATTGTCTCCCGGGGCCGCTCCCCCTTACTCACTTGATTTCTGCCTTTCAAAGAGTCATTATAGACCTTAACCCTTATTTGAAAAGAAGTGATAACATGCACCAGACAATGATGCTGACAAAAATTCAGCAGCAATTATCATCCTTTTCCGTCGCCGAAAAAAAGATCGCTGATTACGTGCTTAAGTATCCTGAGCTTATCCCGGACATGACAACAAAAGAATTAGCCTCCCAGGCGAAAGCGAGTGAAGCAAGCATCGTCCGCTTTTGTAAACGGGTGGGCGTGGACAGTTTCAGAATGTTTAAAATAGCTCTCGCTAAAGAACTGACAAGGTCAGAAGCTTATGTGAACAGTGCCTCTTTACTGGATTCTGATGACTCACCGTATGTTCTTCTTCAAAAGGTGTCTTCCTTAAACCAGATGGCCCTTGAAATGACAAGCAAGTCTGTCAGCCCGCAATTTTTTGCTGATGCTGTCAGCGCTTTGAGCCAGGCAAAGAAAATCGCTTTTTTTGGTGTGGGCGGTTCGTACACTTCCTGTGTCGACGGTCAGTATAAATTTATGAGACTCGGCTTCAACTCTCTTGCCTCTTCCGACTATCATTACATGGTCCCTTTTCTGACGATGATGGATGACTCCGATGTGCTAGTTTGCATCAGTACGTCAGGCAAGACGAAAGAACTGCTGGATCTCGCCCATTATGCCAAGGAGCGGGGAGTGACGTTATTAGCCATTACCTCATCAAATACGTCTCCCCTTTATAAAGCTGCCGATATTCCCCTTTTGTTTCCGGCTATTGAAGTGGAACAGCGGATCGGGAGCATTGCTTCAAGAACAGGCCAGCTCAATTTAATTGACAGCCTTTACGTCGCTGTATTTCACAGGATTGGGGAAGATCTGCTCGAAGCTTTTGACCAGTCGAGAAAAAAGACAAAAGAAAAGCGCCACTGAAGGACAGCATGGGAGACCCATGCTTTAACTTACCAGTCTATGAAATTTAATTTCAAAAATAACTATAATAATATTGATTAATAATTTCATAGTTTGTATAATGAAAACGCAATCATATTTCATAAAGAAACGAGGTTTGTCATGCTTGAGAAACTTGGAACAGAAGGACGTAATGAAAAATCGATGGAACTGGATGAAAAGGCATCTGAAGAGATTTTAACGTTAATGAATGAAGAAGATGAACAGGTTCCGGGCGTTATAAAAACCCAGATCCCTGTAATCGCAGAACTTGTAGACCGCTGTGTCCATGCTTTAAAAAACAATGGAAGGCTGATCTATGCAGGCGCTGGAACAAGCGGCCGTCTCGGGGTGCTTGATGCTGCTGAATGCCCGCCTACATTTGGAACAGATCCTGGCCGCGTGCTCGGATTAATAGCTGGAGGCGAGAAAGCATTTATTGAAGCTGTCGAAGGAGCAGAGGATTCATTTAAAGAGGGGGCTGACCATTTAAAATCACTTAATTTAACTGATCAGGATGTCGTGGTCGGCATCGCAGCAAGCGGGCGTACTCCTTATGTTATCGGTGCTTTAAATTACGCAAGGGAAACAGGTGCTGTCACCGGCAGCATTGCCTGCAACAAAGACGCGCTGATTTCACGGGAAGCAGATTTTGCAATTGAAGCCGACACTGGAAATGAAATTCTTACCGGCTCAACGAGACTTAAAGCCGGCACCGCACAGAAGCTTATCCTGAATATGATTTCAACCGCAACGATGGTAGGCCTCGGTAAAGTTTATAAAAATTTAATGGTCGATTTAAAACCGACTAATGAAAAGCTGAGGCTTCGTTCAAAAAAGATCATCATGGAAGCAACAGGGACAGATGAGAAGACAGCAGCAGCTAAACTCCAGGAAGCTGACGGTGCCGTTAAAGCAGCTATCGTCATGATATTAACGGGATGTTCGCATGAGACGGCCGTGAAAAAGCTTACGGAAACTGACGGCTTTGTGAAACAGGCGCTCCATAACATCAGATAGGGGGTTATTGAATGAAGAAAGAAGACGTTATTGTCCAGGGAATACTTGATCACACCGGCGGCAAAGACAACATTAAACGTGTGGCACATTGTATGACCAGGCTCAGATTGCAATTCCACGACTATGAGAAAGTAAATATCAGTGAACTGAAAAAAGTGGAAGGTGTCATGGGTGTGGTGGAAGATGAAACACTCCAGGTTATTGTCGGCCCCGGCACAGTTAACAGAGTCGCAGAGAAATTAAGCAGTCTGTGCGGCTTAACGATCGGAGAAGTGAAAGATTCCGACCACGTAGCAGAAGACATGAAAAATTCTGTAAAAAAGAAAAATAACACGCCTGTTAAGAACTTTCTTAAGAGAATCGGAAGCATCTTTATTCCTCTTATTCCGGCCCTCGTAGCCTCAGGGCTGATTAACGGCGGGGCAAGTTTTGCCCAGAACGCAGGAGTGGATCCTGAAACCACCTGGCTTCAGATCCTCCTAGTCATTGGCGGCGGGATTTTTGCTTACCTCGGGATTTTAGTCGGCTGGAACACAGCTAAAGAGTTCGGCGGCACACCTGCCTTAGGAGCTATAGCAGGGATTCTGATCATTAACCCTGCCCTGGAAAACATTACGTTGTTTGGTGAAGAGTTAGTCCCCGGACGGGGCGGTCTGTTTGCCGTCTTGTTAGCCGGCTGGTTTATGGCTTTTATGGAAAAACGCATCAGAAAAATGGTTCCTGTTTCATTGGATATTATTATTACTCCTTTTCTCACAGTATTAATCGTCGGTGTCTCCACCATCGTCGTGCTCCAGCCGGTTGGCGGTTTCATTGCTGATGGTGTCACTCTGGGAATAAACTCTGTCCTGGATGTTGGCGGCGCCGTGGCCGGAGCGGTATTGGCCGGAACGTTCCTGCCGCTCGTGATGGTAGGGATGCACCACGGACTCACACCGATCCACCTGGAATTCATCAATTCCCAGGGAGCGACACCTCTATTAACGATTCTTGCTATGGCAGGCGCAGGTCAAGTAGGTGCCGCGATTGCTGTGTTTGTAAAAACGAAAAGCCAGCGCTTAAAAAATACGGTTAAAGGTGCCCTTCCAGTTGGTTTCTTAGGAATTGGCGAACCGCTCCTTTACGGGGTTACCCTCCCGCTTGGCCGGCCGTTTATCACAGCGTGTCTCGGCGCCTCTGTAGGCGGGGCCTTTCAGGCAGTCATGTCCACTGCCTCTCTCGGCATAGGAGTCTCAGGGTTGTCGCTCATTCCGCTTATTGCCGATAACCAGTACTTTGTCTATTTTCTCGGCCTGGTGATTTCTTACACTTTCGGATTTATCTTCACTTATTTATTCGGATATAAAGAAGAAATGGCTGAGAACTTACAGTAAGGGTAAATTTTAAAAAGAGGTTGGGCCCAGGGATTGCGGCCTGTTTTGACGACACGGATTTAACCATCCATCAAAAAAGCTTAAAGCTCTGTCCCATCCTCTATCTATTTTTTCACGACCGGGAGGTTTATATATGTACGGCATTTCCGTATTTTTAAATCAGCAGACGGAACAGGAACAGGCAGACTATCTCCGCTCTATGAAACAGGCAGGCTTTCAATCTGTCTTTACGTCCCTTCATATACCGGAAGATAACCCCGCTTTATATATCGATGCGGTGAAGATTCTAGGCGCAGAAGCAAAAAAGCTTGAGATGGATCTCATAGCGGACGTCTCGCCTGCTTCTTTACAACACTTAAATACGGATCTCGATCATTTACAGGATTTAAAATCCCTCGGATTAACCGGACTCCGTGTCGATTATGGCTTTTCCCCTGCCGAAGCGGCCGCAGTATCCAGGCAGATGACACTTGCGGTGAATGCCAGCACCGTCACAAGAGAGCTGTTAAGCGACTTGTTTGATGCCGGATTAGCCGCAGAAAACACGGAAGTGTGGCACAACTATTATCCGCGCCCTGAAACAGGACTCGATAAACAAGAGTTTACAGAGAAGAACCGCTGGCTGAAAAGCATTGGTTTAATGACAGCAGCATTTGTACCGGGCAATCAAAGACTGCGCGGGCCTTTAAAAGCCGGCTTGCCTACTCTTGAAAAACACAGAAACACCGCTCCCTTCACGGCCGCCAAAGAACTTACCTCTGACTGCTCGGTTGACCGCGTCATTATTGGCGATCCGTCTGTCAGTGAAGAGACAAGGCACATTTTTTCAAAAGCGTCTTCAGAGGTCGTCATCCCGTTAAGAGCTAAACTTGAAGACCTGTCACCGAATGAAAAAGAGATCGTAGCCCTTGTCCACAATCAGCGGCTTGATCCTGCAAGAGATGTGATCCGCTCCGAAACGTCGAGGCCATATGCCCGGAAAGGCAGCGTTGTCATCGAACCGGCCCTCCAGAAAGAAAGGCTGAGGGGCAGCATTACAATTGATAATGCCGCTTACGGTCGGTACCAGGGGGAATTGCAAATAACAAAAACGGATCTTCCTGAAGATGCGAGAGTAAATACAGCCGGGTTCCTTATTGAAGAAGATCTCCCCCTCATAGACGTGATTCAGCCTGGAGATAAGTTTATTATCTTACCCCGCTGACACTAAAACCAAAGGCATACGCGCCTTTGGTTTTTCATTTGCGCGCTTATGTGGGCGCCGTATGTTAAAATACGTGCAGATACTTTCGGAGGTTACATGGAAAAATGACACGCACATTCACTTTAACAGAACTGTTACTCATATTAGGCGTCACGGTGGCCGTTTTAATGACCGCCATTTTGAACGATTTTTCACTCGTACTGGCTATCATGCCGGGACTGGTTCTGCTCATCGGTATTTCCGTCCGGAAAGGCTTTTCATTCAGTGAACTTTCCAGGTCGGCTTTTTTTGGGATAAAAAGAAATAAAGATGTCGCCTGGCTGCTGACGTTTATCGGTATCCTGCTTCCTACGTGGCACTTTGCAGGCACAATAAACGACTTAAATGCCCTGTTTCTAACTGTTATTAACCCTGCCTATTTCTTTGTCATTGCTTTTTTAATTACAGCTGTCATGTCCCTTATTGTAGGCTCAGCGATCGGCAGCCTTAGCATTGCTGGAGTTCCAGTGATGGCAGCCGGCGATTATCTCGGGCTCCCGATGGTGATTGTCGGGGGCGCCCTTGTGTCCGGAGCGTTCGTCGGAGACCGTTCGTCTCCCTTGTCGAGCTCGTTTTTTCTGCTGTCCTACGCTCTCGAAGTCACTGTCCGGCAGCACTTCCGGGCGATCCTGCCCACTCTTATGTGGACCGTTCTTCTCACTGCGGGACTGTTTTTAAGCCTGGATCTCTTTATTGATAAAGGAGAGGCCCTTAACAACGGGACGGCAAGGAATTTCAGTGAGCTGAATATCGGGCAGCTGGCTGTGTCGTTTATTCCAGCCCTTGTCCTTCTCGTCATGATTTTAACTGGGAAAAACATGAAAATTTCCTTTACGTCAAGTATTGCAGCGGCTTTTGCTATATTGTTTTTCCGTGATGTGCCTCTGTCGGCATGGGGAGAAGGCGTCCTGGCAGGGGCAGGCCAGGTCAACGGCATAATAGATATGCTCCCGTTTATCCTGTTTATTCTGCTCGTCGGGGTCTATTCGCAAATTATTGAAGACACTCAATTGATTCAGCCATATATAGAAAAAGTATTCACGAATAAGTCCTCACTCGCTGTGAATACCTCGCAGTCCATCGGGATAGCGGCTGCCGTCTCGCTTATATCGCCAAATCAGTCCTTCCCGATTATTTTGACCGGAAGGTCCCTGCTGCCTCACTGGGCCGAGTATTTTTCCAAACGGCAGCTGTCCCGTATCCTTGCTGACTCTACGGTAGTGTTTGCAGGACTGGTCCCGTGGAGCCTGCTCGCGATTCTTTGCAGCACGATTATCGGCGTCCCGGTGCTCGAGTATGCGCCTTTCGCTTTCTTCCTGCTGCTGTCCCCTGCTGTCACAATGGTTTACTCCGTTCTGTCCGTCAGGAAGGCTTACCAGTAAAGTTTTCGGCGGAAGCTTTCTACCGTTTTTCAAAAAATCCCGATAAACTCCTTCCAAAAAAAAGAAGCTGGGTCGGAGCTGCTCATTAAGCAGCCTTCGCCCAGCCTCAATCTAGTTATCTGTAAACTCTACTTTTTCTAAAATATCCAGCTCTTTCAATTTTAAATAAAGATGATCCAGATCTCCGCTTTCAAGCTGAAGCTGGGTCATTTCAAAATAACGGAACTCGTCCATTTCAGTTTCCCTTACTTTTTTGAAAAAGCCGGCTTCGTCTTTAATCTGCAATTCAAGAACAGCCGCATCAGACAAACTTTCCTCGTTAACCAGACCTGCGAGGGTGTAGGTGCCATTTACATTGCGCTGTACACATATCGTAAATGTCGTTTGCACCGTATCAAGCATGAGTTCATCTTCCCTTTCTCTTTATACATTATTTACATGAGTGATTTTTTTAGCGTCACACAAGAATACATTATAACAGTTTTAACCAGTTTTACAATAAACCAAATAGCCGGGAATTTATCAGCCAAACAGTATAAGATTGACCGCAGCCACAGCTACGACAATTCCGGCAAGTTTTTTAATATTCTGCTGGGAAATATGGGCAAAACATTTGATCCCGATCCGGGAGCCAATAAGAACACTTACAATGCCGACAAGGAAGTATAACAGAAATTCTCCGTTAAAGTCTCCATTAATTCCATGCAGAAGTACCGTAACTGAATTAGTAAAAACAAAGGTCAGCTGAAGATTAGCACTGTAGGCATATTTATTGTCGCTGAATACAAGCATTAAATAAAAGACGAAGAACGGCCCGCCGACAGCGTAAATACCGCCGATAAATCCGCCGCCAAGCCCTAAGAGGACTGGAAGCCACGTTTTGTCCAGCAGCTTCCTGTTCCCTTCACCCGGTCCGCTGCTTTTAAACAGATAAATGACTACAGAAATCAGAAATATCCCGAGAAAAGTCTTCAGTATATCCAGATCACCATAGTTATGGAGCACAAAAAAAGCTCCGACCCTGCCGGCCAAAGCCGCAGCCAGAAGAACTGTAAGCACCCGCCATTGAATGTGGCGGAACATCTGCAGAGCAATGCTAATGGACAAAACAAGGGCTAATGACACTACAAGAAGAGTACTGTCCTTTATCGTAAACAAAAAAGGGAGAAAACTCATGGCGAAGAGGCCGAATCCAAAACCGCTCACTCCTTGAATGAAGCTGCCAATGAGCAGAATAACAAATATAATTAATAATTCAGTAATCATAATAGCTGCCTTTCTTTGAAAATGATAGTCAATTCACCTCTCTTATTTTACATAAAAACATATGCTTGCGGTGTAAAAATCACAGATCCGGCATTTATTTTGTGATACGCATCACTGCCTGTTTGGGAGTAGTGGGTTAAAGTAAAATTAAGCTTCAATTATTTTCCTTATGAGGCAGGAAAAAACTAACCAGAACGGAGGGATCAAGATGCAAATTAAGAAATTAGAGAATGGGCAATCAGAAATCGATGTGAGAGAATTAGTCAATAATGGAGGCCATCCAAAAGATGACATCCTTCAGTACCTTTCTTCTGTACCGAAAGGAACGATTACGACAATCCACGTCCCTCATGAAGCTGAGCCGCTCGTCAATCTTATGAAAACTTATCAAGTAGACGTAGCCCGCGAGAAACTCGGCGAAGGACACTTTTGCCTTCACACCATTAAGCGGTAACCTTCGGGGAAGTTACAGCTGCAGCAAACGGGGACGGGGGATCAATAGAAAGACTGAGAAGACAGTTCTCAATTTCTCAAGGGGTATTTACTTAGGAAGACATTAGCAAAAGGGGAGCAATAATAGAATGAGTGTGGTATCGGAGCATAGGGCATTGGCGGTTGGAACAGGGGCATTTGGGGAGTGAAGCGGCAGATAAGGTAACTTGTCTGCCGCTTTTTGCGTTTCATAATACTTTGGGGGCGTTTGGGCATTAGTGACGGCCTCTTTTTACCTTTGTTACTCGCGTCGCGTTAGTTCGGGCAACTGCGCCCGCCTCTTTTTAGCTTCCTTCAGCTCCCCGCGTTCATTCGGGCATTTGACCGCTCTTCTTTTTACCTTTCTCTCTCGCCGCATGCTCGTTCGGGCATCAGTGACGGTCTCTTTTTACCTTCCTTCTGCTCCCCGCGTTCATTCGGGCATTTGCCCCTGTAGTGAGGAATCTGTAGTGAGGGGTCAGACCCCCCAGTTACTGGAAAAAAGCGGCGTCTGTGACTGTTCACAGACGCCGCTTCAAATACTCCACATATATGATTCAATCAGGTTTACTGGTCCGCTACGCTAACTTCAACACTGTCGACAAACAGGTGGTCGCCGCTTGTGTTACGCATTGAAATGATAAGCTCTGCTTCACCGTCACCAGGTGTTTCGTACTCCCAAGTGACCTGCTGCCATTCGTCGCTCTCCACAATGGTGTAAGCAGAATAGTTGCTGTAATTGTTGCCGTGATAACCAGGAGCGTACATGGCGTTTCTAATCTCGCCGTTGCCTTTCACCCAGAAACTCACTTCGTAAGTCACGCCCGCTTCCATCGCATAAGCTTCAGATGTAAACCGGTTATGCGAGGTACTTGTATTCACGAGCTGAACGGAGGAATCGCCTTCGTAAGCCTGGTCAGACTGATTGACTCTTGACTGGGCAATATTTGAAGACTGGCCAAACCAATTGACAGGCAGTCCATCAGCCCAGTTTTCAAATGAGCCATTAGCTAACTCTTCAAATGGTTCCGCTGTAGACTGAACGATGACTGTCAACGTTTTTGTTGCGGTATTGCCGGAAGAGTCAGAGACTCTGTAACGGACCTCATACGTGCCGGCACGGGAAGTATCGACATTATTAGTGACTTCCACCTGTTCAGTCAAATCACCATCTACATCATCTATCGCAGTTACAGCAGGTACTTCAAATTCGTCGCCGGCCTGCAAATAAACAGTAGGGTCTTCATTCAAAGCTTCGTCTGTAAATTCGATCACAGGAGGGGTCACATCTCCCATATCATAATCAGGGTCAATATCCGGAACTTCAAGCTGCACGACCATCGGGTCATGATCGCTGGCACGGCCGTGGGCTTCCATGAAACCTGAGTTAATATTCATTATATCCGCTTCCAGTCCTTCTGTCAGATGGCCAGAAACGAGAATGGAATCCAGGGACTGGGAGCTGCCGTTATAATTATACGTATACTGCTGTTCTCTCGGAAGTTCATAAATACTGTTATACATCATCCCGTCACCTTCAAGGATTTGTACAGGAGGAGACCAAGGGAAATCATTGAAATCTCCTAAAATAACTACGTTAGCTTCTTCCTGATAGCTTTTCAGTTCGCTCACAAAATCATGAATGACTGTTGCAATGTCTTCACGCTGATCACGGCTTCCCTGAACCGGAGGCTGTTCCATCCCGAACGGTGCCGTATCTCCGCGTTTGGAGTTCCAGTGGTTTCCGATGACATAGACGGATTCACCTTTAAAAATAAACTCAGTCATTAACGGTTTCCGTGAGTTTTCAAACGCCTCATTCATAGGATCAATTAAACCTGACACATAGTTTAATTCCCCGTTTTCATCGAATGCCAGTGCGTCTTTCGGACCGCCAATCTCGCCATCTGCTAAATGCACGCGGTCAGTGCGGTAAATATGCCCGACACGGATATTTCCGCCCGGAATTCCGCCATCCTGTCCGTCCACAGGTGCCACATCGGTGTAAGCGTATTGCGGGCCGCCAAGCTCAGCAATTCTATCAATTAACGTCTCATAGCTTTCGCTGGCGTCCGTATCGCCGCTGTCCGTCGTTCCGTCGCTTGCCATCACTTCAACAAGCGTAATAATGTCCGGAGCATTCAGTTCATTTGCCATAGAGTTGGCAAGCCGTTCTGTTTTTTCAGCAGGTACGCCGGGATAATAGTTCTCTACATTATAAGTAGCAACCGTCAGTTTATCTTCAGCAAATTCAATCGTTGTTTCGTCCCGCCGTTCTGCTCCGCCGTCATTAAGTTCAGGCAGGCCATCTACAGGCTGAATTTTAAAATTGCCGTAATTATAGCCCACGACACCTTCAATGCTGTCTTCAAAGTAGTCGCCCGTTTTTGCTATCGTTCCACGGGGCACGTTAACAAACATAATTTCCGGGTTAAGCTCTTTCTCTGTTAAATAAACCCCGCCGTCCGGAGTCCGGTTTTCCAGATCCCATTCTTCAGAAATGACGGTAATTTCATCGTATTTTTGCGGACCGGTAAGAGTGACCTGGCCCGGAATTTCAACGAGCATTCCTTCAAGGCTCTCATAAAAATCAAGCGCGTTTGCTGTTGCATCAAATGTATCCGGATCATAAATGTCGTATTCATCCGGATCGGCCAGAAGCACACTTGGAATATCGCGGTCGACTCCAATGACTACCGGATCAGGCAGCTCATTGCCGCTTGAATCGACTTCCAGTGACGAGCCGACAATCTGTGTCGTCGTTAAATCATTATTCCCGTCAAAACCTTGTTCTTCATATTCCACAACCCGGCCGTCAACAAGCACCATGTCACCTGCCGTGACCCCGTGATTCGGCTTATAAACGAAAATCCCTTCAGATGTATTGACATCGCCGTCAGATTCTTCGCTCTGCATGTAGAATCCGTTGCCTTGTGTGTAAGTGACAATACCCGGAACTTCCCGGACGGCCATATCTTCGTAAGGTGAAATATGGGATGCCCCTTGAATGTCATAAATTTCAAGGCTTCCTGCTTCTGCCAGTACCCTATACTCATACGTACGCACAGGGCTGTCAGTTAAACCGTCTTTCACTGCAAAAGCTTTAATAGTCATGTCTTCAGTAATTTCAATTGGACCGTCGTACAAATTGCTTTCCGCAGTCGGATCTGACCCATCTGTCGTGTAATAAATGACCGCATCGTCGGTAAACGTGCTTAAAGTCACTTTAGTGCCCGCCTCTACTGCTGAAGACCCCGGTGCCGCCTGAACCGGCTGCACAACAGTGGCGTCTTCAATTAAGTCTTCATCAAAGCGTGGCATGAGTTTATGTTCGTAAAAATGGTAATTCACTACGCCAATCAAATAGTCATACTCAGTCTCTTCCTGAACATCAGCTTCTGAGCCAAGTACAATGAATTCCCCTTCGCTGTCCTCAGCGATGTAATCATTGAAGTCTCTTAATTCATTCACAGTGGCTTCTTCCACCATGACGAGCTGAGCTTCAATATTTTTACCGCTCTCTTCGGAAAAATCAGTTGAGTCCACCAGTTTAGGTTCAACCATTCCTGCATTTTCCTGAACCATTTCAGAATCCCCTGAAGCAATCAGCAGCTGAAGCATGTCACGGAAATGGTCCAGCTCTCCTGTCACTTCAATCATGTCACCGATCGTGTAGAGGTCTCCTAAACCAGGACCTCTTAATAACAGGCCGGCAGTGTCATCCTGGATATACATATTCGTTTGGCCGCCTGCTTCAAAATGAGCAGTTACCGTGCCGCGGACAGTATGAGTCGTACCGAGGTCAGAATCGCGCACCTCCTGAATTGTCGAGCCCTCAAACTCCTCTTCTTCCGTGTAGTCAAAGGCTGCCTCTACATCATTCACAGTCAATGTGCCGCTCAGGCCATCAAGGTCGTCATTAAGATGCTCCACGGTAACGTGGGACCTGTCTTCAGAGGAAACCTCGTAACCTGTTAAATCAGGAACAATAACTGTTTTATCAGCCAGTTCCACTTCTACTTCCACCATTCTGTCAATCCCCAGCCCTTTAGGGTACGTTTTATCAAAATCGATTAAAAAGCTGGTAGAATCAATGATTGTCACATCTTCCACAGACCTTTTCGGCCCACGGGGCGCTTGTGCACTATTACTTTGTTCCCTTTCTTCAACAACCGTGCCTTCTGTCTGCCCATTTCCGTTTCCCTGGTTTGCTTCAGCAGGCATTGCCGGCGCAAAGGTGGCAGCTGTCAAGATGACCGCCATTAATGCTGCAAATAACGAACGGGTTCTTCTCGATCGACCTTTCATACCATCATCTCCTCCTTAAATAATATGTAATGTCTCTCGGAGTCTGGCATTTAATGAGAGCGCTTTCATTATAATCTGTTTTACGGAGTGACGTAAACTGATGTCTGACAACCTCGCATCTATTCTCATAGGATAGATGACCTTCTTTCTTGTTATTGCCTCTTTCACTTCTTATTCCATATTTAAAAATTACTAAGTAACCTTCCCCCGTTTGAAAGACCAAGAGAAATCAGGTCAATTTAAGGTCTCTTTTTATGGTAAATTAACCCATTATCTTAAGAAAACCAAGCTGTTTTTGTAAAAAATTTAAACTATTTGTAAACATATGAGTAAATAGACATATTTTTTCGACAAATCTTCTTACCAATGAAAATAATGGTAAAAAAGGCTTAAAGGAAAAACCTGGGGGGACAGACCCCCCAGGTTCTGGGAATTTATTCGGCGGCGGGTAAGGAGAGGAGGAAGCAGGTCCCGTCTGAGGACGTGCTCTCCAGCTGAAGTTTGCCTCCGTGGTTATCCATTATACGCTGAGCGATCGTGAGGCCTAAGCCTGTACCGCTTTCTTTTGAGGTAAGGAAAGGATCAAAAATCTGCTGCTGAATTTTCTTAGAAATTCCCGGTCCTGTATCTCTAATATAAATGTTATGATTTCCGTATTCCACAATAGAAGAAATAGTAATAGAACCTTCTCCTCCCATTGCTTCAATGCTGTTTCTAATGAGATTATGAAGGACCTGTTTCATCTGCTCAGAATCGACATACACTTGAGACGGATAAAGATCGACTTTAAATTCGACTTGGTCGTATCCTGCAGACTGCCTGATTAACGGTAAAATGTCTTCTACGATTTTTTCAAAATACACTTTTTCCATGACCGGTGCACTTGGTTTTGTAAGCATCAGCATCTCTTCAATGATCGCGTTGATCCGGTCAAGCTCTTTAAGGAGAAGAGGCAGGTGGAACTGCTTTTTTTGTTCTTCTGACAGAGACTGGTTCATTAAAGACAAAAATCCGTCAATCACCGCTAACGGGTTTCGTATTTCGTGAGCAGCCCCCGCTGACAGTTCGCCTATAACCGCTAGTTTTTCAGTTTGCTGAATTTTTTTCTCCATCTCTTCGGTTTCGGTTATATCAAGAAAATAAAAGATCTTTCCTGTCATTTCCTGGTCCTTGTTAAGGAGCTCAGATTGGGAGACTAATAGAAAGTGCGTGCCGCTGTTCGTGTAAAAAGGAATTTTGACATTGTGGAAAATGTCCGGTGATGAAAACCTCTCCCAGAATTGTAGATTTTCATTAAAGTCTTTTTTGATTAACGTCTCCATCAGCTTTTTATTATCATTGCCGAGAAACTCTTTAGCCGTGTCATTAAGGGACAGATCCCCGGTTTTCTTATTGTAAGTCACAATGCCCAGAGGCAGGGAATTAAGGATCTGCTCTCTGTAAATCTTATCGTTGACGATTGTATCAAAAGATTCTTTAAGCCTCTTTGACATTTGATTAATGGAGGCAGTCAGCGATTTAAGTTCTACCTGGTTCCCCTCTTCGATCGTTAAGCCGTACTTCCCTTTCGCAATATGGCCCAGTTTTCTTTCTATATTTTCTACCGGCTCTGTAAGCCCTGCGCTTATTTTGTAAGACACAGCAATTGCTAAAATGACAGCGACGGTGGTAACAATAATGAGAAGCCTTACAGACTCGCTGATAATTGCTGAAATATGGTCAGACTGGTCTTCCAGTGAATGAACGACAGTTTCTCTCTGACTACTCAAGGTCTGGTGAAGCTCCTGCACGCCCGGAAGGTATTCCTCTTCTATAAGAGCAGCGGCCGCTTGAAAGTTGCCATACTCAACTAAACCTCTCACATTATTTGTAACTAGAAAATCCAATAAGTCTATCTCTCTTTTAACAGACGAGAGAGAGTCGGGAACCGGCCCATGATCTTCCCTCACCTGTTCCTCTGTCTCCTGCTGCCTTTGTTCATAGGTGTCCGCGAAATCACAGCAGAAGTTCGTTTCAACTGCTGTTTCAGCCATATATTCCTTCATCCGCAATTCCTGTTCCCAGTAAGAGAGCCAGAAATGTTCAGGGAGACTAGTGTTCTGGACATCATCGCTTACTTGATTAACTTCTTTAATAGACTGAATAATAACAAATGAAAAACTGGCTAATAAAATCGTAATGATAAGAAGAATGGACAATATTTTACTGCGAAACGTCATGTTTTTAAAGAACTTGCCCATTGCTCTTCCCCTCTCTAAACCTGCGCGACTAAAAAGTCAGCTCTCCTCTGGTATGTCTCTTAAACTCTGATTCAATAAACTCTAATTCTTTTTTTGTGAACATAGGACCGAACGGAGCAAGTTCAACTACTCCTTCGTTTTCACCAAGAATCGTTACTCCCCCGGGAATTCCTTCTTCACTGAAATAGTCTTCCAGTATGGCCACGTAGGCTTTTGGGACGTCATTTGTCACACTGGTTAGAACATAATCTCTCGCCATATAAGACTGGTCTTCTATATAACCAATTACATAAACGTCTTCTTCTTTTGCCCGTTCAATAATATCACGGTTGAAAGCGTTCCCCTTGGAATAGATCACATCCACCCCTTTTTCAAGGAGTGCATCCATTACCCCGACAGCTTCAGCACCATCTTCCCTGCTTGTGACGGATTGACTGAACACCTCTGCTTCAGGTTTATAGTCGTGTATCCCTTGATAAAATTTCGGAGACCCTCTTTTTTCATCTTCTATTTCAATAAGAGCAATCCGGCCTGTTTCAGATTTTAAAGCTCCAGCGAGACCTGCAAAATATTCAGCTTTCCCTTTTCCAAATGTATAAACCGCCTGGTTAGAATAAGTAGCCGTTCCGTGAATGGTTACAAATTGCACATCAGGATGATGAGGCGCCAAATCTCTGAAGAAGGGAGAAAACTCCTGTCCATGACCAATAATTAATTCTGCCCCGCTTTCAATCGCTTCTTTTGCTTTGCCGGCAGCCAGTTCTTCGGAGTGGAGACCGCTGTGTAATACTGCGTCGACAGGAAACTCATCTTCGATCATCACCTGTCCTTTATAGGCAAGACTCCCCCAGCTTTGATCGCTTACAGAGTCAGAAGTAAGGATTGCCATAAAAAGATCTCCTTCATCTTCCTTTGGCACGTCTGATTGATCGACGAGTAAAATACCACGTGTCTGATATAACATTATAAAAATAAGAACTGAAGCGACTAATAAAGAAATAAGTAATATATATTTAGTCTGCGATTCTGAATAAATCATAATCTGTTCTCCTTCTGAGATGCATAACCTGATTCCTGCTGTCACACCAGGCCCCTGCCATACGGCAAGAAAGATATAAAAACAATGAGGTTTATGAGTTTAAAACATTTCATTTTTCTGGACAGCTATGTAAATTAGAACTAGCTTTATCTTACAGAAAAACCTCCCTCAGGTCTATATGTCCTCACTTAACTCTTCAGTCCTTTACCGGTTTATTTGCAATTTTATTAATAGCTGAGAAGAGAATATTATTTTTACAGACTAAGGATAATTTACTTTTAATACCATAAAATTGAAACTTTCTTACGTCTGAATTTTTACATAGCAATGGAAATATTCAAATATTTCGACAAAAAATGACTCCTCAGAAGTTTTCTATCACAAAAATACAAATAAAAACACTTCTCTGTACCTAAGTAAATGTATTCAAAAAAATCACACGCGTGACACCCCCAGTTTACGGTGCTGCCAATAAGAAGATATAATGAAAGCGCTCTCCTTATAACGTTTTAAGGGAGCAGAATGTACTAATTCTATTACATATTTCAAAGGAGGAGAAAGAGGTATGTCCAATCGTTCTAAAAAGCTTCGTCCTTTTTTTGCAGGTATGATGAGTGTCAGTTTAATGGCAGCTGCCTTTGCACCTATGGATTCTGCCAACGCTAACCCAGGCAACGGCAATGGCAAGGGTAATGCCGTGGCAGAACAGCAAAGAGGCAACAGCGAAAATGCCCCGCACGGTCCAAAAAGAGATATTGACGGCGTGACAATGGTTGATTCAACAAGTTTTCTGGTTGATTTTGATAAAACTTATCCGAAAGGCATCGATATTAACCGGATGCTTGAAGTTGAAGCAGAGTTAGATGACGAGTCAGTAGTGGAAGTTGAATTGACGGATTATGATGTCTCCTCAGACGATCGTTCATTAGTGACAGTTGAACATGCGAACGATGATCTCGATGGATTGGCAGGAACACTTCGGATTAACGATTTTGAACTTGATTTTGACTTTGCAGATGAAGAAGAGATGTTCAGCCTTAATATCTTCCATACGAATGATATCCACGGCCGCACGAATATGTTTCCTCAACTTGTGACAACCTTGGATGAAGCTAAAGAAACGTATGGAGACGGCCTTCTTCTTGACGCGGGAGATGTGTTCTCCGGCACGCTTTATTTTAATGAATTCCGGGGCCAGGACGCCCTTGAGTTTATGAACTATATGGAGTACGACGCCTTTGTTTTTGGAAACCATGAATTTGATCTTGGAGATCCTGATGAAGGGCACCCTGAATTAGTGGAGTTCGTCGAGAATGCAGAGTTCCCATTTGTGGGTGCTAACATGGACTTTTCAGGCGACCCTGGCTTTGATCATATAAACCAGCAGGGCGGGATCAGCTTTGAAGCTGAAAACGGCATGATTTATGATGGGATCGTAAAAGAAGTAGATGGCGAACAAGTCGGGATTTTCGGAATTAACACAGAAGATACTGTCGATATTTCCAGTCCGATGAATGTGACTTTCTCCAACTATGCAGAAGCGGCCGAAGAAATGGTTGGTCTGTTTGAAGAAGCAGGCGTTAACAAAATTATCGCCCTTACGCATCTTGGGTATGACAGTGACCCAAGCGTCGGCAACGACCTTCTGCTCGCCTCTAAAGTTGAAGGAATTGACGTCATCATCGGCGGGCACAGCCATACAGAAGTATCGCCTCCTACCGTGTTGACTGAAAATGAGCATGGCGAGGAAATGGAGCCGACCGTTGTAGCTCAAGCAGGAGAATATGGTAAATTCCTCGGCGTAGTTAACGTGACTTTCGATGAAAATGGCGTCGTTGTTGACTCTGATGGTGAGTTAATGGCAACCGGAGACCGCGAACCTGATCCTGAAGCAGCCGAAATGCTTAAACCTTACACTGAAGCGATTGAAGAACTGCAAAATGAGCCGGCTGGCTCAACTGTTAAGAATGACCTCCCGAATCCGCGCCACGGTGACGGCGATGATGTGAGTGTCCGCGCCAACGAAACAGCGCTCGGCAATTTAATTACTGATGCCCAGCTTAGAGCCGCATTAAAAGCAAATGAAGATACTATTATGGCATTGCAAAACGGCGGCGGGATCCGCGCCCCGATATCTGCAGGCGAAGTAACCATCGGTCAGCTGATTGAAGTCCAGCCGTTCGGAAACAGGCTTACGCTGTTAGAATTATCAGGGGAAGAACTAATGCAGGCATTTGAAACGAGTGTCTTTGATGCGCCGGCAGAAAACGGCGGTTTCCTTCACGTATCAGCCGGCACAAAACTAACGTATGACAGCGACTTGGACCCAGGTGAAAGAGTCGTCTCTCTTGAAATAGAAGTGGACGGCGAGTACGTTGATATCGAGCAAGACGACATGTATACGATTGCTACGAATAACTTCACAGCAACCGGCGGAGACGGTTATGAGGTGTTCGCACAGGCATATGACGACGGCCGCGGCACAATTGTCGGGAATACTGACTGGGAAATGCTGCGTGACTATATGGCTGAACTTGGCGAAGTAGATTATGACGTTGAAGGCCGTATCGTTAATTTGGCAGCTGAATAATAAAGCAGCCGTTTGAAAGGTATAGCGAATAGAAAGAGGCTGGGACAAAACCCAGTGAATAAGAATGGCCCTCACTAATGTGAGAGCCATTTTTTTATATCTCATATTATTATGGGTTGCTTGTTCAAAAATACACTCGCTTGCCGCG
>NZ_JAIWPE010000002.1 GCF_021028955.1 Salipaludibacillus sp. CUR1
TGTCCAGTGACGATCGCGGAGAGGTCACACCCGTTCCCATGCCGAACACGGAAGTTAAGCTCTCCAGCGCCGATGATAGTTGGGGGCTCTCCCCCTGTGAAAGTAGGACGTCGCTGGGCTCAAAGGCATTCTCAGAAGAGGATGTCTTTTTTTTGTGTTTAGGAAAGAAAGGAAGGAAGATTAATTACCTCAACCATTTCCGGCTAAAAGCTGATTACTTTTCTTTTAGACAGGCGTTTCGCTGATAGATCATCGGTTTTCGCTGATAGAACTCAAATTTCGCTGATAGAGCATCGGTTTTCGCTGATAGAGCATCGATTTTCGCTGATAGAACTCAAAATTCGCTGATAGAGCATCTATTTTCGCCGATAGAACTCAAATTTCGCTGATAGGCCCCTCGATAGACGCTCACTTATCATATATAGGCCTCTAAATTTTACTAATCCCCTCTATATTTAACCAATATGGCTCTCAAATTACGCGCAAAAGCCCGAGGTACCTAGGTGAGTCTCTACATACCTAACTTTTTCTCCGCTAGAACCTCGGATTAGACACGAAACCTTGCTGATCTAAGCAAGAGGATGTCTTTTTTTATTCAGCAAGGTATAATGGCACCATAGAGAAACTATTACGACCATATTTTACGCTGGGCTATAAAAAGCCGAGGCTGACATATATAGTTTCAACTATTTTTTTTCAGGCTAGAAAGGATGGCATACAGTTTATGAAAAAGTCAGTAGTCATTGCAGAAAAACCATCTGTGGCAAGAGACATTGCCAAAGTAATGAATTGCCATAAGAAAGGAAACGGATTTATTGAGGGGGACAAATATATTGTGACATGGGCTCTCGGGCATCTCGTTACCCATGCAGACCCTGAAGCTTATGATAATAAATATAAATCATGGAAGCTGGAAGACCTCCCGATGCTGCCTTCTCCGCTTAAACTCACGGTGATTAAGCAGACAGGGAAGCAATTTCAGACCGTAAAAACTCAACTCCATCGAAAGGACGCAGGGCAAGTTATTATTGCCACCGATGCAGGACGGGAAGGTGAACTTGTTGCCCGCTGGATTCTTGAGAAAGCAAAAGTGAAAAAGCCGGTTAAACGGCTATGGATCTCCTCTGTGACTGATAAAGCGATTAAAGAAGGTTTCCAGAACTTAAAGGACGGCCGTAAATACGAAAGCCTCTATTATTCAGCTGTTGCGCGGGCTGAAGCAGACTGGTATGTCGGTTTAAATGCGACCCGGGCCCTAACTTGCAAGTTTAATGCACAGCTTTCAAGCGGACGCGTTCAGACTCCAACTCTCGCTATGATTGCCAAACGTGAGGAAGAGATCCGCGAGTTTAAGCCGCAAACGTATTTCGGAGTTAAGGCAGATACGAGGGAAGGGGTCCAGCTGACATGGCAGGACAAAAAGTCAAACAGCTACCGCACCTTCTCAGAAGAAACTGCAGATCAGGTAAAAAGTGCCGCATTAAATTCAAAGGCAAATATTAATGAAGTAAATAAGAAAAATAAAAAAACGTTTGCTCCGCAGCTGTATGACTTGACTGAGATTCAGAGAGAAGCTAACAGGCTTTTTAATTATTCCGCTAAGGAGACATTGTCGATCCTCCAAAAACTATATGAACAGCATAAAGTGCTGACGTATCCAAGAACGGACTCCAGATATCTAACATCTGATATGGTTTCTACCTTGGCGGACCGGATAAAAGCCTGTAAACAAGGTGATACGGCTAAAATCGCTCATAAGCTTCTGCAACGTTCGGTCAAACCGCACAAATCGTTTGTGGATGATTCGAAAGTGAGTGATCACCATGCGATCGTGCCGACTGAAGAGCCTCCTCTGATGGGAAAGCTTTCTAATAAAGAGTGGAAACTGTATGACCTTGTAGTCAAACGGTTTCTTGCTGTTATGATGCCTCCGTTTGAATACGAAGAAACAACAGTGAAAGCAAATGTAGGCAAGGACACTTTTATTGCAAAAGGAAAGCGTGTACTGGAACTCGGATGGAAGGAATTATACGAACAAACAGCAGATGATGGGGAGAATGCAGAGGAGCAGCTCGATGATCAGCGTCTTCCGGAACTTCATAACGGCGGAATACTTACTGTCACAAACGCCCGCAAGACGAAAGGCGAGACGCAACCGCCTTCCAGATTTAATGAAGCAACTCTGCTGTCAGCTATGGAAAACCCTTCGAAATACATCGGAGCAGGCAACAAGCAGCTAGGCAAGCTGGTGGCAAAGACCGGTGGACTCGGCACAGTAGCTACACGGGCTGACATTATAGAGAAGCTCTTCAGTTCTTTTCTAATAGAAAAAAACGGAAAGGAACTTGTTATTACTTCGAAAGGGAAGCAGCTGCTTGAGCTGGTACCGGTGGATTTAAAATCTCCTCTTTTAACAGGTGAATGGGAACAAAAACTGGAGGCCATTGCACAAAATAAACTGCAAAAAGAAGAATTTATCTCCGAAATTAAAGGTTATACGAAGACTATTGTGACTGAAATCAAAAACAGTTCCAAAAAATATAAGCATACGAATCTTACAGGCACTAAATGTCCTGAATGCGATAAGAACATGCTTGAAGTAAAAACGAAAAAAGGGAAAATGCATGTCTGTCAGGACCGGGAGTGCGGCTATCGTAAAAATATTACTAAGACGACCAACGCCCGGTGCCCTAAATGTAAAAAGAAGCTGGAGCTTCGAGGCCAGGGAGAAGGGCAGGTATTTGTCTGTAAATGCGGGCATAAAGAGAAACTGTCGGCATTTAATGAACGGAAAAAGAAAGAACAGAATACGAAGCTGTCAAAGCGTGAGGTGTCTAATTATATGAAGAAACAGGATAAAACCTCAGATGAACCTTTTAACAACGCTCTTGCGGAACAGCTCGCAAAACTGAAAAAATAAAAAAACCTCTGCTGTATGGAAAGGTTTGGGACTGAGGGAAACTGCTCCTCTAAGTATGACAGAAAGCCAAAGGGAATTCTCCCTTTGGCTTTCTGTTTGTCGTAAAGATAAAAAAGTAACGGTGGAGTTTATGAAAAGAAGGTATGGCTGATAAACCAGCGATTTCCGCTGATAGATTCGAATTTTCGCCGGTAGAATTCAAAATTCGCTGACAGAACATCAAATCCCGCGGATAGAACCAGACCCTCAGCGGCCTGGTTCAATAATATCTTTGCTGACTATATATAAGTGAGCTTTATATTCACATCAAATCACTTTTTTTCTGATTAAGGTGGATATTTGTTCAACGGTAATAACCACAATTAGAATAAGGATAATGATCATGAGTGCTTCATCAAATGCACGGATAGACATAGCTGTGTTAAGCTCCACACCTATTCCGCCTGCTCCTACTAACCCTAAAATAACAGCTGAACGGATTGATTTTTCTACGGCGTATAGACTGGTTCCAACAAATGAAGGGAAGCCAATAGGGATGACAGATCCCGAGATAATTCCTAACTGGGTTGCTCCTGTAGATTCAAGGGCTTGGGAGGGCCCTTTTTCAATTTCCTCAATACGCTCAGAAAAGAAGCGGGCACAGAAACCGATTGTATCAACGATAATGGTCAAAATCCCGGCTAATGGACCCAAACCTACAGAAATAACGAATATTAAGGCCCAAATAAGGTCAGGGACAGTCCGTAAGGTTGAGACTACTCCTCTGGTCGCTGTTCTTATTAAAGGATGCGGTGTTGTATTTCTCGATGCCAGAATAGCAATAGGCAGGCTGAGGATCACTCCGAAAAAAGTCCCTACCAGAGCTATTTCAAAGGTTTCTATGATAGATCCTATTATACTCCCGGTCCTGCTGACATCAGGCGGGAAAGCATTTCCTATGAACGAGAACATATTAACAATGCCGCTTCCGAGCCTTTCCGGTGAGAGCCCTGCATTGGAGATGCCAGTAAACATAAAAGAGATGAATATGACGGTCAATATCCAAGTGATAAGAGACGGTTTTTTATAGCGTGGAGGGATCATTTTTTTATAGTCTTTGTTTTGCTTGTTCATCATTAACCGACCTCAACTCTCTTTTGTTCATCGGACGTATCTTCATCTTCTTCATGCTCGTATAAACTGCGGAAAAATGCAGAGTCAATTTTGTCCATAGATTCATCCAGAATAAGTTCACCGTTTTTTAAGGCAATAATGCGGTCGCCATATTCCCGGGCGATATCCATTTGATGAAGGATACATATAACAGATAAGCCTCTTTCTTCAGCGATTTCCCACAACAGATCCATTACCTCTCTCCCTGCTTTCGGATCGAGGCTGGCGATGGGCTCATCAGCTAAAACAATTTCAGGATCCTGCATGAGCATCCGTGCAATTGCCACACGCTGCTGTTGTCCGCCTGACAGCTGGTCAGACCTTTTGTGGGCAAAATGAGCAAGACCGACCCGGTCAAGGCATTCGATCGCTTTCTCTCTTAAAGACTGACTGGCGAAAGGGGAGAAAGTCTGGAAAAAGAAACGTGTCTGGCCAAGCGCTCCAAATAGAACGTTTTGGAAGACAGACAGGTTATTTATGAGATGGAAGTGCTGAAATACCATTCCTACTCGTTTTCTTACCGGACGGAGCTGCCGTTTCTTTAATTCTGTAATATTGGTCCCGTCCATATAAATACTCCCTTTCGAGGGGGTTTCAAAACTTGTTATGGAACGGAAAAGGGTGGATTTTCCAGAGCCGTTGTGCCCTAACAGCACAACGGCTTCGCCTGGATTCACCTCAAAATTTATATCTTTTAATGCTTCGTTTCCATCTGGATATGTCTTCCCGATGTTCTCCACTTTTAGAGAAATCATCTTAAATCCTCCTCAGATTACAAGTCAATGCCTAGAGTTGAGTATGTTTCTCTCATCAGGTCATAATCAGAATCGTCAATTTCGACCATATCTGCTTGCTGGTATTTTTCGTTTTCTTCATGATCAAGAATAGCTCCAAGAATCTCCTCGTCATTTTCTAATAACACATTTTGAAGCTCTTCTTTAAAGCTGTCAGGAAGATTAGGGCTTGCTACGAATGGATCTTGAGGAAGCGGAGGGCCTTCATGAAGTATTCGCCACACACCTTCACCGTCTTCTTCAACCATCATGTCATAGTAGCGGATCCCATCTCCGAGAGCGTCAACGTCGCCGTTCTTTAATGCATCCACGCGGGCATCTCCCAGCAGTTTAACGTCGATATCATTATCTAAATCCATTCCATTTTCAATAAACAAAGCACTTGGGCCAATATGTCCGGATGTAGATCCTGCTTCTTTCATGGCGACTGAATGGCCTTTTAAGTCTTCGATTGTTTCAAATTCACTGTCTTCATGGACAATGATGACTGTGTAATAAGCATCTCTTTCAATAGCAGCTAATGGTTCGGCGCCAGGTTCCGCAGATTTAGTCTGGGCATATTCTGACGGCCCGGAAAGAATAACATCAACCTGGTCATATTCCATTGCCGTTGCAGCAACAGTCCGGTCAGATAATGCGAAAAATTCAATGTCAATATCCAATAGTTCTTCCATAGTTTCCTGGAAT
Organism: Salipaludibacillus sp. CUR1; assembly: GCF_021028955.1. Classification (GTDB taxonomy): domain Bacteria; phylum Bacillota; class Bacilli; order Bacillales; family Salisediminibacteriaceae; genus Salipaludibacillus. The sequence continues at coordinate 5,554 of NZ_JAIWPE010000002.1, forward strand.
AAATCATAACGGCGCTGGAGTTCTTCCATTCCGTCAATTCCGGTGACAGCAAATCGGAGGGTTTCAGGCCAATCTTCACGGTCTGCTTCAGCCGTTTCATTTTCTTCATTAGCTGAGTTATTCTCACCATTATTGGAAGAATTGTTATCCTCGTTCTCAGCAGCAACGTTGCTGGAAGAATTATTATTATTGCTTGTATTCTCTGCTCCTGCATTTTCTCCTTCTTCTCCGCAAGCTGCCAAAAGCATCATACTTGCAAATAATCCACTAAGTAATTTTTTCATTGGTGTGCACCTTCCTCTTCATTTGTTGTTTCTCACAGTGCTCACTTTACTGGTCGAAAATTAAGGGAATATAAAAGAATAATAAACATAACGTAAAGATTATATTAATCTTCGTTAATAATTCCTAAATAAACTAAAAAAGAGAGAGACTGGATAAGTTACTAAAGTTAGCATCTAAATAGTTATAGTATTGTTTTTAAGAAAAGAGATTATAAGGTATGATAGACAGAAGATGTTTTGAAAGGTGTTGACGTTAGATGAGGTTTAAGACAAAGAATGTGCATTTTCAGGAAAAAATACAATCTGATGATATGAGTAAAACAAAGCCAATCTATCAGACTTCGGCTTTTTCATTTTCTGATTTAGAAGAAATGGAAAGTTTTTTTGAAGGAAATAAATCATATTTTTATACACGGATGGGGAATCCGAATACCGATGATCTCGGCAAGGGTGTAGCTGACCTTGAAGGAGCGGAGATGGGAATAGCTTCTTCGTCCGGTCTGTCGGCGATCTTGGCTGGGGTTCTGTCTGTAGCAAAGTCAGGTGATCATATCATTGCTACAGAAGATTTATACGGCGGCACCTACCAGCTTTTTGCCCATGAACTGAAAGACTTTGGAATCTCAGTCACTTTTGTGGACTGCTGTAACCGGGAAGAAATAGAAGAGGCAATTCAGGAGAACACGGTACTCCTTTTTACAGAATCCATAACGAACCCGCTTTTAAGGGTGGAAGATTTGGAAGGTATTATAAAGATAGCGGCTACACATAAGCTAAAAACAATGGTAGATAATACGTTTGCCACGCCATACTTAATTCGCCCGCACGAAGCTGGGGCAGATATGGTTGTCCATAGCGCGACAAAATATATTGCCGGTCACAGTGACGTATCAGCAGGGGTCTTAACAGGGAGCCGGAATATCATAATGAAAGCTAAAGCAAAAGTATCGAGTCTTGGAAGCAACCTTGGTCCATTTGACGGCTGGCTTGGTACGAGAGGGCTTAAAACTCTGAGTTTGAGAATGGAGCGGCAATGCTCGAATGCCCAAAAACTTGCAGACGCCTTGAAAGGGCACTCAGCCATCCGGAAAGTCTATTATCCTGAGGCTGCGGCAACTGGGGGTAATGGCGCAATTGTAACGATTGATTTAACAGATGATAAGAGTGTTTTCGAATTTTCAAAGAAACTTGACTGGGTAAAAATTGTTCCTACGCTAGCAGGTGTTGAGACCTCAATCTCCTATCCGGTTAATACGTCCCATCGGCCGCTGCCTAGAGAGATGCGTGAAAAACTAGGTGTCACTGATTCGATGATCCGTATCTCTGTCGGAATAGAAGATGCTGAAGATATCATTGAGGTTTTTAAAAGAGCATTAGATTAAGGGAGGGACAGCCCTCCTTTTTTTCATTCCGGTTTGGTATAATGGAGAACGGTAATCATGGCACGGAGAAGACGTTTAGCAGCAGGCAGGTGAGTAATCGTGAACAATGAATTTGAATGGATAAAATCTGTTTCACAACCGGCATACCGCCATTCCTCAGTTAAAGTGGGAGTGGGAGATGACGCGGCCATTTATGAACCCCAAACAGGTTATGAGCAAGTGGTAACTGTGGATACAATGGTAGAAGGGGTTCATTTCAAAAAAGAAACAGTCCCTGCCAAAGCGACAGGTTATAAAGCACTGGCAGTTAATTTAAGCGATATAGCCGCAATGGGGGGACGCCCTCTTTATTATCTTGTTTCAATAGCCGTTCCGAAACAGGGCTGGACTCAGGAAGAGCTGAGAGAAATATATGAAGGAATGCATGAGCTTTCCGAAAAATGGCATGTGGATTTAATTGGCGGCGATACGGTTTCTACGGGAGATGCGCTCGTTATTACTGTCACCGTCATAGGCGAAATCAAAAGTGGACGGCGGCTGCTCCGGTCAAATGCAAAAGCAGGGGATGTCCTGTTTATAACAGGACCGGCAGGCTCGTCGGCTTACGGGCTGGAGAAGCTTTTGGAACAGGGGCTTAAAGCAGCAGACGATCCTTCACTTAAACCGTTTCTGAAAGCCCATCAGGAGCCGGAACCGCAACTCCAGTCGGGTATGCTTCTCGCAGAGGCTGGCTGCAGACTGTCCCTAAATGATGTGAGTGACGGCCTGGCTCATGAAGCGAAGGAAATAGCTGAGGCAAGCGGAATAGATGTAATTATAGACTGGAACAAGCTGCCAATGCATGAGTCACTTAAAGAGTATTCATTGGAAAAACAAGAATCATGGGTGTTGTATGGAGGCGAAGACTTTCAGCTGACAGGCACGGTCTCGCAAGAAGACTGGGAATTCCTGAGCCGGCTGTTTTCCAGCAAAGGACTGCCTCTTTTCCGTATAGGATCAGTTGAACCGGGGAGCGGCAAGGTTTATATTGAACGGGAAGGCAAAAAAAACCTTGCTGAAAAGCAAGGTTATCACCATTTTTAATAAAAGAATCTGTCAGAGACTGTGCAAGCACTGGCGAGGTGCCGGTAATGCAGTATGACCCCTGAAGCAGAACGGGAACACTAATTTCAAAAACAGGAATCTGTCTGACAGAGCGAAAATAATCGAAAGTATTTTAACGAATCAGGAGTGCGATGTATGAAGCAGGAATGGACAATTACCACTCATTCTCCCGAGGAAACGGCACATATTGCTGAAAAACTGGGAAAGCTTTTGGAAAAAGAAGATGTCATTACCCTTGAAGGGGATCTCGGGGCAGGAAAAACAACGTTTACTAAAGCTTTAGCTGCCGCACTCGGGGTTACCCGAACAGTAAACAGCCCCACCTTTACCATTATGAAAGAATATGAAGGACGGGTTCCTTTTTATCATATGGATGCTTACCGGATCGAAGACGAATTTGAAGATCTCGGACTGGAGGAGTATTTTGAAGGTGAAGGGGTAACTGTTGTTGAATGGCCTTCGATGATCGCCGAACAGCTTCCTGAACAACGTATGAATATAAAAATTAAATTTTGCGGCGGCAATGTAAGAGAATTTCGTTTTACTGCCTGCGGAGAAAGGTATATCAGTTTAGGTAAGGAGCTGTTTAACGCATGAATATTTTAGCTGTAGATACGGCTTCATATGTTATGGGAGTCGCCCTCCTGAAAGACGGAAACCCTCTTGGGGAAATAGTGACACACCAGAAAAAAAACCATTCCGTCAGGCTGATGCCCGCGATTAGAACGTTGTTCAGTGAAACGGATATGAAACCGGGTGACCTCGACAGAATTGTTGTATCAGAAGGACCAGGCTCCTATACAGGGGTAAGAATTGGAGTGACAACTGCAAAAACGATGGCTTGGGCGCTGAATATTCCTGTTATCGGAGTATCTAGTATGGAGATGCTTGCTCAAAACGCCCGGCATTTTCAAGGGGTTATTTCTCCGTTCTTCGATGCCCGGCGCGGACAGGTTTTTACAGGCCTTTACCGCTCAGAAGGCGGCCGTATCATACAGGAGGAAGAGGATCGCATCACGATGCATAAAGACTGGCTCCAGCTTTTGAAAGAAAAAGAAGAACCAGTTATCTTTCTGAGCCCTGATATAGGGCAGCACGCCTCCCTTATAAAAGAAGAGCTTGGCGAATGGGCCACAGCGGCTTCGTCCATCGGGAACCTGCCTCGTCCGCTGGAACTGGCTGCGGCAGGAATGGACAAAGCACCGGGAGACAGCCCCCATACTTTTTCACCTAATTATCTGCGTATGGCGGAAGCGGAGGCAAAGTGGCTGAAAGCTAACAAAAAAAATAAAGAAGATTAATTTACGGGAGACTACTATGAATAAAGATGTGCAAATCCGGCTGATGGAAATAGACGATCTGGATGACGTTATGGAGCTGGAGTTCAAGTGTTTCACAACGCCCTGGAGCCGTGAAGCTTTCTTTAACGAAATTACTAAAAACCAGTTTGCTTATTACCTGGTCGCCGAGCAGGACGGGAAAGTGATCGGTTATTGCGGGTTATGGGTCATCTCGGATGATGCCCATATCACTAATATTGCCATTCATCCTTCAGAGCGCCGGAAAGGAATTGGGGACTACCTGTTCCGCGGCGCGATGGATATGGCTAAAACACTGGGGGCCGTCAAAATGAGCCTGGAAGTGCGTGTTTCTAATGAGCCGGCCCAGTCTCTTTACAGGAAGTACGGATTTCAGAAAGGCGGTATTCGTAAAAACTATTATACAGACAACCAGGAGGATGCGCTGGTCATGTGGGTGGGATTAACATGAGTAAGGATACAATTATTTTAGGAATAGAGACGAGCTGTGATGAAACATCTGTGGCTGTTGTAAAAAACGGCAGAGAGGTTCTAAGCAACGTGATTTCTTCACAGATCGAGAGCCATAAACGATTTGGCGGCGTGGTACCTGAAATAGCCTCCAGGCATCACGTAGAACAGATTACGTATATAGTCGAAGAGGCGATGGCTAAAGCGGATATTCAAGTAGAGGATGTTGACGGGATCGCTGTGACAGAAGGCCCCGGGCTTGTCGGTGCATTGCTCGTAGGGGTCAATGCATCAAAAGCGCTTGCTTTTGCATGGGATAAGCCTTTAATTGGTGTCCACCACATTGCCGGCCATATTTATGCTAATCATATTGTAGAGGAACTGGACTTCCCATTATTGTCTCTCGTTGTCTCAGGCGGGCATACTGAATTGATATATATGAAGGAGCACGCCTCATACGAAGTAATTGGAGAAACAAGAGATGACGCTGTAGGAGAAGCTTACGATAAGGTAGCGAGAACACTGGGGCTCCCTTACCCGGGCGGACCGCACATCGACCGGCTCGCCCATGAGGGAAAACCGGTCATCGACTTGCCGAGGGCGTGGCTTGAAGAAGGCTCTTATGATTTCAGTTTCAGCGGATTAAAGTCAGCAGTAATCAACACCCTTCATAACGCGAAGCAGCGAGGAGAAGAATGGTCAAAGGAAGATATCGCAGCAAGCTTTCAGGCGAGTGTCGTTGATGTTCTTGTAACTAAAGCTATGCGGGCGGCGGAAGACAAAAAGGTGGACCGGCTCGTTCTTGCCGGAGGCGTAGCAGCTAATAAAGGCTTGCGTGCAGAATTAACGGAGGCTTGCGGGAAAGCAGGCTTAAAACTGACTGTCCCTCCATTGGAGTTATGCACAGACAATGCTGCTATGATTGCATCCGCAGGAACCTTTTTATACTGGAACGGCAATTTTGCAGATGACCGATTAAACGGCCAGGCAGGCTTACTGTTGAAGTAAAGGCACGGCTCTTCTGCGGGGTTTTTAATTAAATTTGGATTGTACGTATATGCGCGTGTACGGCGCCTCCATCGTTTGAGTGGAGGTGCTTTTTTATGGATAATTGGTCTGCTTAAGAGGTTGAGCGAAGATATCCACAATAAAAGGTCCGCTCACATTTCCCGTTGCCTCCTGAGCGGGTCGTATCTCGTACCTGCTTGCGCTCTCATGTCCTAAGAAGGCTCCCTTTTGAGGGCAACCACGTTTTTTATTAAGTCATACAGGGAAACAGGATACATATTCAGTTTATTTAAATCAGATTATACGAATGTATGCTCCTGTTAATAACATTTTATCCACAAGCTGTGTATAATGAGGATAACTTAAAGGAAAGTTGTCCCGCTCGAAATCCACTTGTTAACAAGTCGTCTGTGGATAAGTAGGGGTTTTTGTGAGTAAATGCTTCGGGTATTGGTATAAATGCATTTCACCTGTGAGTAACTTTGTGGATAGTGTGGATATGTCAGAAAATAAGAACTCTTTTGTGGATTGCATCCGCTTTAATTTGTGGACAGCTTTTTTTGCCCATTCATGAAACGAAGAAGGAACGTCATGAGCTGCCAGCTGGCGAATCGCTGCTTTACAATAGGGTGCATAAAAAAAGCTCCCCCGATGTCTTTCAGCATCGGGGGAGCTTTCTGTAAACTTATCCACATTTATTAGTCGTCCATCTGCAGAGTTTCCCACTCTTCAAGCAGCAAATCAATTTTATTTTTTGCCTGTTCCAGCTGTTCATTCAGTTCAAGGGATTTTTCATGGTCCTGAAAAACTTCCGGATCACACAGTTCGTCTTCAATTTGAGTGATTTTTTCTTCTTCAGCTTCTATTTGCTTTTCCAGTTCGTCTATTTTCCTTTGTTTTTGGCGCTCAAGCTTTTGCTGCTCTTTTCTTTTCTTATAATCGTTCTTAGTCTGTTTGTCTGTGGATAAATCATCCATATTTTTCTTCTCTGAAACAGCATTTTTTTCTTCAGCAAGCCGTTTCAGCTCTGCCTGTTCCTCTTTTTTCTCTGCGTAATAGTCATAATCTCCAAGATAGCTTGTCATTGAGGTCGATGAAAGTTCGACTACTCTCGTCGCCATCCGGTTCACAAAATACCGGTCATGGGAAACGAACAGAAGAGTTCCCGGGTATTCAATCAAGGCGTTTTCAAGTACTTCCTTGCTGTCCAGGTCTAAATGGTTTGTCGGCTCGTCCAAAATGAGCAAGTTAGCTTTCTGCATCATCAATTTGGCAAGGGCGAGCCGGGCTTTTTCCCCGCCGCTCAGATCATAAACTGTCTTTAACACATCTTCGCCGCTGAACAGGAAATTTCCTAAAACGGTACGGATATCTTTTTCATTCGTCTGTGGATAATCATCCCACAGTTCCTGAAGCACTGTTTTATTAGATGTTAACTGTGTCTGTTCCTGATCATAATAACCAATTGAAACATTGCTGCCGTAGCGGATGTCACCTTGAAAAGGTTTAAGCTTTCCGGCTATGGCTTTTATGAGAGTCGACTTTCCGATACCGTTGGGCCCGATTAAAGCAACGCTTTCTCCACGGGTCAGTTTAAGATCTACGTTTTCAAATAACGTCTGTGCATTATACCCGACCGATAAATCATTAATCATCAGCACATCATTACCGCTCTGCCTGTTAATGTTAAAGCGGAAATTAGCGGAGTAGTTCTCGGTCTGAGGGCGATCCATCATATCCATGCGTTCAAGCTGCTTACGCCGGCTTTTTGCCCTGTTGCTTGTCGATGCGCGGGCAAGATTTTTCTGGACAAACTCTTCAAGTCTTTTCGCTTCTTCCTGCTGTTTCTCATACTGCTTTAATTCCTGTTCAAAACGCTGGGCTTTCTGTTCCAGATACTTGGAGTAGTTTCCGGTAAACTTGACGGTTTGATTAAAGGTCAGTTCATAAACATAATCAACAACACGGTCTAAAAAATAGCGATCGTGTGAAACTATTAAAATAGCCCCTTCATAGCCGGCTAAATAGTTCTCAAGCCATGTTAACGTCTGTATGTCCAAGTGGTTGGTCGGTTCATCCAAAACGAGCAGGTCAGGGCGCGAGAGCAGCAGCTTACCTAAGGCAAGCCGTGTTTTTTGGCCGCCGCTCAATGAATAAACCGGCGTATTGTAATCAAAATCTTTGAAATTGAGGCCGGATAAAATGCTGCGGATATCCGCTTCATATTTAAATCCGCCCCGGTCCTTAAAGTCCTGCTGAAGCTGGTCATATTCCGCAAGGATTTTGTCGTAATCGCGGCGGTCCGGATCACTCATTTTTTCTTCCAGTTTCCGTAATGACTGTTCCATTTTTTTCAAAGATTCAAAAACAGTCAGCATCTCCTCCCAAATGGTCCGCTCAGAATCAAGTCCGCTGTCCTGGGCGAGGTAGCCGATACGGACGTCTTTAGGGATCATCAGGTTCCCTGAATCATAAGGGAGTTCACCGGTAATAATTTTCAGGAGAGTCGATTTACCTGCGCCGTTTCGGCCGACAAGGGCAATTCTCTCACGGCTTTTAATTTCCAGTTTTACATTTGAAAGAATTGTATCCGTTCCAAATGACTTTGAAAGCTGTGTACATTGTAATAAAATCATAGTGGTCATCCTCACATTAAATTCCGTACGTATTCACAAGGTAAGTGTACATGAGGGATAACGTTCATGGCAACTTTTCGAGTTGGATTGTGCAGATTGTGAAAGAATAGTGTACAATGGAGAGAGGAAAAGAGGAGGATTTACATGGATTCATTCACACACTTTAACGAACAGGGCCGCGCAAAAATGGTCGATATTTCTGGAAAAAGTGAAACGGTGCGGACAGCAGTCGCCAAATCAAGTATATTTGTGAACAAGCAAATCTATGAAGGCATTAACGAAGGCACAATGAAAAAAGGAGATGTCCTTGCAGTCGCCCAGGTTGCAGGTGTTATGGCTGCCAAAAATACCTCTCAACTGATTCCGATGTGTCATCCGCTGTCTTTATCAGGGGTGGATATTACTTTTGAATGGCATGTGAATGGAGATACATACCAGCTGGTCATTGAGGTGAGCGTAAAGACAAAAGGCAGTACAGGAGTCGAAATGGAAGCGCTCACATCAGCCTCTGCGGCTGCTTTGACTATTTACGATATGTGTAAAGCGGTAGATAAAGGCATGGTAATCGGGAATACTTATCTGGTAGAAAAAACCGGCGGAAAAAGCGGGGATTTTAAGAGAGAAGATGAGCAATAATTAACCTTTTATTAATTTAACTAATACAGAGATGGAATAGAAAAAGACAGGGGGCGAATGATCCATGGATATCGATCAAACGAAAATTCCTCAGGCCACTGCGAAACGGCTGCCTTTATACTACCGTTTCCTTGAGGGTTTACAGGCTTCGGGGAAACACCGGGTGTCATCATCTGAATTAAGTGAAGCGGTCAAAGTGGATTCTGCGACAATCCGGCGGGACTTCTCTTATTTCGGAGCACTGGGGAAAAAAGGCTACGGTTATAACGTCAATTATTTATTGACGTTCTTTAGAAAAACACTCGACCAGGACGAACTGACAAAAGTGACTCTCGTAGGGGTCGGAAACCTGGGGACGGCTTTTCTCAATTATAATTTCAGCAAAACAAACAATACGAGAATTGAGATGGCTTTTGATGTGGCAGACGACAAAGTAGGGAAAGAGATTGGCGATGTCCCTGTCTACCATCTTGATGAGTTTAAAGACCGAATTGAGGACAGCAATGTTGAAGTGGTCATTTTAACTGTGCCTTCACAGGCCGCCCAAAGTATTGCTGATCAGCTCGTCGAAGCCGGCATTAAAGGCATTCTTAATTTTACACCGGCAAGAATTTCTGTCCCTGACGACGTCAGAGTCCATCACATCGATTTATCAGTGGAACTCCAGTCACTGATTTACTTCTTAAAACATTACCCACTTAAATAATGCGGATAAGAGCGGACCTTAGTCAAAAGGTCTGCTTTTTCACTTTCTTCACTTCAACTCATGGTAGAATAGAAGAAGAGTATTTCGCAAAACGAAGGAAGAATGCAGGTGAGTTTAATGGCTAAAATACCGGAAAAATGGCTTGTCGTTATTACGGTATTACTCGGAACTTTTACAATTATTTTAAACAATAGTATGTTAAACCCGGCAGTCCCCCATTTTATGCAGGTGTTCGACGCGGACGCTGTAGCCACTGGATGGGTGATCACTATATTTATGGTAACGATGGGGATGGTCATGCCTTTAACCGGTTACCTTGGAGATAAATTCGGAAAGAAGCAGCTGTATATGTCAGGTTTAACGTTATTTCTTGCCGGCTCAGTCCTTGGTTCATTGTCCTGGGACCTTCAGTCACTCATCTTTTTCAGAGGCCTTCAAGGGATAGGCGGAGGAGTCATGATGCCTCTGTCTATGGCTCTTATTTTTGAAGTGTTCCCGAAAAACGAACGGGGCCTCGCAACAGGCGTATGGGGCATAGCCGCTATGATGGCGCCTACGATCGGTCCAACACTCGGAGGCGTGATTATCGAGATGGGCTCCTGGCAATGGCTGTTTTTATCTAATATACCGACGGGGCTTGTCGGTCTGATTTTTTCTATGCTTTATTTAAAGCAGACAGGCAGAGTGTCAGACATCCGGTTTGACAAGCTTGGGTTTATCAGTGTCACGGTTGGAGTAGGTTCTATTTTATTTGCCCTCGGAAGAGTATCGTCGCTGAACCATCTGCTTGATCCGCTTAACTGGGGATTTATAAGTTTAGGAGTTGTGTCTCTTATTTTATTTATAAAAATTGAGAACCGGACGGCACAGCCGCTTCTTGATTTGTCTATATTTAAAGTTCCCGCCTATACGTACAGTGTATGGGTGGCGATGATCAGTTCGATCAGCCTTTTCGGAGGCATCTTTCTTTTGCCTCTTCTCATTCAGCAAGTTTATGGCTATGGAGCCATCATGACGGGTTTAACCTTTTTGCCTGCTGCCCTGTTAACCGGCGTCTTTATGACAGTGGGCGGGAGGCTCCTTGATAAACAAGGTCCCTCGCTTATTGTAACGACAGGTTTAATCATTGTCGCAGTCGGGACCGCAATCCTCGGTTTTATTGGTATGGATACAGCGATATGGGTCATTTTTCTTTTAAATGCTCTCCGCGGCATTGGGATGGGGCTCAGCACCATGCCTGCCACTACCTCTGGGATGAACGCTATTCCGGAAAAATTTATTTCACGCGGCTCTGCCATGAATAATGTTCTCCGGCAGATGAGCTCTGCTTTAGGCATTGTCTTCGTTTCGATCTATTTTGAAGTGCGCCGGGGACAGGTCATGGCAGCAAACGGCATGTCACTTGAAGAAGCCAGTTTAACAGCAATTACGGAAGGCTTCTTAATTATGGCTGTCCTGGCATTTTTATCTGTGCCAGCGGGAATACTGCTCGGTAAAGAATATAACAAGCAGCGAAGAGCTCAAGCCGCGGACAGGGGGGAAGCCCAGTGAGAAAAGGATGGATATTAATATTGATAGCTGTCATTATTGCCCTCACTGCGGCTTTTTTTATGACTGAGAGGGCTGAAGAAGACACGGTTACAATTGGCGTTTTATTATCCGGCGAAAACAGGATTGATAAACTTGACGGCATAAAAGATGGATTAGAGGAATTAGGCTACGAAATGGATGGGATATCCTTTGTTATTTTTGAAGGCGAAGAAGACGCTGAGCTGCTGGAGCCTTATGCTGAACAGCTGGTTATCGAAGAAGAGCCGGACGTTATAGCTTCTTTTGGGGGGATTGAAACCCAGGTACTGGCAGAGGTTATGGAAGAGCAAAATCACTTTATTCCTACTGTGTTTGTGGGAATGGCAGCACCTCTTGAAACAGGCATCATCGAAGATTTCAGAGAGCCGGGCGGCGCGTTTACAGGAGTGAGTAACTTTCACATGAATCTGTCGGCGAAACGTCTGGAACTATTTACGGAAATTATTGGAGGTCTTGAGCGGGTGGTTCTTATATACAGCGACGATATTGATATCAGCCGCCGCTCTCTGGCATTAACCGAAGAAGCAGCTGACGCTCTTGGAATACAAGTTGAACCTTTTCATCTTTCAGGCCATTTTGACAAGGAGGCTCTTGAAGACGTTCTGGAAGAAGGAGACGGCCTTATGACACTACCCAGTTACCAGGTCGAAGCATTTACAGATGAGATTGTTTCTTTTTCTCTTGAAAACTCGGTGCCTGTGATGGGAATTTATGATTATGAAGTCGAGGCCGGTTTTCTGTTTGGTTACGGATCTTCCTTTTATGGACAGGGCTTTCAGGCAGCAAGGCACATCAGCCTGATTCTGCAGGGCAACTCACCAGGTGACATTCCGGTGGAGCTGCCTGACCAGATTCCGTTTTTTATTAATGAGGAAGTAAGTGAACAACTGAACTTGGAGCTGGATGAAAACCTTCTGAAATTAACAGAACCTGTAAAGAATGGCGGAGGTGAAGGAGAATGAAACATCTTTTCCGGTCTGTCCGTTATAAAGTTCTGTTGTTCGGCCTGATTATGTCAATTATTCCTCTTGTCCTCATTTCGGTTTATTATTTGATGGAAATGTCCGATTACGTCGAAGATTCAGCTGCTGTTTCGCAGGAACGGAAAGTGGAATACTTTGCAGAGACGATCAGGAATGATATTCGCAGCACCTTTCAGAAGCTCGATATGATGATGAGTATGGGTGACCTGGAGGATCAGTCCGGTGTGTTTTATGACCTTTTAAAACAACAGGAATCAATTGACGAAATCGTTCTTTTGAATGCTGAGGGAGAAGTCCAGACAAGGTATTCGAGGTACAGTATTAATCAAATTGCTGAAGGCGGTTTATGGGTGAGTGACCAGGCGGAGCTCTCCGTTCTGGCAAATGATAACCACGTTTTTTCAAATGTGATGTTTAATGACTACGGCCAGCCTTTTATCCAGTTAATCGTGAGGTCAGAAGAAAACGGGGAAATGCTGGGAGTGTCGTTACAACTCCAGAAATTAATCGGGAATGTGTCTTCCTACCAGATGGAACATAATGCCCAGGTTTACTTGCGCGATCAAAATGAGCAGATTATCGCCCATCAGGATTACTCGAGGCTATGGCAGACAGATCAGAGGACGGAAGTGCCGGATAACACGATGGTCATCCAGTCGTCCATTGATGAGGTTAATTGGGATCTCGTTATGGAACAGCCGAGGCGAGAGATGCTGTCGCCAATCTTCGACATGTTGAGGAGAGGCAGCTTTACAGCTTCGTTTATGATTCTTTTTGGAAGCATGATCAGTATTTATGCCGGGCTTTATTTCGTCAAACCGATTGAACGGCTGCAAAGCGGGATGAAACATATGCAGTACGGTTACTGGCCCGAAAAAATGCCTGTCGACCGGAATGATGAATTCGGAGAACTGACGGCCGCCTTTAATGATATGAACACAGAAATTCAGGAAAAAGAGCGTCGTCTGGAGCAGGAGAAGGAAAGGCTGGATATCGTGGTTAACAGCATGGACGCAGGTCTGGCTGTTGTCAAAAAAGACTATTCCATTGCCTGGATGAATCCGACACTTCAAAGCTGGATCGGTGATCAGCGGAGCGTCCCGTGCTTCCGGATGTTTAATGATAAAGATTCTCCGTGCTATTCCTGTCCGCTGAATGAATCGGCATCTTTTGAAAGAATGGATGAAAATCTTACAAAAACAGACGAAAATGGGGAACAGCGGATTTACAGGCACCGGGTCTTCCCGCTCCAGCATACACTTGAGGAAGATGAAGAAGTCCTTATAGTGATGGAAGATATTACTGAAGAAAAACGGATGGAAGAAAAGCTGGTCCAAACTGATAAACTGTCGGCTCTTGGATTAATGGCTTCAAGTTTTGCACACGAGGTCAACAACCCTCTTGCTTCAGTGCAGGTGTATGCGGAAGATTTAACCGACCGGCTGGAGGAAGATAAAGAAGAACTGCTTGAGAGCGGAGAAATGGCTGATTATTTAAATATTATCAGGAAAAATATTAACCGCTGCAAAGAAATTACAAATAATTTATTGAACTTCTCCAGGAAGTCGGCATTCAAGGCGGAAGAATTTCCGATCGAAAAAGTACTGGATGACAGTCTCATGCTCATGAACCATACGCTCAAAAAGAATCATGTCAGTCTTAAACTTCAAAAGCCGCATGAAAAGATCCCGGATATTAGCGGCGATCCTTTAAAAATCAGCCAGGTTTTTGTAAACCTTATTCAGAATGCTGTAGATGCCATGAGTGAAAAAGAGTTTCCGGTACTCGAAATAACTGTGGAAATGGAAGGGGAAGAGGCGGTCGTTTCTTTTAAAGACAACGGCATAGGCATTCCCGAATCAAATATACCTAAACTGTTTGATCCGTTTTTTACATCTAAACCTACAGGCAAAGGAACCGGACTTGGTTTATCTGTCTGTTATGGCATTGTTAAGCAAATGGAAGGCACAATGGAAGTGCAGAGTGAGCCGGGGGAAGGATCGGTTTTCCGTGTGATCTTGCCGGTGAACAGGAAAGACGCTGACGGAAGCGAGGGGGAATCAGAATGACACGAGTCATTATAGTTGATGATGAAGAAGATCTCAGGGGTTTATTAGTCAAACGGCTGAAACGGAGAGGGTATGAAGCAGCGGGCTTTCCATCTGCTGAAGCTGCTTTAGATAATCTTAAAAAAGAAAGCTATGATCTTGGCATTTTTGACATCCGTATGGATGGCATGGACGGGCTGACATTGCTTGAAAAAGTCAAAGAAAGTGAGTCTAAGGCGATGGAAGTCATCGTACTGACCGGACACGGAACGATTGAAACAGCTATCGAAGCCATGAAAAAAGGCGCGTATGATTACTTAACCAAACCTTATAACCTGGCGGAACTCGAAGTCGTGCTTGGAAAAGCGCTTGAGAAAAAACAGCTTAAAGAAGACCACCACAGTATGAAAGAATGGATGCATTTCCGTGAAAATACGTTTGATATCATCGGAGAAAGCGAAAAAATCCGCCAGGTAAAAGAGTTAACTGCTAAAGTAGCCAATGCCGATGCCTCAATTTTAATAGAAGGGGAGAGCGGCACAGGAAAGGAACTGTTTGCAAAAGCTCTTCATTACTGGAGTGAACGAAGGGACGAGCCGTTTATAACCGTCAATTCAGGGGCTATTCCGGAACAACTGCTGGAAAGCGAGTTATTCGGCCATGCGAAAGGTGCTTTTACCGGTGCTCAAAAAGAGAAAAAAGGGCTTGTTGAAGTGGCTGATAAAGGCACCTTATTTTTGGATGAGATCGGGGAAATGCCTTTAGATACGCAGGTTAAGCTGCTGAGGTTTCTTGAAACAGGAGAATTCCGGCGGGTCGGTGAGGTAAGAGAGCGGCGGGTTAATGTGAGAGTGGTTACCGCGACAAACAGGAATATGGAAGAGGAAGTGGCAAAGGGGAATTTCCGTGAAGATTTATTTTACAGACTGCAAGTATTAAAGATTGTGGTCCCTCCATTAAGAGAAAGAAAGGATGATATTCCTGAACTTGTTCAGTTCTACCTCGCCTCTAAAAAAGAGTGGAAGGAAAAATCGTTGTCTGACGAAGCCCTGAAAGCTCTGATGAGGTATGACTATCCGGGAAATGTGAGGGAACTCTTTCATATTATTGAGCGGGGGTGTCTGTTATGTTCCGGAAATACAATCACTTCCGGCGATTTGCTGCTTCCGGGCGGGGAGGACCGTTTAAGTAAAACACCTGTCGCGTCCGGGCATGTCGAACGCTCTCTTGAAGAAGTGGAGCGCGAACATATTGCTGCTGTCCTTGACTATACAAACTGGAACAAGTCTGATGCGGCGCATATTTTAGGGGTCAGTGTCCGGAATATTTACCGTAAGATTGACCAGTATGAACTTGAAAAGGATTAAAACCGGCTGTCGTTCCGTCCAGCTTGCCGCTGTGACATTTTGTCATGCATGAATGACACGTATGCCAGATTGTCATAATTAGAAGGCGCAGGCGTCCGAAAAATTCAGTACACTCTTATCTGTTATAGATAATGTAAATTTTTATATATATACTCGCTTGCCTCGGGCAAGGCTTCAGCTAACCGGGGAAAAACACCCCGGTGGATCTTCAGCTCTTGCTTTTCCCGCAGGCGTCTCGTATATTTTTCAAAATTTACACTCAATATTAAAAAAGTATTTATTTTAAAAAAATAACCCCTATTTTAAAAGGTTCTTTCATTTTTTTTAATAAAAATGAAGGGCCTTTTTTTATTTTGGCACGGGTCTTGCATCTTAATTAAGTGAAAAGAAAGGGGAGAGACACATGCTATCTAATATTGGCATTCCAGGATTAATTATAATTTTAGTCATTGCCCTGATTGTTTTTGGACCGAAAAAATTACCTGAAATGGGCCGGGCAGTCGGAGACACACTGAAAGAATTTAAAAAGTCAACGCGAGAATTAACGAGGGATGAGGCATCCGATGAACAGAAGGATGACCGTTCATAAAAGACAGGGGAGAAAGGGGAACTGACAATGGGTACGAAATACGATGTGCTGATTAATGAAGGGCTTGTAAATGGAGCGGATATACTGAAGTCTTCTAAATACGATACTTCTCTCGGGCTTAACATGGCGGAAGATGCCCGGAGACTCTCAGACGGACTGATAAGCGAGGAAGAGTTTGTCAGCAAATATCAGGAGTCAGTAAGTAAAGAGTTTAATCAGAAGCTTGAAGTCCATGCCTCAGAAGGGTCTCACGACAACGTGAAATGGGGGATGGTCATAGATTTAAGGAAATGTGTCGGCTGCGAAACGTGTACTGTTTCCTGTAAAGCTGAGAACAGGACGCCTCCTGGCGTGTCATATAATCAGGTATTCATAGAGGAGGAAGGGACGTTCCCTAATGTTTCAAGAACGAACATCCCCCGTCCTTGTATGCACTGTGACAAGCCGCCATGCGCGTCTGTCTGTCCGGTGAGGGCGACTTATAAAGCAGATAACGGGATCGTCGTTCAGGATGCGGACCGCTGTATCGGCTGCAGATACTGTATGGTCGCCTGCCCGTATGGCGCGCGAACGTTCGACTTTGGTGAAAACTACGATGAAATGCTCGGATATGAAGAAGTGACGTCCCCGGAACACGGGATGGACCGGGGCAAGAGAAAAGAAGGGAAAGCTCCTGTCGGAACCGTCCGGAAATGCAATTTTTGCTTCCACAGGCTTGAGCGTGGAGAAGAACCTGCCTGTGTAGAAACGTGTATCGGGGACGCCAGATATTTCGGAGATCTCAATGACCCGGAAAGTACCGTATCGAAACTGGCAAACAGTTCAAGGGCTTTCAGATTAAAAGAAGAGTACGGCACAGAGCCGAGAGTCTATTATTTACGCTAGGAGGGAAAAGCGATGAGTCAATCAGCAATGTTAAAAGAAAGCAATGACACACATTCCAATCAAACACTTGCGAAGCGGTTTAAGATTTGGATGGCCGTTTTAATCGTCAGCATGATTGCCGGGGGCGGTGCTATTTTATACCGCGTAATCGAAGGCCTGGCCGTGACCAATCTCAGTACGTTTGTACCTTGGGGAGCCTGGGTTGCCTTTTATATCTTTTTCGTTGGTTTAAGCGCTGGCGCCTTCCTGCTGTCGACCTTAATATTCGTATTCGGCATGGAACAGTATGAGCGGGTCGGCCGTTTCGCATTGTTTACTGCTTTAATTTGCATGGTAGTCGCTTTAACATTTATTCTGCTCGATTTAGGAAGAATGGACCGAGCGTTTAACGCGATGATGTACTGGAACGTTCTCAGTATCCTGTCTTGGGAAGTCCGGTTTTACCTGATTTACATGGTACTACTGGCAACAGAACTCTGGTTTGCGATGAGAATTGATTTAATTAAACTGGCTAAAGACAAGTCAGCTGGTCTTAAAGGGAAACTGGCCAATGTCATCCGCCTTGGCAGCAGCGATACCTCAGAGATTTCGGCAAAGAAAGATCACCGCTGGATGAAAATTCTCGGAATTATCGGGATCCCTATTGCCATTATCGGTGTACACGGCGGGACAGGAACATTGTTTGCCGCTGTCGCTGCCCAGCCTTACTGGAACACCCCGCTGTTCCCGATTATCTTTGTTGTTTCTGCTCTTGTTTCCGGTACGGCGCTGTTAATAGCAATGTATGTTATCCAGAGGAAAGTCCGCGGAAAATCAGTCGATTTAACGATGATAAAAGGGCTTGCCGTATTAATGATCTTTTTCCTGATTATCGATCTGACGCTGGAATTTTATGAATTTCTTGTGGCAGGTTTGAGCATGAAGCCGGATAAGATGGCTGTCCTCGATGTTATGTTTACCGGCCCGATGTCCTGGTCATTCTGGGGTGTCCAGATTTTCCTGGGAGCGGTTGTACCAATCTACCTTGTATTCAGTAAGCGCACAAACCAGTCAGTTAAGGCACTGACGATTGCCGCAGTACTAGTAGTCATCGGAATTATAGGTGTCCGCTTTAACATTGTCGTTCCGACACAGATTGTCCAGTCAATGAAAGGGTTGCCTGAAGGGTTCTATTTCCCTAACTGGGTAGAGTGGTTAAGCTCCCTGGGTGTTGTGGCGATGGGATTATTCCTTTATTCCTTAGGAGCGAGATTCTTACCTTTGGAAACACAGGAAGGAGAAGTGAAAGGTCATGAGTAAAAAAAGCGTGTTTGATAAAAAAGTTAACCGGCGTTCATTCGTAAAGGGAGCAGGTATTCTCAGTGCCATCGCTGTGGCTTCTCCTTTCTTCGGCAGTCCGGTCCGTCAGATCACCGGAGGGAACGTGTGGGCAGATACAGAACATGGCATAGGCACTGAAACGGAAGATTATACTGCGGAAAATGTCATTTATACAACGTGTGAGCAGTGTAATACGCACTGTACGATTAAAGCCTATGTAAAAGAGGGACGGATCGAGGGAGGCTGTACCTCGCTTGTCAGAAAGATTGCGGGAAATCCTTACAGTCCGTTAACGATGAAACCGATGGGCCAGATTGATTATACAAAACCCGCAGCAGCAGCAGCTTTAGGCGGAGGAAGCGTGGCAGTCGCAGGCCGGGGGCTTCGCGGCGGCAGAACATGCCTGAAAGGCCAGGCAGGGATTCAGACAGCATATGACGCGTACCGGCTTAAAAAGCCGATGAAGCGGGTCGGTCCGCGCGGAAGCGGCAAATGGAAGACCATTTCTTGGGAGCAGGCGTATAAAGAAATCGTTGAAGGGAGCGGTGACTTAGGGACGCCAGGCTTAAAAGACCTTATTGCCTACGAAGAAGAAGAGAAGGTGATGGGCGACTGGGAAAAAGTGAAAGATGGAGACATGAGCCAGGACGAATTTGATAAGAAATATAAAGACGTCCTCATCGATACGAAACACCCTGATTTCGGCCCTAAAGTAAACCAGGTAGCCTGTCTGGGCGGAGACCGCCGTCATTTTACGAACACAAGGATCTGGAGCCAGGGATTCGGAAGTGTTAACTTTGACGACCACGGAGGTATTTGCGGGGTTAGCAGTGTCATCGGAAATAACCGGTCATTCGAGCACGGAAAACGCCGGACGTATACAGATATCGACCATATCGACTACATGATGGCGTTCGGTACAAACCCTGTCGTGGCAAATAAAGGACCTACGTGGATGGCGCCCCAAATTACTAACGCCATTGAGCGCGGAATGAAAATGGCCGTTGTCGATTCGAGAATGTCGAAAACCGCTGAAAAAGCGCACCACTGGATTCCGGTCATTCCAGGCACTGACGGCGCGTTCGCCCTCGCGATGGGACGGTGGATCATTGAGAACGAGCGGTATGACCGCCGCTATTTAGTGAACCCGAACAAAGAAGCAGCAGAAAAAGACGGGGAACCGACATGGAGCGATGCGACACATTTAGTCAATTTAAGTGAAGCGTCGAAACAAAAACTGCGTGCGTCTGATATAGATATGGGCGGGGAAGAGGAGTATATCGTATTTAAAAACGGTAAGCCTCATGTGGCAACTAATGTAGAAGAAGCAGACCTGGAAGTAGATACCGTCATTAACGGCATCGAAGTGAAATCCACTTTTACGCTTTATAAAGAGGAAGTTATGAAGCACACGCTGGAGGAATATTCGGGCATCACAGGCATTGATGTGAGCCTCATTGAAGAAGCAGCGGATGAATTTACTTCCTATGGAAAAAAAGCGGCGGCGTTCGGGTACCGCGGAAACGCTATGCACACGAACGGCTACTACAGCGTCCGCGCCATGAATATCCTTAACCATCTGATTGGCAACTATGACTGGAAAGGCGGAAGCATTTCTTCAGGCGCTAATTACGGCCCGTTTGACGGCGTCTACGATTTAGACACAGTGCCTGATGCACGGGCGCCATGGGGAATTCCGATTACGAGGAAACAGTCCAATTATGAACAAAGCACATTGTTTGAAAGAGACGGTGGATACCCGGCCCTGCGGCCATGGTTTTCAGCCACCGGGAACTCTTCCCATGAGCTTATTCCGAGTGCGGCAGACGAATACCCTTACGGTTTAAAAGCTTTGTTCGTTTACCGGATCAACCCGATTCTCTCTTTTCCAAACGGCCATGTTTACCGTGATATTTTAAAAGACGAGAAGAAAATTCCTCTTCTTGTCACATTGGATATTTCCGTCAGTGAAGGAGCAGAACTGTCAGACTACGTGCTCCCAGATTTAACTTATCTTGAACGCTTTGGACAGGAAACAATATATCCGAACCAGCTTCATAAACTGAGCAGTATTATGCAGCCGGTTACCCGTGTGGTTCCTGAAGCGAAAGCTGTCGAAGACGTCTTTATTGATATGGGAAAAATGCTCGGACTTCCGGGCGTCGGGGAAAATGCCTTTACTGACGGCAGCCCGTTAAACAGTTATGAAGAATACTATATTAAAATGGCAGCAAATATCGCTTACGAGGACGAACCCGTACCGGATGCTGACAATGAAGAGCAGCAGATTTTTATCAAAGCCCGCGAAAAAGCCCTGGGTGAATTCTTTGATCTGGATCGTTTAAAAGGTGCCGTTAAAGATGACGAATGGGCAAAAGTTGTTTATGTCCTTAACCGCGGCGGACGGTTTGAAGAGCCGGGAAGCGAGTATGTAAATGAAGGCCGGCATGTAAAATACCAGTATGGCGGCCAGGCAAATTTCTATGATGAAGTGACAGCACGCAACAAGCATTCATTCAGCGGAGAATTTTACAGCGGTATTCCTGTTTATGAAGAAATTAAAGAATATGACGAATCAAAATACGACCGCGATTTACCTTTAGTAATGACAAATTGGAAAGCGAAGCATATCGGCACCCACAGAGGAATTTCCAATGCGTGGCTCCGGGAAGTGAGGGAAGACAATCCGATCTGGATTAATGGAAAAGATGCCAAAGCGCGCGGCCTGAAAAATGGAGACAAAGTTAAAATCACCGGCAGTGATTATGAAGCGGAAGGCCGGGTGTTAGTCACTGAAGGCATCCGTCCTGGAGTTGTTGGAAGCAGCTACAATTTCGGGCACACCGCCTATGCCTCCGAGCCGATCAAAATTGACGGCAAATGGACAGGGGCGGCATCGGAATACGGGCACACGAGCTATGAGTTTTCAAAGCCGAAGAAAGAGTCCGGGCTCTACGCGAAAGGGAGAGACACCGGGTTCTCAGCGAATAATCTGCTCAGTATTGATCCGATCCTGAAAAATAACGGCTTGTTTGACCCGATTGGAGGATCGGCCGCTCAGCTTTATGCCAAAGTGGAGGTGAAAAAAGCATGACGACAGCTGACCATTCTATAGAAGAGAAAAGCCTGCTTTACCTCGTGTTCGCCAGAGTCATGTACGGAGAAACAGACTTTTTAATCAATCTGGTTGAAGAATATAATGAGGGGCTGGCAGGGCTGGATGAAAGTCTCCTGAACGTCCTCCACCAGGTGGGAACGACGCCCGAGGAAGAATTGGCTTTCCAATATGACAACCTGTTCTTTATTCCCGGCAGCCACTACGTTCCACCGTTTGCCGGAACATTTATATACCCTGATAATCAAGAGGGTGAAGAGGCTTTTCTTCAAAAGCTTGCTGCACTTTATGAAAGGGAAGGGTTTATGGGGTATGCGGAGAAAAAATACTTGCGCCATGATCATATCGGCCATCTTCTCATGTTTCTCCACTTTTTACTGATGAAGCGGGAAAACACTGGGCTCAATGAGAAAGAAAAAATAGACAGCACGATGAAAGACCTTCTGGAAGACGTGCTGGGCCCGGCTTTTGGCGAATTTGAGCGCAGGGTCTCCGAACAGCTGAAAAAAGGGTTTTATTTAGATGTGATAAGACAGATGCACCAGTTTATAGATTGTGAGCATCAGATGAGTATGAAAGAGTAAGAGGCCGGTTTTTTACAGCGTAAGCTGGCCGAAATGCGGAAATTAAGAAAACCTGTTGTGACGTGTAAGTCACAGCAGGTTTTTTTGTGAGAAATAAAAAACTGCCCGCCTGGCTCCTTTATATCAGGAGAGGCGGACAGTTAAGATGTGACTATTTATCATTCTTTCCGTTCTGCTGCTGCCTTGCGGCGGCTCCGAAATAACGGAAAGCAATAAAATAATCAATCGCAGCGAAGGCCATTAACAGGATGGTGAAGAAATCCCATCCCGCAGACTGGGAAGCAGACTGGATCGCAAAAAACAAAAATAATGTTCCCAGGAAAAAGTAAAGATATCCGTAAAACCTAGGTGATTTAGTCATAAGAAGAAACCTCCAATTAACGCCTGAACAGATTGTTCAAGTTCTTCCATTTGTTCAATTAGCTCCTGCAGCTGTTCACCGAAAATAACCTGAACCAGCATAACAAAGGAGTTAATTCCTACGTGTGCAATAATAGGAACGATAATCCGCCTTGTTTTCACATACAGATAGGCAAAGACAATCCCCATGGCAAGATAAACAAGCAAATGTTCAAAGTCCCAGTGGACAATTGCAAATATAAGGCCGCTGGCTACAGCAGCAATCCAGAAGCCAAACCGCTTAAACAGGCTTCCAAAGATGACCATCCGGAAAACGATCTCTTCCATAATCGGTACAAAGACCGCTACCACAATAATCATGTAAGGTACAGCCGTCGCCATTTCTACAATGACCTCGGTGTTTTCAGAGCCCGGTTCTATATCGAAGACAAGCACTTCAATCAGTGAGGCAGCATACTGGGCAGCAAACGCCAGAAAGATCCCGCCGACAGCCCATAAGATTGTCCGGCCTGTATCAGCCCGGTCCTCTATAAAGTTACGGTCCGGCTTTGTGCGCCAGGCGATAAGTGAGATAATAATAAACCCGAGAGTAAATCCGATAAATACAGACATCCCTTGTAATTCTGCTTCATTACCGGTAAAACCGGCAGCGAACAGCAGAGGAATAATAACCAGAGGGGAGATCTGCATAAGTATAAACGTTATAAGGATGAGCCAGTATTTTTTCGTCAACGTCCATTCTCCTTTTTTCCTGCATTCAATTCTTTACGCTAAAGTAACTCCCTTATTGTATCATAACCTCCTGCAAAAATTGAACGGAGACACTTTCCCGTACACGTATAATATTTACTTCGGCAGAGCATATTATATGAGGTTATGTATTTCCCGTTTCAACTGAGCTATGACAGGGAATACAAGGCAGAGTGCAGTGGAAAACCTTAGCGAAAAATGCGATAAAAAATTCCATTAAAATACTTGCATTTTTTTTT
>NZ_JAIWPE010000020.1 GCF_021028955.1 Salipaludibacillus sp. CUR1
TTTGTAGAGGATTGGGAACAAGTATTGGTCTCTCCTCTACAATAGGAGCTTTTTTTGTGTTTGTAAACTCAAAATTACATTATATTCCATTCATGCAAGGCTACTGGGTCTGTCCCCCCACTTTATGGAAATAGGAGATGCGTGAAGGGGTGGGGCTCGGGTGTTGCAGATGGACGCAGGGCGGGGATGGGAGAGCGCAGGAGGATTGTTGCACTTTAGGGGAGGATTGTTGCACTTTGAGCTGGAATTGTGGCACTTTGAACTTATTGTGACATTCTTTATCTATATTGTGGCACATCGGCCGGGGATTGTGGCAAAACAGCCTGGAGAGGTGATATTACCGGGTGAATGTTGCTTAAATCGTGAATGATGGAGCGAAGTAGGGCAACTCCGTCCTGGTTATGTTGGCTTCACCCTGGATTTGATGCACTCCCTCCAAGCCATGCAGGCATGTTCGATGATCTGATTTACAAAAAGGCAGCCTTCGGGTTGCCTTTTTTTATTTAAAATCATAAGGAGCAGACAAATTTGCCTGCTCCTTAATCCCGACCTTATTAAGACGGTGTCATATCAGTCTCTTATTTCATCTAATTGCCTACGAAACCTTACAGCCGAAATTGCGAATATAGCAAAAGCTGTTGTGGAACTAGCAGTAACTATCATCAATATATTTCCTATTGGGGGGTTGAATAACAGAGAAACCGAGATGATTAGTACAGCACCAGATAGCCCCATCCCTAAAATTAATAACGCTAAAATTGTATGCATAGAATCACTCTTTACGCATAAGCGAAACAAGCTACTACTCCACCAATACCAGCACTACCAAGGGTGGCATAGGCACCAATACACGCAGCGCATATTTTAGCCGTCACTGGTGTAGGTGCCGCACACGACCCGCCACACGCATATGCAATAACAGTAGCCATCGTACCACCAACACCAAGTACCCCTGCAAGACAACCTGCGACTGATCCTATACCCATCGGTTGGATTCCAGCAACTGGTTCTTCTGCAAGTAACTCCTCATCTGTCATGTAGGCGATACCAGTATCCTCTGAATTTACAATTGAACCATCCAAATACGTATCAACCTGGAAGTTTCCTAACTCATTCTTTGAAATCAGCGTTTCATTTACCTGCAATACAGTATTTTCCTCATCTAAGAATATTGTTATGTTACTAGGAAGGCTATAATCGCCATGCAAAGGAACTGAAACAACCGTAACACCACCACCGACAGTATAAACAGTCGAGTCTTCTAAACCAAAAGCAGACTCAGGAGCGATATTCTCAATTCCACCGTCTGCTACCGCAGTTAGTGTTACATCGACCCATTGCTCAGCTTTATCACCTGTAACTTCAACAATATCTTGAGTATCGTCACCTTGTGCAGAAACGCTAGAAAATGGCAAAGTACCTACACATAAAATAAGTAAGAGCACTAAAGCTTTTTTCATTTTCGACACAATAAACCCCTCCAGTAATTTTCAATTTTTTTCTTTCAAATAGGTAAAGAGCAACTCTCTCAAAATGACATTATTTTTGTTCTTATAATGAGTTCTACAAATAGATATATGAGTTAAATAGTGTCAAGATAGTATTTTTGTGGTGAATTCATTATTCTGGTTAAATGTCACTTCAAGAAATATTTTCCAATCTCTTCTTTATAAACCACTTCGAACTCTATGTGCCTTTGAATCGCATAAGAACTACCCCCTATCATGCAAGATTTGAATTTAATTAAATTATTAGTCTTCTTGAGTATATATACTGGAAAAAAATGCTACAAATTTCATATAAAAGGATAGAGCCTTATCTCACGATTTGCCACTTAATGAAGAGGATACATCCTTTCAATATCCTTAAATTCTTTCTGCCATTATAAGTATTGTTATAAATGAGTCTTTTGGAATCAAATTAGAGGGGTGGGTACATAATGAGAGCTCTGTAAACAGGATTTTTCCCCAGTGATAAGCAAATAAACGAGCAGAGCTTCGTTAGTCGCTCACCGTCGATTTAATAACATGCCATTAAATAAATTACTCATCTTCTATAAAAACGGTCCATGCACGAAAAAGGGGCTGACCTTGTCACGATCACCAAACAAACCTCGACGCGGCGCATATTACGTCGTATACGGAACATTTAATCAAAAAGAAACACAGCCGTGTCACGATTAAACGCCACATGTCTGCGATTAAACGATTGCTGGCCTATTATCGTCTGGATCATGCCATGCCGCCAGACCACACGAAAGCCTATCAAGCGCCCCCTTTAAAACCAAGCGACTTTATTAAGACAAAAGAAATGCACAGATTACTCACATCCATGAAGCAGCCAATCGGATCAGTGGCAAGAGATACCCTGATTCACAGAAATCTGGCGATCGTGCATCTCATCAGGTACAAAGTCTTTCGCCCCAAAGACGTGTCTTTGCTTAATATGAGCATGATAACTATGGGGCAGTCGACGATTGCGCTTGAGCCATACGACCCGGAGCCGGTCTATAAGTTATCCGGTGACCACATGCAGCCCATCCGTGCGTATTTACACACCATCGCCCCCCTCAAAAGACCGCAGCGAGGGTCAGATGACCCGTTATTTGTCGCCTTTAACAAGACCGGCGAGCTGCACCTCATCTTTTATCATTTCCTGTATACCTCTTACCGATAGCCGTTTAGGCTGGGTGTAGTCGTAATCGTACTGATAATCATTCTGTCGATTTCGAAAGCTGTCAGCGAAGCACTTACGGAACAGCTGCATCCTGAATCATGTCTTACGTGGTGATGATGAAAAAGACATCCAGAGCTATTTTCATTTGACGCATCCTTTTTCGCTGTACCGCTACCGCTCTTATACCGAAGCAAAAGAAAACCCTGACAGCATATAATGCCGCAGGGTTTTTTCTTATTTAAATAAGGGCGCCTCTCTCATTTCTTTACGGCGTAGTATTCAATCCGTATGGCAATATCATCTACGTCCAAATCTCCTCTTGCCACATCAACGGTAAAATCTTCAATCTCTTGATTGTATTCATGGTTAAACTTATATCCGTTTTTCTTTAAAAAGATCTCTGTTACCGCAAGAGCCGTCCGTTTGTTTCCATTATGAAACGCATGATTTCTTGAAATAGAATGAAAGAGCACGGCCGCTTTTTCCCACAATGTCTTGTAAGCATCTTCTCCAAAAACAGTTTGTTTCGGGCGATGAAGTGCTGATTCCAACAAGCCTTCGTTTTTTACCCCGGCATGCTCTCCTTCACCGTAACGCTTCATCATTAAATAATGAACGAGTACAGCATCTTTATACGATATATACTCCATCGATTATCGATCCCTTAAATGTCGGAACACCTTATCGTGTTCTTCAAAGGTTTCTGCCAACATCTCAAGAAGCTCTGGGTCTACCCTATCCTCCAGCTTACTTTTCTTCTCCAATACAATTCGATTGTTTTCATCTAAGTTAAACTGGAGCTCATCGCCCTTTTTTAACTCAAGTGTATCAATAATCGACTTTGGGATACCAATACCGAGACTGTTTCCCATGCGGTTGACTTTGCGGACTTCATTATTTCTCACGTTCATCACACTCATTTCATAAATTCTCCTCTCTCTAGTGTAATCTATGCAGAAAATATATATACGTACTTACGTAAGTACATTATGACTGATTAATCTCGATAATGCAAATAAACCTACTCCACTTAATTTCTAACTCTCCTAAAAATGTATCTATCGCCATTGCGCTAATCGCAGTCGTTGTCGCTAGTTTTAACACAAAAAAATAGCCCCCTATTCGGCAAATGGGCGAGGGCTATTTTTTCTTTTCAGATTAGATAACGCCAATCCCCTATCAGACGCATGGGTATCTATCTGACCACCGTTCCCTCGATGGCCATGCACACTTAACTAGGGCGGTCACGAAGTGCCCGAAAACTATCGATGTAAGTGGCGTGATGGTCTAGAAGGTCCTCCAGACTTTTATTGTACATCCCTCTGACCTTGACGCCTGCCATCTCCTTCGTACCAAGGTTAAAGGCGTGCCGGTGAATAAACGTCGGCATTCCTTCAAACGTCAACTCGGTCAAGGGGTTCTCACCAAACGCATCAGACTGAATTTCCTGGGTGCTCTCCGGCAACACCAGCTTAGACAGCTTATTATGCCGGAAGGCGGAATGCGAGATCGTAAACAGATTCTCTCCGATCTTTAGCGTCTCCAATTCGTTGTGCATGAACGCCCCGTCTTCGATCAGGGCGATCCCTTCCGGAATACGCACGTCTTTGAGTTTGTTAAACGCAAAGGCGTAAAACCCAATGACCGACAGCGTCGGCGGAAGGAGACCGAGGTCAACCCTTTATTCCAGAAGGCGTCCGGTCCGATGGATACCACCTCCTTCCCGAAAATCGTCGCCGGAATCACGACATTGGTGCCATCTCCCTCATAATTCGTGATTTCTCTTCTGAATTCATCAAATTTAAAATACTTTGCGTCCGTCGTTTTAATATGAATCATCGTCCTGGCATTCCCCGTTCTGATATTTGTTGTATAGTTACATTGTATCCTGAACGGCCCGTGATTTACCTCCTTCTGCCTATCTAGTATCATTAGATTTTGTTTTAAATAATCACGAATAAAGAATACTATAGCGACTGTTGTCGCCATCCCACACATTAAATTAAAAAAGACGTAACCATTTAGGCTACGTCTTTATCAACCCACCAGATTCGTCAGTTATCATCTGAATACACACGTCACAAACAACACCATAATAATAACGTTTAACGGTAATGTAACTGCCCACATAAGTAATGCTCTACGTTCAAGAGACATGTTCCTCCAATGAAGATATGTTTCAAACCCAGCATTCCCTAAAGACATTATAATCACCATTAGTAAATACCAAATAACGTTACTTTGAAAAAACCCAGTCAATATGGGCGATAATGTAATCAATAAAAAGAACTGTATTGTTGAAAACTGAAACTTTTCCCAAAAACTCATAAATCTAAACAACCTTTACGCCCCGGTATTTAGCCGGTTCTTGACCGATCCATTGGTAACACGTACATTATAAGTGTATATATGGAATGTCTTTGAGCGGTTGGATGACGGCACTTGGCTCCCCACTACCCATTGTCGCAAATACCATAAGTGTGACTGCCATTGTTGTAATCAAAAGACCTTTTTTCATTTTCTGTCCCCCCTCATCTATTTTTCTCAGCCTTATCTTGTCACATTGTGCATTTTTGTGTAGATAGAATGTGGGCATATATGAGGAGGTTATCTAGCAGATTTCCTTTATTTTTTCCATTTTTCGGGTAGTGTTAAAAAAATAGTTATATTCAGAAAAACTTTTTGAGAGAGAGGAGGGAACCGGATGGAGTTCAACATTGGCGGGAGAATCAAAGATTTAAGAGTATATAGAAATTTATCACAGAAAGAGTTGGCGGTAGGTATTTGTTCTCAAGCAATGATTAGTAAAATCGAAATGGGGGGAAACCAGCCAAGTGCCGATGTCCTATACCAAATCGCCGACCGGCTTGGGGTGGACATTAATTACTTCTTTGGGATGTCGGAATCGCCTACCCACGATTATGTGGATATGGTGCTAAAAGAATTGGATAAAGCCATCCGTCAAACAAACTACAAAGAGGCATTGGACTTAGTCGCTATCGAAAAGCACAATCCGTTATTTAAAACACCGCACCTTCAGCAAATCCTTTTATGGCGAGAAGGTATCTGCACCCTTCATCTGTCAGGGAAAAGCGATCGGGCACTCCAAAAAATTAACCAAGCGCTTAATTTATCAACGACCGCAGATAACCTTTACTCAGAAGTTGAGCTTAAAATTCTAAACACAAAAGCGATTTTACTGGCCATCAATCACCAGTTAGACGACTCAGAGAGCGTGGTGGCTGATCTGATTAACTATATCGAAACCGCCCCTTATAACATTGACCCGAAAATCATGATAAATATTTATTTTAACGCCAGTAAGAATTCAATCAATAAAAAGGCGTATGAGGAAGCCATGACCCGGTCGTCAAGAGGCATAGCGATTTGTATAAACCATGAATTACTATACTTATTAGGGGAGCTTTACTTCCAAAAAGGGAAAAGTCTTTATTTACTATCAGACAACAACTTAAAAGAGGCTTTAACCTACATGACGACAGCCATCAGCGTGTTTGACATGACCGGAAATGAGACATTCAAAGAGTATGTACAGGATGAAATTTCGCTCATGGAATCCAGCTCTTAGATTTAGAAAAAAGCGCCCGATGATGTGCGCTTTTTATACAAATCGTCTTTATTAAATGACGATCTGGCAAGTCACCTGGACCTGGTTGCTGCGATCCTCGTACGCCAGATACATCCGCATGTAAAGCATCAAATAGTCTCCCCGGTTGACATATAGCTAGCCGTGTTTCACCACGCGTTTATCCCCGTACAGATCGATCGTGTAATCGAGCTGTTCGCTCTCCGGATCGTAGGCGCGATCGATACTGATACACGGCTTCAACAGAGGATAATTTTTGTGGGCGATGTTCCACCTGAGAAGATTTTCAAATTGGCGGCGGTCTGCCGGCGATTCGTCTTCATCCACCCAATTTCTGTATCCCATATCATCCATTCGTTTCGAATATTTCCCGTTTGTGACCCGCAATCCCCGCTTGACCGATGTCTTCGTAAGTTTACTCTTAAACGGCTCGCAGTTCTCCCTTGCCCGGTCTTCAAAGTCCTCAAACCCCTTGGTGTGACTGCGTTTCTACAAAAAACCGTCTATTTTCTTCATTTTTTCTTCCTTTCAGAAAAGAATCAAAAAAGGTACCACTCTTAATCTTTGCAGTCATTAACATAAAAAAGAGGAAAACACCTTTTTAAAGTGCTTTCCTCTCTTTATCAATCTTATTTTAAGACGGCCCTTTTATAGTTGTATATACTAACATACTTATACTCACTATAATTACCCCTATAATTACAAGTAAAAAAACATCCCCTAAGTCGATAAATAACACCTCATTTATCATTTATTTAACACATTCGAAACTGTACGTGTTAGACATTTTCCACCATGCTTTTTTTGGTGCGCCATGTAAACCACCAATATCTCCAGAATCTATTGAGGTCGTGCCACCCATATCGATAACATCTATTAATTAAGTTTTGCTTCTCTACATGATTCAAATATTTTGGAGAGAAGTATAATGCGGTCCCTGTAAAGATTCCTAAAACAGCTATTCCTCCCCAAACAATAGCAGGGGCGACTAATGGTTGCATCTCACCTTCAGAAGTAGCAGTGGCGTGATCTATCATTGCTTGTATTTGATAATCATTTAGATTATCTAACTCATTTTGAATTAGCTCTAAATCATCATTGTTAAACTCATAATAATTTAAAGCTTTCTCATTATCCACATGAGCTGTTTTAGTTAGTGTGTTAACATACACGCTCTTTTCTAACGCTTCCAGAGCTTCACCGCTAAAATTAAAAGTAGCATTATTATTTGCTAATGTTGTCCCTCCTGAAATGAACGCGAGCGACAACATCATTACCGCACAAAAAGAGTGTTAAAGCTTTTTTAATATTTTTCATTATGTCATTTCCTTATAATTTTAAGTATTTTTGGACAATAAATCAATATAGCAATTCGTCTTTCAGTAGTCTACTAGTCTCCGCAACTTCCTTCTTATGTAGGGTTAAATCAAAGGTTCTAAATCCAAATTCTTCCGCCTCTTGACCTTTTTAAGTATATATACTGGTCTTAATTACTACAAAATCCAATTAAAAGGATGATGCCTCCTCTCATGACATGTCACTCAATAGCGCCGAACCATCCTCTACCTACCTTTGAATCCTTTCTTTCAGTATAACTATTGTTATAAACGGAAAAATTCCATTTACGTTTTCGCCTACATTCCCTCGCGTCCCAGGGCTCCCGACCGGTGGATGCCCAGGATCAAAAACGATATCAGGGACTACCCGTCGACCCATAAATAACAAGAAAAGAAAAAAAGAGACTAAGAGGAGAGACGTATGAAAAAGATGAAAAGACTTAAAGAGACCGAAGAAGTCACAAGAAAGGAGGACAAATAATGACTGACCTGCTGACTGTTTTCTAAACAAATGTACGGAATACTATTCATTAATGTGATTACGTATTATGTAATACTAAGTATTAATGTATTAATATGTTACTAGTTATAACTATACTTATAACGCGGCGATCAATTTAAAGGGAATGCGAGCTTATGGTTCTTTTACTAAGAGTCATCTCGTGAGAAGAGACCTTAACCTTTAATTTGAATATTGTTGTAATTTTTTCCCACCTTTAAACTGTATATGCGGTCAAAGTTAGGTGAAGAAAGGGGGCGAAAAAATTTGAAGAAGAAAAACATAATAGTAGGTTTAATATTATTTTTATTATTGGGAGCTGGACTAGCCGCTTATAGTATGGAAAATAAATATCTATCTTCCTCCCCTAATGATAGCGAAGCTGTCGATGTGTTAGAAGAATACATAACACTTATTGAGACAGAGGCTAACATGGACGAATTCCTAGAGATATTAGACACGTCTGCTTGGACAGATGAGTTTTATTCAGACTTTGAGGATCATGTGAATGAGGAAGACCGTGAAAAGTTAATTGCCTATGACATTAATGAACCTGAATGTAACATAGAAGAGACTGAATGTACGATCCCAACTTACATCAGGTGGGAAAACCTTGTAGGGGAAATCACGCATTTTAGACTTATTGAATTTGAGGATGGATGGAAGATTCAGCTCGACCCTGTTTAATATAAGAACTCCTCACCAACCAAGCCCCTTCGACTTGATGTTATTTTTATTTGTAATGATACGGCATACTGATTTGTGAAAAGTATTACATATTACGTAACACCAACTCTTAATATTTTATAAAAAGGTAGAGTATTTCACGCTCTTTCATACTGTATGCCGCATGCAGCAGCTGTTAGGATGCACCGCATGGGCATGGGGTGCAGAAGGAGAGGCTGAACCCCCGCGCGCGCGGCGCACCAGTTAATGGCATAAAGACAATAAAATTAAAGGAGCGACTCTCATGGAAAATAACTCTGTACCTAATCACACTCATACATCTAAAGCGCCGGCGTGTCTCAACGAAGGGGGTTTCTCCCGGATTTGATGCACTCACACCAATTTTTGATGCAACTCCACCCTGGATTTGAAGCACTCACTCCAATATTTGATGCACTTCACCCCGAATTTGATGCACTCACTTCAATATTTGAGGCACTTCACCCCGGATTTGATGCACTCACACCAATATTTGAGGCACTTCACCCCGAATTTGATGCACTCACTTCAATATTTGAGGCACTCCCGCCAGTTACAAAACATTTATTCCTGATCCTCTCCCCCTCCCTTACACCCCCATTTATAAATAAGATGCTCTAATCACATCACAAAACTTAATAGTATGACATATTATATAAAATATTATACAATTATTTTCGTTAAAACCATTGACTTTCTAATTGTGACATACTAAAATGCTATTTAGTAAGCGTTACCAAAAAAGAGTAAATCAAAGGGAGTGGAGTTGAATGGGTACGATTATTTGTCAAGACTGTGAGTCTGTCATCGATCATTTTGATTGTGAAAAGGTTTCTGTTTTATACGGGAAGTGCTGCGAGTCTTGTACCAATGAGGCCTCACTGCAACATACGGAGAGTTAATTACAAATTAAAGCCATAAGACTGCTTGTTATTTAACAGGCAGTTATTTTTTTTGCCTATTTTTACCTGCCCCTCTTATAGTCGGCTCCTCTTAAGGTTCTCCTATTTCACCCGCCACTCCAACTCTCAATCGATTGAGAATCAGGCCATCTCACGTATATGCAAGGCCCCCTGCAACACCTGTGATTCTCTTGTCTCCGTTCCCCGCCAATAAATCGATTTTTCACAACTAAGTGCTTAGCCCCCTTATATTTCGAAATCTCCCAAATCTTCCCACTGTTCCTGTCCCCGCTCCCCCCACCTAAAACTCAATTTTTCACAACTAAGTGTTTATTACCCTTATATTTCAGCACCGTCCAAGCTTCTCCTGTGCCAACTACCACCTTCTCCAGCTGCTTTCACCTGAACCAGCCTCCTTACTCAACAATTTGTCCACCTGTTCCCTCACTTGCCGCTTTTTGACTTTTTTGTGACCATCCGGCCAGTTGTGATTTAGGTCACCTCTATTTATTACTGTGTGCGTTATTCTTAACATGTGAAGAGATAAGCAAACGAGCTAAGGGGAGGCATATATAATGAGTATGTTTTGTTTTCAATGTCAGGAAGCTTTAAAAAATGTTGGCTGCAGTGCGATGGCAGGGGTTTGCGGTAAAACGAGTGAGGTATCAAATCTTCAGGATTTGCTCATTTACACAGTTAAAGGGGTGGCTTTAGTTAATCAGCAAGCGCGCGAAGCGGGGATTAACCGGCCGGAAACAGACAGGTTAATTATGGACGGTTTATTTGCTACCATTACAAACGCAAATTTTGATGATGAATCAATTATCAGACGAATTGAGAAGGCACTTCATGAACGGGAGACTATTAAAGAATCATTGAAAGAGGCAGGTATTTACAAGGAGAGCCTTTACCCGGATTACGCGACATGGTCCGGCCACCGTTATTCATTTATAACTAAATCTGAAGAGAAACAGGTCGGAATTTTAGCAACAGACAACGAAGATATGAGAAGCTTGCGTTCCCTAGTCTTATTCGGATTAAAAGGTATGGTGGCTTATGCTGAGCACGCTTTAAATCTTGGACATAAGAGCGATGACATCTGTGATTTTACCGAAAAAGCGCTTGTGGCTACTGAGGATGATACGTTAAGTGTCGATGACCTTGTCGCTCTTGTGATGGAAACGGGTAAATTCGGTGTTGACGTGATGGCACTGCTCGATAACGCCAACACATCCACTTACGGACACCCTGAAATGACTGAAGTGGAAATTGGCGTCAGAAACAACCCGGCAATTTTAGTAAGCGGACATGATTTAAAAGATTTCGAAGAGCTTCTTGAACAGACGGCAGGGACCGGGGTTGATGTATACACCCACTCTGAAATGCTTCCGGCTAACTACTACCCGGCATTTAAAAAATACGATCATTTTGTTGGGAACTACGGAAACGCCTGGTGGAAGCAGAAAGAGGAATTTGAAAGCTTTAATGGACCTGTACTGTTTACGACAAACTGTATTGTCCCGCCGAAAGCCAGCTATTCCGACCGCATCTATACGACAGGCGCAACCGGATATCCTGGATTTAAACACATCCCGGACCGTACAGAAGGCGGCAAAAAAGATTTTTCTGAAATCGTTGCCCATGCGAAAAAGTTACCGGCACCTACCGGCATAGAAGAAGGTACAATCATTGGAGGGTTCGCTCATAATCAGGTGACACAACTCGCCGATAAAGTCGTCGACGCAGTTAAAACAGGGGCCATTCGAAAGTTCTTTGTGATGGCAGGCTGTGACGGGCGTATGAAATCCCGTGACTACTATACTGAATTTGCCCAAACCCTTCCAGAGGATACAGTTATCCTGACAGCAGGGTGTGCTAAATACCGTTACAATAAGCTTCCACTTGGTGATATCGGCGGCATCCCGCGTGTCCTTGACGCCGGCCAATGTAACGACTCTTATTCTTTAGCGGTGGTCGCCATGAAACTTAAGGAAATTTTTGAGTTAAATGATATCAATGAGCTGCCGATTGAATATAACCTGGCATGGTACGAGCAAAAAGCGGTTATTGTTCTGCTGGCACTGCTTCATCTCGGTGTGAAAGACATTAAGCTTGGACCCACACTTCCAGCATTCCTGTCACCAAACGTGGCTAAAGTGCTCGTTGAAAAATTCGGCATCAGCGGTATGACAAATGTAGAAGAAGATATGGCAGTTTTTATGGGATAATAAGTAAATGACTTGATTACGGCTGGCGCCTTGTGAAAAACACAGGCGCCGGCCTTTTTACTGTGGTGGCTTCTACAGTCTTGAAGCCACCCTCATCCTTTTCTTCTCTAAATCTTTACAAAAAACCACACCCGGCGAAACGGGTGTGGTCTTGAAATGACTATTCAACTTGTTTATGCTCTCATACAGCATTTCTTGTATTTTTTGCCGCTTCCGCACGGACATGGTTCATTGCGTCCCACTTTAATTTCTTTCCGGCGTGACTGGCTATCCATTCCAGCCTGATACAGCCGCATTACAGCTGCCTTTATCTCGTCATAGGACACTTGAGGCTCATTAGTAGGATACCTGACTCGTGACTTGGTTTGGCCGCTTTCTGTCTGACCCGATGCCTCATCATCTGAGGAAGCTTCTTCTTCCACAGAAGTGTGTTCGTTTAAAGCTGCCTGTGTCCCTTCACTTCCATTCAAGCTCTCAACAGCTGAGGCCAGGTTCTCTTCCAGGACGCTTTCCTCTGCCATGTTTTCAGAAATTGCTTCTTCCACTTCTGCGGCTTCCTGCTCCAGTGACAAGCTGCCTGAATCTGTTTTTTCAGTCTCTTCGTAATAAGAAACGTCTTCAGCTTCATTTAAATTGTCTGCCGAATCAACAGTTTCCGGCGTTTCAAGAGATTTTTCCACTTCCGCTTGCTCTGCCGGTTTGTCAACAGAAACGGCCATCTCTATAGCGGAGGCAACCTCTTCAGTTTGTATGGACTCACTCTCAGTCATAGTTTCAGATGGAGACTCTGTCCTTTGAGCCGGTTCAGGAGGAGTATCCTGTTTTTCCTCATTTGCTTCCTTTAATTCTAAAACGGCTTTTACCGCTTGATCCTCATCATTGCCGACATCTGTCTCAGCATTTTCAGTGGTCGCGTTTCTTCCTCCCGGTTCCGGGGTGCCCGCATCCGTTTCACTTTCAACTTGAGCGTCATTGTCCGCAAGGGTGCTGCTGTTTTCGTCCGGTTCCGTTTTAGCGGCGATTCCGGTCTGAACCGGCCCTTTAGTTTTCAAGGAAGACCCGCCTTCCCGGCTGTTTTTGCCCGGCTTTTCCTCATCCGCTTCCTTTTCTTGGCCGGAAGCCCGTTCGTAAGCCGGTTCATTTGCTTCTGGATCCTCTATGTTTTCTTTTTCTGGAGCTTCTTCATCTATCGTTTGCTCTCTGCTGGCAACCAGGTTATTGTCAGTGGCTTTATCTTTCTGTTCAGCTTTATTGTCAGTTAAATCTGTTTCATCTTTAATTAAAGCTTCTTTTTCGGCCAATTCCTTATTTTCTTCATCGAGTTCTTCATTTAAAGCTTCAATATTGTCTTCAGAGTCGCTGACAGGCTCACTTATATAAGCCTCAGACGCCTTGTCTTCAGTCCGAATACTTTCTTCTTCGCGTTCGTCTGATTGAGCGTGCTCCACAGTCACGTCACTTTGCATCCCAGCATCCCCAGATGGGATAATAGCCGATTGGTGGTCATCCTGATCGTCATTAGCCACCTCATCTGGATCTGGCTGTTCCCTTGCCGGTTCCTCTTCTTCTGCAAAAGATAAAGAGGATTTATTTTTGGAAGCGGTACTTAACAGCCTTCTGTAATAGCTGGCGTCATCCTTTTTAACCGCATCAGCACTTTTTACAAGTTTGCCGGAATCCGCGCTTTCCCACTCATCAGTCGCTTCATCGGAGAGTTCGTCAGCCCCTCGTTCGAACGCCGGTTCAGAACGGGAATCACCCTCAGGCACAAGTTTGGTTTCGGGCTTGAGATCCGATTTGGCTTCGTGATCTTCAGGGCTGTGATTAGCTGCAGGCGCCGTCCTGCCTTCAAAATCACGGCCTGTTTCTTCAGCGGTGTTTTGTTCTTCGCCATGGTCGGCTTCCTCTCGTGCAGCCGGCTTCGCAATCTCTTCAGATTCAGAGATTTCTTCCAGCTTAGAAGGTTCATCAGATTCAGAGATTCCTTCCGTATCAGTATGATCCTCCAGCGAAGAGGTATCTTCAGATTCGGTGTTATCGTCTGTAGCTTTGTTTTCCTCTTGTTCTCCGCTATCCCGAGACTCAGCTGTATATTCAAACTTGTCGCTCTCACCAGTTTCAGCGTCAGCCTCAGGTTTTGTGCCGCTCTCAGGTTCAGAGGTTCCTCCAGCTTCTGAGAACTCTTCAGGTTCAGCAGGCGCATCATCAGCCGGTGTGTCCTCCCCTGCCTGCAGATCAACTCCTTCAACCGTTGAGCGCCATTGCCTCAATTTCGGATGATCAATCCCGTTTATGACACAGTTGCAGTACAACGCTTCTTCCAGGTTAAGAAGCATCGTTTCATAGCCGTTCTCCATAAACGACTCGATCAGCGGAATGGCTTCGTCGGACAGCTGTTCACATAAGCCGGCTGCCAGCATTGTTTTAATGGAACGCTTTTCTTCCTGCTCAAACGCCTCAAACAGGACGGTTCTCGCATATTCGGTTTTGATGTTAGCTACGATGTCCACCGCATAAAGGCCGACACGCGAGTCATCAAACCACAATCTAACTGCATTAACCACCTGCTTTGTTCCGATTTTGACAAGAGCCTCACTGAATTCCTCTAAAAACAAATCGTTTTTCTTATGTAAATCCACAAGAGCCATGATATGCGGAAGTGCTGCTTCCAGCCTTAATTCGCCAGCCATCGTAATATCGTAGAGGTCTCTTACTGCCAGCTTTCTTTTCCCCTTCATTTTGTATAAACGGTGCATAAGCTCGGTTCTCCCGACAAGTTCCCGCCTTGCCATTAATTCGACCATCTGCTTGCCGAATACATAATACTTCTCGTTAAATTCTTCTCTTGAGCCGATTCTGTTAATGACCGTGTGAAGCTTCTGCAATACGACGTGGGTCGGGTCCGTACAGAGATCTGTATAAAAACTCAAATTCTGAACCTTTTTTCCCCTGGCTTTATAGGCAGACGCTATGTCATCTTTAAACTTTTCGACGATACAGGGATCGGCATGATTCAACAAGTCCCCGTAGTACGTCAGCTCTTCATCAGGAATCGTTTCGTCCCTCAGGTCGGCCAGAAGACGCTTCATCCCTTCGGCAGGCATCGGCAATTTCTTCAAATAGGTCAGTTTTTCGCTCGTCTTTCTTTCATTCCAGTTCTTTTTGTTCGCTTCGAGGCCCAGCATGAACGTTTTCTCTGTGCCTATGTAACTAGTTTCCATTATATGTAGAACAAAGTCTCTTACTATATAATCATCTGAAATTAGATGGTCTTCCATTTTTCTTAAAAAATCTTGTTGATCCATCAGCGATCACCTCATTTACCAGTACTGTAAAGTGCTGTTATCTATTATACAGGTTATAGGCGCACAACCATATAAGAAAGACGACACAACTCTCACTTTTTGACCTGTTTTTTTTGCGATAAATATGGTACTGCAGTCACCTGTTTAAATAACCAGTCTTATAAAAAACAATGCTTGTTAATTATTCCCTATTAAGATTTATCGACAAGTTGCGGATGAAAGCGACAGAGATTTTTACTTTCATCAGCTAACACAAGGAAATTTTTATAAGACAAAGGCTCTGTTAAACGATTTTGTGAGTTTTAAATCGCCATTTACCTTTAACAGAGCTCAAACAAAAAAGAAGGCAAAATAGTCAATTTTACCTTCTCCCTTGATGTTTGACTGATTAATAGCCGTCAAGCAAGTCATAAATTAAGTCTTTAATATCGTTTAAAGGCACACTGTAGCCGATTGACGGATTTTCCAGATCCGTGGCCGCATTGATTGCAACAAAACTTTCTTCATCTTTTGACAATAAAGGCCCGCCGCTGTTCCCTTCTTCAACTTCAGCGGAAATCTGGTAAATACTCTCATAGTGATAATCGCTAATCACCAGATGTTTGTTATCGTCTTCAATTTCCCCGTAGGTTACCGTGTCTTCTACACCTTCCGGGCTGCCAAGTGCGGCCACATGATCTCCCGGCACCAGCCTTTCATTTTTTTCAATTGAAAAAGGCTCTTGCCCTTCAAGTTCCGGAACATGCAGAAGAGCAACATCCATATACTTAGAAGACGCCACCAAGGCCGCTTCATAGAACTCCCCTTCTTCAGGCATAACGGTAATCAGGCCGACTCCTTCCGGAACAACATGAGCGCTTGTAATAACTATTCCATCCTCGTTATATAAAAAACCGGAGCCCTGCTCTTCAGGTGTAATGACGGTATAGACTGATTCCTGAGCTTCCTCAACCATCGCTTCCATTTCGGCTGCCTCCCTTTCTTCAACAAAAAGAGGGAGCTGAAATTCGCCGTATTTATCAGTGACTTCCGCCCGCTCAGGTAAATTGGAAACCTCCTTTGTGGCTGAAGCTTCCGTGACACCCATCCAGCTGCCGGCAATAAGGAGGCTGAAAAGAGAAACGGCGAAAATCCGCGGGGCTGTCTGCATAAGTAATGAAGCCGGATCTCCCCCGTGACTCTTCCTGCTTTTATGAGAAACCATAAATAGCCTCCTTAAATAGTTTTTATCTATTATACATATTAAACAGTGACAGTTAAAATAATAGGGCTCCTCTGCCTCAGACTTTAATGAAGAAAGAAGGTAAAGCTTATTAAGGGAAAAAATAAAAGGCTGATTTCCAATCCAGTGACTAATTCAATGCTCTTCTGGAAAAATCAACCAAGTCATTCTCGCATTTATTCAGGTTTCACTAATTGAAAGCCGATCCACTTCAATGCTTCTTTTAAGTTTGATTTAGCAGTAAGCCGGTTAATTTGTGATTCGCTGTGGTGAAAGAATATCGCCTGATCCGGTCTCACACCGGTTAAAATAGGCGTCGCTCCAAGCAATTGGATTGACACAGAAAGCCTGCAGATATTATCGCTGACATTATGATTTTCTATAGCCAGACCTGACACATCTATAATTAAATACTCAATTGCGTCCTGATAACTTCTTTGAAGCACCTGCTCCATAATGATTTCCGACCGTCTCTCATCCACCTCA
Source organism: Salipaludibacillus sp. CUR1 (assembly GCF_021028955.1). Classification (GTDB taxonomy): domain Bacteria; phylum Bacillota; class Bacilli; order Bacillales; family Salisediminibacteriaceae; genus Salipaludibacillus. Next base: position 16,968 of record NZ_JAIWPE010000020.1, read on the forward strand.
CCTGTCAGAGGGAGAATGGCTACGCCGTCGTCCACTGGCACCACGGGGGTTCCAATATCTTGAACCCGGCAGTTCACTTCATCTAAATCTATGACATAACCGAGAAGGCCCGCCATCGTCTTAAATAGTTCAATCTCTTCTTCCTTGTAGACTTTGGGATTATTATCCAGTCCGCATAGTGTGCCATATACCCTTCCATCATTATAATGAATGGGGACTCCAAGCAGAGAACCCTGATTTAATTCCTGTGATAACTCCAGTTCTCCTGTCGTAGGATGGCTTGTTATATCTTCTATAACTAGAGACTCCCTGTCACTGTCTATAATAACTTGACAGTAGGACTCTTTAGCATCGATTATTAAGCCTTTCTCGATAAGTAATCTGTTCCGGTTAAAGGAGTGCATGACTTCTACTTTTTCTTCCTCATACCTGGTGACGAAGACTGTATTTATGTTAATAAATTGGCTTAACCGCTTAAGCACATCAATCGCAGCACGCTCCAATTCTTTTAAACTACCATTTCCTAAAGCCTGCACGTTTGCTTCCTCTCCCTTTATTAAATTTTACAGCAGGTGATACTCCGCCATATGGTAGATTATACCACGCGAATAGTACAATTTCTATTTTTTAGGGGATCATTTTGTATCGTTTACACAGGGGTTCACATGGAGGTCAGTTCACATAGGGGTCAGACCCCCCATTTTATGGAAAAGTAATGCCTCTTGACTTTATATACCCTATTGGGTATATTATGTTTAAAGCTTATTACTATGAAGGAGAGAGACACAATGAACCAACTATCAGCTAAACAAGTTGAACAACAAATAAAGAATAATAAAAAGATGACTCTTATAGATGTGAGAGAGCCGGAAGAAGTAGCTGCAGGTAAAATACCGGGCGTGATTAATATTCCCCTTGGCCTGCTCGAATACCGACTCCATGAACTGGAGAAATCAGAGGAATACATTATTGTCTGCCGTTCCGGTTCAAGAAGTGGCCTTGCCACGAGCTTCCTGGAAAGCCGGGGGTTTAATGCCACCAATATGTCCGGCGGCATGATCAGCTGGGAAGGGGCTGTTGAAATAGCAGGACAGTACCAGCCTGCACGATAAACCAGTTCACTATAACAACAAGAACACACCGCGTCCCCAGGGCCCGGTGTGTTCTTTTTTCACATAGGGGTCAGACCCCCCATTTTATTCCAGTTCTGATATGACTCTTTCGCATATTTCGTGGGTAAGGAGCCCGTCCTGGTTTGTCACTAACGGCTCTTTTCCTGTCTGTATGGCTTGGAGAAAGTCTGCGACCATTTGAACGAAGCCCCTTTTATGCAGGGTTGGTTCCCAATCACTTGTCTCAGGCTTTATTTCTTCTCTTCCTCGCCGGATCACCAGTTCCGCCACATTATAAACCATTCCTTTTTCTTCAGGTCCCATGACTTCTGCTTTCTCCTCAGTTGTCCCGCTGTCTCTGTTCATAATGCCTATTGCCGTCCCTTCCGCAGACTCAAACTGCAGCACCACATGATGAAGAACACTGTCTTTTTTTCTTCCGGTAACTGTTAATTTTTCAATTGTATACGGGAAAAGGTATCTCAATGAATCAACTACATGTATAAAGTCATCAAACACAAATTCGCGTACTTCCCCGGGCAGCGATCTTCTGTTTTTCTGTATGACTGCCATATTGGGCTGGCCGATCTCTTTCAGCCTCTGATAACTCGGTGCATATCTTCGGTTAAACCCGGTCATCAGTAACAGGCCACGGCTGTCTGCCAGTTCAACGAGCGCTTTCGCTGTTTCGTAATAATAAGTTATTGGCTTGTCTACAAACACATGAATGTCAGCCTCCAGTAACGCTCGTACAATCTCCTCATGCGATTCAGTAGAAGAATGAACAAAAGCGGCTTCAACTCCGCTTCCGATTAGAGAATCTAGACTGTCATGCAAATTAGAATAACGGTACCTCTCCCCCAACTTTTTTAATTTAGCTTGATTTCTTGTAAATAAATGAATTTCTACACCCTCAACTTCACTTAATACTGGTAAATAAGCTTTCTCCGCAATATCACCAAGCCCAATCACACCGACTTTAGCCATGTTAGCCCCTGCCCTTCCGCTTTTTTTATTTATTTTTTACTGCAACGTTTCTTTCATAAATTTACTATTAAACACATGAAGCTCAGATCCCTCTTCGACTCTATTATTGCAAATAGTCAAAAAACTATTATAATTACCTGTAGATTATCATTTTAGGAGGAATCAGGAAATGACGGATGCTGTGATTAACGAATTTCAAGCTATTCCAACGACTGCTGTCTCAGATGCAATGGACGGTTTGAACAATTTAGACCCTTCCATCAAACCATTAAAGGAAGACTATCATATGGTAGGCCGCGCTTTAACAGTAAAAACCTCTCCAGGAGATAACTCAGCTGTTTTAAAAGCGATTCATGCGGCTGAACCAGGTGACGTCTTAGTCATTGACGCAAAAGGAGATACCTATCGGGGAGTCGCCGGGGATTTTGTATTAGGAATGGCTCAAACTTTAGGAATTAACGGTTTTGTCGTGGACGGTGCGATCAGGGACCTGGTAGACTGTAAAGCGTTAAACTTCCCTGTTTTTTGCAAAGCCACCACCATAGCTGCCAGTGAAAAAAACGGCCTCGGCCAAATTAACGTCCCAATCACCTGCGGCGGTGTGTCAGTTCAGCCGGGCGATTTAGTCATTGGCGATGCTGACGGGGTGACTGTCGTACCTAAAGACTTGGAAGACGACGTACTAAGTAAAGCACGTAAAAAATTAGATAAAGACCAGGCCCGGGACGAGAAAGTCTCTGGAAGTAAAGAAGCTATTAAACAGTACCTGGAAGATATGATATCGAAGGCCTACAATAAATAATTTCTCATAAATCTTTTATAAGAGTGACGACATACAAAAACCATCCTAATTTTCGGCAAAAAGAGAGCAGAAGGGTTTCTCCTCTGCTCTCTTTATTTTTGCAATACCGCCTTTATTCACAGGGTTCACCTGATTCTTACCTTTCAAAAGACCTTCCTGGGTTTGCGGGTCTTCCCGGTTCTCCAGCATGATCAGGCCGGTTCGGGTTACTCCCGTTCAACCCCGGCGGGCCTTCTCCCCCCGGAGGTCCGGCATGTCCTGGCGGTCCTGGATTATCCGGCGGGCCGCCTTGCCCTGGATAACCCGGTCTGCCTGGTTTTTCTTCATCAGAATCTTCTTCCAACCCGTAATAAGTGACCAAGTGATCATTTTCAAATTCTGTATCAAGATCGACTGGCACATTTATATTATCGAGGTTAATATGTCCAAAGCCGTCCGTTTTCCGGTCGACCACTTTTAAATATAACTCTTCTCCAATATAATCTGACGCATCCCAGCGCACCCGTCGGTACTGTTCAGACTGGTGCCCTGTCGCCTGCATTAGATATTCATCATCGGCCGCCCGGACTAATGCAACATACAGCTCGTCAGGCGCATTGCCTCCAGCAACAAGAAAATCAATACTGCCGTCTGCTCCTAATATAAATGACTCTGAACGCATGGCGCCTGTTAAGGAATCGCCGCCCAGGTCCGGATTAAAGCCCCAATAATGATAATGGTGCGGGTCAACTCCGGTATGAGCCTGGTTAAAAGGACCTCCCCAGCCCCAGCCGTCAGCATCTGTGACGTGCTCATCCTGGAATGCGTCTCCTTCAAGTACCTTCCATCCGGACAGATCGCCCGTCTGAAAATCATGGTTTGGAAGAGACTTATGAGGGATAACTTCTTTTACATCTGCATCCATTGGCGGCACAGTTTCACCGTAAGCCGACGTCATTTCCCATACCTCAAAGGATAAAATTTGCACGTCGCCGCCTTCACTCCATATATCAAGCCCCATCGCATCCATCGTCGGGTACACTCTCGACGTGATGCTCCGTTTCCCATTTGCATAAGCTTCAACCATTGAACGGTCAAGGAAAATCTGCAGCTGAAGCGTCTCATCATTTAAAGAAAGTTCCCCTTCATGAATGCCTTTCCTCACATCCGGGTCGAGGCTCGACTGGTTTCGGTCAATACCTAACGCTTCCTCTGAAAAATTGTAGTAAAGAAGCGTCTTTTCTCTCAGATCATCACTTTGTCTGAGGTTTAATCCGAAGGCTTCAGCATCCGCATTTTCAACTTCCACATTTATTTCAAGCATATCTCCCTGTATCTGACTTAGTGTTTCTTGCAGTTCAGACACAGACACATTATTTTTTGAAACTAACTGCTCTCCTCGTAAATTCTTAACTTCTTCAATGGGTTCAATCCCGAGCTCATTCTCACTCGTGAGCGACAAACTGAGAGGCAGTCCGGCATTGTGAGCCCACCCTGCATCATAATGTGCCTGCTCGGAGCGGCGATCCTGGGCGATGCTGTAAAGAATAGAGCGGCCATCATGGTCTTCAAACCCGCTTGGCCCAGTGAAATGCTCACCATAATCAAACAGCCGTGGCTCTTCATGATCAGGGATAAATTTGTTATTTTCCCGGTCCCATTCCCCAATCCAGTGCCACACATACTTAACGTCGTGCTCACTGTATCCGTCATACCAAGGATTAATAAAGAAAGCATATTTCCCTGTCTCTTCGCCATCTTCATCAGTTAAAGGCAGGAATACAGGCAGTTCCCAGACGTGTCCTGTAGCAGGATACTGCTGCACGTCACCTGTAAAGAAAGGTCCTTCATACTCCCACTCATACAAATCGTCAGACGTGTAAAGGAGCGCTGTCCCTCCTACATGCTTGTCGCCGTCCATAATACCCGAACTTACCAGCTGATACCAGGTTCCGTCTTCTTCCCAGACGTAAGGGTCACGGAACTGGCCGAACATGACCTCTCCTTCGTCTGCATGAAGATTTTCCTCCTGAACATTAACCGGCTCATCGTGCATGTTCCAATGAGGCAGATTCACATCGCCATCTTCAGGAAACGTACTTTCAGCGAGGCCGACCATCTGATTAGGCGTTTTACTGTCATCTCCGGCTGTAAATAGGAGAACTGGATTGCCATCCGTATCAAATGTGGCGTCTCCTGACCAGACACCGTCCGGCGAGACTGAGCCTCCCTCAGGAGCAAGCGCAATCGGCATATCCTCCCAGTGAATCATATCGTCACTGACAGCATGTCCCCAATGAATATGGTTCCAGTAAGGACCTTGAGGGTTATGCTGGTAAAAAATATGGTATTTGCCCTCAAAATAAAATGGCGCATGAGGTTCGTTCATCCAGTGTTCCGGTGAAATCATGTGATACTGGGGCCGATGACGGTCTTCGTCATAGCGGCTCCGATCGTAATCCAGGTAAGGATCAGGGTGTTCGCCGTTTTCAAAGCCGTCAGCATAAGCGGCGTACTTTTCGCTCACTTCCTCTTCACCTAAAGCTGTACCGTGGACTTTTATTTCATCCATCATGCCATTAAACATATTCGCTGTAAAAACACCGTTAATTATCGCAGGTTCATTATGTTTCCCAATCCTCAACGGTTCAGAAGCTGGAACAAATGTGCCGTTCCGCGGAAGATCAGTCTCCCCGACTTTTTCTCCGTTCAAATATAACTCCATTACATTTCTGCTTCCGTCTAATGTAGCAACGATATGGGACCATTCGAACTTTTCGAGCGGTGCATCTTCATCTGCCCATACTTCGAACCACTCCCCATTTACTCCGGCTTCGAAAGCCCAGCTCCCATGTCGCCCCATTCCAAGATTAAATCCTTCTTGAAAATTACGATTACTTTGGGTAATAATGGTTGATTTTTTACCTTCATTGCCCCACTCATAAGCTCTCGGTGCCACCCATGCTTCAAGGCTGAAGGTGTTATCTAGCTTAACGAAACCTTCTGGATCCCGCTCAATCCAAGTAGAGTAACCGTCAAATAACAAACCGTTATTCACAATGCCTTCTCTCCAAAGAGGGTCTGTCGATGGTTTATCTACGGCATCATTAAACACATAATGAATAGCGTCTGTATAGTCCATCTCAGTATCTGTTGTTACGTTCCCACTTCCTTCGTCAAGCGGCCAGTGAGACACAAGTTCAGGTAAATCAGAGGGAGTATCTCCATTACCATCATCTTCTTCAGTATAGTATGTTCTGAAATCATCTACATTAATGTGCCCCCAGCCACCCTGAAGGTCATTGACTATTTTAAAATACAGCTCTTCTCCTAAAAACTCCGACGCGTCCCAGGTCACCCGGTTATATGATTCCCCGGCACTGTCATTCCATCTTCTGTTTGTGGCCCGCATCAGTTCTTCGCCAGTTTCCGCATGAAACAGGGCTACGTAAAGCTTATCAATGTTATTTCCTCCTCCGATTAAAAACGACACAGTACCGGTGCCGGCCAGCTCAAAATGGGAGGATTTCAGCTTTCCTGTTTTATCATCCCCTCCGTTGAGAGCACCCCACAGATGGAAATTTCCTTTATGCCTAAACGGTACCCCATCCCAGTAGGTTGCCTCTGAAGACACATTTGCATCACTGAAAGCATCGCCTTCGATCACTTCCCAGCCGGATAAATCACCTGTTTCAAAACCAGGGTTTTCAATTTCATAAGACAGCGTGCCCTCAGCTTCTGAGTTATTAGCAGCTGCTTCCCTTTCGGACAATGGAATAATTAACGATTGAAATGCGAGCATAAATACTAAAAAGATAAACACACTTTTCCTTTTCTTTAACGGCACTAAGCATTCCCCTTTCAATGGTTAATTTAATTTGAACTGACCTGCTTTATCTCCACGTCCTCCTCCCCTTAATCTTTAGAAAATCGTTTACGTAATCGATTACGTAATAATCAAAAATAAAAAGCAGAAAGATTGCTTAAATGTAAACGGTTACGTAATCGTTTACATAGAATTATAGATTTAAATTACTTTTATGTCAATTCTATTTTAAAAGAGTTTTATCCAATATTTCTCCCTGGCAGTCTCCCCTGATCCCCTTTTCATTTGTAAAATAAATCTAATTTTGAGCAAGTGATCCGAACAGAGATCTTCACCGAATCCCCATAAATTAAGCCAGCCATATAATGACAGACTCCCGGAAATCTGCTATTCTATACTTAAACAAAACCTCGCCCTTTAGTGCTAAGCAACGAAATGCAAACTCATTAACTTTACCGCGTTTTTTTATCAATACTCTGCACTTGTACCTTAATTTCTCACCGTTAAATTAACCATGTTTTTGTTTTACCTTAATTAAAATTTAGCCTTAAATAGATACTTATTTCACTTTAAACTACCTGCATGTCACCATTATGCTCACTCATTCACAACACCTTTGTTTCACCCCCGCCGTAAAGCCGCTTGAAATGATTAAAAGGGAGTTGATCTGCATGCGTAAGGAAGAATTCAACGAGTTGCTTCTAGCTGATGAAAAAATCTGCCCATCGTCCCCTGTCAAACAAGTACTGGAGAGATACAAGAAATCCTCGATCTTTTACAACCTGTGCCGGACTTTCTACTTACTTGTTTACAATGCAAACATAATTAAACGCGACCATCTGCAATTCGAATGTTATATCAGTGATGATGATCTGATTCCAGCAGCCTGTGAATTTAACGAAACAGTGAAACTCCTCTCAACTCAATACCAAGCGCCCGCTGAAGAAGTTAAAGAAGAACTGTTTAACCTTATAAAAAGATATTACACCTGTGCTGCCACGCCTGAAGAGCTGGACTGTAAGTTCCGTATCGTCGGAGGCGACCCGGACCGCTTCCCGAAAGAATTCATTATAGTATATGACATGAACGAATTCCCGAACTGGGACCATTTCGAAGAACGCATCCGCTCGTTTGTCTAAACCTTCCCTCAAACTGAACAACCTCCCTCACTATCTCCTGAAGCGGATCGTGAGGGAGGTTGTTTTGTTTCCGCCCTCCCCCCTGGTATATTTTCCCTGTCGATGTGAAAAGATAGATTACTAGACAGGAGGGATATTTATGCGTACGTGGGCTGTAATAGTTGTGATTATTCTGCTGGTTATTTCTATGAGCACTTTAGCCGAAATGGCTGCTTCAACTGATGGTTTATTGGTGCAGGCGGTATATAAAGAAGAAGCTTCACTAATGTTTCTCGCTGACCTTGAGAGCTCATTTTATGCTGCCTATTCCTTACATAATAACTTTGACTTGCAAATAAGAAAGGCAGGCCATTTTGTCATTTACGGAGCTATAGCTCTCTTAATCTTTTTCTTAACTTCCGTAAAAAATTTATGGGAACGCGGTTTATCAGGGGCCGCTTCATCAACGTTCATTGGACTGATCGATGAAATCCACCAGTATTTTTTAATCAACCGCTCCGGCCGACTTTTAGATGTCTATATAAACGCGACAGGCAGCCTCACTTTCGTGACGGTCGCCTGTGTTGGTTACCTGATTTTCTGGAAATTAGGAATTAAAAAGACTGCGGAGGTTGGAACTGATAGAGAGAAGGCCCTTCCAAAGAGTATGTAAGGGGAAAGAGCAAGGTGTTCACATATCGGGTGAAGTGTATCAAACGTGGGGGCGATCGGCATCAGTTGTCGACGGGTACTGCATCAAATATCTCCGCTACTGCATCAAATACTGAAGTATGAGATAAAATCAAAACCCTGCTGCCTGCCTCATCAATCAGCAAACACCAGGGTTTTAATTAAATCAGAGCTGACAGGCCGCCACAGAAGACTAATCCAGTTCCGTTTCTATCCCGAAATGGTCTGAGATGACAGGTTCGACTTTTCCGTCAAAAATGATTTTTGAGTACTTTACCTTAGACGGCCAGTTAGTAAAAATGTAATCAATTTTTAAACCATTTAAGTTTTCAGACCAGCCGGCAATTTCTCCTTCAATTGTAGCGTGCCCTTCTTGTTTTTCAGCAGTGCGGTGAGTATCATAAAGACCCTTGCCAAGAAGATAGTCGTAACCTTCTCCTTTTTTTACGTCCGGGCTGTTAAAATCCCCCATCAGGACAAAACGTTCGCAGTTTCCTGCGTTTTCAATGAGCCGGTCTACCTGGTTTTTGTAAGGTTCTTCCTGATCTTCCCACCAGCCGAGATGACAGGAATAAAGGCCGACCGGCTGACCGTCAATTAGAAATTCGCCGCCTATAATTTTTCTCGTCTTCCAGAAATCCATCGAGCGGGAGGAAGTGAGATAAAACGATCCAATTTGCTTTGCGGGATGACGCACGAGGAGAGCAACACCCTCCTCATACCACACGTATCCGTAATGGGCCGCGTCCCAGTAAAGTTCGTAGTCTGTGCTTCCAAGCTTCACCAGTTCATTTTTTAACATTAGTCCGTAATTATCAGCCCGAAGTCTGCCATCTTCCTCGAGGGGCGCTTCCTTATGCTGGCTTACTTCCTGAAGAGCCACAGCGTCGTACCTTCTATTATGAATAGTCTCAGCCAGCAGCCTGATTTTCTCCAACTGATTTTCTTCCTGCCAAGAGTGGACATTTAATGTGAGCAGTTTCAAACATTAGCCTCCTAACCGGTCGTTTATTTATGATTTTAGCACATCTGCTTTCAGTTCATAAATCGCCTGTATACCCTCCCCCGCAGCCATGCTCACTCAATCATCCGCCCGGTGAGAAGACCATATATTCGTTTTATCGTCCGCTCACTCGATCATCCGCATGTTGAGTGGACCATATATTCGTTTAATCAACTCTCTTTTCCTAACCCCTCCGTTCCATTAAATTAACTCCCACGCCCATGCATACGACACCGAAGAGGATTAAGATGCTGAGAGGCTGGGCTAAGTCGGCAAGACCGCGGCCGTATATGGCGATGCTTTTTAAAGCGTCCAGCGCGTAGAGGATCGGCATGCCCTGTGACAGGAACAGAACGATGTTATTTGTGACGATTTCTATCGGCCAGAATGCGCCGCCAAGCATAGCCATGGCTGTGGCCACGATCGGTATGACGGCCTGGAGCTGCTGAGATGATTTGACAAGCCCCATCAGCAGTGTGCCGAGAGCGACAATAGCAAACGCATAGCAGCCGACAACGATAAGAATAGCAGGGAAATTCCCGCCAAGGTCAAATCCCAGGCCGTATTTAAAAAGGAGAAAAATGACCACTATTTGGGCATAGCCCACTGTGAAACAATAGAGAAAATGCCCAATATACATCTGTGATTTTTTTAATGGAGAGACAATTAATCTGTCCCATGTACCCGTCCGCTTTTCTTCAGTGACATTCATGAGGCTGAAAATCATCGTATAGATGGAGAAGAAAAGGGTCATTCCAAAGAGTGTCTGAATTTGATTGTCATAAACAAAAGTGCCTTCAGCGCCCTGGATCGTTTCAGTGGTAACGGTGAGGACCGGGTCTTCGAGGGACGACTGAATGTCTTCACGTATGTTTTCTCCTCCGGCTTCTTCCGCCTGCTTTAGACGGAATTCTTCCCGGAACACCTGAGCCGTGTAGCTCTCTACTGTAATAAGATTGGCGTCCTCAGCAGCCACCACCATGCGGTAATCCGAATCACCGACGGCAAGAGCAAAATTCGTACGGCCGTCCCGCATCATCTCACGGACCTCTTCTTCTTCTCTCAGATCAAAGAACATCCCTTCAGATTCGTTTAAGCGGTCGCTCCACTCTTCGGCGGCTTGATCTGAGGAGCCCTCTTTTACGAAAGCAAGCACGGTGAATTTATCATCCGACTGAAACCCGGCAAGTGTAAAAACAAAAACGACTGTTAATAAGAAGAAGGACACAACGAGCATCGGCGCCCTGCGAAACCGTTGCCACTGGTGCAGGTAGATTGATTTCATACGATCGTCGACCTCCTTCTTGGAAAAATTAACAGACTGACAACTATAATAATAACTGTAGCCACAGCAATACGGAGAAGTGAGCCCATAATTACCGACGTCTCGTAGCCCTGGAGCCATTGCACATATGCCGCAAGGCCTGCCCCGTTAGGTGTCCAGCTTCCAATGAAATTAAAGAAAGCAGGCATGTTATCCGTCGGGAAAAAGCTGCCGCCAACGAAGGCGAACAAGGAAACAACCCCACCTGAGAATATACTTGAAATAGCGTCGTTATTATACCTGACTACAAGAGCTGTCAATAATGCTGCGAGCGCCCCCACGCATAGTGAGAGTGCAGCTGAAATTCCCGCCATGCCAAGCCAGAAATTAATGGAATGAAACGTAAAGGCCTGGAAAACGATTGCCGAGAGGGAAAATAATATGGCAAGCTGAAGGAACGCAATCAGCGACGCAGATATAAATTTTCCACTTAAATAGGTCACCGGGTGGGTTCCCGTCAACAGGATCCGGTAAAAGACGTGTTGCTTTTTTTCCACAAAAGCTTTACTCGACAAAGTTGAACTCACGTAAAGGACAAACATGACGGCCATGCCGAGAGCGTAATACTGCATTGAACTGACCGGATCGGCCGCTGTGGCCGATTCCCTCCCGCCAGTCTCTGCCTCTTCTCCGAGCGGCAATCCTCCGCCGTATGCCTGAGCAATTGCCGTTTCAAAATTAAGTTCTCTTACAAACTGACTAATTACATCGTTAAAAATACTTGCCCGGAGAGAGCCATACTCCGTTACAGTTAAGGCAAGCGAACTGCCTTCCCCTTCATCGAGCATCATTTTTCTGAGCGAATCGTAGGTGAAATGCTCGGGAATGGTTAAAACTGCCGCCACTTCTTCGTTTCGTACATAGGACTCAGCTGTTTCCTGATCCGTCTCAACAATTGCAATGATTTCTTCAAGCTCATCATTTTCAAACATTGCCATTAGAAGACGGGACGGGCTGATGTCGCGGGCAGCATTTCCTAGCGCCTGAACCTGCTCATCCGGTGCCCCGCTCTCTTCAAGGTCTTCAATAAACGCCTCAATACCTGCTTCCTCATCATCCAGCTGCACGAGCGCCACCTCCATCTCAAGAGCAGCCGTGTTTCCTTCAAACATGCCCCGCAAGGCGAAACCGAGGATCCCAATCAGGATGAGCGGCATTAACAGAAGGACAAGCAGTTCTGTCCTGTCACGGGCCATAATTTTTAAATCTTTAAGAATAAATGAAAGCATGCCACTCCCCCCTAGTCCCTGAGTTTCCTGCCGGTCAGGTGCAAAAAGACATCCTCAAGCGTCGGCACTTGAACGGTAATGTTTGATATCTGGGCGCCGTGCCGTTCTGCTGCCTGAAAGATTTTTCCGAGCAGCCGGCTTCCTTTCGGCACGATAAGCTTCAGCCCCTTATCAATTTCTATCGTCTGCAAAATCGCCTCATCCGCTTCCAGTTCTTTTACAAGCCCCGGATAATCCCGGTCCATCTCGACTAAAATTGCTTCTTCACCTGAAAGAATGCTTTTCAGTTCATCCTTTGTTCCAGAGGCGATTACTTTCCCGTGATCCATAATATAGACCCGGTCACAGAGCCGCTCAACTTCCTCCATGTAATGGCTCGTGTACAGCACTGTCATCCCTTTCTCTTCATTCAGCTTTCTGACTGTATCCAGAATGTAGCTCCGGGACTGGGGATCGATGCCGACGGTTGGTTCATCCATAATAAGAATTTCAGGCTGATGCAGAAGAGCGGCGCCGATATTAATTCGCCGTTTCATTCCCCCGGAATACGTTTTGACAAGATCTTTCTGGCGATCTTCCAGGCCAAGAAGCTTAAGCACTTCCTGAACCCGTCTGCTGAGAGCCTCTCCCTTCAGTCCGTAAATCCGCCCGAAAAATTTCAGGTTTTCAAAAGCTGTGAGTTCGGGATACAGGGCAATTTCCTGAGGCACAATTCCAAGCACTTTGCGGATCTCATTCGGATGCTTAAGCACACTTTTTCCATTAAGACGGACGTCCCCTGCCGAGGGCGCTATGAGTGAAGCGATCATAGATATCGTCGTCGACTTCCCTGCCCCGTTTGGCCCTAACAGGCCGACTGACTCTCCTTTTTCCAAAAATAAATTGACGCTGTCCACAGCTGCCGTCCCTTTGTATACTTTACGAAGCTCTTCCGTTTCCAACACCGTCCACCACTCCATTCTTTTTCTTCTATCTGAATTGATTATATAAAGAAAGAGACAGTGCTCCCACTGTCTCCCGTCACTTGTTTATTTAAAAGATATGACTTTAGTCATTTTTTTTAGAAAGGTGGCGTTTTCCGCCGTCCCCTAAAATAATAGAGACGCAGTCGAAAGACTGGGATGCTGATTCATTGTCAAGTCATTGCCGGCTCATCAAAAGTCTGCGTCTGTGTTATAAAAATTATACGAGGTGATGGCGAATCGCGTAAATAGCGATCTGAGTACGGTCGCGGAGCGTTAACTTATCCAATATGACACTGATATGATTTTTTACGGTCCCGACAGACAAACAAAGCTCGTTCGCAATTTCCTGGTTGTTTTTGCCGTTTCCAATCAGTTTAATAACTGCAATTTCCCGCGGTGTTAAATTCGGGTCGAGCTCCTGTTTCTCATGAACCTGGTTTAAGAGTCGGGGCATGACTTTAGCAGCGACATGGTCCTGAAGGGTGAGCCCGCCTGATAAGCAGCTTCTTATCGCCCGGATCAGTTCTTCCGCATCAGCGTCTTTCAGCATATAGCCGCTCGCACCGCATTTTAAGGCTTCAAGAGCATAGTCATCGTCATTAAAAGTCGTCAAAATTAGCATTTTCTGATCAGGCCAGCGCCGGTGGATTTCTCTCGCAGCCGCGAGTCCGTCCATAACAGGCATACGGATATCGAGAATCACCAGGTCGACAGCATGGCTCTCGCAAATAGCCACTGTCTCTTTCCCATTCTGGGCCTCTTTTAACACTCTCATTTCCGGGTCTGTTTCGATCATCATTTTCAGCCCTTGGCGGACCATGCTCTGGTCTTCAGCGAGTAAAATATCAATCATTGCTGCCACCTTCCTTTTTGTACAGAGGTAAAGTGCCCCGAACGATAAAACTTCCCGAATGCTTTAAGACATCCAGTTCTCCCCCAGCCTGCTCAACCCGTTCGCGCATGGCTTTAATTCCAAATCCTTCTTTTAGAGGTCCATCGTTCGTTGTTCTGTGGCTGACTTCAAAACGGAAAACCGACCCTCCCGGCACTTCAAAAATGACTTCCGCTTCCTTCGTTCCGCTGTGCCTCATCATGTTTGTTAATGCTTCCTGGACAGCCCTGTAAACAGCAATCGCCTGGTCGTTCCTTAAAGGAGCCGTCAGCGCGCCATGTTTAACGCCAAAATGCACTCTCAGGAAACTCTCCGCTTCAAGCTTGCGGATAAGACGGATGATAGCCGGCAATCCTCCGGTCTCTTCTTTATTCAACGTTTTAACCGCCCGCCGTGTTTCCTCCAGACTGTCTTTTGCGAGACGTTTTAACTCGGAAACAGCCTCCTTATGAGTGTCACTTGCCTGCAGACGAAAGACTTCGAGCTGCATAAGAAGGGCTGTCAGTTTATGGCCGACCGAGTCATGAATATCACGGGCAATCTGTGTCCGTTCTTCCCGCCTGACCGCTGCTTCTCCTGCCGCAGCTGAACGTTTCAGTTTTCTGAATTCAATCAGCAGGGCTTCATGCTGCTCACTCATTTGCCGCTCCCGGGACAAATTCTGGTAAAAAAAGACACTTCCTGCTGTTATAAGGAGTGTTAAAAGCAGAAGAAATGCCGGTGGGTAAGCGGGAAGACCTGCGGCCACAGGCAGCGCCAGTCCGGCCGCCAATACTCCTCCCATGGCAGCCATTTGCCATGGTTGCAGCCGGTATACCGCCTCTCCCATAATCATGACAACCAAAATGAGTTGATAAGGATTAGCCTCCCATCCCGTTTCAGGCCAGTACGCCCATGTAAGCGCCACTGCCCCAACGCAGAAGAGGACAGTTTGCCCTATTTTATGACTATTAAAAAGAGGAAGTAAGAAATACAAACTGAAAAAGAGGGCACTTCCCGCTAACCGAAACGGGTCATCTATCAGTGTCCCTCCGCCATGCATTAACCCTAATCCCCACGTGATTAACAGCAATCCGATCCACGCCCAGAACCGCATCTGATACTCACCCCGCTTCGATACATTTATCATGCTTTTATCATAGCAAAAAAGTCTGGGGATTATTAGTGGTTATTTAGTTTATGGAGGAGATGTCAGTGGAGATTAAAGGAGCGTGAAGTACAGGGGTTAAGAGCGCTCAGGAATTAAAAGATCGCCGGATTATTGGGGGTTGGTGCCTGAACTGGCGGAGTGCTGATTTGTTCAGTTTCGGCAAGTGCCGCAATCTTTGCTAAATTGGGGGGCTAGCTTTACAACGTTAATGTGCGAGGAGACAGTCCCCTTAAATCATAAAGGGAAATTTTGTTTGTTATATTTTTCATATTATACGTAAAAATCCCCTCCACAGTATTAGATGTCTCGTTAACATTCTTCTAATCTCTGCGCACAAAAAAAGGGAGCTTCTCCTCCCTTTTCCTCTTATAGAAAACTTGTTCCTTTTTCTGTTGGTTTAAGGCTGAAGTAGCTGGAAAGTGTGGCGCCTACATCGGCCATCGTTTCGCGCTCTCCTAAATACCCAGGTATTACTTGCTTTCCTGTCACAATGATGGGGACTTGTTCACGGGTGTGGTTTGAATGGCCTATTGTCGGGTCATTGCCGTGGTCAGCCATAATAATAAGAATATCATTGTTTTCAAGTGACGGTATGAACCCTTCTAAAAACCGGTCGACTTCTTCCAGGATTTCACCGTACCAATTGACATCTTCTTTGTGGCCAGCAAGATCAGTTTCCTGGACGTTTACTAAATAGGCAGCATCACCCGTTTCTTTCATGTATTCTTCTTCAAGCTTTTTTAGGACGTCGGCAGTCTTCACAATCGGATAGGCGGGTCCCTCCCCGTGAAGGACATCAGCGGTTTTACCGATTCGGTATACTGGAAGTCCGGCGCGGGCGGCTATCATTGGAAACTGCCCGTAAATATTAACGCCATATCCTAAATGAAAGACTTCATAACCTTCCCCGTATACGCCGGATTTAGGACTGTCTACTCCCCATTGGCCTGCCTTCCCTTCACGTACGGCACCCAGAATATCATCCAGTGTAGCCTTCCTTGCGTTCCCGAAAGCAATTACCCTGCTTGTATCAACAAATTCTCTTACAGTTTCTGCAAGTTTTTTAACATCCTGAAAAGGCATTTTATTTAGGTCCGCTGTCATATTAATAATATTTCCGACAGCTGACTCCAAATTGTCCCCAATAACGACTGCCTCGTTAATAAGCAGCAGGGGCTTGTTATTCCAAGGGTACTCCACCTTATAGCCAGCCTCTTTAATTTGATTACCTAGAGCAGAATGAATATCCTTCATAAGCCGCTTGGCAGGAGCCTTTGGGAAACTGCCCGCTATTTCCTGGTGCCCCATGTACGTATCTGCTCCTGCGTGTGCAAGGTTTGCTTTTCCGCAAGCAGCTTCCTTGAATTCTTTTCTCCCTTCGACAAGACCGGCCAGTCCTAGCTTATCCAAGACTGGTATGTGCAAAGGGTAATGTTGACGTATATGATTTAAAGTATGGGCGTTTATGTCTTCAGGCTTGACTTCTTTACTATCTTTCATGGCACCAATCCCGAGTCCGTCCAACACAAGTAGAATTGCTTTTCCCATTAGGGATCACCTGCTCCTTTCCAAATGATAAAGTCTCGGAGTACCTGACTGGATACCTGCCACAAGAGCTACATTTGCTCTGGTTACAAAAATCTGGGTTCGAAAACTGTAAACCACGCTCTGGCCAGTCAGCCTTTCTGACTCGCTGTTTTTCTTTAACATGCCATAATAATCAATATTTTCAAGGGAAGGCGGAACAGCGTCCAGTCTGTTGTCAAAGATGGTCTCTGGCCGGCTCCCGACAAATGCGCCTGTCACCTGCCCGCGTACGTAAAAACCTCCACCGATCACGTAAGCATGTTCCTTATCTTCGTGGGATACCTCGCTCACATAAATCATCGCCGGCTTTTCAGGAAGTGTAACTTTGCTGTGAAGAGGGGTCGTCCCTGTGAGCGCATGACCGGGTTCCCCGTGGGTCACCCCATGCCCCTCTAATATAGGCGTGGTTTCAGAACAAGTCGCACTCGGACCGTTCACATGCCTCACCTTTACTCCTTCTTGTTCAAGTAAAGCCTTTGCTTTTAAAAGAGTTTGAAAATTATGGGTCGGTGAAAAACCAGTTTGCTCATCATTTAACATAAAGTTGGGAAATGAAGTCACTCCCACTACTTCTATACCTTCCAGTGTGATAAGTTCTTTAAGCTCATCCCGAAGCCCCTTAAGTTGAAACCCGCCTTCCTGACCAGGGAAAACTATATCTCCTTCATCTATTACCCTGAGAATAACTGGCTGGCACATATGAGCCTTCAAAGCCGCCTCAGATAATTGTTTTGCCCGAGCAACAGAAAATAAAGTCACAACTTCCGGCTTCCAACGGAGGACTTCTTCCCATTCATGTTTTCCGGGTTGTACAAGGTGACCAATATTCCCTATCTTGATCCCTGCTTCGTGAAGGATTTTTCCTTCGTTGAACTCCACTGCTACCGCTTTTTCAATACCATTGTCACGAATCCACCTGGCAATCTGAGGCAACCTTCCAATTTGTTTACTCATAAAATAGAGTTCGAGATTATTCTTTTCAGCATCTGATGCCAGGGAGCGGACATTACTGGCCAGCATATCCAGATCAATAACGTAAGTGTTCGGTGGAATAGTTCCGTTTTGATGCATAGCTGCCCCTGTTTCTGCAAGGCCGGGGTTCAGCTCTCTGACTTTATCTAAAAACACATTCATCCACCTCCTGACTTTTATCGTTTAACATTCGCTAATGCTTTTTCAAGAATCGACAAGATATGATCCGCATCAGATTTCATTGGATTAATTCTAATCCCGTGATCTTTTAATCGAGGATCGCTTTCAATAAAGCTCCCTGACGGCTTATAAATAAGAGGTAAAATCTCATATTTTGATTCAGCTCCAATGGGTTTGTTAGCCGCGCCAAACGCCACACTCGCTTCAATCACCTCTTTAGCCACAGGTTCCTTAAATGTAAGCAGAACATTTTTTGATTGGGCATTTGTCAGCTGAACACTCTCGACACCGGAGAGCCCCCCTCCTTTAAGCTTTTTATACAACTCAGTAACCTGAGCATTCTGAACTGCCAGAGAAACAGGCGCTAACGTCATCATTCTCAGAAGATCAAGCGCTTCAAACCCTTGTACTTGGCCGCCTCCGGAGTAATTTCTCTCACGTACAGTTTTTATTCCCTTCTCTAAACCTGCAATGACTCCGACACCTTCAGGCCCCAGCACTTTAAACCCTGAAAAAGTAGCATAATCTGCCCCGTACTCAACGCCAATCCCTGGTGTTTTCATAGCACAATAGTTATCATCAGTGACTATCGTCAGATCAGGGCGATGGTCTTTTACCAGTTGAATCACCCGCTTGATATCATAATTATCAGACGGCTGCTGTCTGGCGTGCTGAATATAAAAAACTTTTGCCTCTTTTGAAGTCTTATCGTTTTTTAGAAAATCGGTTAAACGATTTAAATTATTAAAATCTGTTTTTATCGTTTTCAAGCCGAGCATCCTGAGTGTTTCTTTCGTAGTGTTATAGGCAGGGGCTTCATGAATAATCATTGTATCTCCCGGGTGAAGCAGAACACTGAGCAGCGTCCTTATACCTCCGGTTCCCGAACCGCGGACAAGAACGGCGGCTTCTGCTTCAAAGAAATCCGCCAGCACTTGTTCAGCTTTAGCGGTTGTTTCAGGCCGTTTATATTGAGGGTGTAATCCTAAATCACCATATGACATAAATGAATTTCCATCAAAATACCTGCTGATAGACTTAACAAATTTGAACTGTTTCTTCATAGCTTCTTCCATAGACATTACTGGAAGAAGCGATTGGTTTTCTGGTTGATGGCTGCTCATCCTGTTCACCTCATTTATTTATTGAAAAAGCACGGGCAGGGTTTTTCACCAGCAGTTTATGAATAAGGGTATCATCTGCCCCTTTCTTCTTAAATTCAGGGATAAAATAGTCGAGGACAAGTCCGTACCCTGGACCGTTATACTTTTTCCAGTGGGATTTCCTTGTCAGGTCTGCTGAAAGAAGAATCTGATCTTCGCAGCCTGCCTCGACAAACTTAATTAAAGAAGCCATTCTATCACTATCAGGCCGGTAATTGGTTTTACCAATGGTATCGAAACCTATATAAGTCCCGGTTTTCAGTACTTCAAGAACTTCTTCGTCATCAGGATTAAGATCCTGGTGACCGATGATAATCTGTTCAGGCGGGAGACCGAGCTTATCAAATAACATCATTTGTTTTTTTCCTAAAGTTCCAAGAGTAGTGTGAGTAGTAACCGGCAATCCTGTCACCAGCCCTGCTTTGGCTGCCCCAGTCAGAAGCTCTTTCTCCACAGGTTTCATTTCATTTTTGCTCGTTCCTACTTCCCCTATAATACCTGGATAGATAGATGTTCCTTCAATTCCTTCTTCCGCTTCTTTAATGAAATGTTCAGCAAAACGTTCAGCTTCCCATCCCTGTGCAAAAGAAGGGATGAACGGGTCCTTATAGAACCCGGTACACGCGACTATATGGACATCGGCTGCTTCGCTTATTCTTTTAAGTCTTTCTGCATCCCTGCCCATTCCATCATTTGTCACTTCAATGATAGCTTCGCCCCCGGACTTAGCAAAAGCTTTAACTTCTTCGATCGCGCCCTCTTCATCATCAAGAATAGTATCCGGATCTTTTTTTATTCGCGACAGATCAATGGACAGATGTTCATGAGCGGCACAAATGCCCAATTCTTTACTGTCAATCCTTCCTCTGACTGTTTGTATAAACATGGTGTCCCCTCCAGAATTCATAGTTTTGCTATATGAGTTACATTAAGCCTATTAACGCCAGAATGTTCGCAATGATACCAACTGCAATAGCACCTACCGGACCTACAGCCACACGGACAACTGGACGCCCTGCAGCTTCGTTAAGCAAATAGAAGCCTGCGATAATAAAGAAGCCCAATCCCGGTGCAATAGCATTCGCTGCGTTAGCTCCGCCGATTAGCAGCGCAACTTCCAGCAAACGGGTCATAGCACTTCTAATGTTTTCTCCAGAGTTTCGTATTCCAGGGTAACGGTCAAGGAAACGCGCAATTGAACTGAGCAGCAATACTTCCAGAATAATGACGACAAACCCTAATCCAAGTGCCAGCCATACGTTTGGTACAAAGAATCCGACTACAAAGACGAGAGTAAACCCAACCGGGCTGTAGACACCTGTAGCTATTGCCGTACTGGCCACAAGCGGAATAAAGCCGATCGCTCTTGCAGCTGCTGCAAAGCCTGCATCATTAATTTGGCCTTCCGACAGCAACGTTAATGATATAGGGTCACCGGCCATAATAAAGGCGTTAGTTCCAGCAGCAATCAGAGCCCCTAGAGCTGCGAGTACAAACATATTCTTCCTGATATTTTTCACCTTTTCACTGAACATACTGGCGAGATCCACCCCGCTGCTGTCCTCATCCCTTTTTTCGTTCATCGCAAAAATCAACAGGAAAACCATACCGACAATAAGGGCCATCCCTTCCTGGTTTAAAACTACTTCTGTCCCTCCAATGGTTAATAGACCCGTTTCATTAAACCAGACAGCAATTTGCCGGACGAGTGCGGCTATCAGAAAAGTGATTACACCTTTTTTCACACTGAACTGAAACGCTATCGCCAAGGCGGGGAAAGCCATAAAGGTGACAATAACAGGCGCCCCTATCATTTCCATTTCTTCAAGGAAATTGATTGGCAAATACTCGAACATGTTCACAAAACCCTCGAGACCGATAAGAAGACCCGCGCCGTATAAGCCGCCCACAGCTGCGGCCACTGGCGTTCCCCATTTATTTTTAGGAGTCATCAGGCCGATAATATCTGTCCCAAGTAAAATACTATGAACAAGAATAATAGCTGCGGTGAGTGTAAATGGAATACCAAAACCTATAACCAGACCAAAACTCATGGCGAAGGCTGTAAGTCCTAAATCCCGCCGGCTGAGACGCCCTTCTATGTGTTCTCCCACAATAGGACGTAGACCGTCATTAAATACTGCAATATTTCTGTTAGCTAAAACAGCTGCGAGCGCACCAATTAAAACTATTAAGATCATTTCCATTATTATCCGCTCCCTTTAATAATTAGGACTGCTTGTTTTTTAAAGCTTCAATAATCATAGGGACAGCTGTATCTTTATGATCCGAAGTAAAGCCGAACGCCTTCTTTCCATTAGCCACAGCTTTATCAATTATTTCCTTCTTTGGAGGACGTCCAGGCATTGAGACTGTTTCACACTGGTCCCCACCAAGCATTGCCATAGCCATAGCCAGCGCACCTCCCCCGCCTGTGTGGCAAGCACCGATATAATAATCTGCCTGTCCGCTTTTAACCGCCATAGCCGCCTCTAAATCTGATTTTACAGTAGTCGTGATACCGCCATCCTGTTCCTTAACCAGCTTTTCAATGTCCTTCTTTTCTACTTGGCCGCCAATTACAATTTTCATTAGTTATCCCCTCCTAAATAATGTGTAAAAATAGTCGTATAGTGAAGCTGTAAATATTCCTTTTCTTCCTGCGGGAGCGGACGCCCCCAGTCTTTCTCCACTTCGGATACTGCAGCAACCGCTTCAGAAAAGAAGGGCGACGTTTGCACTTCTTTAAACAATTCTTGTGGAGGCGCTTTCAATTTTTCTTTCTTGTCAACCCTCGTTAATGCCATTGGCAAATGAGTAAAAAGCATTTGAGACTGTTCGATTTCATCAGCAGATAAGTCCAGTGTCTGTACCAGCCGGTCAAACGCTTTGACAGTAACCCTTACAGCTTCAGTGTTGACTGTGCCGCTCTCCTCTAAAAGCTTAAGCCTCGTGGTCAACTCTTCTTTTTTCATTTGAAACACCCCTTTATAAGGATAATCAATATACAGTATTTTGTATATTTTAGGTAAAAAACTTTAATATTGGGGAAACATGTCTTCATTTTCAACTTTCTTCTGAATATCACAAATAAACTGTGAAGGAATTTTCCCAAAAATTGATTTAATATCCTCACGGCTTGATTCAATGACGATGGATGCTTCACTGACTTTTTTAGAATGTTTAATTGAAGCCTGCGCCTTAACAGGAACGGAAGGATAAAGATCAAATGACAGATTCTCATCACTGTTCCATACTGCAGCATCTATCTTTTTACTTTTTAGCATTTTAAACATTTGCATATAATTAACGTCTTTCAACTCAACATCAAGTCCCTGGCATTCATATTCAGTAATAATAGCCTGGTCCATGGAAGAATAATCGATCCCCACTTTCATACCTGATCTTAATTCTTTTTCCTCAGGTGAAGCGAAAAAAACCCGGTGGCTTGTAACATAGGTCTTCTCCCCTAAAGACATGATAATCTCCAGGTTGTCTGACTGAGCACATGCTTTCTCAGCTGCCATTTTTGATACGATAGCAAAATCATAGCGGTTAGCAAGCACAGCCTGCAAACGGTGATTAGCCCCCCGCATAAATGCAAGATTTCCCCGGTACCCTGACTGGTCAAGAGCTTTTAATACTCCTGTTGCTAATCCCTCATATTTCTTTGAATATGGTAAGGGCATCGCCCCGATTATCGGTCCTATTCCGGCAATATCCATAAGCATATCAGCATCGCGCCTGATCAAGTAGGTACCTTGATAACCTTTAGTTTCAAGAGTAATCGCCCCCATCTCCTGAAGAAGCTTTAACGCGCCTTGAACTGTGCCTCTTCCAAGAGAAAGATCTTCTACGAAATCACTGACCCTTGGAATCCGCGACGGGACGTCCAGCTTAAGTAATGCCTCGGCAATATGTTTGGCAGCAAGACCATTTTTAGAGTATAATTTTTCGTGTTTTCCAGCCATAACTTAAACTCCTTCAACGCGTGTCGTCTTTGCAGCTTGCTGTGTTTATTAAATGCCCTAAGCGAGGGTCACCCAAAGCTTGTACAAAATATTGTATATTATAATCGTACACTATTTAAGCTGGCGCCGCAACCTTATAAAGCGTTTTCATTTATTTGGCAGGCGGCAAACAGCTGCTTACGCTACAGTCAACCGCCTGATTTTATAAAGTACTTAAAGCTGCATTTGCCAATCAGCCAATTATTTACTCTTTAATAGATTGGTAGACAGTATCAGTTATGTTTCTGCTGAGAGGGCCCGTACTGAAATAAGAACCAGAGGAAATTGTCCCCATATTTTGCTTATTAGTAAGGATAATAATCTGGAGCTGCTCTGCAGGGTCAAAAATAACCTGGGTTCGGGTAAAACCTGTATGTCCAAATGCCTCAGAGTTTCTTTCGTCACCCATATACCAGCGTGAATCAACTTCCCAGCCGTACCCGTGTCCTGACCTCTGCGGTGAAGTGAATTGCTCTACTACTGGATGAGAATAGAGTTTATTGTTACCATACCCTCCTCCATTAAGCATTAACTGACCGAGTACTGATAAATCCCTGGCCGTGGAAAACAACCCTGCATGCCCTGCCACTCCTTCATTCGCATAGAAACTTTTTCCATCATTTACTTCGCCGGTCAGAGTATAGTCTCTCCAGCTGTCGAACGCCTCTAAATCTACATCTACCTTATAACCAAAATCAGGGTCGTGCACCATTTTGTATTCATATGGATTCCCCCAAGAAGTAGACGCAATCCGGTCCGTGAAATCAGACGAAGGTGTAAATTGAGTATCTTTCAACTCTATTGTTTTATAAATGTCCTCCTCGAGGTACTGATTCAGCTTCTGCCCTGAAACTTCTTCAATTATAAAACCCAGCATCATAAAGCTAAAGTCGCTGTAAGCCCGGTTTGTCCCCGTCTCATAATCCAGCGGCATGCTATTAATATAATCCAGCACACCTTCTGAGTTGTTCGCGTAATAATAAGTCGGTGCCCATGGGGTTAAACCTGAAGTATGGGTTAATAAATCTTCAATTGTTATGGCCTCTTTCCCTTCCTGTCCAAAGGCAGGAATGATATCTGCTACTTTATCTTCTACATTTAGTTTACCATCGCTCACTAACTTCATTATTCCCTGAGTAGTTCCCAGCACTTTGGTCACAGAGGCTAAATCAAAAATTGTATCAGTTTCCATTAGGCGCGGTTCTTCCAGTAACTGCCCCATATCATAATTCTGGGCATCACCATAACTGGATTCTTTAACAATCACACCATCCTTGGCGACTAATACCACTCCCCCTGGGATAATACCATCATTAATCGACTGCTGGACAATTCCATCAATTTTATCCAATTTTTCCAAAGACATTCCTACGTCCTCTGGAGCACCTTCTTTAAGGGTTAGATAGGGTATAATCAGCTTAGGACTGAGGGCGTTATTCCTTTGAACGACTTTAAGTTCATTATCACCTTGTTTCATATACTCACTAATATCAATTTTTACAGTGTTCTGCTGTCTAAGGTTACTTGGATGAATAGCCACATCTTTCCCATTGATAGTAATGTCAAGATTATTTTTAATACGCTTACCTCTGCTTTGAAGAATCAGCTTGCCTTCACCCTTATGCCCTGCAAACTCACCTGAATAAGTATCTCCTCTACCCTCTAACTCAATTTCAACTTGTCCGTTTAACTCAAGGACGGCAGATGACTGGACTGCATCCGTTGCGGCTGAAAAAAACGAAGCAAACACTAAACTTTGAAGTAATACGATGATCATTAGCTTTTTAATTAAAACATAAATAACCTCCAGTTAAAGTATTCAAAAAAAAAACTCTTCACTTCTCCTTCCTATAGTATTTTAGGAAAAAAAATTTATCTTGAGTATAATCATGAAGTACACATTAAGGAAAATTTATTAGACACGGGGTGGTTAATATAACAAAATATTTTATGTTACTGATGCAACCCGGACTCTTTAAGTTAGTGGAAAAACTGTAGTTTAATAAATGTAAAATATTATTAAAGCGCTTTCAACAGATTTCCCACTTTCTTAGTATTCTCATCGTTAACTATCATGGTTTTTTCGAATGGCCCCCTTCTATGTTTTACGACCTATACTTGTCGCTCTGACGGTTTACTGTTCAGTTTTAAAATTGCTTTTGGTACCGTAATATCCTATAATTTACTTTGGTGATTCTGTCAATTGCCAAGGTACGCCCGCATTTTAGTTTTTACTATCTCTAGCAGAAAGAAGGATTAAAATGAATAAAGAAAAGATTTTAGTATGTGTAAATTATGGACAGACCGGCAGAAGATTAATAAGACGAGCAGGACAGCTTTCCGGTAAATTAGGAGCGAAGTTAATCATCTTGATTATTGATACGTTGGCGGATGATGAATTTGTTTATCATAAAGAAATTGATATCTCAGTGTTTAAAGAACTTGCCAAAGCATACGAAGCGACAGTAGTTATAAAAAAAGCCAAAGCAGTAGACCTCACATCTACCATAATTAATACAGCCAAAAAGGAAAATATTTCGCAAATTATTTTAGGTCAGACGGTTGAAAGCGTGTGGGCTTCAATATTAGGGCGCTCGTTAATTGATGTCTTGTTAAAAGAAGTCACTTCTGCTGATATTACAGTTATTCCAAGGGAGCGCTCCTCGGCCCAGGAGGAATGGGAATATGACCTGGGAACAAAGGCATTCCTGTCGGAAGAGGAAGATGGTACTTTCAACTTGCAGTTTGAAAAAGACAGGAATACTAAATATGAAGGAGTCTTTTTAAAGTCTCTGTACACGGAATTTGATAATGGAATATTTGCTTTTTTATCAGATAATGACACGACAATGGAAGTACGTGTAATTGACGGAAAAGTATTCTCCCTAGTAGATATTGATGAAAGTGATTTAAATTAAAATCAACAATTCCCCCTGAGAAAAATTTCAGTATTTTGTTTATGTTTAAAATATAGAAAGTACCGGATTGATGAAGAGTCTGGTACTTTTTAATTTGCACGTTCATTTTAATAACAGCTTTTATCTACCAACTACTTAGTTGTTAGTGTATAATCTCTTTCAGGTTTAGTTTGGAAACATTGCAAAAAAAGCATAAGGCGGGCATTTTAAAACAAAATGAGTTGACTTTTTTATAAATAATATTATTTACTGTCTAGTAAAAATAATTACTCAGGGGGATAGTTAAATGCCAGAAATGTCAGATTCTTTAAAAAAGATAGGCCTTACTCAAAAGGACGTTCTGTACCTAATTATTTTACAAATAATAAATAACACACCAGCACATGCTGCAGAAATTCACCGTCTGGTCTCAGAATATTCAAGGAAAGATAAATTCGGTCCCACGCGTTCAAGAACCTATATTTATAAAACAATAGAAGAACTCCGGGAGACTCATCTAATTCAATTTCAGAAGGATGGAAGAAAGAAAATATTTTACTTAACCGAGCAAGGGGCCGAAAATCTTAAGGATTATCGGAAAAAAATCTATCCGACTTTGATAACACTTGCCAAAATAACAGAACACATGAAAACGATAATTTCCTCTCAGACATTAATTCCATTCGGGACAGAGCCATCCTCTCAAGAGAAACGATACCTAAGCAAACTGGTTAACGTTAAAGGATTAATACGGTGGTATACACTGCATCGCCTTATTCAGGAAGGGCCCTTGCACGGCGGTCCTTTGTATAAAGAGATGAACATCTGGTTCGGATGGATGAATAATCACGGCTATTTTTATCAAGTGCTGAGAGAATTAGATAATGATGGATTAGTGTCAAGTACCTGGTTAGATGATGATACACGTGTACATCGCATATATCAGATTTCCGACTGTGGCAAAACTAAATTCAATCTTATTTCAAAACAAATGGAATCTCATATAAATGACGTTCATCAGGCTTTAAGATTTATGATTCAACAAATTGATCATACCTCTTAAAACTTGAGGAACAAAGCATTCTCTAACCAATGTTCAATATATTTTAAAGTGCTGCACTTAAACAGGCAGCGCTTTTTTCAATTTACCTCACTTAATCCACCTCTTTTTGTCTAAATGCATTGTTTCTTAATTAAAATAAAGGATCGCATCAACCCGTTTGCAGAGTATAGGACGTTATAATCGTTTTCTTTTTCCTGAATTGACAGCTACTTTAACAAAATAATCATTTTATGTACCTTTAGCAAGTAACATGGTATTATATATATATGAACAAATATCACATCACCATTATCTTAAATATAATAGAGTGTCTAGTTATCGAAGGGGGTGGTTCTCTTGCCGTCACTACTGGCTTTAAATATATTTTTGAAAAAGGAACCAAAACTTGAAAATTTGCGCGGCGCAGTACAGCCATTTGGCCTTTTTCAACACTCGGAAAATATGTAAGGTTGCATAAGAACTTAAATTACCAGAGGTTTATATAACTGATTGTAAATAAGCCTCTGAAAATAATCAGGAGGTAAAGTTGTGGCTACTACTACTCGTGGGAAGGTATTACGTGAATTAAAAAGTTCAGGGAGAGGCACATGCCCATTGTGCGGCCGGACACGAATAAAATTGCTTTATGATCACATAAATGAGGAAGGCGAAACGATTAAAGTATGTAAGATTTGCCGCCCTAAAAAGAAACTTATTAAGAAATAAGGCTCAGAGAGAAAATGAGTTGGAGTAAAATTACAAAGTGCCTGTCCATTGCTTTTAAGCAGTTGGACAGGCACTTTGTAATTACTCAGTTTAAAGCACGCACATGTTTAACTGTTTTTTAAACCCTTGTCTCAGGTTTTACTTGTTAACAACATTCAGTTCCTATAATAAAACTTTTACATTTAATCCGCTCCATCCTATTTTGCACTGGTCAGTTCCGCCTCAATTATATACCTGTCCGGCGCATCCCCTAAAAGGTGGAAAGGATAACACGTAGAGAGTGTCAGCGTCGCTTCATCTTTGTCAACCACAACGGACGTGTCCTCTGCAGATGTGATCCAGATATCACTGATAGCGTAAGTATATGAAACGCCATTGTATTCAACGATCATTTCATCTCCTTCCCGCAGATCGCCGAGTTCCCGGAAAACGGTGTCCCGGTGGCCGCTCAGCAACGTATGTCGTTCTTCCTCAGGGGTGCCGGTCCACTCGCTGTCATGCATGCCTACTCCTTGATCAAGCGTCTCATCATCTGTCCCCCAATATGTTAAATACTGCTTCTCTAAAACAGGAATCTTTAATACAGCAATTTCTTCACCATGTTCAAGAGAAGTTTTTTCAATTTCGCGGCTGGATGTTTCCCGTTCATCTTGGATTTCCATTACACCCGAGGTCGCTGATTGGTATTCAAAATAAAAATAGCCGATTATGCCTGCCCCAACTATTAGAAAAAACAGCCCTATTTTTTTCATAATCCAGTGACTCCTTTGGCTAAAGCGTTCGGTTCCTTTTATATAGCTTTCCCATTCGCCCACCGTTCACCTTTTAGATTAATGCTCATTGATTGGAAAACAAGCAGCTCTCACATACATAAGTCGTTCGTATGTGAAAGCTACTCATTTCTATAAACTAAACTCTGTTAAACTGGAGTATTGCCTCATAATAACTTTAATAAACTAAGGATCTGGCTTTCAGTTTATAATCCAGAGGACTAAAACTTCTGAGTGGCATAGTTCTCTTGTTCGTCTTGCAAGCTTTCCAAAGTAGCCACAGCCCTTATGTTCATATACAAAAATCGATTATGCTTTTCTTTGCCTGATTCGGCTGATTATAAGCAGGGCAAAACCTGTAAGAATGAACATTGCTCCGAACAGAAGCAGACTGAACATACTTGTTGCAGTTTGAGGCAGCACACCTCCGTCACCTTTCGTTCCGCTCTTCTTACCTTCACTGTCAGCCGGTTCATCTGAAAGATCACCAGAACCGCCATATTCAGACTCGTCTGTCAGCTCTTCTTCAGCTTCTTCCTCCGGTTCTTTCGGTATAAGAGTATTCGTAAGGTTAAAGCCATCTGCGTCCGAGCGGTATCCATCCACTTCGAGCTCACCAATGGTGTAATCATACTTAACACCTTTTTCATCAAATTTCGGCAGATCCATGAAAGCATATTTCCAATTATCAGCAGCGGTTACTTGTTTAGTTTTAAATGTCTCTCCGTTTTGATAGAGGACTACCACAATAGTCTCGGGACGGTCGTTTTCATTATCACCCTGCCACGTTTTCGTTCCTGACACAGACATGACACCTGTGCGAACGTTAATAATGTCGTAGCCATTATAGATTGATTCATACCCTTCTACCTCATCCTCTACAACTTTGTAAATATAGGCGGCACCCTGTTCATCGTATTCCGGCAAGCCTTCGAATCTATACATCCAGTTATCTTCTGCGGTGACGGCAGTCTCTCTAATAACTTCGCCATTTTGCAGAAGGGTCACTTCAATCATGTCAGGCCGGTCTTCTGACTCGCTATCCAGCCACGTTTTCGTCCCTTCCACATCCACAATTCCAATGCGTAAGTTTGTAATATTGAAGCCCTCGACTGAACTCTCATAACCTCTGACTGGTTTCTCTTCGACCGTGTAGCTGTAGGCTATCCCCTGGTCATCATATTCCGGCAAGTTCTCAAACGTATAGATCCAGCCATTCTCTGCGGTGACTTCCGCTTCTCTGAATACTTCACCATTTTGAAGAAGGACCACTTCGATCATGACCGGCCGGTCTTCTGACTCATCATCCAGCCATTCTTTCGTTACCTCCGCAGAAATTTCACCGGATCGGACGTTCGTAATATCATAGCCATTCACGTACGATGCATAGCCTTCGATCTCATGCTCCTCCACAGTATACGTAATGGACTGCCCATTTTCGTCATAAGCATCAAGATTTTCAAACTTATACTCCCAGTCATTGTCCGCCGTAACGTTTACCGTTTTAAATACAGCACCGTTTTTCAGCAGATCAACCGTAATCTTTTCCGGACGGTCCCCTGACTCTCCATCTAACCAGGATTTTGTAACAGTGACTGAAGTTTTATCCGTTCGCGTGTTAATAATTTCAAAGCCATCGATTTCTGACTCATATCCAGGTACTCCATGTTCTGTCACTGTGTATGCATAAGCCTCACCTTGGTCATTAAATCCATCAAGGCCTGTAAAACTGTAAGCCCAATCCATGTCTGCGTTTATTTCCTGTGTCTCAATGACCACACCGTCTTGCAGTAAGTTCACCACAATCGTTTCCGGCCGGTCTTCCGGGTCGTCATCCAGCCAAGTCTTGGTCACATTAACATCAACGGTCCCAACGCGCAGATTCGTGATATGAAAACCATCAATCAATGTCTCATAACCACTGACGGGCTCTTCTTCTATCGAGTAACTGTATGCCACACCCTGATTATCATATTTGGGCAGGTTTTCAAACGTATAGCCCCAATCGTCTTCTGCGGTGATTTCCTGTGTCTCAATCACATTACCGTTCTGGAGCAGGTTAACCTCTATCTTGTCCGGACGGTCTTCTGACTCATCATCCATCCATTCTTTCGTGACCTCCGCAGAGGTTTCGCCCGACCTGACGTTTGTCATGGAAAAACCTTCATCAGTTTCCATTATTGATTGCTGTTCATAACCTGCAACAGGTTCTTCTTCAACTGTGTATAAATAAGCTTTCCCTTCATCATCAAAGGCAGGTAATTCTTCGAATACATGAACCCAATTACTGCCATCCCCAGGGTCAGTAACTATTACCTCTTCAAGTTCCACGTTGTTTTGGAAAAGTTTTAGTGTAATCTCATCAGGGCGGTCAGACATATCTTCATCAAACCAGATTTTTTCTACTTCAACAGCTGTTGTGCCAGTTCTTGTGTTGATAAGGTCATAGCCGTTTATTTCTGCCTCATATCCCTCCGGTACTGCCGCTTCCTCTACTGTATACGTATAAGGAATACCATCGGAATCAAATTCGTCCAAACCTGTAAAACTGTAAGTCCAATCCCCGTCTTCAGTAACAACCTGTTCTTCAAGGAAACCGTCATCCCCTTCACGGGTCAGTTCTACAGTGATCTCATCAGGGCGTTCCTGCCAATTGTTATCAAGCCATATTTTCCCGCCTTCTACTTCTATCAGTCCTGAACGGACATTTGTAATCGTAAAAGTGTCCCCCACTTCAGAAATACTCGTATCATAACCTGCAACCGGGATCTCTTCTACTTTATAGTCATATTCTTTCCCCTGATCATTAAATGCTGGCAGGCCTTCAAAAACGTAAGTCCAATCCCCTTCACTATCCGGGCTGATATCCTGAAGACTCAAAGCGTCTTCAGGATATTCCTCTTCATCATACAGCTTTTGGAACAGTTCGATTGAAATGCTGTCTGGCCGGACTGCAGTTCCTTCTTCATCTCTCCATTCTTTAAAAACTGCAATATCTTTTTCACCAGAACGCACATTAATTATCTCAAAACCGTTATCCATATCTCCTGTAATATCTTTTAACGTATAGTTACCATCCTGATCTGTTTCTATAATTGTATAGTCGTAAAGGGCACCATTTGCATCATATACAGGTAAATCAGTGAAAGTGTAGGTCCATGGTTCACTTATAGTAACAGTTTCACCTAAAGGGTCCTCGTTTTGAAGAAGATGTATCGTTACGTTGTCCGGACGGTCCTCGAGACGGTTATCATCATCTTGCCACGTTTTTGCGACATCGATGTCCCGTATCTGAACGTTCGTCATCTCAAAGCCTTCTTCAGCGTTTCCTGTAATGCTTCCTTCAAGCTGATAGTTGGCTACATCCTGTTCTGCAATTGTATAGTCATATTTTTCTCCGTTCGAATCCACCGCTTCTAACTCTTCAAATGTATAACCCCAGTTATCATCGCTTGTGAGGTTCGCTTCGTCCAGCTTTTCGCCGTTTTGTAACAGATCAACGGTAATGGTTTCTGGCCTTAAACCGGCCTCATCACCATCGTCATTCCACTGTTTCACAACGTTGAAGTCAACTAATTCATAGTTTAATACATCTAACTCAACCTCTTCATGAGAACCAAACTCAATTTCGAATTCAATGTCGCCCCAATGCCCTTGATAACCATCAAGCGGTTCTGTTTCTTTGAAAACATACTGGCCCGGCCGCAGATCTGCAACTAAGATCTGACCATTTTCATCAGTGGTGTGAGTTGTTTCATCGTACGAACCATTATTGACTAATGAAGTGGCTCTTAAAGTAAACTCGACACCTTCGAGAAGTTCTTCTGAGTCGCCGTCTATTTTCGTGAGTGCCACTGCACCGGTGATAATGTTATTCTCAACCGTTTCGATTGTCAGCGTTTCAGTGCCTGCTCCTGCCTGTACTTCAAAAGCTTCAGTTAACCCGTCTCCTTTAATCGTATAGCCATTTGGAGCAGCAGTTTCCTTTAATTGATATTCACCTATCGGCAGTCCTGTAATAGTTAACTCACCATTCTCATCTGTTACTAAGCCTGTAAATCCGTCAATGCTATTATCCGGGTTTTCGGCTTCCACTACGTCAAATACTGCACCTTCCAGCTTGTAGCCGCTGTCTGCATCTTCCTTTTGCAGCTGGACATCTGCATATGGGCTGTTTACGAATTCAGTGCTTACCGTCCGGCTATATCCAACATCATCAAGTGTCACCTCTATTTCAATAGCCTCATCACTTTTAATATAGCCTTCTGGTGACTCAATTTCGTCTATTTTATAAGTTCCGGGTTTTAAGCCCTCAAAAATAACAATTCCATCTTCATTTGTGGGTGCAGTCTGCTCATCCACTTCATATTTTCCATCTTTATAAGTCAGAGTAAACTCAGCACCGGCTAGAGGCTGACCGTTAATATCATCTATTTTCGTTAATTCAATTGATGTTGTCTGGACGCCGTTATCAATTGTTCCTTCACCAATTTTAATCGGTTCGTCCTGGCTTCGCTCTATTTCAAATGCTATCGGCTCATCCTCTGCCGCTTCAAATCCGAATGGCGCCCCGGTTTCCACCAATTGATAATATCCCGGCCGCAAATCACCAGTTTCAACTAACCCATCTTCATTAGAAGTAACCGTACGTACCACAACACCTGAGGCTGCCTGAACTTCAAATACAGCACCTTCAAGCCCCGTGGAAGGGTTATCAGCATCTACTTTGGTAATAAACGCACTTCCCTGAATCAGCTCATTCTCTACTGTTACTTCATCAATTTCCGTTTGTTTTTCATCAATCGTGAAATGATGTTCATCTGTATTTCCCTGATAATCTACTGCCGGCTGCGTTTCGACAAAGTAATAGTCACCCGGTTCTAAATCTTCTATATAAATAAAGCCATTCTCATCTGTTGTAAATGTGGCAATTACGGAATCGTCAATTGCATCCCATAATTCAAAAATGACGCCTTCCAGAGTTTCTCCATCAGTGCCATCAACCTTTGTCAATTGAACGTGGCGCTTAATTTCTTTGTTAGTAATCTCAACTTCTGTACTGCTTTGATTAACTGTCACTGTTTCAGTATCGTCTATCCCCGCCACATAACCTTCAGGTGCTTCTGACTCTTTTAACAGATAGTCACCATATAATAGATTGTTAAACTCAACAATCCCATCCTCATCAGTTACGGCCGTTCTAAGTAACACCTCTCCAGAGTCATCATATAGTTCAAACGTTGCCCCTTCCAAAGTTTCGCCCGTGTCGTCAAAGTCCACCTTTGTAACTTGCAGGGAACCGACTTCACCAGAAATTGAACCTCTGATATTATCGAAACTAATAGCATTTGATGTTCCGTCGCTACCACTGATGTCTTCTTCGCCTTCCCCTTCAAACATTACTGTGTTGGCGATTTTCCCATCACCTTCGTATAAAATATACGTATCATATTCTAAAACGTATGCCCTGTCGACCTCATTATTAAACTCGACTGTAAACGACTCCTGGCCACTTTCGTCTCCCGCAAATTCCAGAGAGTAATCTTCGCCTTCTTCTAAAACCGCATCCGGATCTTTTTTAATATTATTCCCATCAATTGTTGTTCCGTAAATAACTACCGTATCTCTTAAAATTGTCTGATTAACACTTGGTGTATCAACAATTTCAAAATCTGTAACAGTTGACTGGCTGAAGTTAATATTAATCCCCCAATTAACGATACGCCCATTACCTTCATTTTGCTGTCCAGTCTTTGTTGAAAACTCACCTCCGTAGCGGGGGGTTACCGAAGCAGACAAACCAATATCTTCATTGTTAGAACTGGATACAATCGCTTCATTATTGTATTCATCTTTAACGATTTGACCGTTAAGATCTGTGGTATACTGAATAACGTAACCAGTCGTTATATCACCGAGAGTGACGGTAAAGCCAGGTTCCTCATCAGGACCTTCAGCAGCTTCGATCACAGCATCGGTAACATCGTCCCCTGGTTCATAACCATTGGCACTTCCGGTCAGGTTCATCTCATAAACTTTAACACTATCAATGTCAAAGTTCTGGTTGCCTAAAATATAGTCTTTCACTACGGCATTGTTAAGTGTTTCATTATTATAGTTAACTCCAATGGTCCATGTAATTTCTTTATTCTCAATGTCGTAGTTGCCATATTTAAATCCGTTATTTTTCGTATAATCATCCGGGTCAAACGTAGCTTCACCCTCACGTGTAACCGTCTCTGATTGACCTTCAGGCACCCATTCAAGCACAGCATTGTTTGTGTAGCCGTCATTTCCTCTGCCTGCTTCATCAAAGTCAATGAAAGTTGTATATCTAATATCAACACGTTTCTCTAAATCCTGATTAAACTCTATTCTGATTTCCCGTGTTGATTCATCATAGCTATAGATATACTGCTCATCATTTGACCAGGCAGCTCCATCATACAGCACCTCAAATTCTTCCGGTGAAAATCCTTCCGGCAATGTATCCGTAAAGACAACATCCTTCATTACTTGTTCATCACGATTAATTATCACCGACCAGGTCGTTTCTTTAGCTTCGTAGTCAGTGGAACCGTGTGATTTAATGAAGATCCCCTGGCTGATGGAACTGCTGCCTTCTGATGTATTATTGAATTCATCTAAAATCGTATTATCTACCGTGATATCCTCATCCACACGATCGATAGCTGTGGTCTGATACAAAATTTTATAAGCACCATCAATCTGTTCTGTAAATTGGAATTCGAAACCATCATCAGTCACTGCAAAAGAATAATCGTCAGAGTCGACAGATTCCGTTCTCACTTCTTCTCCAGTATCCTGATCAATTTCCACAGCCTTTACGTCAAAGCTGTTATCCACTAATTCCTGGTTATCCCCAAAACTATCAGTCAGCTTCGCGTCTTCCTGTGAAATCACTTTTTCATCATAGTTATATCTCACTTCCCAAGTGATTGTCTGGGAAACGTCATCGTAATTTACAGCTTCTTTCTCGAGAGGCTGGCCCCGTGTTACAGATACACTCGCTTCTGTACTGACAGGATCATATTCATCGCCAGTTAATGTCACGTTGTTTTTATATGTTTCTCCGGTCATATCGTTGACTTCTGTTTCATAAACAACCCGGTAGGCAGAATCAATCGTTCCAAGCTCAAGCGGAAACACAGATCCAAACCCGTGATCTGTTAATTCAACAGCGCCATCAACGTTACCGTTGGCATTCATATCCAATTGGTAAACTTTCAAAGAGCCATCTATAAATGAATGGCCCCCTTCTGTTAAGACATCCTCTAATACTGCGTTGCCAATTGTCTGGAGGTTTTTATTAAAATCGACCGTCCATTCAATTGTTTCTGTATTGTAGCCGCGATTCCCGCTCCCTTGTTTTTCAATGGCAGACGCATCCGGAATAAACTTAATTGGAAACTCTACATTTTCTTCCTCTGCAACAGGAAATGTAATGGTGTCTCCAGTAGCTGGCCCGTCATAGTTGTCATCCATATTGGATTCCAGACTTATGTTTCCGGAAATGTCAGATTCCATCTGAATATTTTCATTGAATGTGATAATAATGTCATTGCTATCTGTATAGAATGTCCCAAAAACAGTGCCATCTCCTCTAACCAGGTCCTGTTGTTCTGAGTCTGGAACCTGAGGAATGTTGAACATTTCCGGGACCTCAATTGTGAAAGTTGATCCCTCACCATAAGTATGATTATTAGGTAAAGCAAAATCGTAATCCAGTACGAACTTTGATTGACTGTAAGGACTTTCTATAACAATTTCCTCTCCGTCCTGGAGTTCGGTGCCATCCCGTGTCAACGTCACACCAGTAATTATATTTTCAGTAATTTCAGTACTCGCAGCAGAAAAATCATGTGCAGTTGCCAATGAATCGTCTTCACCGGACGTCTTTTCCTGTTCGGACTGAGTCTTGTCACTATACTCGTCTTGGTCATTCAATTCATTTTTCGTGCCGTTTTTTTCATTATCTTCAGCTGCTTCCTCATTTTCTGTGCCGGTTTCTTCGTTCCCTTCAGCTGCTTCCTCATTTTCTGTGCCGGTTTCTTCGTTCCCTTCAGCTGCTTCCTCATTTTCCGTGCCAGTTTCTTCGTTCCCTTCAGCTGCTTCCTCATTTTCCGTGCCAGTTTCTTCATTTCCTTCAGTTGCTTCCTCATTTTCCGTGACGATTTCTTCGTTCCCTTCAGCTGCTTCCTCATTTTCCGTGACGGTTTCTTCGTTCCCTTCAGCTGCTTCCTCATTTTCCGTGCCAGTTTCTTCATTTCCTTCAGCTGAATCTTCATTTATCTCATCTGATTCTTCTTTCTTCTCCTCATCTGTTGAACTTTCGTTATCAACCGATTCTTCAGATGGGTTATCGGTTGACTCCTCAGGGTCAGACCCATCTTCCTCCTTTTCACTGGTTACTACAGCATCAAAATAGATAGTGCCTTCAACTTCCTCAAACTCTTGAATGAACTCATTAAAGATAACCTTTAATGTTCCATCAGGTGATATGTCATACGTCCCAACTCCCACGTCCTCTTTCTCTGCACCTTGCTCAATGGTCAAAGAACCTGACTTTCCCATTTCTATATGTATATCATCAAGCAGGACCAGTGATTCTGAATAGTCTTCTTTTATCTTAACTTCTGCATCAGACCATGAAACTTCTACGTTTATTTTTTTTGAGTTATCCACTTTCTCCAAGTCAACTTGCTCACCTTCATTATCAGTAAACGTTATATCGGAAAAAACACTTGAATCATTGTCACTTGCTGAAGCTGCGTGCTGGATAAACAGACTGCTTGACAGCGTTTGAAAAACCAAAGCCATGATTAGCAGCATGTTCAGTGTCTTTTTAACCATTGTAATCCTCTCTTTCTCTTTAATTATTTTTTAATTCATTGAGTTACACACACTTAAAATGACTGATCCATTCAAGTATGAATCAGTTTAAACATTTAATATAATTTTTGAATTTCAAGTAACGCATACTCTATCTGCTGGTAAATGTGGTACAGTGAAAACGGGTGGAACAGCATTAAACAAGTTTAATTTAATGAGTTATTACTAGTTTCACGTAACATTCCTCCCTCCGAAAATGACATTTATTAGACTGATATACAATTTTCAGTTTACTGAACGAAACTGTACAATTTCTATACAACACAACAAAAGCAGGAGCATTCTATGCAAAACAAGTCACCAAAAATCAACATCATACTTTTTACCTTGTTAACTGTTATTATTATTCTGAGTTTCAGAGTGAGCTGGCTTAATTACTTTCAACCAGAAACGTTCCACCCAGTGGAGAATGGATATATTGACCTTACTGATGCGGCTCTCTCCGAGGATAAGTATTATTTACTGGAGGGGGAATGGCATTTCTACCCTGAAAAATGGATAGACCCGGCTGATATTCCTGAAGAAAGTGTTACAGTCAGTGTTCCATCTAACTGGCCGGATGAGCTTCTCAATTCCGATCAAAGTATGATTGGGAAAGGATCTTATCACCTGCAAATAGATTTACCTGAAGATATTAGCAATGAAGCAGGGATCCGGTTTTACGAGATCATAGCCGCTGCAGAAATATATGTAAATGGTCTTTCAGTTTACACACGCAATGACTTGAATCATTCTTGGGGAGACAAAGGGATGCAACGGGGGCCGGTGGATATTTATTTTGAGCCACCTGAAGGCGAGACACTCGATATCGTCGTTCATGTATCCAACTTCAATCAGACAGCACAAGGCGGAATTAATCAGGATGTGGTTATCAGTTCAGGTGACCAAATCAGTTCCCTGTCATTTCTCTCTAAAGCACTTCAGTTTTCTGCAGGGGTCATTTTAATTCTCCATGCCCTTTATGCATTTATACTCTATTTCATGCAAAAAAAATTCGCCGCAACGTTTCTAGTTACATTCGGTTTTATGCTTCTTCTATTTGCATTCGGTATATTTATTGACGATGAGACACTTTACATGCCGCCTTTAACTATGTCAGAACATTCAAGGCTGCTGTTAACGATATTTGTGAGTACATTATTTGTAATGTTCAAAATTATATCTGATATATTTAACGTTTCGAAGCGTAAAAACAGACACGTTTTTGTCCTTTATATCTCACTCATAGGTCTCATCATGTTTTTCCCTTATGAAAATTTAAGGGTTCTCGTCCGGTTCATTTTCGGAGTTTATCCTGTCGTTATCGGTTCCATGATTTATTTTACTGTTTGTTCGATTTTGAGAGGAAATACATATGGCTATTTCATCCTGGCATTCCTGTTGGCATATTCGTCTAATGCTGTATGGGGGGCTTTAATAAAAATAAATGTCATTCATATTCCTTTCTATCCATTCGACTTTATTTTTTCCATGGTGGCTTTAATAGCACTCGTTTTAAAACGCCACTCTGACGTAACAAATGAAAACGAAAAACAGGCTGATCTTATTATCCAAAATGAGAAGAGTAAAGACACATTTCTGGCGAATACGGCGCATGAGCTCAGAAATCCGCTTCATGGAATTATGGTCATCAATGACACGCTTTTGAATCATCTCAAAACCAAACCTAAAGATGAGATTGAGAAAGATTTGATTCTCAGCCATAAGATTGCCCTTCAAATGAAATTTATCCTTGATGACCTTCAGGATTACACTCTTCTAAAAGAACAGCGGCTTCGGATTAATCGGAAACCTGTCAATATTCAGGCTGTCGTCACGACAATCAGAGACATCCTGATGTTTCAGACAAAAAGGGATTCAGTCCAGTTCAAGACAGACTTCCCTGACGATCTGTCTGCTGCTTACGGGGATGAACAACGCCTGTTTCAGATCTTCTATAATTTACTGCACAATGCCGTTAAATTTACAGAGAAGGGCGAAATCCGCGTTTCTGCCGTTTCCAGTAAAAACTGTCTTCACATCACAATAGCTGATTCCGGCCTCGGCATTACCCAGAAAGACTTAAACAGAATTCTTAATCCTTACGAAAAAGGAAACGACTCAACCCAGAGTGGAATTGGACTCGGGTTAAATATCAGCCGGGAGCTGACGTTATTACACGGCGGGGAATTTTCCATAGATTCCGCAGAGGATCAAGGTGTAACTGTAAACATCAAGCTTCCTTCTGCGAACAAAAAAAATATGAGTGATGAGACCGTTTTTTACGAAAATGGAGATGAAACGAAGTCTGCTGCAACATATGACGGTGCAGCTCCTGATTCACCTAAAGTTTTAATTGTGGACGACGATCCATTTAACCTGGATATACTCGAAAAAGCACTGCAGCCTGAATTTAACGTGGTTAAAGCATCTTCCGGCGAAGAGGGATTAGCCAAACTTTCCAAACAGACATTCTACCTTGTGATCAATGATGTGATGATGTCTGGAATGTCAGGTTATGAATTTACAAAAAACATCCGGAAGCACTATGATCTTGCAGAGTTACCCGTTTTACATTTAACAGCCAGACACCATACGGATGATATCATTACAGGATTAAATTCAGGCGCAAACGATTATGTAAGTAAACCAATTGAGCGTGAGGAATTACTTGCAAGAGTTCATACCCTGGTCAACTTGAAACGTGCTGCAAATGAAAAAGTGGAAACAGAAGCTGCCTGGCTTCAGGCTCAGATTAAACCTCACTTTCTCTACAATACAATGAACGCTATTGCCTCCCTCAGCCAAACAGCTCCCGATCAAATGGTTGATTTGCTGTATGAGTTTGGCGCCTATTTAAAAAACAGTTTCCAGCTCCCGCTGGAGAGTGGGCTGATCTCTTTATCTGATGAGCTTAAAATTATTAAACCGTATCTCTACATTGAACAAACACGTTTTCCGAAGAAACTCGAAGTCATCTATGACACCCAGGATGCTGACACTATCTTCATACCAAGATTGGCGATTCAAACGCTGGTTGAGAATGCTGTCAACCACGGCGCTCTTAAAAGCAACAAAAAGGGAATTGTGCGTTTAGAGTCCCGAAATAACAAACATGAAGCAACGATTACCATATCAGACAATGGGCCTGGGAATGTGCAGGAATTAACGAAATTTATTCAGCAACAGCATACTAGCGGCGTTGGTCTGATTAATTCTCATGAGAGGATCAAATTTATAAATTGTAAAGGGCTGACTATCGAAAAGAACAGCTTAGGCGGCATCAGTATCATTATCTCTATTCCTCACAAGGCAACGTAAGCACTGATTTTTTAAAAAACGTGGCTTATCTCGAACTCAGGGCGGACTGGCCCTTTTAACTGCTTTCTTAAAGATAAAAAGTAGCTATCCATTACTGATAGCTACTTTTTCTTTGAAGCCAGCCACTGTATGTACCATTCTTCTATTGAACGATCTGGCCTGACATCAAGCTCCTTTTGTAAAATGTTAACTAAAGTGCGATATTGCTGTTTGACCAGCTCAGCCCTGTTTTGAAGAGCATTAATTTTCATTATACGAAAATGGATTTCTTCATCAGTTTCATCTTCCTGTAAGATCTTCTGACACCAGTACAGCGCTTTAGTATATGTTTTAAGATTTTCATAATAAACCGCAAGAGCCAATGCTTTTTCACGCCACAGTGTCTTCTGGTTTAACCGTTCATCTCCAGGCCAGAGATAAACGCTGTGCTGGAGATAATTGCCGGAATATTCCTCGAGTAGTCTCTCCACTGTTTTCCTGTTCTCAAAATCATCCAAGTCATCTATGACTTTTAATGTTTTTTTCCAGTCAAACACATCAATCCGTAAATTGCTGACATCTAAGCGGTAGCCATCATCTTTACTTATGAGCTGTATATAAGGAGCGTAAGGTTTAATTTCCTTCCTGATATGATAGACTGTGGTATACAGCTGCGAAAAAGATTTTTCGATATTTTGTGTACTCCAGATGACCTCAACGATCTCTGATTTCTGTACGTTTTTATTATGATGATGTAAAAGATACAGAAACAATTCGCGCGCTTTCGCTGTTCTCCATGTTAACTCTTTTCCCTCGTTAACACTTTCACCTAAAGTTATGCCGTTTTTAATGCTGAGACATAATTCACTTAAGCTGGCAGGAGTTTCAGTAGTATTTT
Source organism: Salipaludibacillus sp. CUR1 (assembly GCF_021028955.1). Taxonomy (GTDB): domain Bacteria; phylum Bacillota; class Bacilli; order Bacillales; family Salisediminibacteriaceae; genus Salipaludibacillus. The sequence continues at coordinate 58,482 of NZ_JAIWPE010000020.1, forward strand.
TTCGTTTATTGAGGCGCTCAATTGTATGACATAACCGTTCATAGCGAATGGGTTTGACCAAATAATCCACTGCGTCAATCTCAAAGGCTTTAACGGCAAAATCACGATGAGCTGTTACAAAAACAACATCAATATTCCTGTTTGCCTCTAAAAAATGTTCTGCTAATTCAAATCCGTTTAGCCCCGGCATCTCAATGTCTAAAAACAGGACATCGACAAGGTGTAATTCAATGGCCTTTAATGCTTGCTCAGAGTCTGAGAATCTGTAAATATTAGTCATTTTCCCGGTTCTCACAAGTAAGTTTTCAAGGTAATCCAAGGCCAGAATTTCGTCATCTACAATTAGTACATTCATAGATCCTACTCCCTCCTTAACAGAAACACTGCCGTGAAAACTATTTCACATAAAATGGGCTGACATCTTATTAAACTGGTAATCAATCCATATTCTATTTTTATTAAATGGCAAGATTCACTCATGAATAACGATGTTTTCAGCGTTACCATGTCGAAAACTGCATACAATAAAAGTCAAAACTAAAGCACCGTAATGAAAGCCATTTAACTCTTATAAAATGTCTTATGCGACCATATTATCATACACAATAATTCCTTAAAATATTAAAACTGGTTAGGATAGACTATTATATTTTAAGCTCCTGTTTCTCTTGAACCTGATTTAAGAGCCGGGGGTATGACTTTCGCAGCTACTTTTTCCTAAATAGCGAGACCGGCTGATCGCTGCTTCTCCTGCCGCAGCTGAACGTTTCATTTTCTGAATTCAATCAGCAGAGCTTCATGAATGATGAAGTACAGATTGAATATAGTAAGTCCATCAAATATCCCCGCCACTGCAGCAAATAACGCCTAGAGTGCATCAAATAATTCTGGAGGTTGTCCACTCCCATAATTACTGGCAGCGGCAACAGTTCCATCAGCCTCCCCTCTCCATACTTCAAGGGACACCCACTCCCTTGCCTGCTTATTTCCCTGGTTTAATCGGTTTGTCTCAGGGAATCGTTCACTATAAAAGAAAGAAAGCAGGCAAACTAATTTTTTTAGAAGATATGAGGTGATGATGTGGGCCAGGCACAGCGGCAGCCACAAGAGGAATCAAAGAGGAACATAATTATAGAGAAACTTAAGGTGGTCGGGCCGGGGGCCATTATTTCCGCCTCGTTCGTCGGGCCGGGAACAATTACAACTGCCACTGAGGCGGGGGCCTCTTTCGGGTACGCGCTGTTATGGGCGCTCGTGTTCTCAGTGATTACGACGATGGTGCTCCAGATGATGGTCGCAAGGCTTGGGATTGTGGCCAGAAAGGGGCTTGGCGCCGCTATAAGGGACCAATTTGCCCAGCCCGCAATTAAATACACCATTATGGGATTTGTGATCATTTCAATATTTACCGGATCGGCAGCTTATATGAGCGGGGATTTAAATGGAACGTCGCTCGGTCTGTCGACGTTAACAGGTTGGAATATTAATGCGATTGGCCCGTTTGTCGGGCTGGTTGTCCTGCTCATTGGACTGAGCGGCAGCTACAAGCTTATTGAAAAACTGATGATTGTGCTGGTCATTATAATGAGTACTGTTTTTATTACCACTATGGTTATTGCACAGCCTGATCTTGGTGGAATATTCACTGGTATTTTTGCGCCTTCAGTGCCGGCAGGCTCAATTATTACAATTGCCGCCCTTGTCGGGACAACGGTCGTGCCTTATAACTTGTTTATTCATTCCAATTCGGTACAGGAGCGGTGGAACGACCCTTCGCACTTAAATGATTCCAAATGGGATATTGCCATATCGATTGGAATGGGCGGGTTGATTTCAGGGTCCATATTGATCACTTCCGGGACGTTAATGCGCGGAGTGGAAGTCGAGACAGTCGCTGATCTGGCCATCCAGCTGGAACCGCTGCTTGGCGGCTGGGCTGAAACGTTTCTGGCGATCGGGATTTTCTCAGCGGGATTCTCTTCGATGACCGCAGCGGCGCTCGGCGCTTCCATTACGGTCAGCAGTGTACTTAAGTGGAAAAACGGCATGAAAAACTGGCGTTTCAGGGCGATTTTCGCGACAGTTATTCTGATTGGAGTTTTCAGTTTTGTCCTTAATTTTGAGCCGTTGGCCATTATTCTGTTTGCGCAGGCGCTGAATGGCATCCTGCTGCCGGGAATAGCCCTGCTCATTCTGATCATCATGAATAATAAGAACCTGCTTGGAAAATATACGAACTCAATGAAAGTGAATGTGATTGGAGTTATCGTTGTTATTGTCTGCTTTGGCATCGGCGGCTACAGTGTCTTCTCTGCGCTCACTGCCTTCTTTAATTAATATGGCTGCTGTTTCGGTAGCGCAAGAGCCCCGTGCCTTTTATGTACCAAACAGCCATGCTTTCCCGGCTGTGACGCCGTGGTGGTTCGCCCGGACACTTTTCCCGGGGCACCTTCCCCATAATTCCTGCGGAAAAAGGACTAATTGATAAATCACACTTTAAAAACAAGTTTGTCTGTTTAGAAAATCTAAAGCTTCGGGTAAGGTAATATAACTTGTAAATAAAGGAACCACACGATTTTTCCATAAATGGCTGTTGGAAGGTTTGAATGATTTCCCTTTACGGGGGTCACATTAAATGCATATTAAAAGGAGGCAAGACTGATGAGCGAGCAGAATGAACAGGTTGTTGAGTGGCTGGAAGAGTTAAAAGGCCAGACGCTTTTTATTCAGAAAGATGAATTTGAAACCGGGAAAAATGACGTTCTTGCGACCGATAAAGTCCGTTTCCAGCTTGATTCTGTCGGCCTTAAAAACAACAGGAATGCGTCGATCGACGATTATGTAGCGAATGAAGAGATCGTGCTTTACGGTTCAGGAACAATTGAAACTGCTCAGGGAGAAACGGATTTACCTGAGAATGTCTATGAGATCCCTTTAACAGGAGAGGTTAAGGCGAATAAGCAGGATCCAAGCATCAGGCTGAGAACAGACGATGCGATGTATACCATTTTCACTTAAAAACAGAGTCAGAACGCAGTCTGAATAATTATAAAAGGAGGGAAATGCCTGACGTGCGTTTCCCTCCTTTTCATATTACTACCAGTCTTCTTTTTTCTCGACTTTATGGGTGGTGTAGCCTTCAATTCTTAGTGAGCGGTAAATCGCAAAGAGCATAGCCAGCATGATAAAGGTAAATGGAAATGCGGTTACAGTAGCGACCGCCTGCATGCCTTCAAGTCCTCCACTGAGAAGGAGAACGGTTGCGATGGACGATATTAAGAGCCCCCAAATGAGCAGCACCCGACCCTTCGGATTTAAATTACCGGAAGAGGAAAAGACACCGAGAACGTACGTCGCCGAGTTAGCGGATGTAATAAAGAAGATGGAAATCAGAATAAGCGCGCCAATACTGAATATCATTGAACCAGGAAGCTGTTCGAGCACGAGGAAGAAGCCTGCTTCCGGTTCTGCGGCAGTCTGTTCCGCAATAGTTGTTCCTTCGTTCATATCAGAATAAATGCCTGAACCTCCAAATGTCACGACCCAGACAAGTGTCAGCAGTGCCGGCACAAACAACACTCCGAAAATAAAATCCCTTAAGGAACGGCCTTTCGACACTCTAGCTATAAACGTCCCGACGAACGGGCTCCAGGAAATCACCCACGCCCAATAAAACAGTGTCCACTCTCCCATCCAGTCATTTTCTGAGTAAGGGGTGGTCATAAAGCTCATTTGAGGCAATTGTGTAAAGTACTGACCAAAAGTCAAGGTAATGTGTTCCATTATATAGACAGTCGGCCCGAGCGCAAGCCCAATAACAAGCAGCGCACCAGCAAGCCATAAGTTTGAAATACTTAAGTAACGCATCCCTTTATTTAAACCTGAAAGAACAGATATAAGAAATATAACTGTAACCACAGAGAGTATAATTAAATACACTAAATTATCAGGTTCTATAGCAAATACCTGGGAAAGTCCGCTGCCTACCTGCAAAGTGCTCATACCTAGTGAAGTAGCGATCCCTATTGTCGTTGCCACTATGACTACGACATCAATCGCCTTTCCTGGCCAGCGGTAGATTCCGTCCCCAATCAACGGGAAAAATGCTGAACTGACTAAGCCAGGCAGATTTTTACGGAACTTTGCAAAGGCTAGTCCTAAAGCAACGATCGCATAAATGCTCCAAGGATGAAGCCCCCAGTGAAACATACTGTAAATAAGACTCTGTTCTGCGGCAGCCTGAGTTTCTGCTTCTATGCCTCCGGTTGGCGAGTGAAAATGGGAAAGAGGTTCCCCAACTCCCCAGAAGACAAGGCCTACCCCCATACCGGCTGCAAACAGCATACCGAGCCATGTGAAAAACGAATATTCAGGCTTATCATTCTTATGGCCCAATTTCATATGCCTGTAGGGACCAAAGCCGAGAAAAAGACAGAACCCCAGAAAAATACCCGTGGAGATCACATAAAACCAGCCGAACTGTTCAATCATCTGGTCCATAATTGTCTGTGTGACCGCGGTCATGTTCTCCGGTGTAACTGCCCCCCATACCACAATGGATAAAATAATTATTGCTGAGATAATAAATACTATTTTTTCTTTAAATTGCTGCTTAACTTCCACGGGGCATACCTCCTTCACTAGTAGTCTCTACCACGAAGGAAATTAGCGGAAACGGAATATACGAAAAAAGAGCAATTACCTATAAAGGTATTGCCCCTCAGACCGTTTTAACAGATTAACAGACATTAACGGAATAGTTTATCGTATTTCAGCCCATACTGTCTCTATGTACACGTAACGTGATGAATATTGGCAGTGTTACCGGCTCCCTGAATATATTGGCAAGATTGGATTACTGGGCGGGTCAATTGACAGATAGTTTAGGAGGTTGTCTGGAATGAATAGAGAAGGTGATTTTTTTGTCGGGTTAATTTATGGAATTGGTTTTAGTATTCCTTTGTGGTTGTCATTTTTCGGCTGGGTTAAGCTAATCAGCAGGCTGGCTTCTTAAGAGCCTTTTCAGGCGAACCAGTATATCGTTTTGTATCGCTTCGTGTCGCCATGTATTGGTTGAATCGCCTTATATCGTCTGGTCTGTATCGCGGTGTCGTATCGTCAAGTATCGCCTTATATCGCTGCGTATCGTCATATATCGCTCTGCGGCGGTCATCCTCTCCGGTGTGTATGTAAGTACTTCCCTGCGGATGAAGAACATTGGCAGCATGCTTGCATCATGAGCCATAGACCTTTGCGTAAGGCGTGTTAAATATAACCTTGTATTGGGGTTCATGGAAGCCCCGTTAAACATAAAGTTCCTGGCGTTGTATCGCACAATATAAGTTTCCGTACCTGTGGTTCTCATTTCACTTCCTATTCTGTTCCCTCTTTCTTTAAAACTTCTTTTAACCGGTTTTCAATAAAAACCATCAGTTCCCGCGTTTCTCCCGACGAACTGCTTGAACCCCGTCCTTTAATTTCTTCCATAATCTGTTTGAGCTCCTCTACTCGCATTTTATACCCTCCTAAAACTTTAATAGCCCTAATTATGACTAGTACTTTAACACGGGCACGATACAAATGCCGTCGCAATCTGTCGAATTCTTAAATTATAACCAAGTTTTTCTACTAAATGTCAGATTGTACATATTCAGCTATGGGGTGGCGGGGTATTTCGTGAAGGTATTGTTGCACTTCGGGAGGGGATTGTTGCACTTCCGGTCCGACCCCCTAATTTCGGACACCTAATACCTTTTCCTAGCTAATTCTCAGAATTGCTACAATCTCACCTCCCTGGAAGGAAGCTTCCCTTTTAAGCTTAATAAATAATATTTCATAGGTGGGTAATCGTTGATACTGCCGTGGTAACGGCTATTGTTATAATGATCGATAAATCCCTCAATATAGAAATAAGCTTCTTCATAAAATTCAAAGACATGGCGATTAAAACATTCTCTTTGGATAACGCTGTGATAGGATTCAATGTAGGCATTCATATTAGGTGACTTTTTAGGAATCCGTTCGTGGAACACCTTATGATGGTCGCAAAAATCACCAAAGCTTTCACTAATAAACTGGGGACCATTATCTGTACGTATAATGAGCTTCTTTTCAAGTTCGCCTTCTTTAAAATGGATTTTACGTCGAATAAAAGCTTTTATTAACATATTTCGAATGTGTTTTGTCTGACATGTTGGCCCCAAGGTGTACCCCACAATGCATCGGTCGTAGACATCAATGGCGCTACATAGAAAGAAAAAACGCTTTGAATCCTGAATGGATCCGTATTTAATATCCACCTGCCACAACTGGTTAGGGCCAGTCACAGTCCGGTTTTTCGCCAGGTGTCTTGGATGTTTGGTTTTCTTTAAGCGGCGTTCTTTTAAAATTGATAGTTTTTTACAAAGTCGAAAGACTTTCTTCTTGTTTATGACCAAGTAATAGTGTTCCTTTAAATATAAAGTCCATTTTCTATAACCCATTGCGCCATAATAATCATCAACGTGCAGCTCCATTAAGTACTCTTCAATCTGGGCATCTGGGATGGCCTGGCCATTGGTAGTCAGGGAATACCCTGGCACTGGCCGGCCCCTTCTATTAAGTGTTGTCATCTTCTCACCCGGCTGATGATAGTAGTAATTTGAGCGGGCCAAATTCAGGGCTTTCATTGCTCTCGTAATCGGAAACCCCGCCTTAACCCATTGATCCACTTCCTTGAGTAAAAGTTTTATAGGGGGCCGTTTTTTTTAAGGGCTTCCCTTAACATAGCGACTTCTAATTCTTTTTCCCCAAGAAGCTTCATGGCTTGTTCGTATTTCTTTTCAAGCTCTTGTCTTGATGGCTGAGGTTTTAAAACTTCGACACCCTCGGCATCCATCTCATCCCGGACTTCCTCCTCATACATACTGATCCATCTGGATAACGTATTTCTTGAAATGCCGGCACTTTTAGCTGTGGTACTAATCTTATTTGACTCTAATGCCAAACGGACATACTTCTTTTTCACATCTTCGATAACATCTATTCTCTTATTCGGCACACCCTTCACACCTCCACTCAACTATTAAATTATATTTAGTTACAGTTTACATCGAAGAGGAATTTGGTGTCCAAATGATTAAGGGGGCTTAAGAGCTTTATTGGAGGATTGTGGCATTCGGGGCTTGAGTGCATAGTTCTGGACATCAACCGTGTGATGCCATACTTGTATAGTATCCAAGGGAGCACCGCTCCGGTTATTGCCCGGATTAACCCCCTTCCATTTCCGCGTTTGTCATTTTAGTTTACGACAAATTTCCCGGGAAATTGCCTTTTTTCTAAAACGGGAGGCAGTCCCTAAATATCTCTCCTTCCCAATCAACGCCAACAAAAAAAGCAAGAGGACCCATCCCCTTGCTCTAATAAACTATTAAAATAATTAGTCTGCTTGTTCAATCGAAATTCTGCCTTCGCCGTCTTCATAGTCAACAGCGCCTTCTGATTCCATCAGATCTTCTATTAGCTGGAACATGCCTGTTGTCACATAGCCGGCAGCTTCCTGAACGACTGTGGCAGCTGAGAAGTCATAACCGTCTCCGCCTTCAGACATGAAGTTGTTAGTAACGAGAGTATACGTTTCATTGTCGTCAATCGGTTGACCGTCAACATATAAATCAGCGTCCACAAACTCCTCATTTTCGTCTACATAAATCGTGAACGTTAAGCCGGAAGTTTGCAGGTCATTTTGAGTACGGTATGAATAAGAATATTCAACCACGTCTCTTAAGTCTGCGCCCGTAATTTCCAGTTCACTCAGCTCATTGCCAAAAGGTTCAACCGTATAAATATCTGCCGCCCGGATATCACCTGCATCAATATTGGCACGGATGCCGCCATTGTTTGTAATCGCTATATCAGCATTTAGAGCTTCTTTCATCGAATCTGTCCAGAAGTTCCCGAGGGAAGTATCTCTCGCCCAGCGAGCATCACGGCTTAAGCCGGTATTGGTATGCCCTACGACTTCTTCCAGAAGCTCTTCAGCTTCAGCGTTATAGGCATCAACCATATCCTGCACGTCTTGATTTACTTCTGTGAGTTCTCCCACATCCTGCAAATAGTAATCATTAAAAGTGACATCTGTGCCATCGAGTTCAAGGTTGAAATGGCCAACGAAAAGAGCATCGCTGCCTGCCTGTACGACAGGAGTGCCATTTACAATGTCTGCTTCAAATACTCTGCTGTGAGAGTGGCCGCCGACAATAACATCAAAGAAATCTACATTCTCTGCAAGATTTTTATCAGCGCTGTTTCCTATATGTGTCAAAGCGATTAAGATATCTGTTTCGTCTTGTAAGTATGAATACTGTTCAGCTGTTTCAACATAATCATGGAACTCAAGTCCCGCAATACCGGATAAACGAGTAGCAGGCGGATTTTGAGTCAATGAGAAAACCCCTACGTCTACTCCGTCAATCTCATAAATTTCGTATGGTTTTGGCTGCTGAATCGGAATATCAGGAACGACAACCTCCATATTAGCGCTCAACCAGTCGAAGTCTGATTCGGCTTCTCTTGCGGCGAAAGCCTCCTGGCCATAATCAAACTCATGGTTACCGATCGCCATAGCGTCCAGTCCCATTTCGTTTAAAAGTGCTACGATCGGCTCGCCGTCCTGCAAATCAACAACGGCGTTCCCGCTGAAAATATCGCCCGCGTCAAGGAACATATAGTTGTCTGCCTCCGAACCTTTTTCATCAATAAACGCGGAAATTTTTCCGAAGTTATCAATCTTTGAATGGATATCGTTTGTGTGGAAAATATCCAGTACAAACGGGTATTCGTCTGCGTCACTATAATCGAAATCGATTTCAAAATCGTTAATAATAAGAGTTCCTGCCAAACCGTCAAGATCATCATTCCCGTGTTCAACCGTCACAAGTGAACGATCTTCTGAAGAAACCTCGTAAGCTGTCAATTCCGGCTCGACGACCGTCTCGTCTTCCAACTCGACTGTAACATCTACCATTCTGTTAATATCCAGACCTTTAGGATAGGTTTTGTCAAAATCAATGACAAAACTGGTAGTGTCAAGAACCTGTATGTCTTCCACACTTCGTTTCGGGCCATGCGGTGCCCCTTCGCTATTGCCTCTTTGTTCACCAGCCTGACCGTTCCCATTTCCCTGGTTCGCCCCAGCCGGAGCAGCAAAAGTTCCCGCCGTAAGAATGGCTGCCATAGCTGCAACAGACACTTTACGGTACATTTTTGCATGTTTCTTCATAAAATAATTCCTCCCTTAACACGAGTTTTGGGTAATCTGTCACTCTATCACCTGAGTAGCTAGGGTAATAGCAGTTTAAGTATAATCTTCTGCTGTAAATAAAGTAAACTTTTAAAAGACAGACGACCGACCATTGCATGTGCTTATGCTCAGTATATAAGTAATAGTTTCTTTCCAATAAGCATGAAAACAAATAATTTACCAGTAAAAACAAGTATAACTAACATAGTATTTTTCTAATATATGGAAATATCGCGCGCTGCTTAGTCCGTAGAGCATCAGCTTTTCAATAGTTCAATTAAATTTATTGTCACTTCCCCAGCCAAACTATTTGCATTTATTTATGAGTAGTTAATAGTCAAAAAATAATTAAATTTGGCTCTTTTTATGGGAATATACGGCATTTACAGAGAGTAATAGATACTTTTTTAAAGAATCGCTTAATTGGTTACATAATAGGCATGAAATTAGACTCACTTTTCCATTTTTCAAAAAATAAGTTTAAAAACACACTTCATTTGGCCTAGTGTCTAAAAAAAAGCAAGGGGACTGATCCCCTTACTTCAGATGCATCCAAAATAATTACTCTGCATCCTCTATTGTAATTCTGCCTTCGCCGTCTTCATAGTCGACAGCGCCTTCTGAATCCATCAGATAATCCATCCACTGGAACATTGCGTTTGTGATGTAGCCGCCTTCCATTTGAATGATTTCAGCTGCGGAGAAGTCATAGCCTCCTCCACCTTCTGCCATATAGTTAGGAGCCACAAGCGTATACAAAGCGTCTTCATCCAGAGGTTCCCCATCAATATACAAGTCGGCGTCTGCATACTCACCATTTTCATCAACATAAATCGTATACTCAAAACCTGAAGCCTGAAGATCAATTTGATGGCGGTCATCACGCGTGAAACTGTACTCAATTACATCATACAAAGCTGCTCCGCTAATTTCCATTTCTGTCAGCTCATTGGCAAACGGCTCAACCGTATAAATGTCGCCGGCAGTAATCTCCCCAGGCTCAATACTTGCGCGTATACCGCCATTATTTGTAATAGCAAGGTCAGCGTCAAGAGCCTCCCTCATTGCATCAACGATGAAGTTGCCAAGAGACGTATCCCTCTCATACCGTGCTTCGCGATATAAACCAGTATTTGTATAACCGACCACTTCTTCAAGAAGCTCTTCAGCTTCAGCGTTGTAGGCGTCAATCATGTCCTGGACGTCCTGATTGACTTCTGTCAGTTCTTCCACATCCTGAAGATAATAGTCATTAAAAGTGACATCTGTTCCGTCAAATTCAAGGTTGAAGTGTCCTACGAATAAGGAGTCAGCGCCTGCCTGAACAACAGGTGTCCCATTCACAATATCCGCTTCAAAAATTCTGCTGTGGGAGTGTCCTCCGACAATAACATCGAAGAAATCAACATTTTCAGCAAGGTGTTTATCAGCTCTGTTTCCAATATGTGTTAAAGCAATTAAAATATCTGTTTCGTCCTGTAAATATGAATATTGTTCAGCCGTTTCTACATAATCATGAAAGTCAATTCCGACAATGCCGGAAGGATTAGTAGCCGGCGGGCTTTGTGTTAAACCGAAAATCCCAACGTCCACACCATCGATTTCATAAATTTCATAAGGTTTCGGCTGCTGGATCGCAATGTCAGGGTCAATGACTTCCATATTGGCACTTAACCAGTCAAATTCAGCCTGCTCTTCTCTCGCAGCAAAAGCTTCCTGGCCATAATCGAATTCATGGTTTCCGATCGCCATAGCGTCGAGTCCCATTTCATTTAACAAAGCGACGATAGGCTCCCCGTCCTGCAGGTCAACGACAGCATTACCACTGAAAATATCCCCTGCATCAAGGTACAGATAGTTGTCGGCTTCCGCCCCTTTTTCATTAATAAAGGCAGAAATTTTTCCTAAAGGATCAATCTTTGAATGAATATCATTTGTATGGAAAATATCCAGAACAAACGGCTCTTCGTCTGCTTCACTGTAATCAAAATCGATTTCAAAATCATTAACGGTCAGCGTGCCTGCCAAGCCGTCAAGATCGTCGTTCCCGTGCTCAACCGTTACAAGTGACCGGTCCTCTGAAGAAACCTCGTAATCTGTTAAAGCAGGTTCAATAACCGTGTCGTCATCCAGTTCGACTGTGACGTCTACCATTCTGTTAATATCCAGACCTTTAGGATACGTTTTGTCAAAATCAATGACAAAGCTGGTAGAATCAAGTGCTGAGACATCTTCAACCGTTCGTTTCGGGCCATGAGGAGCGTTTTCACTGTTTCCCCGCTGTTCACTTACCTTGCCGTTCCCATTCCCGTTACCCTGGTGCCCTTCAGCAAACGCCGCCGGAGCCACCGTACCGGCTGTCAGTAACCCTGCAAGCACTGCCACGGAAATTTTGCGAGTCATTTCTGAACCGTTCTTCATTCGATTTCCTCCCTTAAATAATGTAGTCGATAACCTATCAATCTACCTATGATGGTCATACTCTGTAAGTATAAAGTCGGCCAGGAAATTTTGTAAACGTTTTATTATCAGACGTCAGACCAATTTGAGTATTTTTTCACGGGACAGGAGGTAGAGATTACAGTCATGAAATTCAAACTCTCTTTTCCATCTTTTCTTCCCCGCAAAAATTAATTCACTAGTCTTTTAGTATAAAAAGGGGGAAATACAGCTGTATCAATAATTCGCTTCTATTATTTAAGGTATGGTATGGAAACCTCCATAAAAATATATTAAGAAATCATTGTCAAAAAATATATAATTTTGGCTCTTTTTATGGTAATAAATGGTTTAAAATCATGGTAAATACGCTTTATTTTTCAACCGCTGCGCCCAGTGTAGGCTTAAAGTCATTAAATTTATGACTATTTATTAATAAAGTAATTGAGATCTGTCACTTATACGCATTAGACCTACTCCTTTTTACAGGCATAAATTTAAACCGCGGAAGAACCTCCACGGCTTTACATTCGTCAAACTAGTGATCAGCTGAATTCACCTTTAAAAGCGAATGACTGACTGTCACTTAATCTTGATCTCTCTTAAGTTTGGAATACATTTTCAGGTCCACATACTGCCCTTTCGACAGCTCGGCTTCTCTAAGAGTTCCTTCATATTGAAAACTGAGTTTTTCAAGCATCTTAACAGACTTGTGATTTTCTGCCTCAACTTTAGCTTCGATCCGGTTCATATTCATCGACTTGAAAGCATAGCGGACCAGTCCGGATACAGTTTCTGACCCATAGCCTTTTCCCCAGTGCCTGGAAGAAAGTTCGTAGCCTATTTCTGTTTTGGCATTTACTTTGTCAATAAGATTGTAGCCGCAGGATCCAAGAAGTCCGCCGGATGCTTTGTCAATAATTGCAAATCGAACAGCTTCCTTTTTCTCTGAAAGGCTATTAAATAAACTGATCATTTCTTCTGCCTGGCTTTCATCTGAAAAAGGAGTAATATTCATATATTTTGTCACTTCAAGATCAGACCAGATACTGAATAATGCGGGTGTATCATCAAGCGTTACTTCTCTTAATATGAGCCTTTCAGTGTGGATTGGTAAAAACAAAGCGATCCCTCCTTCTCTGCTTAATCTTATATAAGCAAACTGATTATGTCTATATGGACCTCCGGACAGCCCCATGTCTGGTTAAGAGCCCTCAATCAAACCTCAACCCTAAAGAATATACTTTTTTTTCAAGTAGGATGCCATGCCCATTACTGCTAAAATTATTGATGAACCGGCTCGCACAAATTAGTTCGAATATTCGAAAATCCCCGCTCACTAAAGGAGGTGCTCTAAAGGTGAAACATATCTTGATTATTGCCTTACTTACCGGAATGCTCATTAGTCAGCCGGTCTCCCCTGCAATGGCTGCCGACCACCGTGCTCAAGCTGAAACTGACACGCATTCCGAACCTCTCATTGTGGCTTATGATCCTGAGCTTGTTCCTCTCCATACGGAGGACGGTGAAAACCGCGGCTTTTCCATTGAATTAATGGATCGTATATCAGAGGCTGCCGGCTTAGATATTGTTTATGAACCGATGACAAAATCGGAAGCGATTGCAAAGATTAATGACCAGGAAATCGATATTATTTTAAGTATTCCTTTCTCGGAAAAGCATTCCACTATGATGGAATTTACAGATTCCGTTTTTTCCACTTCGGTCGGAATTCTGACACGAGTTGATGATGATGACATAGACGTTGTGACAGACCTGTCCGAGTCACTGGTCGCCTTGCAAAATGAAACGGTCGAATATGAATTTTTAAGAAACATCAGGCGCATTCATTTTCAGGTTGCGAGCAGCCAGCGGCGTGCGCTTGATATCTTCATAGAAGGCCGGGCCGATGCTTTTGCTGGGAATGTCGTAACCGCAAACACCCTGCTGGAACAGTATGGCCTGGAAGGTGAGTATACGTTTGCCGATTCCCATCTGCTGCATGTGGATTATTCGTTCGCTGTTCAAAGGGAGAATTATTCCCTCTTGAATCAGTTAAACTCTGAAATCCGCCGGATGAAAGCCTCGGGAGCATACAGCGAATTGTATGATCAACACTTTCAGGATGACGATCCATTTGCCAGGTGGCTGTTAATTTCCGTCCAGGTTGCAGCGGGCCTTTTAATTATCCTGCTTTTATTATTTCTTATCAGTATTCGCTGGAACCGCCAGCTGCAAACAAAAGTAGAAAAGAAAACAGCTGATTTAAATGAACTAAACAGCTCCCTTTTACAGCAAGTAGAGTTGAAACGGAATAACAACGAATTTTTAAATCAGATACTGGACAGCAGTCCCCGCGGAATTGTCACCCTGGACAAAAGCGGCAAAATTACAAAGTTTAATCCGCAGGCCACACAAGTCTCAGGTATAACGGATCCTCCCCTTCACATCCCTTACAAAGAAGTGGACCTGGTTTGTGAGCTGCTGAAAGAAAAAGCTGAACGTGTCCTAAAAGGAGAAAAAGTGCGTTTTTTAGGGGAACATATGAACTGGACAAGAAGCGACGGACACTTTTTTCAATTGCGGTATTTCGTTTACCCGCTTTATAACTACGACCAGCAGATCAACGGACTGATTCTGACTTTTGAAGACGTGACGGAAGAATTCACGTTAAGAAAAAAGCTGTTTGAACAGGAAAAAAACCAGGCGTTAAGCCGTGTAGTCGCAGGAATTGCCCATGAAATCAGGAACCCGCTCAGTTCAATCAAAACATTTGTTGAACTGATTCCGACTAAAATGCACAATGAAAAATTTCAGCAGCAAATCTCCACTTATGTGCCGAAAGAAATCGTCCGGGTCAGTGAGCTGATCGAGGGGCTGATAAACTACGCCCGTCCCCGGCATCAGACGATCGAAGTGATTCATGTCAAAAAACTGCTTCACGAATGCTTTATTTTGTTTGAACGTACAGCTGCGAATAAAGGCTTTGAATTTCATTTTGATGTTCCGGATGATTTATTTATTGAAGCCGACCCTCACCAGCTGAAACAGATTATTATCAATTTAATTATTAACTCACTGGATGCCCTTGAAGAAAAGCAGGCAGCAGACCCGGCCGAAGAACGGAACCCGCTAATACTGACCCTTGCCGCTCACAAAAACCAGCACACCATTTCTATTGAAGTCACTGATAATGGCATCGGTATGACCAGTGAAGAACGCAAAAAAATACTGGAACCTTTTTATACGACAAAATCAAAAGGGACAGGGCTCGGGCTTGCAATAGCCGGACAGCTGATTGAAGAAAATGACGGAGAGTTAAAGATAACGAGCCGTAAAAATGAAGGGACAAAAATGACGCTTATTTTTAAGGCTTCAGGAAGGGAATGATACAGCATGATTAACATTTTAATCTTGGATGATGAACAGGCCATCTGCTCGTCGTTAACCTTCGCTCTCGAAGATGACTACAACGTCACAGCGACGACAGAGCCGCAGGAAGCTTTAAATCTTGTGGAGCATCATGTTTACCAGATCTGCCTGCTCGATCTGAAAATAGGAAATACCGATGGGGTTGACGTACTAAAGCAGTTTAAACAGCTTCAGCCGGCGATGGAAGTCATCATGATTACCGCTTACGGAACAATTGAAACGTCTGTCGCCGCTTTGCAAAACGGCGCTTTTTCCTACGTCACCAAACCAGTTAATATGGATGAACTTAAGGCCAACATTGAAAAGGCGCTCAAATATAAAGAACTGAACCAGCAAGTTGAATACTTATCCAAAGAGCTGCAAAAGAAATACCGCTATGAGGAAATGGTAGGCCAGAGCAAGGAGATGCAGAAAGTGTTCAGCCTTGTCGACAAAGTCAAGGAAGTAGACACAAATGTACTCATCACCGGTGAGAGCGGCACAGGCAAAGAACTGATTGCCAGGGCGATTCACTATTCAGGCAAGCGGACAAAAGGCCCTTTGGAAATTGTTAATTGCGCAGCCATTCCTGAACAGCTTCTTGAAAGCGAATTGTTCGGCTATGAAAAAGGGGCTTTTACCGGAGCTGTCAGTCCCAAGCCCGGAAAGTTTGAGATGGCAAACAAAGGGACACTATTTCTTGATGAAATCGGGGACATGCCTCATTCCCTTCAGGCAAAACTGTTGAGAATCCTGCAGACAAAAGAGGTCACGCGTTTAGGCTCGAATGAAACGAAAACATTGGATGTGAGAGTTATCGCGGCGACAAACCTGGATCTGGAAAAAGAAATGGAGGAAGGAAACTTCAGAGAAGACCTTTATTTCCGCCTTAACGTCATTGAGATTCATACCCCTCCACTCCGGGACAGGAAAAGTGACCTGCCTTACCTGATTAATTATTTTATTGATAAAAACCACCGGGAGCTTGGTCTTCCCCGCAAAACATTAACTAAAGAAGCAGAAGCAAGAATGACCGCCTATGATTATCCCGGCAACATCAGAGAACTGGCAAACATCATTGAAGCCTCCATGGTGTTTGCCGAAGGAGATGAAATAGGTGTCTCAGACTTACCCGGTTCAATGAAACGCTCCGGTAAACAGAGAGCAAACCCTTCCGCCTCCTTGCAGCCTTTTATCGGTCTTACCGCCAAGGAACTGGAGAAACAGTTTATATTAACCAACTTAGAACACCAGGACGGCCATAAAAAGAATACAGCCCTCGCATTAGGGATCAGTGAACGCAGTCTCAGAGATAAGCTGAAGCAATACGAACAGGAATAATTCATTTCTGGGCAACCGGCATTTCTTTCACAACCGGCAGATAATGCCGGTATTTCCTGCCCTGTAAATGTATGCGTTTTCAACAAAAACGCACAAGGTCAACAATTCTGAAAATTGGCATGATTATTGCAACTTATATTAGCAACACATCTTAAGGGGGATTTCACATGAAAAAATCATTAACAGTGTTGTTAGGCGGACTATTGTCAGTTGGGTTAGTTGCATGCGGAGATGAAGATAATGGGGGTAACAACGCAGACGGGGATGATACCGCTGCGGCAAACGAAAACACTAATAACAATGGAGACGAGTCAGCAGGTCTGGATGAAGATTTATTTGTAACCGTTGCCACGGGTGGTACCTCAGGGGTCTACTATCCGATCGGCGGCGCCATCGCTAATATTCTCGAAGGAGATCTTGGCATAGATACATCAGTCCAGTCTACTGGAGCGTCTGTGGAAAATATTAACCTGCTCGATACAAACCGTGCAGAACTTGCGATCACAATGGCTGATGCTGTGGCGCAGGCTTATGAAGGAACGGGTCCTTTTGAAGACGAAGCACCGAAGGAAAACTTAACGGGATTAGCCGCCTTGTACCCTAACTTTGTTCAAGTCGTGACAACAGAGGACACAGGCATTGAATCCATAGAAGATTTAGAAGGCCGAAGCGTAGGGGTTGGAGCACCGGGGTCTGGTGTCGAGCTTAACGCTCGAATGATTTTGGAGGCTCACGGCATGACCTACGATGATATTGATGAAGATTTCCTTTCATACAGTGAAGCCATCGATCAGATCAAAAATGGAATGGTTGAGGCTGCCTTTGTTACAAGCGGCGTTCCAAATGCGACCGTTATAGATTTATCTACCACACATGATGCGAAAGTCCTTCCTATCGAAGGAGAAGCGATGGACAGCCTGATGGAAGAGTATCCGTTCTTCTCTACCGGAACGATTGAAGGAGGCACATACGACCAGGAAGAGGATGTCAACACAGCGACTATTACAAACCTTTTGCTTGTGAACAGCGAATTATCAGAAGATGCAGTATATGAAATAACAAAATCACTGTTCGAAAACCTGGATACGATCCACAGTTCCCATAATGCGGCTCAGGATATTACGCTTGAAACGATCCAGGAAGGAATGCCTGTCCCATTGCACCCGGGCGCCGAGCGTTTTTTTGAAGAAGAAGGCGTACTTGACTAAATGAGGAGGGAAGCAGGGGAAACATCCGTTTCCTCTGCACTTTGCCATGACGGGAAAACTGTTAGCAGCTGCAATGATGATTTTGGCCTTCACTTTTACGGCATCTTTATTTCAGTCTGACGAAGAACAAGTCCGGCTCATTTTTGAAGAGGCGCGAACAGGAGAAGTGCTTCTCGAAGCTGAGGCAAACAGAGGAGACCGCCTCACATTCTCATGGATTCACTCCGTGGAGAAAACGCCATGGAATGAAACGTACGAAATTCAGGAAGACAACAGGCTTCTTTTAAAAAGTACGAGCTTTGCCTCTTATGGAGCCGGTGTTCCCCATCAAAAAGGGGAAATGAAAATTGAAAACGGATTGATTACCTATGACAATATTGACGAACATTTCAATAGCCTTTCATGGATTCATTCGCACGAGGCCAAACATGAAATGAACCTGAATAACGAAATCATCTTGTCAGTTAACGACCTTCCACACCATGAAGCAATAAGACTGACTGTTGAAAAGAGGTGACCCGATGAGCGAAGAAAACCAGCTCGGGGAAAAAGAGAAAAAAGTTTTAGAGAAGTATGATAACGAATCGCGGTTCAGGGACTTCCGTTTCAGGCCGGCCGCTCTCATTGTTTCAGGGATGGCGATCGCTTTATCGCTTTACCACTTGTATACGTCTTATTTCGGCACCCCTGTTACTTTACAGCACCGTTCCCTGCATGTGGCAGTGGTTCTGGCTTTAATCTTCCTTATTTACCCGGCTTTTAAAAAGCTCGACAGGAGCAAACTGCACTGGTACGACGTGATATTTGCTTTACTCGCGTTGTCTACGACCGTTTATATTTTTGCCGACTACGATGGGATTATCAGACGCGGCGGCATGCCGAATGACATGGACCTCGTATTCGGAGCCATCCTGGTCGTTCTCACGCTGGAAGCCGCCCGAAGAGTAGCAGGGTGGGCCCTTCCCACACTGGCTGTCCTCTTTTTACTTTACGGCCTGTACGGCAATTCGTTAGCAGGCATTTTCCGTCACCGGGGATATGAATGGGACGAAATCGTCAGTTTTATGTATACGACAACTGAGGGTGTGTACGGCACAGCGATCAGTGTATCCGCCACCTACATCTTCCTGTTTATTCTGTTTGGAGCTTTTCTGTCCAAATCAGGAATGGGCCAGTTTTTCAATGATTTAGCCATGGCCATCGCAGGGCAGACAAAAGGCGGACCGGCTAAAGTATCCGTTATTGCCAGCGGTTTTCTCGGAAGTATTAACGGGGCTGCTGTCGCCAACGTCGTCACCACCGGATCGTTTACGATCCCTTTGATGAAAAAAATCGGTTATAAGAAAAATTTTGCCGGAGCCGTTGAAGCTTCAGCCAGTGTCGGCGGGCAGATTCTGCCGCCTATTATGGGGGCCGCTGCCTTCATTATGGCTGAAATACTGGGAATTCCTTACCGGGACATTGCTTTAGCAGCCCTTCTTCCAGCTTTGCTGTTTTATCTTGGGGTCATCGTGCAAATTCACCTGAGGGCAACCAAAGAAGGACTTAAAGGAATCTCCAGGGACAATCTCCCTCGCATTATGGATGTCATGAAAGAACGGGGCCATTTATTGATTCCGCTGTTATTTTTAATGTATATGCTGTTCTTCAGCGGACGGACGATTATTTACTCGGCATTCCTGACGATTCTTGTGACCGTGGCAATCGCTATGCTTCGCAAAACGACACGGATGACGCTTAGAGATATCGTCCAGGCATTGGAAAACGGGGCGCGGACGGCGCTCACTGTTGCGATTGCCTGTGCTTCTGTCGGCCTGATTGTCGGAATAGCTACACTCACAGGCTTCGGTCTGAAGTTAGCAAACAGTATTGTGACATTAGGCGGAGAATCACTTCTGCTTACGCTGATGTTTACGATGGTAGCCTGTATTGTACTTGGAATGGGGCTTCCGAGTATTCCGACCTACATCATCACAGCGACGATGGCCGCTCCTGCACTTGTGGAACTCGGCATTGAGCCGCTCGTGGCCCACTTGTTTGTTTTCTACTTCGGTATTTTCGCTAACATTACGCCTCCGGTGGCTCTCGCCTCCTTTGCGGCTGCGGGAATATCGGGGGGCGAACAGATGCGGACCGGATTTATATCGATGAAACTCGCCATCGCAGGTTTCATCGTCCCTTACATCTTTGTTTATAATAATAACTTGCTTCTGATCAATACGACTTTCCTGGAAGGAGTCCTGGTCGTCGTCACCTCAATCACAGGCGTGGTGATGCTCGGCATTGCGGCAGAAGGCTACTTCTTAACAAGAATAAATCCGATCATACGGGTTCTCCTGTTTGGCGGAGCGTTATTATTTATGAACCCGAACTGGATCCAGGACATCATCGCCGTTTCCATTATCGCCATTGTAATCGTCGTGCAATGGATGCGAGCTAAAAAGGAAGGCGGATTTAACCTGCCGATTACAGATTCACCTAAAGTAAGTTAAAGAGTTTTCGGGAACCTGGAAGTTTCAAGAGATGATTCTCTTGCTTCCAGGTTTTTTCGAGGGTAGGGTTTCGGGAAATGGAGGAATGCTGGAATAGGGAGGCGCTGGAGGTGCAGGTTTATTTTGGGGAGGAGATGTCCGCTCATTGTGGCTCACGGCACCTGAGCGGGTGATATATTACTTTTATCATCCTCTTACTCCTGCTTCCGACGCGTGAGCGGCTCATATTTCTCGATTATCACCCGCTCACTACGGCTCTCGCCCCTTGAGCGGCTCATATTTCTCGATTATCACCTACTTACCGAGCCTCACTCCTCTTGACCGGCTCTTACAAAAATCTTTTTCAAAAAGCCCCGCCCCGTCCCCTTACCGTGACAAAAACTCAAATAATTTAACAAACCTTTACATGATCTATAAATTCTCTAAACAATTACCTGATAACATACTAACTGTAAGAGGAGATCTCAAATGTTTCCCCCCTTTGCATGAAGTTATCCCCCCCCTGATAGCTTCATAAATTTACCGGTCTTAAGCGCTGCATCCGCCTAAGGCCGGTTATTTTTACCTTTTTCACACTTGCTTGTCTAATAAATCTCCAGCACTCCCCGCCCCATTTTTAAAGACTGCTGAACTGAAAAGAAGCAAAGAGCGATGCTCCCTGCTTCTCCCGTTGCTGTCCCCAGATTACGGTGCCACTCCATGCTGCCCTGTGCCACACGAGGCTGCGCCAGGTCACATCCAAGTTTGCAGCCTACTTTCTATTCTCTCGTTTTTCGACCCGGCTCAATTATTTCTTGCCGATTCTTTCAACCCTCATGACGCTCCGAGTCTTGATCAATGACTTGTTTAATAATATGGCCGGCTAACGGCTGACTTGTTAAATTTTCGAGCAGCTTCCATGTTGTGACGTAAACCGTACCTGTGCCTACTCTCTGCTTAATAAATGAGCCGCCCACCTGGCCGATCCACCCTTCAAAATACACGCCAAGAATATCACTTGTCTCGGCATAATGCGGATTGCCGAAGAGGTAAACGGTTCTGCCGCCTTCTTTGCTGTAATCAGTAAATGGAATAATGCTGTCAGGGTAAAGACCTTCCATTTCCCATCCCAGCTCTTTTCTTATAGGCAATTCACCAAAAAACGTCTTATTTACAGCCTGCATAGAGGAAGAGCGCTGCCAGCTTTCCCCCGGAGGGAGCTGTTTGAACGAATAATAGCCTTTATTCGATATCTCATCGCCTTGTTCAGCAAAAAATACAACTGTCTTTCCTTCTCTCGTCGCTTGGGCTGCTTCCGGAGTCCATTCTGCCGCCAGTATAACCTCAGCCTCGCCAACAGAATCAACAGCAGTTCCTCCCATTTGTTCAAAAGCATCTACCGTTTCCGATGACAAAGCTGCCGGATAAAAACGGCACCTCATATTTTTAACCTTTGGAGCAAACATCAACTCTTCTGTTACTTCACAGCTGTTCACCCCGTTTTCAACAAAATGAAGATGAAGGTTTTTTAATTCAGGTCCTGCCACTTCCGGAACAGAAAAACGAATGGCTTCCTCCAGTTTAGTGACTGGATCCGCGTTAAGGTGAGCAGGGAAAGATCCCTTCAAATCTGTCCCCGGAATCTCCCAATGCACGTCTCCTTTCAGAGAATAATGACTGTGGTTTGAAAAATAGAGGTCGATGACGACCGTATCTCCGCACCAGGCATTTCTATTAGAAATTTCCGGCACCATAATCATTTCCCCATTAAAAGTACGCATCTCTTCCGGCTTAAACTTCGGTTGGCGCAAGTAGTCCAGCCAGCCGTTTGTTTCCCACTCCACATCGGTAAATTCGGTGACGACGTACCCGCTCAGGTCTTTACGTTTTCTCATTTCCTGGATCAAAGATTTAATCCCGCGGAACATCCGCTTTCGGGATACGTCAGTTAGTTCGTTGAAATCCTTGAACATGTGATCAAACTGAAACCTTTGAAAATTCATTTCTGCTGTTTTCGGAGATTTATAGTCTTCATTATGCGTCTCATCACCCTGGTTTTGAAACCACCATGGCTCTCCTCCATAATGTTTAAATAATTTTTCTACATCCGGAAGGCCCCACATGCCAAATTCTGAAACGATGACCGGTTCCTGCCTCGATTCAAACCCATCGACGAAATTTAATGTTTTGTCTCCGACTATAAATGTATCGAGGTCTTTCTCCCATTCTTCTTTTTGTTCAGGCATAGTAAAGTAGCGGTGATAGTCATTTATATCTGTCTTCACGTGGATCCACCCTGAATTATCACAAATTAAACGGGAGGGATCCATTTGTTTAATCCGGTTAAACAGTTCCTCTACGTGAGTTTGTTTTTCTTCATCCTGGGACAGAGTCCATTCCAGCCCCCATTCTTCGTTATACAGAGACCAGATAATGATGGAAGGGTGATTGTAATCCCTTTGGATCATCGCTTCCAAATCCTGTTCAAACCGTTTCGTGCCCTGCTTCGTCCATTTAATATAATTTGGAGGCTCGGCCCAGATAAGCATTCCAAGGCGGTCTGCCCAGTAAAGGTAACGGGGCAGTTCAATTTTAATGTGTTTCCTGAGCATGTTAAGGCCCATTTTTTTGGCTTGTTCAATTTCGTTAATAATGTACTCATCCGACGGGGCCGAATATATCGTATCTGGGTAGTAAGCCTGGTCAAGCGCTCCCCGCAGATACAAAGGCTTGCCGTTTAAATAGAGCGTCCTTTCTCTGAATGAAATATGGCGCATGCCAAAGACCGCTGAGTCTTCCTCACCATTCGTAATCCCGGCTTTAATCCGGTAGAGGGCGGGATGGTCCGGCGACCACTGTTCTGCCCCTGTCATGGAAAAAGCAAATGTATTCTTTTTTTCCGACAAAGCCGCTTCCACCGGCGGATTGAGGGGCTTATCGCTGTCATCCGGATATGGCATACAGCTGATATGTGCCAAAACAGGTTCCAGCGGTTTTTCGGACAAAGTGACTGTCACTTTCGCTTCTTGTTTATCGCAATCAGGTGTCACATGAATGCTTTCAATAAACAGATCTTCATTTATTTCGAGCCAGACGTCCTGCCAGATTCCGCTCACTCTTGTATACCAGCTGCCTTGTTTCCCGATTGGAATCTCTGCATTATCCTGAGGGTCATATACTCTGACGACGACCCGCTGCTGGCCGGTTTCATTTAACTTATTCGTGATATCGATTGAAAAAGGGGTAAATCCTCCCTCATGGCTTCCTGCATATTTTCCGTTGATCCATACCATCGCCTCATAATCGACAGCTGCAAAATGGAGGTGAATTTTTTTTCCTGCTCCGGGCTGATCGATACTCACTTCCTTTTCGTACCACGCCATACCTGTATAATGAAGCAGGACGCCGCCCTCAGTCTGCCAAATATGCGGGACAGTTACGTCCATTCCCTGCGGAAGGCCCTCCTGCCAGGACTCCCTTTCCCCGGTTTGAGCCGGGTCTTTATTGAATTTCCACACGCCGTTAAGGTCTATTTTTTTTCCCATAATGGTCCCCTCCGTCATTTACTTGATCCCGGTCATGGCAATTCCTTTAATAATCTGTTTCTGGAAAATCAGAAAGAAGATTAAAGCAGGAATACTCGCCAGCACATTGGCAGCCATAGGCACAGTTAAATCAGTTGTGAAACTGCTTTGAAAGGTAGGGATGGCTACCGGCAGCGTCATCATACTCTGGTCATTGGCTACGAGAAGCGGCCAGAGAAAGTTGTTCCATGATTGCACGAATATAAAAATGGCCAATGCTGCCATTGATGTGCGGGACAGCGGTAAAAAGATACTCCACCAGATCCTCAGCAAGTTGGCCCCATCAATTTTAGCGGCTTCCATCAGATCATTCGGGATGCCGTCATAAAACTGTTTGAGTATTAGTACGCCAAGAGGCAGAGCGATTCCCGGAAGGATCAGAGCGGGATAGCTGTTTACCCAGCCTAACTGGACAATCATCTCATATAAAGGGACAATTGTAGCTTCCACCGGAACCATTAAGCCGGCCAAAATTAACAGAAATATAAAGGTTTTTCCTTTGAAAGGGATCCGTGAAATGGCGAATGCCGCAAGTGAGCTTAATAAAAGCGTCCCTGCCGTTTGGATGACACCAACAATGACACTGTTGATCGTCCACCTCCAAATCATGGATGATTCCTGAACTCTCACATAACTTTCCATTGTGTAAGGCGGGGTAAGCAGTTCTCCAATGACAGTAACAATTGAGTTGATCGGCTTGAAAGACACCCAAAACATCCAAACAATCGGTATCAGCATAATGGCTACAAGCCCGTAAGCCGCAATATATGCCGGTAAACGGGTTGATCTGACTTTGTTTTTCATCCAGCTTCCCCCCTTAATCTTCTTTTTTGATTAATAATTTGTATTGGATAAAAGCAAAAATCATCATCACAAGGAAAAGAACGTAGGACACCGCGGAGGCATATCCGGGGTTCCAGTTCCTGAAACCGAGTTCATAAATATACTGAACAAGCGGACGGGTCGAGGTGCCGGGGCCCCCGCCAGTCATAAGCCACGGCTGACCAAAAAGTTTAAAAGAGGCAACCGACTGCAGGATGACGACTAATGTGAGAACGCCGCGCAGCGAAGGAAGTGTAATGTGCCAAAATTTCTGCCAGGCATTCGCGCCGTCCATATCCGCTGCTTCATACCACTCTTCTGATATATCCTGGAGGCCTGCTAAAAACAGGACCATATTAAAACCAACTGTCCACCAAAGTGTAGCTATTAAAATAGACAGCCAGGCCAGTGCGGTTTCACCGAGCCAGAAAATTTCGCCGTCAATCAGCCCAATGGATCTGAGTATTTCATTTAACAGCCCGGTATACGGCTGAAAAATAAACACGAAAATACTCGCCATAACTGAAATTGACAGCATGTATGGAACGAAAAAGGCCGCCCGTATAAATGTCGTTCCTTTTAAACCAATGTTAACGAGCAAGGCCATCAAAAGGCCAAGTACTACAATAGAAGGGGTGGAAATAAGCACAAAGAGAACCGTATTCCATAAAGCCTCCCAAAAATAAGCATCTGTTAACATTGTCATATAATTGCTTAACCCTACAAATTCCCTGTCTCCGCCAAATCCGCCCGTTGTCAGGCTTATAATAAACCCTTCAACGATCGGGTAGACCATAAAAATGAGATATAAAAGGACAAACGGCAGAAGAAACAACCATGCGGTTAAGTTTGTTTTCCAGATCTCACGTTTCTTTATTTTGCTGAGTTTCATTTCTTTCTTCTGAGTATCGTTCGCTTCCACATCTGTTAATTTTTGCAATTTTCTGTCACCCCCTATTAATAAAGAGGAGGGGAGCAAATGAATTGCGTCCCCTCATTAAATTAATTTTGCTCAATAGCGTTCTGAGCATTCCTCTCTGCTGTCTCAAGACCTTCTTCCGGCGTCATATCGCTGTTCAATACTTGAGAGAACTGCTGGATCATGACATCATTAACAGCTCCTAAAGCGGGGTGGTTAGGCATATACTCCACGTCTGCCAAAACATCCGCATATCCGGGACGGTAGTCAAGCTCCAGATAGTCTTCTGATTCAAGTATGGCCGGCTTGGATGGCACATGGCCTGCCTGGGCCCAGTACGCGCCATTATCAGCTAACCAGTCCGCAAATATAAGTGCGGCTTTTTTCTGTTCTTCACTATCCTGGGAAGGTAAAATCAGCGTATGAGAATCTCCCCATGCTTTGCTGTCGTCAAACAGCTGAGGAATAGGGCTTGCACCAAACTCCAGTCCTTCTTCCTGCTCGTAGTTACCCGTTGCCCAGACGCCCGCAAAGTTAAAAGCGGCTCTTCCGGAACGGAATAAATCATAACCGTTAGTAACATTTCTCGGCCATAAATCTTCCTCGACCATATTTTTCATTGCCGTTAAAGCTTCTATCCCTTCAGGGCTGTTCATGACGGCTTCATCACCTTCAATATACGAACCGCCAAGCTGGGCGTTCATCGTATACCATATCCAGAAAGGATAAACTTCATTTGTATTAGAAACAAACGGAAACACGTCATCAGCTACATTTTCTTCAATCGTTTTCAAGTCTTCAACAAACTGGTCTATTCCTCCGTCAAGTTCATATTCGCCGTCTTCGTTAAGTAGCCCGGCCTCTTCCAGGTACGCTTTGTTGTAGTACATAATAAGCGCATGAGCATCCAGAGGAACCGCATAATGCGCATCATCAAAGATGGTCGCCTCTAACTGGTTTTCACTATACTCTGACCAATCGACATCTGCTTCGCCAGCTAACTCATCCAATTCTTCCACATTACCGCCAGGGACTAATTCAATAAGACGTGACGCGTGGGCGATCGCTACATCCGGGCCAGTTTGTGAATTCATAGCCGTTCTGAGTTTTGTGTAATATTCTTCCCATTCAATATTTAGCATGCTAACCTCGATATCTTCGTGCTCGTCATTAAACTGCCCTACGAGACTTTCCATATACTCTCCGTCACCGCCGCTGAAAGGAACCCAGTAATTAAGGTCCACTTGTGAAGCGCTTTCATTTTCTTCCGCACTTGAACCTTCTCCTTCACCTTCTGCGCCACATCCAACAAGACTGATTACAACCAATAATGAGACCGACAATGCTAACACATAATTTCTCACGTTTTAATACCCCCTTAGTAATGTGGTCTTGCTTATGGCATTATTGTAACACCTTTTCTTGTTTTATTCAAACTTTTTTGAAAATAAAAATCAAAGAAAATGCTGCCATAAATGGCAGCAGCTATTCAGACCTCACCCTTCAGAATGTTGACTGTGACGCATTCTGACAAGCAAATCCTGGTCGTAATTCCCAAATTTAGCTCCGAATAAGTTTAATCCTCCCCGGTTAACAGCATCTTTTTTTATACCAAGTTTTATGGAAATGAAAGGCATCTCATGTATATTTAAATCTTTTATAGTCGTGTCACTTTTTAAATGCATGCCGTCGAGAAAACAACCTTGCTCTGTTATTTTAAAATTTTTCAGCATGCCGTACTGGGTGTAATTTATCAGCCACCAGTCCGGCGTCAGGAACCCTCTTTCGCCGCCAAAGTCACTTGGGGACGTCCATGTCCCTGCTTCAACGCCATTAACCCATAACGTGATATCCGATGGCCAGTCCAATTTATGATAAGGCGCTTCTGAACATATTTCTGCTGTGAATTCGAACTCCGTCGCCCGGGTGCCCCGGGGCAGCCGGTTAGGAAAACGGTATTCAACATAGCCATCCCTGAAAAAAATTAATTGTGCTTTTTTCCTGTCAGGCTCATAAAACGAGCGCGGATCGTCCTGGATGCCAATATAATCATCTTCTCCTACAATCCCGCAGCTTGGTTTTACTTGGCAGTCAACGAATTCTCCAATAGGCATTTCCATTATAATTTCATTTTTCTCTTCTTTATTTTCCTTCTTGAAAAGCTCCACCATAATCCTGTCATAATTAATGGAATTTACCTTCTGTGTTCCCCGCCCAGGCACCATTTCAGTAGAGATTAAATTAACATCTTCAAGCTTTTTGACGTTTGCCGCTGTCGTTGAAAAAGGCAAATTTAACTTTTCCGCGAGTTCATTTACGTTGTGAGGTTTTTCACTTAAAATTTTTAAAATTTCCATTCTATGTTTATTAGCTATCGCTTTACTAATATCGAGTGCGTTATCGAAGTTCAGGTGAAGTGTTTTCATAGTCCCCATCCTTTTATTACTTGTTTTCTTATAATAAGTATATCTTGATTAAAAGGCTCTGTCACATGCTTTGAAGGGACCAGTTTATGGAACAGGGATTGTTCCGCGCAGTTATTATAAAAGCGTCCCATCTTCAGTGAGTTTAGACATTGGATTTTTATTACCACCCAAAGCGTAAAAAAACCCGCCTTTTTTTAAAGACGGGTTTAACACAGCTAATCAAATTGATTCAGGGTGAAAATATAAATTTCACCTGCTGATTGCGGGACAATGTGATTAGAGGTAATGTTCAGCCAACCCTGTGATTCATATACTCCCGATACTTCTCTGCTTCCTGTTCACTGAATAATACGAACCTGACTGTGTTGACGTGTTTTAATCCGCTCAGCTTTTTCAGGACAGCGGAAACCGCCACGTCAAGCGCGTCATCAAACGGATAACCGAACACACCTGCAGATATGGCCGGAAAGGCGACACTCTCCAATTTTTCCTGGTCGGCCAGGTGAAGGGCTCTTTCATAGCAGCTTGCGAGCAGCCGCTCTTCCGGCTTGTCTTTGCCGTAAACCGGTCCTAGACAATGAATGACCGCGTCGTTAGGCAAGTTAAATGCAGGAGTGATCACCGCTTCACCCGGCTTAATCGGCGCAAAATTATGTCCAGCTTCCGCAAGTTCTGGCCCTGCAGCCGTGTGGAGCGCTCCGGCGACACCCCCGCCTGTCACAAGCTGGGCGTTAGCCGCATTGACCACCGCTGCCATATCTTCCTGAGCCGCAATGTTTCCTTGAGTGACTTCAATCGTTTTTCCGTTTACTGTCCATTGCATCTGGCAATCCTCCTTTTTTTCTCATGTGGTTTAATAAGGGCGTATTCTGTTATGTAGCTAAAGGAAATAAATGTCCCTTTTAGTAAAGCCAGCGAGCCATCTGTTAATTTATGGGTCGCTGTTTACCCGCTGAATTATAATTAGTCTAATTAGCTGATTGAATGGGTGAAATCGCTGATTGAATTGAATTTTCGCTGATAGGAGCCCGTGTTTCGCTGATTGAATTGAATTTTCGCTGATTGCACCCCATTTTTCGCTGATTGAGCACAAATATCCCCGATAGAGATAAACCATCCCGGATAAAAAGGCTGTTTGTCTTTCATAATCACTTATTTATCATCCTCACAGCATGCAAAAGTCTAAAGCAGGATAAAAAAAAGCCGTAAAACACTAACTTTTTCTAAAAAACTTAGTAATTACTCTTTACGTACCAACATATTTCAGAGGCACCAAGCCTTACGCTAATCGTTTTCAATTTTTTGATTAACGTGAGCCGTTATTTTCTGATGAGATTTATCAATATGCTCTTTTTCATAGGCGTCCTCTAATAAAAGAACACGGTAGTTATCGTGATCCTCATGCTGAACAAATGTTGGCAGAATATCCGGTTTCGCAAGTTCAATAGATGTTGAATCACCTTCGCGGACTTTACGTACGGTGATCCTGCCGATCCCGCCTATATCGGTGTATTCAAATACCTGACCCGACAGGAAATTCCCCAATGAATAAAAAACCACCGCCTGGCGCCCGTCTTCATCTTCAAGCCAGTCAATCGGCTGAAGGACATGGGGGTGATGGCCAATAATAATGTCCGCGCCTGCGTCTGTGAATTCCTGCGCCATCCGCCGCTGATCGTCGTTAGGCATTCTCTCATACTCGTCACCCCAGTGAGCGTGGACCACCACCACATCCGACCGCTCCCGAAGCTGGTTGATCTCTTCATCAATATGAGGGTTATCCAGCAGGGACACAGCATATTCATGTCCTTCAGGGACAGGGATGCCATTTAAACCATACGTATAAGCCAGCACGCCAATATCGATCCCCTGTACGTTTATAATCCGATCCTCTTCACGATCCTCAGGGCTTTCAAAAATGCCGGTGTACGGCATACCTGTTTTATTCAAGTGATCGATAGCGCTGTATAAACCCTCTAACCCGGCATCAAGTGAATGGTTGTTGGCCAGGCTCAGTAAATCCACGCCTGCATTTTGCAAATCATCGACTATTTGTCTTGGACTGTTAAATAAAGGATAACTGGATAAACCTATCTCAGTGCCGCCTGGCATGGACTCCTGGTTAGCCATAACGAAATCCAGGTCATGTAAATGCTCTTTAATATGCGTAAGCATTGGCGAAAAATCATAACCATCGTCAGTCTCTGCGTCATCGTACACATTTTCATGCAGGAGAACGTCACCCAATGCACCGATCTTTACTTCCTTTACAAAAGGCCTTTTCATATCTCCCTGTTTTTCCATTAACTCGTAACTTCGCTCCCCAGCAGCAGCACTTATTCTCTCTTCTCCCTCAAACTCATTGCCCGCCAAAAAAATAATTCCGCCTGCCAGAACAATAGTGAAGCTGAATAAAAGAACTAGTTTGTAGCTCATAATTACGCCCCCCGGACAGTTAATTGAGCCCATTATACCATGATAATGCTGTCGATCGGCAAACTAGTGTGAATTTTCTGTCATATTTTAACTAACCTCGGCGATCTTTAATAAGGAAGCTGGTTTACGTGCAGAATTGCACTTTAGGCGGCGTATGCTTCTCAGCCTGACCTTTTTTCATAAATAAAGGCCGCCTTTATAAGGCAGCCGTTTATGCGTCTTAGATTTATTCCACTTCTTCTTCCTCTTCATACTCTCTTGGGGCTGCTTCTTCAGCCTCTTCTTCACTTGGAAGATCTTTACGGTACCTGTCTCTCACTGTTGGTAAATCCGTGTCAGCACGCGTCGCATCCGCTTCGTAAAGACTGCCGTCTGCCGCAGCCCGGATCACACTCATCACCTGCTCCTGAGCGTGCCGGGTAAGCATGCCGTTAGAAGTCTGACCGACTTCACTCTGTGTCTGGCCGCGAATTTCTATGAGCAGATTACCTGATCCGGCAAGTCCATAGGCGTTTCGCGCAATTTCAGGGGCGTCTCCGCCAGGGAACTTATTCACATTCGCGTACCCGTACTGTTCCATATGATCCATTATTACAACTGCCATTTGTTTTGACATTTCCAGTGCATCGTCCGGAACATCCGGGTTTGTCGGCCACAGGATTGAGCTGGTTACAGCCCGCTCATCTTCATCCACATAACTGAACTGATTATGAAGATCCAGCATCAGTTTAGGCTCATATTTTTTGTAGGCATCCACAACCGCCTGAGCTTCAGGAACCGGATTCTCCGGGTAGCTGTTCTGGAATTCCACATAAATATCTTCGCCATCTTCGAGCGAGTCAACGAGTTGCTGACCGAACTTCTGGAATGTGTACATGACAGGAATATCGCTTGAGATAGCGAAGCTTGAAAGCTCCGGCTCATCATTATAAGCCACGACACCGAGGGCTCCGGCTTCATACGCATTAGCCGCTTTATCTGTAAAGCTGTTCTCGCCGCGGGAGACCAGCGCAATATTTCCTTCAACTTTTTCTTTAATCGCATCGGTATACTCCTCACTCGTACCGAAACCGACATCGACAAGATAGCCTTCGACACCGTCATATTCACGCGGTGTACCAGTCAGACTGCGTCCATTAATCAACCCAAATTCTTCAGAATAAATACCTGCATGGTTATACTGGAACAACGTCGAGTCTTCCCAGTCAAACCAGTGGTAACGGTTAATATCCCATCCTGGCACAGAGCTGGTAAAGAAGCCGTGCGATGCAAAGTGGTTCGGAGCTCTCCAATCGCCATTCGTTCTAATGCCTAACTCAGATCCGTCCGGATTCACCCGCGGAAGCATGTAAACGGTAATCTGTTCGCGAAGCTCTTTTGCTTCCTGACGCTCAGAGGTCAGGAAACGTAAAATATTAATCGCAGCTTCAGCCCCGTGCGGTTCATTCCCGTGCTGCTGGTTCTGGATCATAATGGACTCAGGTCCATCCCCCACTTTAGCCATAAAAATTTCAGTTCCTGTGCCGCTATGACCAATGACATCCAGTTCCATCGTCCCTTTTGAATTTGCTTCAATCTGGTTTAAAGCTTTTTCAAGCTGCTCATTACTCATGAACCCTTCTGTGTTATGGTTTGCTTTTCCAGGCAGAAACGGTCCGCCCGGTGTACTTGAACCGGCAACCGGCAAAGCGAAAACAAGTAGTAATAATAATGTCAAAGCTGCAGTAAGTATTTTTTTCATCTAACTCCTCCTTGGTTTAAAAATTCGGTGTCCAGCCGTCATCTCGCAAACTCGAAACAGGCCTGTCCACAAAAAAACGCCTTTCGTTATGATATAAACTGCTAATCTAAACCTTTACCCCTCCTCCACTTGAAAAAAGTCTTAATATTAAAAATATTATATGAATAATAACTCTTTAGCAATACGGACAAAATGACGCATCGCCTTCCATACCAGTAATAAAGTCCTTCAAAAGCAGGCTGCAACTACCCGCTTCTATTCGCAGCGCTCTTTCAGGTTACTAAATGGGGGAAAATTGAAAATAAATCAATCATTTATATATTTTATGGAATGGATGGAAGGAGGTTATTAAGTTATTGTCTATAAGAAGTTATACGGTCAGTTAAAACCAGTTTTTGGTGATTTGCAGAAGTTGGAAGGGTGAATTCCAATAGTGGGTTGTTGAAAAAATTTATTCATTATCCACTGTGAGGTAAGAAAACAGGTGGGAACATCCACCTCTAAAAAAGAGGCTCGAGCAAAACTAAAGACAAGTTTGTAAAAGACGAACAATAATGTTGATTGAAGGACAGAAGGTGGCGACGTCGCAGGGATTAAGCGCAGGCTGAAGATCCAATTCAACGAAGCTCCAGGCTGAGTTGAATTTAGCTGAAGACAAGCCCCCGGGCAAGCGTCCACCTGGCGGACTGAAATCACTACTTTTCCTAAAAAGAACACCCGAACAAAATTTTCGGATGTTCTTTTTGGTTATTAATCTTTTGTCCCTGTCTCCAGCGTTTATCTAAGCAAATGATAAAAATAGGACCCTACTTATTAACCAACTTAAGAACAGAGCGGAAAAGCTGAGTGTAGCGCCAGCTTTTACTTTGGATGGTTCTTTTGTATTTGAGCTTTACAGAGCTGAGCTCAGCCTTTTTATTTCTTAGCGTGTCTTTTTTAGCTTTTAGTTCAGTCTTTTTATCTTTCAGCTCATTCTTTTTCGCTTTTAGTTCCTTTTCTCTCGCTTCGAGTTCATCATTTCTCGACTTAAGAATGTCTTCTTTCGTTTTTAAAGCCGACTTAATCTTTTTGTTTTCTTCTATTAAACCAGCATTTTGTTTTTGGGCTTGGGTTAATTCTTCATTTAGCTGTTTTTCTCTATTGACCCTTTCCTCTTCCAACTTTCTGTCAGCCCTTCTTCGATCTTTTAACATCAAAACAGGCTCACTTTTTTCATGTTGAGTTCTTACATAATGGAGTACTTCGTCCGTCAAATCTCCGAAGAACGGCTTTTGAGCTGCCAATTGATAAAAAGGTGCGGTTCCGGCGAAGTTGGGTTCTAAAAAGACAGGTTTACCATCAGCCCCCATAGCAATATCCCATGAGATAATATTGTGAGGCAGAATATTTTTATGGCAATCTTTAACAAACTGTTTATATTCATCAAAATTAGGAATAGGCTCAAGATCAGCAAAGCAAAAACCAGTGGTCGGATGATGAGTATACAGCTGACCATGCTTACTGATGGCAGTCTTAAAAAACTTTCCTGATTCATCTATCCCTACGCGAATTCCATCAGCACCATCACTTGCTCCCGCGTTATCTCTGATATCATTATCACTGCCAAATCGGGCAAAAGCCAATAAATACCTTATTTCATTTTTCCACCTGAATGTGACCATACGTAAAGTATTGACAGAAGCCGGGTGAGGAGCAGCCAGAATGGAATGCTGCTGTATAGCTTCCTGGATTAAAAAGTTTTCCATGTATAAATCAACTAATTCGTTAAAAGTAATAAGCTCTCCATCGAGATAAATTGTCTTATCCTTTACGGTGAGTTTTGCGACTCCATTTCCATTGTTTGACCTGCTTGGTTTTATAATTAAATCCGTTTCACTGGTTACTATTTTTTTCCTGGCGGTCTCTATATTAATGCTGTTATGATCCGCATCAAAGTAATTCCCGTTTATATTTTTAACGAGAGTTTCAGGCGACCGCGGCGGATCAACAATAATATCGTAAAGGTTTTTGTCCTTATAAAAGACAGACATATCGTAATCATTAAATACGGGAAGGATTTCCGTTCTCATGACTTTTCCCGGTATTAACCTCTTGTCTTTTCTTCCAGTCAAATTCATAAAAGCTGTAGGTAAAGCAGGATCAATCGTTTTATCATAATGGCTTGTCCAATAGTCATCTACTTCCTGAATAAAACTTTTATCGACATTATCTAACAAACCGCCATCCAGCCATTGGCGAAAATGGGTGGCAGTCGTTTTCATCCCTGCCTCCTTATATACGGTTAGATCTTTAGGCTTAGTTTCTATATTCTGCAAGTCGCTACCCCCTAAATTTTATCTTCAACCATTTTCAATGAAAATACATTGAATTTCAAGAAACCAAGGGATAAAATTAGAGACTTTCCCATTAAAACCATCCCTTCATCCTCTCACTCTTAATCTCGCCTGTTCTCCCATTAAAATCTATTAGTTTTAAGCATTGGCCCTTCACCTGCCCCTAAAAAAACTGCCCGCGTTATGAGCAGGCTCATCCAGCGGGCAGGTGTTATTAATCCTGTTTATATTGAGTTAAAAAATGATATAGGCCATTTTCTTCGTTTGAATAATCCGTAATATTATTAATTTCTTCTTTGACCTCATCACTGCCGTTTTTCATTACAGCGGGAATGCCGGCCAACCGCAGCAAAGGCAGATCATTATTTGCATCACCCACAGCAATAAGATGCTCGCTGTCAATTTCATAATAATCAAGTAACTGCTGCACTCCGGTTCCTTTATTGACTCCCCCTGCCATCACTTCCACGTTATGCTGGGAGGATGAAGAGGTGGAAAACTGGTAGTCTTGCTTTAATTCTTCCAGATGCTTTTTCCACTGTTTTATTTTATCCTGGGATTTACTGAAAAAATAGATCTTTAGAATTTTCGCTTCCTGGTAAGTGTGTATCCATTGAATCTTTGACTTAACAGCTTCCTTGCGGGATTTAGCTTCATGTTCCTCAACGGTTGTGTCTTCCGGAAAATCCACTTCTTCCCTTAATATTTCTTTATCTTTTTCATAAGCAAATCTGGTTCCCTCACTGGGATGAATTTCGTAATAAAGACCTAAGTTTCTGCACTTATCTGCTAACAAATTTACCAGGTCTGCTTCAACTTCATGCTCAGTGAGAAGCTGGTTGTTTGCTTCAATAACCATTCCGTTTCCGCCCACAATGCCATCCGGAACAAGAGCATCCGGCAGAACATCATTCACCTCTTTTAACGTTCTGCCGGTAGCAAGAAACAAACGGACTCCTTTCTCCCTAAATGAAGTCAGTAAATGAATCAGTTCTTCACCGATTTCGTGGTGTGGATCCAGTAACGTTCCGTCCATATCTAACGCGATTGCCTTAATCATAACGATCACCTTCTAATAATTTTGCTAATCTAAAGTTTAATTTCCCAGCACTTAACCCGTGATAATCTTACTGATCAGCATATCATAATACAGAACAACTAAAACATCGGCGGCCGATAATGGTCCGCCGATGTTTCCTTGTTTCTGAGTGTAAACTGTCCGGAGTATGCCCTTCCTGATTTCTCTTGCTGTCTCCTGCAAGTCTGTCATCACGGGCCTCCTAACTATTAACTGAATAAATTAGCTAAGAATCCAATCAGTATACCTATGACTCCAAAGTCTGAATCTCCAAACGTGGTATTTTCAAACCCGAGTGTACCTAATACAGGAAGCAGCAATGCCGGGATGAAACTGATTATCACACCGTTGGTGAAACCACCCGCCGCGGCTCCAATCTTACCTCCTGTCGCATTTCCGAATACCCCTGCACCTGCTCCTGTAAAGAAGTGGGGAACAAGACCAGGGATAATGAGAGCTAAATTAAAGATGCCAAGGAAGAACATGCTGATGACACCGCCGATAAAACTGCTCAAGAACCCGATAATAACTGCCGTAGGGGCATAAGGGTAAATAATCGGAACGTCCAAAGCTGGTTTTGCACCAGGTACAAGTTTTTCAGCAATCCCTTTAAACGCTGGTACAATCTCAGTAAGGATCATTCTAACCCCGGCCATAATGATACTGAAACCGGCTGCAAATGTAATCCCTTGCATAATACCGAACATGATATAGTTCTGGTCGCCGGCATAAGTGCTTACCACTTCAGGCCCTGCCACTAAAACGAGAATCAGGAACATAATAACCATAGTGAGCGCCGTGGCAATTAAGGAATCCCTTAAAAAGGACCATTGATCAGGAATTTTAATGTCTTCTGACGAGTCCTTCTCATTTCCTACCGCCTTACCGACGAGCCCGGCAGATACATACCCGATCGTTCCAAAGTGCCCCATCGCGATCTCATTGCCGCCAGTGACCTTTTTCATAAACGGCTGTGCCAGTGCAGGCATGATAACCATCACAGCCCCAAGGATCACAGAACCTGTGACCACTAACGTAATGCCGCGCATGCCGGACGTTGCTAGAACTGCAGACAGCAGGGCAGCCATGAAGAAAGTATGATGACCCGTTAAGAAAATATATTTAAGCGGTGTGAATCTGGCGAATAGAATATTTGCCAGAAAACCAAAACCCATAATAAGAGCTGTTTCGGTACCAAGTGTCTGCTGTGCAAGTGCCACAATCGCTTCATTATTCGGGATGACCCCCTGGATGTTAAAAGCATCCTGAATGATCCCGCCGAGTGAATCGAGCGATCCTACAATAACGCCTGCCCCAGCGCCGAGAATGACGAAACCAATGATACTTTTAGACGTACCGGAAAAGATTTTTGCAAACTTTGCTCTTTGCAGAATTAACCCGATCATGACGATTAAACCGACGAGCACTTCCGGAAGACTTAGTATCTCATTCATCAAAAATTCGAAAAAACCCATTTATCTTCACTCCTGCCTAATTATTTTGAATCCAGAAATTCACCGATCGCTTTTTCAACTTCAACCTCACTGGCCATATTCATTACTGCTTTTACTGGTGCCGGACCGCCTTCAAGTTGTGAAGCAAACTCATTATTTGTTAAAATTAAGTCCGCTTGAGTACCGGAAGCGGTCCCAATATCGGTTGCTTCTGCTTCCGCATTCAGCCCTTTCTTCTGAATCACTTTCTCAACAGTCATCTTTAACATTAAACTTGAACCAAATCCCATTCCGCATACACATAAAATTTTCATTTTGTTTCCTCCTAATTAATTAATTTTTTGAATAAAATTCATTAATAATATCGTTTGTTTCTTCCTGTGATTCTGTCTCTAACAACCGGTTAATAAACTTTTCGTCTTCTATCCAGCTGGATATGCCTTTTAAAAAGTTAAGGTGGGTTTCTGAATCTGTCGCTGCCAGGCAAATAAATAATCTCGCTGTGTCAGATTTATTATCAGTTCCTGCCGGAAATTCCACATCTTTTTTAAACACGGTTAAGGCAATTCCGCGTTCATTTACTCCCG
Organism: Salipaludibacillus sp. CUR1; assembly: GCF_021028955.1. Classification (GTDB taxonomy): domain Bacteria; phylum Bacillota; class Bacilli; order Bacillales; family Salisediminibacteriaceae; genus Salipaludibacillus. Next base: position 96,012 of record NZ_JAIWPE010000020.1, read on the forward strand.
CTTCAGGCCTGGCATGAGGCAGGGCCACATTAGGCGCGATCAGGATATAAGGTCCTAAATTATCAATATTATCTATCATGGCTTGAATATAATTCTCCGTGATCTTGCCCTGCTTCAGTAACGGCTCGGCACTCACCTTAATAGCTTCTCTCCAGTCAGTCACCTCCTCTTGCCATTGAATACATGATTTGTCTAATTTAACGTCACTCACTCTAATCACCTCGTCCAATCAATTTTGACCAGTGTAAAATTTCATCTACCCTGTCTTTATTCATAAGAAGCTGATGCAAATACTGTAATTGGGGAATGTGGGCCTGTTTATCAGGCGTCGCCATAAACAGCACAGCATAAGAATGCAGCTTGTCCCCTTTTACAAACGGTTTTTTCAATTGAACCAGACTGAACCCTGGCTTCATCACATTGGTGGAATCTGTATGAATAAACAATAATCCCGGGATGAGTTCATACAAATATTCCTTCTCGAAAACTGTGCGCTTAATATCATCTATGAAGTATGCGTTTACAAGATTGGCCTGCTGCAGCAAGGAAACACCTAAATCAAGAACAGGTTGTAAATTGTCCGTGGCGGCTTCTTCATATACTGCAATTCTTTCAGGAGGAATTAAAGCATGAATAGATTTATGACTTTCCTCTATCAGCCTGGTCCCGTTTTTTCTGGCTGTATTTCCTATGAAATGCTCCAGTTTTTTTATGTCATCAGCCGTCATTATTGGTTTTACTGTGACATAAGGGTACGGAGTGTCATGCAGCGAGACTGAAGAGACTATAAAATCAGGTTTTTCCCAATCTTTCACATGCTTCAGTTCCGATATGGCCATTGTTTTTTTGACCTCAATTTGAGGAAAGTGTTTCATTATTGTCACTGTTAATAGCCGGCTTGCCGCAAGACCGCCCGGGCACACGACCCAAATGGGATACCGTTCATTTTCAAATGACGCTTTTTCGTAAATAAAAGCCAGGCAGATCGCCATAGGCGTCATACTGTCCATTCGCAGTGTCTCTACCGGCATGATCTCGTCTGATAAGACTTCCCACAGGTGGAAAATAATAAAAGGATACTGCTCTTCCACCTTTTTCTTTAAGGGATGGATAAAAATGATGTCATGCTCTTTTGCAATTATGAAAGATTCCCATTCCCTGTAAATCTCCTCCAGCTGGTCTTCACTAAATTCAGCAAGTCCGATCCGCGTACTCATTTTGTCCGTAAAAGTTAAAAACAATTCATCTTTTTGCCAAACTATTTGACCCGTGTTATAAACCCCTCCTGTTGCCCGCAAATATAAATAGGCAAATATCATCTCGTCTTCAAGAAAATGAGTCTCGAATGCAGCACATAACTCTCTCCATAACTCTGAGAACCAGTTTTCAACGGTTACACCTTTGCTTTTCTCTTCTTTCAAAAAATGGCCTGACCGAACCCTTTGCAATTGCAGCGTCCAAACTCTGAAACAAGAGGAAAGATTGCCTCTTCTATACAGTCTTTCTTCCAACACAGAGAAACTTTTATCAATATCATTTAATGAGAAATGTGACCAGTTTAAATTAGGAATTGGATTGACAGTGTCCCATGCTTCTTCAAGTTTTTCGATAACGCTCAGGAGAGCAAGACGCTTATGCCTCTCTTCACCTTTTAATCTGAAACCTTTGCTGCCTCTTTCTAATAAAAGATGAAACTGTCCAGCCCATTGTTCTACTTTCTCCATTTGCTGCAATATGGTTGCTTTACTAACGTCAAGTTCTTCTGCAATTTGCCTGAGACTTTGCCAGTCTTCCTGAATAATAAGTTCATGAATGATTAATAAAAATCGTTCGTCGACAGATATTGAACGGCCATAAAAGTTGAGTGCCTCATATATTTTTTTGAGTTGTGCATTGTCAGGAGATGACTTCAGTTCCCATACACCGCGGCCTGAAACGTGATCCAGATCAACACTCTGCTCCTTTAACCAACCCGAAATAATCTCAAGATCGTATCTTAATGTCCTTTCACTTACTCCAAACATGTCTTCCACATCTTTGATTTTGAACTGAGTGTTTCCATTAAGAATCATTTGGACGAGCTGACGTCTTCGGGCGTTCATTATCTGCACCTCCTTCCTGAATTTAATTATATAAAGTTGTTCTGTATTTTTGAATACGCTTACATTATGGTTTTATTCAGAATTGTTTGAACCAAAATAAACGATGGGAAGTCCTCCTATTTTTCTAAAAATATGGGAGCCGAGCGGTTAGAGGTAAGTATTTGTCGAGTCAAAGATTGTTATTCACTGCTGAAAAAAAGAAAAAGCAGCTAATAAATATAAGATCGATTTACATTCTTATAACAACGGAAGTCGCTAATGACTTTTTAAACGAGCCACTCATCACATCTTTCCTGGCCGATAGAAAAAAATAATGAAAACTTCACAAAAACCTCAAATTTTTCATATATTGTCAACTTGGAAACGTTAATAACTGCGTTATAATGTTCTTATAAGAGTCAAGGTGGTGAAAAGCATATGAAGAACACGTTGATGCGGAGGGCAGGAGCAGCAGCCATGGGACTGGCAGCTCTCGTATTTCTTTCCGGATGCGGTGGGAATGCCGATACAGCAGTTGAAGGGGAAACAGAAGACATTAAGGAACTGGTTCACGAGTACAGTTCAGGAAATAGTGAGGGCGAGGTCGCCTCAATTACCTCCCATGAACTCATTGTGACAGACAGTGAGGACAACGAGTCGGTTTACGACTTGCCTGAAGAGGAGTTCTTTGTGTCAATTGCTCCATACGTCAATGAAACTCATCCATGAAGCATCCATAACCTGACAGGTTGTCAGGGCGAGCTTGCAGAGGAAGAGTTTGAGGTCCTTATTGAAGATACAGATGGAAACGTGGCTGTTGATGAGACGATCCAGTCTCCACCGAACGGCTTTATTGATTTATGGCTGCCTCGGGACAAAACCTACCACGTGACAATAGAGCATGACGGCAAAACAGTCGAATCAGAGATTTCCACCTTTGAAGGAGACGATACATGCATCACAACGATGCAGCTGTCATAAACGAAAGCACCTGAAAGGGTGCTTTTTGTTTTGCGCGGCGGCAGGGGAGTTTTTTTACTAGTGTCGGATGGTTCCGGAAGAGTGGGCGGTCCCGAATAAGCAGGTTTATGTTAGCGGGAACAAAAGGCTTCGCCAAAACAAAAAAAGCCTGCGCCAGGTTAATTAAACCTGGCGCAGGCTGTATAACTATTTTTCAATAACATCGACAGGCCCGTGGTCATCAATATGATCACCGTGAACGTGATGCAGCCTTCCGTTAACTAAATAATCGTAATGGTCGCCGTGCGGAACGAGTTCATGCCCGCAATCTTCGTTGTGCTTGCAGTCGGACTCAACCGGCGCGCAGCTGTCAGGATTCTGGTCAGATACTTCAATTTTACACTCATCCCAGTGCTCCTCATGCTTATGATGAAGGTGTCCATCATGCACATAATCGACGTGGCCACCATGTTTAATTTTCGTGTGTCCGCAAGAAAGAGAATGTTCATGAGTATGGTTTTTATGCGTGTGACAAGCCATGTTAAAACCTCCTAAATTCATGATAGTTAAAGTATAACATGTCCTAATTTCTCTTGCTTATTATCAAAAAAGTTACGATTTGGGAGTCTGAAGGGTTAAATTAAACGAAATCTGGGGCATTGTTGGATTGAATCTTACATGAAGTAAAAATATGGCACAACACACTAGTATAATATATCCTGCCGGTGAAGGAAGACAAGCCCCTGAAGAAGCGTAGATCAGGTAATAAAGGTATATTAATAAACTAATTCAGTACTTATGTGAAGGATTTTTATAAGAATGAGGGAATGTGTTTTTGAAAGATTGTCAGATAATAATAATTCAAAGTTACTGATAGAAGGGTGGATTTCGCCGATTGATTTCGTTTTTCGCTGATTGAATTACATTTTCGCTGATTGAACTCATTTTTCGCCGATTGGCCCCCATGTCGCCAAGATAGAGACACTATTCCGTCGAATTTCACCCGATTGTTCAGCTCTCCGACTGAAATTACCGCCTTTATTCGTTGTAAAGTTTATCTTCTATAAGATAAAAGCGAAGAACTGAACAAATATCGCCACATTTGTTCAGTTCTCTTTAAGTTACTGTTCTATTGTGCCCTCCCCCTTCCTCTCCTCTAAAAAAACAGACACCCTATACGGGTGCCTGCCTTAATAACATTTTTTACACTGTAAAATCCTTTGGTCTGTCCTGAAGAACTTCAAAGTGGTACTGGATGGCTTCGGCGATCCGCCGGGAAGCATTTCCGTCACCGTATGGGTTAGAAGCCTTTGACATTTTTTCATAGGTGGTCTGGTCATTTAAAAGCTCGTCCGCAGCTTGATAGACCGCTTGTTCCTCTGTCCCCACAAGTTTTAGCGTGCCCGCTTCCACACCTTCAGGACGTTCCGTTGTATCGCGCAATACAAGTACCGGTTTACCTAAGGAAGGGGCTTCTTCCTGGATGCCGCCTGAATCAGTCAAAATAATATGAGCTTGTGAAGAGAAGTTATGGAAATCTCTTACTCCAAGCGGTTCAATAAGATGAACCCGGTCGTCATCTCCCAGTACCCGGTCTGCGATCTCTTTCACGACTGGATTTAAATGGACCGGATAGACAACTTGGACACCAGGGTTCTCTTCCACAATCCGTTTAACGGCTTTAAAGATGTTTTCCATTGGCTGGCCAAGATTTTCCCTGCGGTGGGATGTCAGAAGGATCATCTGGTCATCGCCCACTTTTTCCAGGACAGGATGTGAATAGTCAGAGACGACCGTGGAGTTTAAGGCGTCAATCGCCGTATTCCCTGTTACAAATATGTCGTCTGCAGATTTATTTTCCTCTTCTAAGTTTTGCCGCGCTTTACCAGTCGGGGCAAAATGAAGGTCGGCAACAGTTCCGGTCAATTGCCGGTTCACCTCTTCAGGGAAAGGCGAATACTTATCCCACGTTCTTAGCCCTGCTTCCACATGGCCGACGCTGATCTGGTTATAAAAAGCTGCGAGACTTCCGACAAATGTGGTCGTGGTATCGCCATGCACGAGAACCACATCAGGCTTTACCTTCTTCATGATGTCATCCAGCCCCTGCAGCGCCCGGGCAGTCACATCTGTTAATGTCTGTTTGGCTTTCATAATATTTAAATCATAATCAGGCTCAATATTAAACAGTTGGAGCACCTGATCAAGCATTTCCCGATGCTGTCCGGTAACCGTCACAATTGACTCAATATGACCGTTTTCTTCAAGCTCCTTAACCAGCGGACACATCTTAATCGCTTCTGGCCGTGTTCCAAAAATCGTCATGACTTTTATTTTTGCCACATTATCTACAACCTCTCTAATATTCCTTTTCGGTCAATTTTGTGAGGTAAGCTGCTGCGCTGCAGACAATCTGCAACGCTGTAAACTTATCCTTTTCAAATTACAGCCGACTCACCTAAAAAACTTACAATAACTCAGACAAGCGGGAATGACTGATTTCAACCGTTTCGTCATCCATATTGACGGTGATGCCGTAATCGTCAGTTTCGAAGTAGTAAATGACTCCCTCATCAGCCAATACGGCCTGGTCTTCCCGAATCGACTCAAAGTCCTCTTCATCTGCATTGACATTCGAAATGACTAACCGCGTTAACTCTTCGTCATCAAAATAGAAGACAGCTTCATCGTACCCGTATTCCAGGTAAGTCTCCTGGTCATCGGTCTCTCCTTCATCAGTTAAGCCTTCGTAAGTGTCCCGGACGTCCTCTTCCTCCAAGTTCATATGAGCCAGATGGTATTGCCATGAAGCAGAAAAGACGTCTGGAAAAATAACGCTCAGATCCTCAATTGATACCGCTGATTCATTTATGCCGCTTTCGAGAGTGACATGCGCGCTCTCCACATAGCCTTCATTTTCTTCAGCTTCAATATAGTAAATGCCGTCCGTTTCTTCACTTACGAAAACCAGCTCACCGAATTCCAGCTCTTCCGTCTCACTCGCTAAATCCTCACTCTCATAAATGGCTGCATCTTCCGCGGTAATAAATCCTGCTTCCTCTATTTCCACCGCCGGGGACTCTTCCTCATCTGCTTCCCCTTCATTTTCCAGCCCATTTTCCTCTGCCGTTTCTTCCCGGGTCTCTTCGTCATCTGTCTCCCACAAAGCCGAAACGGGCTGATCCATTAACAGCAAGGCAGCGGCAAAGACTGTAAAGAGTAAAATAACAACCGCCTGAAGACCCGCCAGGATATCTCCCTTGCCCGGTTTTCTCTTTTTCTCATTTTGGTTCATGCGTTCGTGTGACTGGGCCTTCAATTCTTTCGCTTTATAGTTTTTCTGGGCTTTCGTGTCCAGGTTATTAAACCAGTCAATGAATCCCTGATATTTCTTAATGACTGTTTCTGCCGGTCCAAATTCTTTTAACTGACCGAAATGCAGCCACATGACCCGGTCTGAAATAGACTGGATCTGGCCAATTGAGTGGCTGATAAAGAAAATGGTTTTGCCTTCCTGTTTAAATTCATTGATTTTTTTAATACACCGCTCGTAAAACGTCTGGTCACCGACAGAGAGCGCTTCGTCGACGATCAGTATGTCCGGGTTAGTATGGACGGAGATGGCAAAGCCGAGCCTGGCCTTCATTCCGCTCGAATAATTTTTAACCGGCTGATCCATAAAATCACCGATATCGGCGAACTCAATGATCTGCGGAATAAGCCTTTCCACTTCGCTGTTTTCCATCCCGAGCATCAGGCATTTCAGCCTGATATTTTCAATCCCTGACAGATGGCCGTTAAGTCCTGCAGAAATCGCAATTAGGGAGGGCTCACCATTAATGTTTATGTCTCCCGATGTCGGTGGAACAACCTGGGCAAGCAGGTTGGACAAGGTGGATTTTCCGGAACCGTTAATGCCTACAACACCGATTGTCTCTCCTTCCCGGACGTCGAAACTCAGCTCGTAAATGGCATTGAACTGCTTTTCCTTATAGCCGGGGAAGATGATGCCCAAAAGTTTGTCCGACTTTCTCTTATACAAATTATAAACTTTGGTGACATTTGAAAATGATACTTTAGTCTTCATACTCCTCCCCCTTACTATAGGAAATCTATAAATTTCTTCCTGAATTTAAAATGGAGCACTGCTCCGATGAACAGAATTAACAGAGTGAGCGCCCAGAAATACAGCGTGTACGTGAGATCTTCATAAAACCACCCTTGTCCTAAAAAGGTATCTCTGAACCCGAAAATAAGATAATAGAACGGATTCAGTTTTAAAATCTGGTGGTAAACTTCAGGCATGCGACTCGGTTCCCAGAGAATAGGCGTCAAAAAGAACAGCAGCCTCATCATCGACTGCAAAAATAACTGAAAATCCCTTATGATAATTGAAATCGTTGAAGCAAGTATCGTAAATGCAAACAGAAACACATACAGACACAACAGATAATACGGAAGCTGCAAGAGAAAAATGCCCGGGTTGATTCCGTTAAAATAAACAATCCCTGTCAGGATCGCCAGCATAATATAAAAGTTGGCCGATTTGCTTATAATCGTAATCGCAGGCAGGATGCTGACAGGAAACTTCATTTTGGACACTAAATTGATTTTGGTATAAATACTGTTGGACCCCTGCACTAACGACGGTCCAATAAAAAACCACGGAATTAACCCGCAAAGAAGCCAGACAAAGAAAGGAATATCCCCGACTGGCGCCCCGCCCCTGATACCGATCCCAAATACAAACCAGTAGACAAAAATCTGGACCGCAGGGGTGAGAAATTGCCACAGGGCCCCTAAGTAATGCATCTGATAGAGGCTTTTAATATCGTAAGCAGACATTCTAAACATGAGCCCTGTATTGGCAAACTGTTCTTTTAACAGGTGATACACGTGCGTCATACTTGAGGCGCCTCTTCTCCTAATCCTTCGTACAGGCTTCCAAGGTTAATATAATTAAATTCTTCAGAACGGTTTTTCACAACATTTTTCGTGTCAAAAATGATTTTATTTTTCATCCCGCTCAGTGCATTAAAGTCGAGATTCTTAAACTCACTGTGATCTGTTAATACTAAAATCAGGTCTGAATTGACGGTTGCTTCTTCCATGTCGTTAATTACAAAGTCTGCCTCTACATGCGGATCATAGGCTTTAACAAAAAATTTCTCACTTTTTTTCAAAGATTCATAAATTTCCATGGCCGGACTTTCACGAACATCGTCCACATTGCCTTTATAGGTTAAGCCGAACACAGTTACCGTCTTTTCTTTAACATCTCTTAAAAGATTATCTACCTTGTCGACAACATATTCCGGCATAGACGTGTTAATAGACCTTGCTAAACCAATCATTTTGGCTGTTTCCGGAGCTTTTGACACGATAAAATAAGGATCTACAGCGAGACAGTGTCCGCCTACTCCAGGCCCGGGCGTATGAAGGTTCACACGCGGGTGTTTATTTGCCATTTCTACGACGTTCAATGAGTTAATATCAAGTTCTGTACATACCTTCGTCAATTCATTGGCTAAGGCAATGTTAACGTCCCGGTACGTATTCTCCATTAACTTGGACATCTCAGCTGTTTTCGCGTCCGTTTTGACAATTTCTCCTTGGACAAACGTTTCGTAAATTTTCGCTCCTGCCTCTGTACATTCGTTTGTGATGCCTCCGACAATACGGTTGTTATAAATAAGTTCTTCCATAATTTTTCCCGGAAGCACACGTTCTGGACAATGCACTAAAAAGATGTCTTGTCCTACCGTAAAACCTGCTTCATCAAGAAGCGGCTTCACATAGTCATCCATGCTTCTAGGAGCAATAGTAGATTCTACGATAATAGTATTCCCTTTTTCCAGATAAGGAATAACGGTGTTTGTCGCACTTAAAACAGCCGTCAGGTCGCACGATTTGTTGGCATCCTCTTTGTTTGGAGTAGGCACAGAAACAATAAAGACATCCGCTGCTTCAGGCTGCATGCCGGCCTTAAATTTGCCTTCCTGGACCACTTCGGTTAACGCCTCCTGGAGCCCCGGTTCTTCAATATGAATTTGGCCGTTATTCAGAGAGTCGATCACATCGGTATTGACATCGACACCCAGTACATCCACCCCGTGTTTTGCGAACATAATAGATGTCGGCAGTCCGATATAGCCCAATCCAATAGTACATAGTTTCATAAATAATCTCTCCTTTTATTATTAGGTTACTTACACAGCTCTTAAGGATTTTTTCAGTAATCCGTTATTCCTTTAATCTTATCTCCTGCTAATTCTTATTGAGCAGCAGGAGAATAAACCCGTCTCTTTGTTTCACTACGCTTCCTGTTTCCCAGCACCCGGTTCTATAGAAATTCCGGCATCAAGAATACCTTTATCTCTTGCTCATTTCTTTGTAAATAAGAGAATCATTATTTACGAGAGCTTCAAATAATTTATTATTGGAAAATTTCTTTTGCGTGTTGAAATATTTCTCATTAATATGGATATGTTCAAACCAATCTGTAAGCAACAGGTCAATATCGTAGTTTTTCCATTTGAAAGTTATATGATTGCCATTCCATTGAAAGTCACTTAGATTAGTAGTCTTGTTTGTTCTTATATGAGTCGCAAATGTGACCACTTCTCCGGTTTTTTGCTGAGTTAATAAATCACTCGGCTCCCACTCCTGATAATAGAAAGAAGACCAGCCCCTGACAGGATTTTGTTGTCCCCGAAAATGGTCAAATTCAGCCTCATCGAGGACATTAGAGATATATAACATATCGTTATCCTCATAAGCAGAAACCATTTCTTTATTAATCTTTCTCGTTTTCAATTTAGGATGAAGGTTGTAAATGAGTTCCCCCGTATTTTCCATGCCGCCTTTTATAATATCGAGAATTAAAATATCTGTTGGTTTTAAATAGAAAATAACTCTTCTATGGACGGCGTTTTTTGACAGAGCGTGAAAACCGGACGCATAACCAATATTTTTTAAAGATAAGAAACTGGTAATATCACTTAAACCGATATATTTTCTTCTAAGTTCCGTTTCTTCGTTGTTGATTCTGACCGTATTGTGCCCGAACGCAGAAGTCACATACTGTCTCTCTTCTTTGTCATACTGATAGCTGAATTTTCCTGCATCAGTCAGTAAAGGCATACCTTGAGAGTAAAACGTAAAGGCCAGGTCATCATGATGTTTATGAACCCTGGAATTAAAGGCACTGTAAAATGTCAGCTGGGAGGTTTCCTCGTCGTTATTCCAGTCACTTCGATAAATAGCATATCCCCCATCACTGAAAAACGCGTCATTCGGCAGATCAATTTCTTCATTGTTTTTACCTTTAATAGAGTTGAGAATTCTTAACAGGTTATCTGAGATAGACCCCCAGTAATGCTTATTTATGTTAAAGGTTTGCGCTTCACTGTCCCCGATAGTTTGAAATTTCCCATCAGGCTGAAGCATGTAAATAAAGAAACGGATTATTTTTTCCAGTTTTCTTCCGAGTTCTTCTACTTCCTCATCCCCCGCCTGAATCAGGATATGATTAAAAGCCAGAAGCCTTTGGGCAATAATATAAATATAGTGAGGAGAATGTTCCAGATATGATCCGTCCTCCGCAAACAGGTTATTCAACTGCTTCCAAAATCTTTCTCTTGCCAGTTTGATCCATTCTTCAGCCCGGGGAGCGTTCCGGAAAACATTTGCTCCAATATAGAGGGCAATATCCTGATCCAATCCATGATTGTGATTTGGCATATAAAAGCTTTCATCTGACAGCTTCTCCATATGTTCAGCAGCTATTTCCGTCATGTAGGATTCCTCTTGCTTGTCCCCTGCCTCATTGAAATTTAAATAAAGCTTGCTGATCTGTATCAGCCTGATAGCAGTAGTATGGTCATGCCATCCCATAACTGAGGGAGATTCAGGCGAATTACCGTGATGCCATTTAAACACTATTTCTTTGGCTAACTGTAATTTATCTGGGTTACCGTCCACTTTATAAGAGTCGATCAAGTAAGCGACACTAACTAAACAATGATGCCAGAAAAGCCAGCTGCGATCATGAACATCCGCATTCCACAAATTACTGTCAGAGAGGGCGACACTGCTGTACCGGGCGCTCACCCTGTAAATTCCTGCTTTATAATCTTCATAGATCTTTTCCAGCTGTTCCTCATCATTAATTGTACTGTGCATATTTAAAATATCTTTTGAAGCTAACATAGCGCCTCCTTAAGTAAGGTCATTCCAAAACCAGTACTTTTGCTCCGGAGTCCAGGAATCTCTTACTCTCATGTTCGTTAAATATAATATTAAAAGTTTCATCTACAGACAGTAAATTGAATACATCCTTCTTATAAGCTGACTTGTCATGATTTATATTTTTACTGGAGGCCCAGCTGCCTTTGCAGCTTTCATTCACTTCAATAACTTCCGGATCAGAGTAAAGGGCAGCTAAAGAAATATCCAGTAAATGGTGAGTCTCATAATCAGAATAAGCATCCATAACCGCAATATAAGGAGAGTCTACAGCTTCGTTAATGTTTGCATACAGATCTTTATATTCTCTCTCATTAAACACCATGACTTCTTTGTCAAAGTCCTCTTCAATCAGGTAATCTAATACTTCCTCACTGCTGGTAATTAAGTGAAGTTCCTTAGATGACAATGTCTGCTTGGCAAAGTTTTTCAGGATAAGATCCGCTTCTTCGATATTTTGGACACGGCTTATGACAGAGACAGGCTGCTTCTCTTTAACATAGGGCAAATTTAAAGTGGCAGTAAGAGATTCCAGCCGGTGTGCATAAGTGTGTTCACTTAACACCCTTCTAATTCCTTCAGATGTAACTTTTCGGTAATAGTCCCCGTCATGAAAAATTTTCTCTATAAATTCCGCGATGTCTTCCTCAGACTCCGAAACTGATACTAAGTCTCCAAACGTTTCTTCAACTCCAACTGAATACGTGCTGATAATCGGCGTGCCGGATGCCAGGCCTTCGTACACCCTTCTCGCAAACATCGTAGGAGAATCTTTAACCGTACTGACATTAATCATTGCTTTATAGCCTTTATAAGCTTTATCAATTTCGTAATATTTCAGGCTTCCTTTAATATAAGGTTCTAAATATTCCGGGAAGCGGTTATTCGGCAGAAGACCCTGTTTTATCTTTTCATAGTTCCGGTCGTAAATAGACAAACCGTACGGCATGGCCTGGTCGAAAATTCTTAACATATCTTCAGACCGCTTTTCGTGTTTTTTATAATAGGAGCCTGCAAAGCTTATGCCGTCTTTTCTTTCCCCGATTGACAGCGGGTTGTGAATTTTAGGCTGGGCGGCGAACTGCAGAACATCGACCCGATCATGTCCGCATGCTCTTTTGTAATCTTCCACAACATTAATATCTGTCGTAAAAACATAATCAAATAGTTTTGCTGTATTGATAAAATGCTCGAAATGCACAGGATCTTCCTTATTCCAGAAAACGGTTGGAATATTGTTTTCCCTGCACCAGGCGATTAAACGGCTTAGGTCCTTTACTGACTCCTCATCTGCATACTGGACCTTTTTTGCCCATTGGCCATTATTTCCCCGCCAGGCTGATTCCACCATTAATAGATCAGGCTGTTCTTCAGTTAAAATTTCTCTCCAGTTATCCGGGCCAAAGGAAATAAGGTTGCATTCAGCGCCGTAACAAGCTGACGTAAATTCGTCAAAAATAGCGGCCATTTTTAAGGATCGCAAAGGTTTTACTCCATTTAAACGGAACATACCTGGTTCTTTTGAACTGAGCCATTCCATGTCTCCTCCGGTCTGCCGGACCGGATAAGAATTTATGAAAAAATCCTTAACTTCCGCATGAACTGTGCCGATAATAAGAAGGGATATCCTGCACCTTGTTACATGATCTTTAAATTTTAAAACATTCATTTCATTTGTTTTCAGCTGATGAACCTGAACCTTTTCATGTTCTGAGTAGCTAATGATAATGGGGGTGACCATCCCGCTGCCGCTTTCTTCCGCTTCAATAAATACTTCATAGTAGCTGTCGGATGAGACAGGGAAAATCGATTCATCAGGCACCTTGCTGAAGCTGTTATTGGTCACGTTATAAGAAATATAATTCTTTTCCGTCTCTTTCTGGTCAGCTCCGATCAGAAGCTTGCCGTCTTCACTTATTGTATTGAGGTTATTTGGTTTAGGATTAAACCATTTATTTTCATCCATCTCGACAATTGTTAAATGCTCTGATTTTTTCTTAATTTCTGTTATACCGACCTGCAAACCGGAAGCTTCTCCTTCACCTCTCACTCTCAGGAACGGCCTGATAGCTGTAACCTCATCTTTGAACGTGACTAAATGAGTATCATTCATCGGAATAGACTTCATGTCAATAGTCTCTCCCTGCTCGGAGAAGCCGGCTATAACAAGGTCAATTACCAGTTCTCCTGCCGCTTTGGCAGAAAAACCAAAATGGTAGTAGCTTGATGGGCAGTGGGTCAAAGGCAAATGTTCCGTTTCCAACGGAACGTTTACTTCCTTGTCTTCAAACAAAGAAAGATAAGAAAAACGGTTACCTTCTAAACCGGATGTTAAATTATCTTCGTTTAACTCGAGGGCATCCTGATCCAAATCAGCAATAAACAGACTGTTTTCCGTCAGGCTCATCGTATGGTCAAAATCTCTTAGTTGAATACCCGACACCTGGCTGCTCTGATGACCCGGAGATGAATTGCCGGGTAGAAAAAATGAATTTGCAGGTCTCTTTTTGACTGAAGCAGCCTTTGAAAATCCCTCAAATGACGTGTCGTTAATCTGTATATCATTTAATTTCACTAAGCCTGAGCCTTTAACTCTTAATGCCAGCCGGAAATGTTCGATACCCTCCGTCTGAAAATTTGCTGCTGCCCGTTCATTGATGGTTTTAATTTGGAGCATTTCAGTTTTTTTATGGTTTTTATAGCCAATTAAAAAAAGCGTCAATTCTATGCTTTCATCGACTTTCCCATTTATAAGCACTTCCATGTTATTGGAAGCAATATTTATATCAGCAGCTGGCATTTGGCCGAAATCAACATTAGGTTCCATATATGAAAAATAGACATGGCCGCCGTCAGGGATGGAAAAGGTGACTCCGTTTGTGCCGGCAGAAAAAAACAAATCTGTTTTCTGGTTGTAAAACCACGGAGCTTCTCCCATTTTATAAATAATCTCACGGGAATCAGGGCTTTTTTTTATGTCGGAAAGGAGTTCCTGCTTTCTTTTCATAACTTTATTTAATTGACTCTCCAGTACTTCAAAATCCAATTTTAATCCCCTTTCTTTAAAAGTTTTTTTCTCCATCCCCAGTAGGCGATTGTTAAACGGTTCATCCTCGACTTCTTTAAGTTCTCATATCTTGTTTGAATGATTTGGGACTTGTTAATTGTTTCCTTGAGTTCTTTCAAAAGTGTTTCTTTTTCTCCAAGCTCGGTATACAGCTCCTCCTTCAGCTTCTGAATTTCTTTCGCCTGTCTGTTAGACACACTATGGTAATCATTCTTCAGGTCTAAGTTTTTCTGAATCAGAGCATCCCGTTCCTTAGCGAGCCTTACTGCTTCCTCTGACTCTTCAGCAGTTTGAGCCGGATATCTGGTTTCTCCCTGTGCAGAAGCCATTTCTTCTTTAAATTCTGTCAGGAGATTCTCATAATCTTCCAGCTGGCCGGCAAATTCTTCTTTTACCCGGATGTTCTCTTCCCTTGCTTCTTCAATCATTTGAGACTGGGCGTAATTAATGTCCTGAAGAGAGGAATGTTCCTCTTCCAGTTCATCGACTGTTTGACGAAGCGTGCTGTTTTCTTCCATCACTCTTTCTTCTTTATCACGGAGCTCTGAATTCGCAGCCAGTACTTGATTCAGTTCAGAAGAGAGGATATCTTTTGCCGATGTCACTTGTTCCAATTCTTTTTCCGTTTCTTTGTTAGACTCTCTTAAGTCATCAAGACGTGAGAAAAGCTCGTTTTTTTCCTCAGTCACATTGCGAAGCATCGCCTGAGTGTCTTTATTCGTCCGGCTCAGTTCTTCCAGCTGGGTTAACAGTTTCTTCTCGTTTTCTGAACTCTCAGCCATAAACTTTGTGAAAGCTTCCCGCTGGTCAATCAGTTCAATGACAAGATCCCCGTGATGGCTGTCCTGTTGAACAAATTGCTCATTATGTTTTTCAGCCAGATCCTCCTGTTTCCGAATCAGTTCTTTAATCACCGTTACCAGCTGGTCAGGCGCCGAATCGTTCTGCTGAAGGTTATATAAGTCTTTCAACAAACCGAGTATATCGTCGTTATCATTCTTATGGCACTCAGCTTCCAAGGCCTTCTCAAGTTCTTTAATCCTGGAATGCAATTCAGCCGTTTTCTCTTTTTCTTCGGCTAATTGTTCACTCACTCTGATGAACTCTTCTTCAGCCTTCTGGTTCTTTTCTTTTATAGATTCAGCCTGTGACTTTAAACGGTCAATCCTGTCCAGAAGTTCTCTTTCAATCGTATAGAACGCTTCCTCCGATTTTTTAATTAAGTCGCTGGAGAGCGTGTCAGGCACTGAACTGACAGTTGATTTTCTGGTCCCAGTAAATCCGATCCACTTGCCAAAAAATTCGACCTGATCGATCGCCACATAAGGCGAGATTTCGTCTGCTATTTCCCTTAAATAAAGCGTCCGCTTATGATCGGGAAAGTCGTTAATTCCGAAAGGCACGGTAATGATCAGGCGCCCGTTATCCTTTAATAACGAATAGGCTTTTTGAAGGATCGCTTCGGAACTGACAAAGTGCTCAAGCACTTCAGTAATGGCAACCGTGTCGTACAGGTTACTTTTGAAATCCATAGTCAGAAAGTCCGCTTCGATAAATTCAACATTTTCCCGGGTGGACGCCGTTTCAGCCTCCAACGCTTTCGCAGCATAAGCAATACTTTCTGCGGAAATATCCACCCCGGTGGCCCGTTTGCCTTCGCGCCCCAGCAGGATCGTAAGCAGCCCCTGGCTGCATCCTGCGTCTAAAATCGTTTGGCCGGCTGCATTCCGGGCAATCCAGTGGATTCTGTTTTTCGTTTTTTCAGCCATCCGCTGGCCTAACTTTCCGTAGTAAGCCTCGGATACCCGATCCTGAAATTGTTCCACGCTGATTTCCTCCTAGTCCGTCTTCATTGATGCGGGCGAATTATCCGACATCACTTCTAAATCATTGTAAATTTCCAGCAGCTTGTTCTTTTCCAGGTTCCAGTTATAGCGGTGTTTGGCAGTGCTGCACCGGGCACTCATCTGCTCGACCTGGTCAGGGCTGCCCAGCAAATCATTCACTTTTTCAGCAATGTCATTCGGGTCATGCGAATCCACACAGACCCCTGTCCCTTCCTCCTCCACTACTTTCCTAATTTCAGGAAAACCGCAAGCGACGACTGGGACGCCTGCCATCATATATTCAAACAGTTTATTTGATGACGCTGAATAGTGGTTAAAACAGACATTATTCAGAACTTGAAACCCTATATAGCCGTTCTTCGTATATGAAGGAAGGTTTTCGAGCGGGACTTTAGGAAGGAATTTAATCCGGCCTTCAAGCCCCATGTCTTTGACCATCTTTTGAAGGTCAGTCTTTATCCGGCCATCGCCAATAAAGACAAGCGTTCCTTCTTTAATCATCGGCATGGCCTTCACAAGCTTATCGAGCCCGCGTCCTGTCTGTATGCCGCCCTGATACAGCAATATTCTTTCTGATTCAGGAAGGCCAAGTTCTTTATGAAGAGGATAAAGCGTGACCTCGTTTTCCTGCATAAACGGGTAATTATGGAGAACTTCGGGATAAAAACCGTACACATCCTCGTTATATTTGGCTCTCGTATGGTTTTCTACGATCATCACATCAGTAAATGTAAGCCACAGTTTTTCCAGGCGGGCATACATTTTACTTTCATAACCCGTGCGGCTTGTCTGGACTTCATGAGAGTCATAGATAAGCGGCTTTCTTTTAATTCTGAGCTTTGAACACAAAATGCCCTGCGGCAGCGTGTTTAAATCATTTGAATGATAGAGGTCATATGATCCGCGCAGTCCTTTTGAGACCATTCTCATGAATATATTGAATCTGATCCAGACGGTTCGCACTTTCGTTTGCGCAGCTAAAAATAACGTAAGTACAATTAACCCGGTTAGAAGGGGAAACGTATAAAAAGATAGAAATAACAGCGTCAATGGAATAACGGCGGCTGGTTTATACTTTTTAAAAAGACGGAGCGTTCTTTGAAGTAACTGCAGCAAGGCCGGATACCTTCTAACCCTGTGCACGTGAAAATTCTCATTCACTTTTTCAAACTTTGCGAGACCAGGCTCGCCCGGATCATGGATAGCCATTAAATCCACACGGTAGCCGGACTCTGAAAGAGCCGTGCATTCTCTCATGACTCTCGCATCATTTGTAAAATGGTTCCAGACAAACATACATACTTTTTTACTCATTTCTTATCAACCTTATTTCATTCCTGGATTTCTAAATCGGCCTGACGGTTCGTCGTCTGTTTATTACCAACGAGCCATGTGAGCCTGTCAATGTTTTTCTCCCACAGAAAATTGTCCTTTACAAAGGCTTTTCCATTGTCTGAGGCTTGCCTGCTGTAGGAAGGGTTGTTTTTCAAATATAAAATATAATTAATCATTTCAGAGACATTACGCTCTTCAGAGACAAACCCTACCTTCGCCTTTTCAATCGTTTGTTTCGAGAAGCCTGATACAGAAGCGATCACCGGCACCCCGCAAGTCATGTAATCAATAACCTTGCCCGGCAGCACTGTCTTAAAGACATCACTGTTATTTAGAGTCACAATTCCTGCATGGTGTTCTGCCATGATTTTTAAACATTCTTTTCTGGAGAGGGGGTTATATATGGAAATATTTGTAAAATTCTTCACATAACACTCTTCGGCGAATTTTTTCCTGTTCACCCCGTAACCAATCACACTTAGCTGAATGTCTTGTTTTTCCAATTCTCCTGCAAGGTTAATAAGCATATCGACGTCTTGAGCCATTCCTATATTCCCTGCATAGATAACTTTAAACTTTTTACCTTTCTCTCTTGATTCAGCGGCCAATTCATCATTGTTAGCAGCATTCGGCACGAAAGTAATTTTGCCGTCCTTAATTTGAGCGGCTTTTTTTATATAACTGATAAATCCTTCGCTGTTCACTATAATCTGGTCCGCCCCTTTATATAGCCTTTTTTCCAGCCATCTGAAAATAGAGATTATAAATGAATAATTAAAGACTTTAACTCCTTTTAATGATTCGGGCCATAAGTCTCTTACGTCTAATATCAGCCTGCTTCGGAACCGGTACTTAGCGACCAGGCCGACAAGCGCCGTAAAGATCGGCGGGGAAGTGACCAACACCGCCTCATACTTATGCTTATCCTTTAAAATAAACATCAGCATTTTAAAGGCAATTTTTAAATAGTAAACGAGTCGGTTAACGATGTTTCGAGAGTAGGTTTTGTTTGCCACCTTTACACGGTTAATTTTCGTGTCAGCATTCAAACCTTCGTCATCCCAGAATTGCTCGTCCCCATAAATCTCCTTATCAGGGTAGGTAGGTTCGGTCGTAAGGACGTAAACGTCATGCCCTTTTCTCTGGAGCTGGGTATATATATTTTTAATTCTGTTCCCGGCACTTCCAACTTCAGGATAGAAGTTTTGGGAAATAATCAGGATTTTATTAGTTGACATCTAATCTCTCCAAACCGAATAATACGTACTATAACTCTAAGGAAACAGCTTCTGCCGGACAATCTGTCTACCACACCATAAAGCGTCCATTAATTTGAACGCTCCTCCATCGTATTAAAATCATGCGTTTTAACAGTGTTCATTCACCTTAACCGTTCGTTTTTTTGAATGTGGTTCATGTTAACACATTTAACAGACAACTGACAGAGATGGCAGAACAGCATAATTAGTAAAATATCCTAATTAGATAAACCTACTACAAGACGACTTAGTCTCTTAGTCCTTTAACTCTACAAACCAGCTTATAGTCTTCATCCTTACAGATGAAACATTTGTATATATCTGGGTAAATTGCGCCAATGGTGACTTATTCATTTCTCTTGTAGGCTTTCTGTCGGATTTCTGTGTATGAAAGTCCTTAAAAATAATTCCTGTCTACTGTTATGGGATACTCTAACATGAGAGGTAGGGATTAAACAAAGTGGGAAAATTTACAGGGGGGATCCGGTCTAATGCCAGGCGAGGAAAGGGATGGGACAACTTTCCTAATATATATTAAAACATTCAGAATATTATTTACATATTTTTTTAGCATGTGTCACATTTTCTTAATGTTATAAATAATAGGAAGTTTTAAGTATAAACAAAAGATATGATTATCCAATCAGTTAGATTGCTATGGAGGAGCAGAGGGCCTCATAAAACATAACCCTCAGATGGAAAGTTTTAACAACGCGCTTATAAACGGGAATAAATAACCATCCCAGTGAAAGCCTAAAAAAAGAGACAAATATGTTTCTAAACAGGCTTAAATAAGGAGTTTATTCTTCTTAACTCCAGCAGCTTATATCCTTTCTGCGTTTAATTACGTGCAGTTGTTTCAACTTTTATCCATAATATAAGGCCCTTTACTCTATTGTACAGAACCGAAATTATTACTACGGTTAAAATAGTCAGCTATGCAATTTTGTGACACGTTTCTTTTGCAGATCACCCTTTTTCCATTGGTCAGTGTGAGGGTGTCTAAATGAACAAGTTAAACCGGAGGGCCGCCCCATGCTTAAAATACTCTTTCATGATCTGTTAGCTGATTACTACCTGTATCTCTACAACCGCTCCGATGAAACTGATTATATTAAAAGAAGCCGCCTTATAAAGAAAGCGGCTTACCATCAGGAAAAACTACTGAATTTAAAAGTAAAAAAGCACGCAAATAAATCAAAGAAAAAATAAGCGCGGTCCGGGCACAGGCCGGATTCTAAGAAAAACCGGGTAAAAGCCGCCCGGTCTTTTTTTGGGTCAAAACTTATTAATGCGGTATTCTATTCCCTCACTCTGAATACATCTCGCCCACACTTTCTTCACCTCTTTCAAAACCGCTGCCGAATTCCAGAGAACTATAATGCTACTCATCCTGAAGGTGAATTTCAGAACTGGACTTGTTTCAGGAAAACCTCAGATACTATCTGATAAGAATTTACGCCATGTTTAAAATGGCTAACGGAATGGAATTAAATAAAGAGCAGAAAGCCGCGGATCTGGTTACATGGTATATAAATCAGTTTCTTGAGGCTGATAAAGTTGTATTGGTCTTCCCCTTATGTTGAAGAAGCTGAAAAAACGGCGAAGTTTCTAAGCGACAAGCTTTGTTCAGCCCTGTATCCCTGTTTCCGAAAGGCCACATTCAAATGGAGATTAAGGAGGCGTGTTTTATGAGTAATCAGTCAGATAACAAATTTATAAGGAACTTAAAAGATTCCTGGTATGTCAACTTTAATGAGAACGGCTATCCCCATGTGCAGCAGGGGTGGATACTGCCTCCTGACAGGCACCGTGAATTCGATCCGTTCATATTAATGGCCGATGACTGGTTTAAGCGGGGCACATTCTCCGATCATCCCCACAGAGGGTTCCAGACTATAACTTATGTGGTTGACGGTAGACTTGAGCATACTGATAACCACGGCGGTCACTCTGTGCTGGATTCCGGTGATGTCCAGTATATGAATGCCGGATCGGGCGCCCGCCATGCTGAAGAAGCAGTAGATAATGATCTTATTCACACGCATCAGTTATGGCTCAATCTGCCGAAAAAGCTGAAGCAATCAAAAGCCTCTTACCAGAATGTTTACTCAGAAGAAGCTCCTGTCAGTCAATTTGCCGGAGGACAGGTGAAAGTTTACGCTGGCACTTTCTCAGGTGTCACTGGTCCTATGAATTCCCTCGTGCCAATTATTATGGCTGAGGTAACTTTTACAAAAGAGGGAGAGCATGAATTTACATTGCCAGACAATCATAACGGCTTCCTCTTTGTACGTCACGGCAGTGTAGTAATCGGGGACAATGATACACCATTAACTAAAACAGCAGTTGCTACATTAACGTATAACGAAAACGGAAATGGAGACGAAAGCACTATAAGAATAAAAGCGAATGAGCGTTCGAGACTACTGCTGTACTCGGGTGTCCCTATAAAAGAAGAAATAGTGACCCGGGGGCCTTTCGTGATGAACTCAATGGATGAGATCCGCCAGGCATATAAGGACTTCCATGAAGGGAAATTCGGTCCCCCTGTATAAATTAAATTATTGCACTCTCTTCATAGAGCAAAATGATATGAAGTGATGGAAAGTAACGTCACCGCTATCTATCTTTTTAAAAAAGAGCAACTCCACCTTCGTGGAATTGCTCTTTTAAAAATGTCAGTTTCGGTTACCGGCTGTTTCTTTGCTTCTGTCGCTTTGTTTTCCTGAGTTAAAAGGCGCTGGAATATGCGGCTGGTCCACTCTGAAAGGAATAGCCGGCGATACGCTTGGCTGCCCTAACTGGGACCACATACGCAGCTTGCTTCCATCAAACGTGCCAGTGGAAACCGACCCCATTTTTACCCCATTGATCTCAGCATCAGAGTCGATCCAGTACGTGCTGTCATCATAGGCTGGATCCTGGTCCTCGGATAAAGCGACTAATCGCTGGCTGTTTATTTTCCCAGAATCTTCATCCAAGAGATGCTGCGCCCGATCTAATCGGTTATGAGTAGACACGTACCAGCTCCATCTCTCGTTTGACTCATTTGTTTCAAGTGTATCAAACTGCTCCATCCCCGGAAGAATATAGTGGTTCGTGTGAGCCATCGCCTCGTCCACGACCCAGTGAACGGCTGAATGATTAGCGGTTGTTTCAACCCACGCCGCCTCGCTCTTGTCGGCCACCCCGTAGACAGAACCGGAAGCCCGCTGAAGGTTTTCAATAAACACCACGCCATCCTGGGCATCAGAAGCCGCTTCTAAAGCCAGGCGGATAACCGTTAAGTTTCCGTAACCTCTGCCAGTATCCCAAGTTGATAACACATTGTTCCCTACAGAGACGCCGTTTTCATTTATACCCATGGCGATTCCTGTGGAGCCGGCACTCGTTATTCCGATAAACGTATACCCATCTTCAGGCTCGACCTGGACCACTACCTGACTGGATCCTCTGCTCGCATCCCGTGTTTTATGATAATAAGCGTTTCCGCTTTGCGTCGCGTCACCGGTTGCCAACACAGTTGTACAGCCATCCCCTATAACTTCTTCCTCTAATGCGTTAAAAGCAAGCAGTTCGTCATAACTTACATCTGCATGCTCAGCCATAGCCTTTAACTGCTCAATAAGTTCCGGGTTTTCCTTTGCTAAAAATGCTTCCAATTCGCTTCCAGCCTCAGCAAGATCCGACTCATTTAAACCGGCAAGAGGCGCCATCTGCTGAAAAAATTCAAGATTGTCTTTAATAGCTTTTTTCGACTGTTTCCCATATTGCTCACCGATTTCTGCCGGGCTGCCTTTTAATTTAATTGTCTCTTCCCCGCCCTCGGCTGCTGATCCAAATGGACTGAAGGACCCAATAATAAAATCCCGATAAGTAAAGTTAATAGAACTCTCACTTTCATTCCTCTCATCTCCTGTCATTTTTAATAGAGCAGCCCAAAAGCTGGCTCGTTGTTTAGCTGTAATATAATGTTAGCGGTAATGCCAGGCGAGATTAACCCTCTATGTAACTGATTTTTCTGAAAAATATTATAGGAGTTTATTAACAAATGATGTTAATTGAGCTGTTATTTGGTAGGGGTAATGTCATGATGAGAGGAAGATTTTCTTACAAAAGGAGGGGTGAAAAAAGGGCTATATTTTTAAATGTAAAAAGTCTGGAAGATTAATAACTCTCATGAGTCCCCCCTGCTATTCATGTTATTTATACGCACAGTCTATACAGTCTTGGAAAATAAGATAGACCTACTTAGTGATCAAGTAAGTGAGTTTAAGATATATTTCAATAGATTCCAATTCTCTGTTGCACATTGGGTAAAAGTCCCGCCACTAAATGCCTGGAAGAGACCTATGGCAGCCAAGTCCTTTTTCAAAAAACACCTCTCCGTTTCATCCAATCAATTATTGCACCTTCACCCAGAAGGCACATACATTATCTTATCATCGAAGAGATTGTATGGATTGAAAGGAGAAAGCAATGGACCAGGTCACACTGACATTTTCTCATTGGTTGTTTCTGTTTACTATTCTCACCATTTTTACCTTTATGATCTTTCGCAGGGATGTGGTGCTCCCCTCTATCATAGGCATTTTTGCATTAGGCTTTGTTTACAACCTTAACAATGGGGTGCTTGATGCACTCATCGGCTCCACCCAGGTCGTGTTTGAAGCGTTTCTAAACGCCGGTATGGTGCTGTTTGATATTATGCTCATTATCGCCCTCATGGTAGCTATGCTCAAATCACTGCAAAGTTCCGGGGCGGATACGCTCATGATTTCTCCCCTGAAAAAATTAATGGTTAATCCGACAGCAGCCTTTTTTGTGCTCGGTGCAGCGATGTATCTCGCAGCGACATTTTTTTGGCCGACACCGGCAGTGGCCCTCGTCGGTACCGTGTTAATTCCAGTTGCAATCCGGGCAGGACTGCCAGCAATGGGAGCCGCTGTCGCTATTAATTTATTCGGTCACGGAATGGCGCTTTCAGGAGATCTGGTTATCCAGGGGGCAACAGGAATTACTTCAGCAGCTGCCGGCTTAGAATCAGGTGACATTCTCCCTTATACAGCCTTGTTCTCGTTTATCACAGGCTTTGTTGCCATCGGCATCGCCTTCTGGGCGATTCGCCGAGGTATGGCTAAAGGCAAGTGGGCGGTTTCCCCGCCAAAAGAGGCATTGGATCTCGGCAGCGATCAACCTGTTAAGCCAACATGGCAGGCAAAACTTCTCGCCTTCATCGTCCCGTTATTCCTGTTCGGCGTTGTCTTCCTAATGCTGTTCCGAGCGTTTTCCCCGGCAGACAATGCCATTCAGGGAGGGTCCGCTACTGCCCTATTAGGAGGAACAGCGGTAACACTGCTGCTTATTTCGTCCTTCACAACGAGAGGAACGAAAGCACTGGATGAGATCGTTCCCCACTTAAAAGAAGGCTTTTTCTTTGCGATAAAAATATTTGCGCCGGTCATTCCAATCGCAGCCTTTTTCTTATTAGGGCACCCCTCTCACGCGGAAACAGTACTAGGAGAAGGTGCCCCCGGCTATCTGTTTGAACTTGGCACAGCGATGGCCCACCATATTGGCGACAATGCCATCACCCTTGTTGCCGGAATGGTTATTATTTCTCTTCTGGCCGGGATGGATGGGTCAGGCTTTTCCGGACTGCCGCTAGTCGGATCGCTTGCAGCCGGATTAGGCGGAGGAGCAGGTCTGGATGTGGCCGTGTTAGCCTCTATCGGCCAAGTCGCCACGATCTTCGCAGGCGGAGGCACATTAGCAGCCTGGGCATTCGGTGTAGCCGCAGATGCCGGCATCGCAGGAGTGAAACCAGCCGACCTCGTCCGCCAGAACTTCCTGCCAGTCATGATCGGATTACTTGTCGCGACGATTGTAGCTATTTTGATTATATAAGGTGGCGGGGAGAGCACTATATTGGTGGGAGTGCATCAAATAATGGGGGAAGTGCATCAAATAGTGGAGCGGGTGCATCAAATAGTGGAACGTGTGCATCAAATATCGGAGCGTGTGCATCAAATATCCTCCGAACTGCTTCAAATATTGGAGCGTGTGCATCAAATATCCGCGGAACTGTATCAAAAAAGCTAGTTTCGCTTTTCTGGCCGTGCCACTCCCCCTCCAGGTGAGTTGAAACAGCGTCGGTGGCGGGCAATCGTCACAATTAAGCAGCGATATGCAACAATTCACCTCAAAAGTGCGACAATCCCCACAAAGGGCGGCCTTCCTCCTGGAAGGCCGCTCCTTAAAAATGTAGAATCTGTCCTGAAAAAGGTGGGAAATGCCCTATCCCCTGACTAATTACCTTATTCTACTTCTCCTTCTTCTTGAGGTTTAAAGCTTTGAACCTCGAGGGTATCCCAGAAACTGATATCTGCTTCATTGATAGATCGGTCAGCAATGGCATCAATAGCAGCTTCCATGGAGATGACACCTTGTTGAATTAAATATCCGTTACTTTTTTGTCCGAGAATCGTATTAGGGTTTGGATGGTCTGACATCCCTCTCATTTCAAACAATAAAGTAGCAATGTCATATTCAAAAGCTAAGCCGTTTCGGGCGATCGTATTAGCAGTACCGCCATTATATTTTCCGAGAAGTCCGAATCCGCGGTCTTCAACGGCGTCGTACATAATTTTTCCTAATTGCTTTGACATTTCAACAACCTCAGGCTTTACTCCAGCGTTTGTCGGATACAAAATAGACCCGGATACTAATTGATCGTTGATTGCTGAGCGGGCTCCCTGGTGATGGAAATCTACTAAGTAATCAATATCGTACTCTCTTAAAACATTGTTATGCAACGCGTAAGTTTCCGGTTGTTCAAGGGTATTGTGATCGCGATTTAAATCGACTCCCACAGCATTTGCACGTGTCGATTGACCTCCAGCTAAATGGTCAGAAATATCAAAGTCAACATCTCCTACCGCCCCATCTGGGTTTAAGCGAGGGACGAAAAAGACATTTACTTGTTCAGCCAATTCACGGTTATGTCTGTTATTATTAGATAACCCTTTAATGACATGAAGGGCTGCCTCGGTAACTAATGTTTCATTCCCATGCTGCTGGGTCAGAAAAAGGATCGTTGGATTGTCTGGATTATTTCCAAACTTAACAAGCGGTAAATCTCTTCCCTTAACTGATTGGCCAATGATTTCTAATTCAATATAGTCAGAACGGTTGGCAGCGCGTTCTACCTCTTTTATTAAATCTTCATTGCTTGTCAGTCTTTCATTCTTAATCGTTTCATTTCCATTGTAATTCGGCCCTTGTCCAACAGCGCCTACCGGCAAAACGAAAATCGAAAAGGTAAGTATAAAGATTAAAGTTGATAAACATATTTTCTTCAAATATCATCAATCCTCTCTCATTTTTTTAATGAAACACCTAACGCAAAAATAATTCCCCTCCTTTTACGCACATTTTCAACACACGCCATCTTGCAGTCTTGATGTACCTTAATGGTAACCAGTAGATAGTTCGATAGAAATCCCCTTATTGTTTGATTTTTCGTAATATTAAGTATAGGTAATTTTTAGTTATTTATGTTTACTATGTATATTTTGGTAGGTTCTAAGTCGCGTTAATCGGTATTGTTGACCATTCTATCTTCCTGCTTATTCTCAAAGTGAACTGGGTAATTGTTCAAAAAAGCGGCAAATCCCTTATTTATTAGTAAAGAGAGTATGGTTTGTCGGAGGATGAAGATGGCTGACGCACCCTCTATTCTTTATAGGTACATTACATTGAATAAAAATTACTATTTCCGAGTGAAAATGCATGATTTTTTAATGAAAGAGGGGTTGGATCAAAAAAACGGGTCTGGCATATGGAAGGTGAAAGCTGCAATGAGGAGGTGGAGATTTTATTGCAGCATCAACTTCCAGGGAGAGAGCACTAAATATTGGAGGTAGTGCCTCAAATATCAGCGGTTCTGCATCAAATATTGGAGTGTGTGCATCAAATTTCCGCCGATCTGCATCAAATATTGGAGTGAGTGCATCAAATATCCTGCGAACTGCATCAAATAATGGAGCGTGTGCATCAAATATCCGCCGAACTGCATCAAATAGTGAAGCATCCGCATCAAATATCCCCACCCCAGCGACTGCCCTCAAAAAGCTAATTTCATTTTTCCGGCAACGCCCCCACATACGTGCACGTGTGAGAAGATACCTCTACTGCCCGTTCAGCTGACTCGAGAATATTCTTCGTTCTCACGTAGTTAGCGAGAAAACTTCCTGCGAAGGAATCCCCGGCGGCTGTGGTATCCACCACTTCTACTTCAGGCGGAGATAATTCAACAAAGTCACCGTCGTAAAAAAATAAGCAGCCTTTTTCCCCAAGCTTTAAAATCGGCACAGCCACCAATTGCTTAAGTTTCATAAGAATCTTCCGCGGGTTTTCTTCGCCCGTAAGAAGCACACCTTCCTCATAATTTGGAAAGAAGAACGTGACTCCATCGAGAAATTCTAAAAGAGCATCTTTATGGTCTTTTAGAAAATAGGTCGAGCTCGGGTCCAGGGCAACGGGAATATCAGCTGCGAGTGCCATATCTTTGGCTTTTCTCACTGCCTTTTGAGTCGACTCTGAAAAGAAACTGTAGCCGGATAAGTAAACAAGCTCACTTGAATCCAGTCCTTGAATGTCTTTTTCCGACAAAAATAAGTTTGCTCCTCTGTCAGTAATCATCGACCTCTCGCCAGTGTCGTTATCAATCATCAGAACAATGGAACCTGTTTTATCATTGTCTTCTTTTGTGACCACAGGGGTAACTCCCTGACGTTTGCTTTCTTCTATTAAATAATTTCCAAACAGATCATTGCCGACCTTCCCGATCAGCCGGCAGCTGACTCCTTCCCTGCTGATAAAAGACGCGACATTATTTGCCTGCCCGCCCGGACGGCAGTTAATTTTTCCGCCCGTATCAGTTCCGATATTTGTCTCAGCTTTCTGAACTAAAATATCCACTGTTAAATCACCGATCACCGTGATCATTGGTAATACTCCTTCGCAAGTTGCGCGGCCGTCTTAGCATTATTGATCATCAAAGAGAAGTTTGCTTTTACACTCGATCCTTCTGTTATATCCTTAATTTTTGATAAAAGAAAAGGGGTCACTTCTTTCCCTGAGGTGTGTTTATCCTTTGCTTCCTGGAGCGCTTCTTTAATGACTTTGTCAATTAATTCAGCATCCAGCTCGTCTTCTTCAGGGATAGGAACAACGACAGACACGGCGTGGTTTAAATTCAGCTTGTCCTGCACTTTCAAAAGCTCGGCTATTGAGTATTTATCCAGCTTTTCTATCGTTATGCCTGTATCACGTATGTAAAAACCAGGGTATTTATCAGTCTCGTAACCGTAAATCGGCACCCCTGCCGTCTCTAGATACTCGACAGTTTTAGGAATATCAAGAATCGATTTCACTCCTGCACTGACGATGCAAACTTTCGTTTTGGCTAACGCGAGCAGATCAGCGGAAATATCAAACGTCTCATCCACTCCGTAATGGACGCCGCCAAGTCCGCCGGTGGCAAAGAACCGGATACCCGCCTGTTCAGCCGCAAACATCGTCGCCGCAACGGTGGTCGCGCCGTCTTTCCTACCCGCCAGCACTCTAGGGATATCATGGATACTCGTTTTAAAAGCGTCACGGGATTTCCCAAGACGTTCAATTTCGTCCGTCGTCAGCCCGATTTTTATGTACCCGTCCATGATCGCGATGGTCGCCGGCACCGCCCCCTGCTCTCTAATCGTGTCCTCCACCTTCACTGCCAGCTCGACATTTTGCGGATAAGGAAAGCCATGGGAAATGATCGTGGACTCCAGAGCGACCACCGGTTTCCCAGCGTTTAAAGCCCTTTGAACTTCCTCTTTAATCTTCAAAAATTCCATTTACAGACCTCCATTCTTTTCTTTTTTAAAAAAATTAGCTTTGACCTTGTATCAGGGTGAGCATTCCTGTCCTTAATTTAACTTAGGAAGAATATGTTGTAAACCCTTACATTGTTGATTTGTCAGTGGGTTTGAAATATGGAGGGAGGCAGAGGATAAGAAGAAATTGGTGACTTTGAGTGGCTGTCTCAATCAGACGCGGTTATGCAGCAAGCTTGTAAAAATGGAGGTAATATGAGGGGGAGTGCAACAATCAGGCAGCGGTTTGCAACAATCCCCCGCTAATGTGCAACTATCCCGACAAAAACTGCCACAATCGCTGGTCAATCTGCAACAATCCCAACTCTAAGTACTACAATCTTCCTCAGTTCCTCTGTCACAATCCCCTTCCGTTCTCTCCACCGTCCCCCTCACGTTGCCCCTAAGTACTGCCGTTTTCCCACCTCCTCTCCCTGTCCCCTGAAATTATTCTGGAAAAGTAGTCTTTTTTAATAAGTCACTATATTGGAGTATTTTTGTTATTTGTAGAATAGTATTTTTGGTAGACTAGAGTAATAGATATTATATAATTTTCAGGAGATGCTGATATTGAAAAAACTTAATAAGAGATCACTTATTTACATAATCCCATTCGTCTGGCTGGCCGTAGTGGTCATTGCTTATTTTTTCCCGCCTGATATTGATAAATTTGTCCGTGAGCAAGGTCAGGAGAGCCCGCCGGACGGTTACCCTTCAACACTGGTGGATCCGCTCATTGAGAGCGACGGCGGTTTCACGGGTGAAGAAGTCATTGTTGTCTATCAGGAAGATGACGGCATTACCGATGATCTGCAAACTGATATAAAAGAAACTCTTGAGGAGTTGGAGAACAATCCTGGTGATTTGCCAATTCACGATATCATTACTCCCTTTGATGGAGAAGAACAAGAAGAGCAGCTGTTAAGTGATGAGGAAGATGTGCTGTTAGCAATACTGGAATTAGAGATAGAATCATCGGATTTCCAGTTTATTCGGGATGACATTAATGACAAAACAGAGGTGGAGGGTATTGACCATTATTTGACGGGCGCTGTTGTCATTGATGAAGATGTGAATGTTAGTACAGAAGAAGGGCTCGAAACCTCGACTTATATTACTGTCATTCTCGTTTTCACTGTGCTGGCCATCGTCTTTCGTTCCCCCGTCGCCCCAATCATTCCCCTGTTGCTTTTAGGTAGTGTCTACCTGGCTTCTATTGGAGCAGTTTCTTTCTTGATCGACAACTTCGGGTTCCCTGTCTCTAATTTCACACAAATATTTGTTTTAACAGTCGTTTTTGGTGTGGGAACGGATTATTGCATTCTCGTCATGAAACGGTTCCAAACCGAGCTCTCTGAAGACGATGATAAAAATAACGCTATGAAGAGGACTATGGCTGGGTCCCGGAAAACGGTTCTATACAGCGCCTTCACTGGTTGGATTGGCTTTACCGCTATTGGCCTGGCAGATTTTGAATTATACAGGTCAGCAGTCGGTGTAGCCGTAGGGATGATCTTCCTTATGGCCGGATTGTGGGCCGTCATGCCTGCTATGCTGGGATTAATGGGGCCATTACTTTTTTGGCCTTCGAAAGTCTCAGCCGCCTCCGCCAACAACCGTTTTTGGGGTGCTTTAGGAAGTTTTTCTATTTTCCGTCCCAAAACAGCTTTAATCGTAGTCGTTATCATTATGATTCCTCTTCTTTTCTTTTATGATAATGCCCGCTCATTTGATTCAATCGAGGAGATTCAAGGTGATTTCGACTCGGTTAAAGCCTACGACTATATAGACGAGGCGTTTGGGGAAGGGGAAATGTTTTTCGCCACCATCGTACTGCGGACTGATGAGTCATGGAAAAAGTCAGAACATGTCCCTTACTTAGAGCAAACAGCTATGAACATCTCAAAACTTGAAGGGGTAGACTCTGTAAGAACAGTCAGCCGCCCTTTGGGAGATACCCAGGAAGAGTTCACGATTCCTTATCAGGCAGGAGAGCTCTCTGACGGATTGGACGAAGCAATTGATGGTTTAGAAGAACTTGAGAACGGGCTGCAGGAAATGCAAGAGGAAGTCGAAAACAGCGAAGAAGATATTGATGAGGCAGAAGAAGGGATATTGGAACTGATTGACGGGACATCTGAAGCGATTGAAGGTGTCCGGGAAATAAGAGCAGGACTGGTCGAGCTCGCTGATGAACTTGCGGAAGCTGAACAGGAAGTTCGTGACACCCAAAATCAAATTGATGAGTACCGTCAGGAAGTTGCTGCCGTAGAGCAAGACGTCCAGGACATCCAAGAGACAATCGAAGATGCGCGTAACCTCGCTGAAGAAGTGATAGACGATGCAGAAGAACGGATCAGCGAAATCCAGAACCAGGCCGAAGAATTCCAGGCGCGAGGCGAGGCGATTATAACGGATGCCGAGGAAAGTATTGAAAACGTGCGGGAACTTTTTGACGAAGCAGATATTCCTTTTGAAGAATTACAGTCACTTGATTTAGATAGTGATTTCGACTTAACAGATGCGGAAAGTTTTATAAATAGCGTTTTAAACCAGTTTGAAGAAATCGACCAGCAAATGAGCAGCACGATTGACCAGGTGGAAGAAGCTTTTTCAGACCTGAACTTTGATAACATTTTAACCGAACTTCGTAATGAATTGACTAACACCTTAACCGGGCTTGATTTACTTGAAACGGAAGATTTCCTTAACAATATAAATGAATTTTTTAATGACTTGGAAGATGAGTACTCTGATTTATTAGGAAGCTTGCCAATTCCCGGGTTTGTTGAGGATCCTGAATTACTAGAGTCGATTGAACAGTGGCTCTCAGAGGTGGATGACCTGCTTGCCGGTTTGCCTCTGGATATGGAGATAGAGGATTTTGACTTTATCGATTTGGATTCAGCTGTACTTGAAGAGTTCAGCAGGGAGGCAGAAGACCTGGTTGACCGGATTCGGCTGCGCATTTCCGATCTTCAGGAAGGGTTAGAAGAAGCAGATTTAGAAGAAGAACTTAACAGACTCTCAGAAGATCTTGACGAACTTGCCAATTTAATTAATGACTACTTAACTGTTGATTTAGGCGCCTTATTTTCGGAGGATATACGTCTTTTTGACGGGATCTTTGAAGGCATTTCTGAGTTGGAAGACGATATTGCAAGTTTAGCTGACTTGGTTCCTGATATAAGTTCGGCTGAAGCAGAAGAATTTTTCTCAGGAATAACCAGTGAATTAGAACAGCTGGAAACGGACATTTCAAAGGTGCTTAATAACTTGACTGAGATGTCAGTTTCTGAACTGGCCGATCTGTTTCAGGAAACAGACAGTGTTTTTAATCAAATCGAAACAGATCTTCGGGATTACTTAGAGGACATATCCCACGTTCTTGAAAACGCCGAAGCGGATGAGGCTTTCGGCAGGGAGACAGAAGGAGAACTGCAAGCTGTTCAGGCTTCTGCCGGGCATATAGCAAACGATGGGGGCATTGAGCTGCTGGACGAGGCGGGGGAACTTTCGGACAATCTTTCAGACAGAGTCTCCGACATAGTAAAAGCGATGAATGAAACTTCTGAACGGTTTAGTGATCTGATAGGTGAACTGGAGAACCTCCAGGAAAAACTATCCTTTCTGCCGGCCGTAAACGACTTCCTTAACGAAAATTTGGCTGAGTTTGCTGATTTAATTTCAGGTCTGCCAGAGAGAAAGGTCATTAACCCGGATGAACTGGTGGATTCTCTTATTGAGTACCTTGATCAGGTAGATGCTTATCTGGCCGCTTTGCCGGAAGCATTACCGGAGATTTTTCCTGAAATGGACTTACCAGACCTGGATTACACTGGGCTGACAGATCTTATTACCGAGGCGGAAGCAGCGGTTCAAGACCTCCGGGGCCGAATTGCCCGTCTTGAAGACACGCTGAGCGAAGCAGACCTTGAAGAAGAACTGACAGCGATCTTCGATGATCTGGAGCTGCTTGACAGACTGGTCAATCAATTGGAAGAAGCTGCAGCAGAAAGTCTTGCTGCCGGTGTGACTGCTCTTTTTGACAACCTTGCTGATGAGTTTTCGCTTCTCGAGGAGCAACTCGCCGATATAAGCGAAACCGTCCCTGATTTGGACCTTGAAGAGATTGATGAGTTTTTTGACGAAGTCTATGGACAGTTTGAACAGATAGAAGCAGCGATTTCCGGCATTATTGATAATCTTCCTGATTTTTCCATTGATGAGTTGACCGATACGATCGAACAAGCGATGAATGATTTTAATCGCATTGAAAATGACGTTCGTGAGTTTATAAGCGATATTGAGAACGCTTATGAGGAATTAGCTGGAGATCTGGATGGACTGGACCTGGAAGACGAGCTGGAAAGCCTGGTTCCTGAGACTGACATTCCTGACCCGGATGACTTTTTCGATGATATTTACGAAGAATTTGACAATGCAGAAGAACAAATCACTGAATTGGCTGATGGTCTTGAGGAGGCGGTTACGGCTCTAAACGAGGCGGTTGAAGGGCTTGACGAACTTGAAGAGGGACTGCTGGAAATTCAGCAGGGCCAACAGGAACTTCTAGAAGGACTGGACATGGTTCGTGATGCTGTGGACGAATTGACTGAGGGCTTGGAAGAAGCACGTGAGGGTGCAGATGAAATAAATGAAGGCTTGCAGGAAGCTCAGGAATTGCTCGATGAGATAGCTGACCAGCCATCCAATCCGCTCGAAGGATTTTTTGTGCCTGAGGAGGCGATGGAGGAAGATGATTTTCAGGAGGCCTGGGACACTTACGTCACGCCCGAGGATCACAATGTCGCTTTCATAGAAGCAACGTTGGATTACGACCCATACAGCCATGAGGCGATGGATTTGCTTTATGAAATTGAATATATAGTAGATTTTTCACTGAATGATACCCCGTTTGATGAAGCGGATATGGCGATCGGCGGGATTATGAGTGACAATAGGGATTTGCGCGATGTCTCTACGAATGACTTCATTCGTACGGCCGTTATCATGCTGTTTGGTATCTTTTTTGCATTAATTGTGCAATTCAAATCACTCGTCATGCCTCTTATCGTTCTGATTTCACTGGTAGGCTCATACTTTGGTGCCGTTTCTATTACGGAATATTTATTTACCACTTTCTTTGGCAGTGACGGACTAATGTGGGCTGTGCCGTTTTTCGGTTTTGCCCTGCTCACAGCACTGGGTGTCGATTATTCGATCTTTCTTCTCGGCCGCATGACCGAAATTTATGAGAATGGCGACACAGACGAAAATGAAGAAGGCAGCAGAGGAACAGCTGTGCAAAATGCTTTATTTCTCTCAATGAAACGAGTAGGAGGAACGGTGCTCTCGGCCGCCTTAATCCTTGGCGGAACGTTCGCTTCCATGATCCCCTCCGGCGTACTGACTTTGCTGCAAATCAGTATTCTGACGATCACCGGCCTTCTGTTTTATACATTAATCATTCTGCCGCTCTTTGTGCCGGCAAGTATTGCGCTGTTTGGCCGGTTCAGCTGGTGGCCTTTAATGAAAAACAAAGAAAAGGAATAACGTGATATCCTACGAAAATAGACTGAGGAAGGATTATTTATAAATACTTAAAAAGGAGGCCCTTGAGTGAGGGGCTCCTTTTCTTTTTTCGCAAATTGTGCGGCAGTTAAAAAGTACCATGCCGTTTCTCTCTCTGGTGATTCATATGGTAATTTTCACTATATATACCCTAATCATTCCGGAGTTGTATGATAAATGGTTTCCCATTCTCCTGTTTTAAATTCAACTTTAGAAATATTGAAGACCCCTTGTCTTCCCAAAGTGGTAATTAAATAATCATCAAACAGATATAACTCATTAACAGCTCCTAAAGATGTAAGTGTTTCAGGTGAATCTTCGTGAAGATAGAAAACCTCCCGCCCAGCTTCAGCTTCTGAATATGGTTCAAATACAATATGTCCATTTCTGGCGTTCCATCTCTCAATATCATCTCTATTAAGTATTCTTATATCCTCACCTGATATCAGGTCATATTTAAACAATCCTGCCGGCTCAAGTGTATAAAGTATCTCTCCATCAATAATGGCATGTCCCCTGACAAAGTCTTTGATTGGTTCATCGCTATTGTCTCCTGCAGTCAAATCGTAAAGAAAGACTTCTGATTGAGAAAATATATAGTCATCTGTGATGCTTTGAATGGATTCGAAATAATCGAGTGACTCTTCTACTCCAGTTTCGATATAGTACCTGTAAGTTTTTGAAACTGTTCCATTTTCCACAATCTTTCGGTACCACAATTCATCATTTCGAAGCTGCATATCTAAATGTTCTCCTTCTGCAAGCTGCTCTAACTCATTTGTCCCCAGATCTATCCTATGCAGCCCTCTGTCAGGCAGCTCATTAAAAAAGAGTGTGTCTCCATAGATAACCATTTGTGCTGCATCTGCTGAATGAAGGAGTTCAGGTTCCCTGCTTCCATCAAGTGGAATGCGATAAATTCCCCCACCTTCATCAAAACCATAGGTATGCAAATAAAGCATCTCTCCATCTAATGCCATTGTTCCACCTTGAATATTGTTGCCGTTATAGCTTGATCCCTTATGTATACCTGGTTCAGTTAATGCTTCTTCAGCTTCTTCAGCCTCTTCGCCTTCTTCCGCTTTGTTGCCAATGAAGTCATTATTTTCGTCATTATTTTCCCCGCCATCATTTTCCTCTTGCTCACCGGAATCTTGAGGCTCAAGCACTTCGATGTTGCTGTTATTTTCTTTAGCGTGCAGCTCTTCATCTAAAGATTCCTCTCCACAGCCCATAAGTAATAACCCTGTTAAACTCAAAACTCCTGCTCCGCGTAATAAATATACCAACTGACTTCCTCTCCAATCACTACTTTTGTAATAGTATTATTATATCAATAATTGTTAGAAATTGTAACTTTACAAGTTAGTTTTACCTCTCTATTAAGCCTCTACTTTTCAAAATAACATGGAAGATTCTTAAGGTCACTTCCAATTGTGAACATTTATTTCATAAATATGTAAAGCATTGTTCAATTAAACAACCGTTACATGTGAAGTTTTTGTAATATAATTTGGACAGTTATAATTTAGGAGTGATATTATGTCAAATTTATTTACACCCATTTCTATCGGTAATTTACAAATAAAAAATAGATTTATGCTTGCTCCAATGGAGAACGGACTTGCAGAAATAGGCGGGGATGTTAACGAGCGTATTATTACATTTTTTGCCGAACGAGCGAAAAATGAAGTTGGAATTATTATGACTGGTTCTGTGGCTGTTTCGCCGGAAGGAAGGGGGCTTCCAACCCAACTATGTTCCTACAAAGATGATTCTGTAGCCCAGCTGAAGAAATTGACGGAAGCAGTTCATAAAGAAGGCGCTAAAATAGGAGCTCAAATTTATCACGCGGGAAGGCAGGCTACCGAAGCTGTTACTGGTATACAGCCTATTGCTCCTACAGCCTTACCATGTCCTATCCTTAATAATAATCCCAGAGAAATGACTGTGGAAGAAATTAGTGAGATGGTGACCAAGTTCAGAGAAGGTGCGCGCCGGTGTGTCGAAGCCGGGTTTGATTTAATTGAAGTGCATTTTGCACACGGTTATCTGTTGCACAGTTTTCTTTCTCCTCATAGTAATCACCGTTCTGACGAGTATGGTGGAAGTCTGGAAAACCGTATGACATTTCCTTTCCAGGTATTAAAAGAAATAATTGAAGAATGCGCTGGTAAAGCAGAAGTAACTATAAGAATCAGTGCTGATGAGTATTTAGAAAACGGATTAAAATACGAAGAGGTTAAAGAGATTTGTAAAGAAGCAGAAAAAGCAGGAGCTTCAGCAATCAGCCTGACAGCTGGAAGTTATGATTCTGTAGAATACACGATTCAGCCAATGTTTGTACACCAGGGATTCATCGTTCCTTTTAGTGAAGAAATCAAAAAAATTGTCTCGATCCCTGTCATTGTGGCGGGCCGATTGAACAACTCGGCTTTAATGGAAGACATTATCGGCCAAGGCCAGGCGGATATCCTTGCTATAGGCCGCGGATTGATTTCGGATGAAGAACTTGTAGTCAAAATGAAAGAAAAAAATTATAATGATATCCGTCTCTGTGTAGCCTGCAACCAGGGGTGTATTGACAGGGTCTTCATGGGCCAGGGTGTCGGCTGTCTGGTTAATGCACGAGCAGGCTACGAAGGTGAACGAAATATTTCCCCATCTGAAACAAAGAAAAAAGTAGTTATTATTGGCGCGGGGCCGGCAGGATTAGAAGCTGCCCGTGTAGCAAGTTTAAAAGGACACGATGTGGTTGTTATCGATAAAGAAGAAACTGCAGGCGGTAAATTTGAGATTCTCGCCTCCCCGCCCGAGAAAGAATCTTTCTTATTGTACAAAAATTATCTCAATCATCAGTTTGAAAAACATGGAGTAACTCTTATAAATAAACACATTGAATCAGCTGAAGACCTCCAGGAATTTACACCTGACGCAGTGATTATAGCTACTGGAGCCAGGCAGGTAATGCCTCCTATTAAAGGAGTAGATTCACCAAATGTGATCTTAGCCGAAGACGTGCTGCGTGAAAACGCTCATCTGGGCGAATCCATCGCTGTGATTGGCGGAGGCCTGGTAGGGACAGAAACCGCTAAATTTCTTGCTTCCAAAGGGAAAAATGTCACTATCATAGAAGCACTTGATACTATTGGAAAAGATGTTGGACCTACCTTTCAAGGCCATATGTTCAGTTATTTGAAACAAAAAGGCGTTGAACTTAAAACCAATTCAACGGTGGTGGAAATTACTTCCCAGCACGTTCAACTGGAAGATGGGCGCATAATGGCAGATAATGTGGTTATTGCCGCTGGCTATCAGCCTAACAACGAACTGGCAGATAAAATGCACAACAAATTTGCAGAAGTTTATACCATCGGAGATGCCAAGCAGCCTCGGAGAATAACCGATGCTACAGAAGAAGGTTTCTTAACAGCAAATGAAATATAAAAAACACAGGTAGATATATTTAATACCCCGCCCGGGAGTCTTCAGCCTCCTGAGCGGGGTGTTAGTTTAAATTAGATTTCCTAAGACGGCATATTATAATGCGAGTTCCACTTTCACTTCCCGCAGAATACCCTCGCCTTCCCTTTCCTCAGCAACTGAAGAGCAAATAGCTACTTCTAAGCCTAACCGGCGCATGTCATCGGCAAAAGCTACAGGGAACATTAAGTAATCATGCTCGTCATTGTGTTCGAACGCCTCCAAGCCCCGGTTAACAAACCACGATTCTGCAAGATGCCGTTCTTCACCGAATACTTTGGCGGATTTTATGAAGTAGTCGGTTTCCGAGAAAGTATAAACACCTTCCAATTCCGCTGCCTTATTCTGCTGGTAAAGCTGGCCCGTGTGTTTATTTTCCAGAGAGCAATAGTGAACTCCTATAGCTAACTCTTTCTCCGCTGCAAAGGCGAGCAATTCGAAACATTCTTCTTCGCTCTGATCAATCGCCAATCCGCCTGCGTACCAATAATTATAATAAGTTTGAAACGGAGGGTACTTTAATTCAAATCCCCTCTCTTTGAATGGATTTGGATTTTGAATTGGAAAACAAAATTCCAACAAATTGATTCCTGCGATCCCAATTCTCTCTAACTCTAGTAAAATCCATTTCATTTTGCTTAACGTCCCTGGAATAACAGGCATCTCGACCACCACCTGAGGGATGTAGGCCTTCGATAAGGACATCTTTTCAAACAGCTTTTCGATCACTTCTGTCGATTCGTCCTGTTTAATACTGAACCTTATCTCATTCAGCCCCGCTGACTGAAAATCTGCCAGTAATTGATCCGTCAACAGATCCCCGGCAGTATAGAGCCTGGTATGTGTATTCGGAGTTCTCTTTTTTATAAAATCGAAAAATGCCACAGCTTTATCAGGATGCAATAAGGGCTCTCCACCAGTCAGAGCAATATAATCGACAACCTCACCTCGGGCCAGCAGCTTTCTCAGTTCATGAACAGGATCGTTGTCCTTAACCCGAAACTCTGCGTAATTTTCCTGATTATTATTAAAACAAAAATAACAGCTTTTATGACATTTGAAAGAAATGAATGACGTGTGGCTTTTCTCCCCTGTTTGACAGGCTAAGCACGCAGGAGAAAGCCAGTTAAGGTAAAAGCTTTTGTTTCCATTTCGCGGCGCAGCTCCACGTCTAACCACACTTTCTATCGCTGTTTTCTGATTACTTCGATTAAAAGGAATTCCTAAACTTTCTATCGCACCGTCCGTCTGCTCTTCAATATCCAAATATCTTTTTACGTAGTTACGAAAACCTGGATTCTTAATATTATTTAAATTTTCAGGGGTGATCATGTGAGGCATGTTCATTCCCTCCTTCCCCTATCATCTTACCACTTTCTTCCTGCAAGTTTCTGTTTCACATTTGACTAACTTTTGAAAAAGAGACAGCCTTAAATAAACAGCTGTCTCTTACTCTCTATTAACCAATCATAATCGGAACACCCGTCGCATAGAAAATAAAGCGTCCTAATATCTCTCCTGCAATGATGAATACTACCGCTGCGTAAAGCAAACTGTAATTTCCAACGATTTGATTACGGCCTTTAAACAGGGCCCATACCACAAGAACAGCTCCTGCAATGGTTAAGGTCCACCTTAAAATACCCGGCCACACGTAAGTGCTCGATAAAAGAGCAACTGACTCAGCTCCTGCCACTCCGCTCATTGACAGCCCGGCAATATAAACCGGCAGATAAACAAGTTGGAGGGCAATAGCAGCAATCCCAACAATTACAAGCTTCTTTAACATCTTATTCAGCTCTTCTGTCTTCTCTTCCCTGCTCCACAAAATCAGTAAAACAGCTGCTATCGAGCCAAAGAAAAGGGTAGTGCCGAAAAACTGCAAATACGTATTAAAATCTGACCAGGCCGGGATAATTGAGGTAGCGTAAATACTGGCCATACTAAAAATTGCCACCAGACCAACCAGAGAGGCTGCCCACCCTAATAATTGATTCCATGACCCCTTTCGCTCAAGATAATAAGACACCCCCCACAAAATGAAGAACGCTCCAGTAAATAATATCTCCCGGCTTAGCCACGAAGAAGCAAAATTCGCAATTGACCAATAAGCACCAAATGGATTGCCCAAATGCAGGACAGACAGCAAAATAGCAATTACTACCACAGGGCCTACTGAAGCCATTCCTAATTTGGTCACTTTCATTTTTATGGTCTCAGGGATCTTTCCAGATGCACGGACGATGGTAAGAAACAAATAGGTTCCAACCGCAAGCTGCATCAGAAGGGTAAATAAAAGCAATTGCCATTCTTCACCAAACATATGAAGACCTCCTTTTCTATTAAAATTATTATTTACTAGCTTCAGGAATAGCTTTAATTGTTACCGAAGGCTTTGTGAGATTATAATCAGAAAGGACTTTCAAGTCAGTGTGATCACCATATTTTTCCCGGAGTTCTTCAATATCGCCAAACTCAATTGCTCTCATTCCGCAGGCATCCACACATGCCGGATTTTCACCTTCATCGATTAAATCAGCACATCCATCACACTTCCCGGCCTTGCCTTCTTCTTTATTGTATTGAGGACCTTCGTATGGACAAGACCATAGACACATCTTACAGCCCACACAACGGTCTTCATCGTGAACCACCAGTCCATCTTTATCCCGTTTATAAATTGCTCCTGTCGGACAATTTTCCGCACACTTTGGTTTTTCACAATGGTTACAACTCATAGATAAATAGTAACCCCATACCTCAGGGAATCTTCCCCCCTCAACTGTGTATACTCTGCGGTAATTAGACCCGACTTTCAGATCATTCACATCTTTACAAGCAATCTGGCATGTCTTACAGCCTGTACAAATTGTTGAATCATAATAGAATCCTTTTTGCCCCATTACTGTTCACCTCCTAAAAGATTACTCTTGGCTCCCAGGCCGAGTCTTGCAAGAGCTGTTCTCCCTCGTACTTTTCTACTGTGACATTACATGTGTTCCAAGGTTCTTCTCCTTGTCCGCTCAAATGAGTCCCATGAAGCATATTCGTAGCCCCTGCTTTACAGATGCCTGTGTCTTCATCTAATTCAACCCAAGCACCCTCACCAAGGGTAACAACGCCTGGCATCATGCTTTCAGTTGTGTGGAGGTGACGCACCACTTTTCCGTGACGGCTTCTAATTAATACCGTATCGCCATCGTGCAAACCTCTCTCATTTGCATCCCGTGTATTCATTATAAATTCTTGCGGAAAGGCTTCGCGAAGCTGAGGAACATTATCAAACACAGAGTGGGAACGTCTTGGATAGTGAATGGTATAAAGCTGGAAAGGAAATTCCCCTTTAACTTTGTTATTCCAATTTTCGTACGTATCCTCTATCCCCTCAACCGGAGGCTCATATTTTGCAATCGGTGCAATGGAGGTGAATCCATACGCTTGAATATCATCTGCCAGCGGCTGGCAATGAATTTCAAGTTTTCCGCTCTTTGTTTCCAAAGGATTCTTCTCCGGATCATTTACGAAAGCTTCCCCCTGTATAACGGTAAGATTGTCGCCCGGCGCCCGCGGCACTTGATAAGCGCCTCTTTCTAACAGCTCATCCAGCTTAATTTTCCCTTTCTGAGGTTCTCCTGCTACTCCCCATTTATTAATGTCCTCTTTTGTAATAGTGACCAGCGGCTCGTATTCCTCGCCGTTATCCTTAATGACCTGGGCTCCGGCCAGACTATTAAAAAATTGCTGTTTTTCATCAACTGGGTAAAGTTCTTCAGGATCAAGGCCGATTCGTTTGGCGATCTCCATCTCCATCCACTCTTCTGTCTTTGCTTCAAAAAGAGGCTCTGTCACTTTTTGTGCGACGAAAATGGCTTCTGGGTTTCCAGTATTAATACGCCCTTCTTTTTCCCATTCTGTCGTAGCCGGAAGTACAATATCCGCATATTTAGAAATAGTAGAAAGAACTATATCATTCGTGATGACTGAATCAACCTTTCGGAAAGCTTTAATCCCCTTTTGGATATCAGATGACTGATTGAGGAAGTTATCCCCGCTACCTGGACGTACTTTCCAAATCAATCTGATATCACACGGAACTTTCCCTCTGACAGTGGCGTGATATTCATTATTTAATATGGCATCGTATGTTTCGGTATAAGCCATGCCGTGAAAGTCTTTACTCGTCGGGTTGCCAAACCGGTACCCGTCATAAGCCCCATACGTGACACCTGGAAAGAGCGGATTTTCGACTCTCGGCAGTCCTCTGTCTCCTGGGCTAACGAGC
The DNA here is from genome assembly GCF_021028955.1 of Salipaludibacillus sp. CUR1. Classification (GTDB taxonomy): domain Bacteria; phylum Bacillota; class Bacilli; order Bacillales; family Salisediminibacteriaceae; genus Salipaludibacillus. The sequence continues at coordinate 138,073 of NZ_JAIWPE010000020.1, forward strand.
GTTTTGCCTCCGTAACTTTGGTTTCTTCCATAACTCATTGTCCATACACCCGCACCTGATTTTCCGACATTTCCAGTCATCCAGCCAACTGTAAGAAACGCCTGGCAGAATTGCTGTCCCCGGAAGGTACGGGCAGGAGCAAAAGAAGAAGTGAAAATCATAGGTTTCACAGTACCTACTTGCTGTGCAAATTCACGAATCTTTTCCGGGTCAGTGCCGCAAATTTCTGAAGCCCAATCCGGTGTTTTTGGCGTCCCATCGTAAGTACCTAAAACGTAATCTTTAAAGTTTTCTTCAGGATCGGCCCCTTCCGGCATATGATCTTTGTCGAAGCCGACGGTACATTTATCAAGAAATTCCTGATCATGCAGATCATTCTCAATCATATGATGAGCCATCCCAAGGAGAAGAGCAGTATCTGTGCCAGGACGGCAAGGGACAAGGTCCGCCCCCAAAGCTTTTATTGTTGGATTCATATATGGATCAACAAAGATAAATTTCGCCCCTGCCTTTTTGGCCTGCAGGAGGTTATATGTCGGGTTTCCGGCACTGCTCCATGCCGGGTTGGATCCCCACATAACGATAAGCTTAGCATTCCTCCAGTCCATCCGGTCGTTTGCACTCCACGACATAAAATTAGCCATATGTTCCTGAGGTTTTCCCCATGCTCCTGACGAGGAAGACCCCCATCTTACTAAAGCACCGCCATAGTGGTTCATTAAACGGCTCGATCCTAGAATGGCCTCATTCCCATAATTTTCTTTCACTCGTTTTAATTCTTCAGAAACGAGATCCAGCGCTTCATCCCAGGAAATTCTAACCCATTCGTCTTTACCTCGAAGCTCTTTCTTTCCGCCACCTGGCTCCCAATGCTTTCGTTTCATTGGATATTTTAATCGATCCACCCCAAACACTTGATGTCTCTGCGACCTTCCCCGCGCACATCCTCTTTGCTGCGGATAATCCGGGCTGTCTTCGTGTGTATTATCCGTTTTCTGTTTTGTAACGATTCCGTCCACTACGAACCCTTTATTTAAACATCTTCCCCCACAATTGTGCCAGCACGAGGCAGAAACCCACCGTCCCTCTTCTGACAATTTCTCTGCCGCAGCTTGCGAATCAATTTTCTTCAACCCATATGTTGGAACGACTGCTGCCGCCATCAATGCCGCCGCTCCCCCTAAAAAAGATTTGCGGCTGAACCGCGCTCCCATTGCTTTCTTAATCAACTGTGACATATGCTCACCTCCACTGTTTTTGAATACTTAGTGAGTTATTTCCATAAGTTCCTCAAGAGCTGCACTATCTAAGTGCAAGAAACCTTGAAGAATTTTGACCATTCCTTTGTAAAAATCCGTTTCTGCTTCCTGAAGAACTTTTTCTGAAAAATGAGGAATCCATTTCCCTAAATGCTCATGTAAAAATAGTTCCTGATCTGCTAAAAGAGCGTAGAATGTGGCGGTGTCTCCACCCTGGTAAGATTCCATACTCCTTAAACTGAGCTGATACATAAAATCAAGTTCCAGCCCTAAATGATCGTCCGCTTCTTTACCGAACTGCCGTGGAAGAAACGCATGTTTCAAATAAGCGAGCCTTACCGTCAGGGTTTCATTCTGAAAAAGCAATCCATCTTTATTCCTGTAGGCAGATTCCCATATCGGGGCTGGCAACGGTGTATAAGGGCCAATAAACATTCTTGTGTAGTCCCAATGTAATGTGTCGATCGCTTCCCCTATGCCCATACTGTTCAGATAATTTATCACCTCCCGCACTCCGCGTAATAAATGCGGATTTTCCTCAATAAGAGGAAAATGCGATACCTCTTTCTTTTTTAATTGCCGGAGAAAGGTATCCCCTGGTTCTTCTCGAAATACCCGTCTTAAAAAATCATAATAAAAAGCTCTAATCTCTAATAACGGCTGAATGTCTATTTTTTGTGGACTCTCTGTTGCCATAGGACCCCTCCTGTTTTATGAGATAATTTTAGAAAAACCGGTTTACCTCTAAGTCCTGGCTGCCTTACAGTAAACCTTACTTTAAGTATAAGAGGTTAAATAAGACATAGCGGTGTATTTTGTTACACACTTCACAAGTGTTGAGTGTAGGTAACTACACACTAGGCAAATGTATTTCATACATATTTGAATGATTTTTGAACTTTTTATAAAAGGCAAACGAAGGCTGAAGTAATGGGTATCAAAAAAAGAGGGAGCAGCGGGGATACATTTGGTCTTTAAGGTTTAAACACTTAAAAAAAAGGCGTCCTCAAAAGCTGAACTTTTGGGACATCCTTCTGTTTCAATGCAAATATCCAATTGAGTGTATTTTTACAGCAATACTTACATTAATAAAATCCTGATGGTCATAGACATCCAATCCTATCAATTCATTAATTTTTCTCATCCGTTTTCTCAAGGTGTTCTGATGAATAAAGAGACCTTGGGATGCTTCTTGAATACTCATATCATGAAGGATAAAATACTTAAGAGTATTAATGTAATCTGTCCCGTTCTCCCGGTCACTTACCAACAGAGGTTCTAAATAGTCATTACTGAAATCAAGAAGCTGGTCTTTGTTTAAATAAAACAGCAGCCGTAAGACTCCTAAGTCTTCTATATGAAATACATTTTCTTCTTTAGACCACTCATGTCCAAGCTGAAGAGCCATTTTCGCCTCCTGAAAGCTTTTATTTAAATGCCTCGTTTGGCGGTAACACTTGCCAATCCCAATGGAAAACACATATTCCGGCCACTTCTTTTCACAGGCTCGAATAATAGTTTGAAAGAAATTTTTCACTACTTTTTTATGGACAGCTTTTTCGTTTACATTTTTTTCTTCCACGAAAATAAGCAGCTGCTCTTGAAAATTTATAATAAATGAATTCCCACGCTCGTTAAAATTCTTCTGAATGAAATCGTGCAGCTCCATATTCCAATCAGGGTCACTCACTGCCGTATCATTCAGACCGACATCCAGAACAGCTAAATGATGAGGCCTTTCAAAGTTCCATCCCCACGTTTTTCCCTGTTCTATAATCGTTTTTTGAGAATCAAAATTATTGTAGATGAGATCGTATATAAAATGAGACTGAAACTTGTGATTAAACTCTTCCATTTCGCTATCCTTTTGCTTACTTATCGAAATTAACGAGGCAAGCTTATATAACCACTCTTTTTTCCAATTGGAAGGATTACTTGGGGTTAAAATGATCTCTCTCACTCCATTTTGAAGCCGAATTGGATATTTACCAATGTAAATATCCTTTCCATTCTCCTGCTGCCAGCTTAAAGGTTCTTGAAGAAAGGCTTCCAAGTCATAAAAGAACGACTGCAGCCAGCTGGGACGCTGTTCAGTCACCCACTGAGCAAAGTTTCGCTCTGTTTCTGATGTTTCCTGCTTCCAGGTGATTTTATATATGGGATCAACAAAGATAAGAGGGAGATTTGTCGCTTTCGCCACCTTTTGGGCCAGAGGACCGGTATCTTCAGTCTTAAATTCCTTAAGCTCCCGGGCTATTTCTTCATATGGCGACAGGCCAAATTCTCTCAAATGATTTTTTTTCAATGCTTCAATTATTTGGATAACAGGAACCTGGAAAGCAGTAAATAAGTCTTTTATCTCCTGTTCGAATAACACTTTTTGAGGGTGATACAAGACAATCCCGATGACATTTGTTAATTGAACAGCCGAGAATATCTCATTTACGAGAGAGACATCTTTATTCCTTTTTACTGAATGAATATAAAAGACCACTTGTTCATTCTTTTCAATCGTTGAGAGATCCTCGCAAACGCGCTGGAAAAACACCTCTTCGTCATTTAAGGGGGTCAAAAACTTGATTGATTGCAGAGGATGCGTAAGCAACCACTTCTGTAAGCTGATCGTCATATGAGTTCATGCCTTTCTGAAAAATTGCATTTTAGGTTTATCCGACCTGAATTGGATAGAAGGTTTCGTGAAATAAGACATTGGAATTTTGGCAGCGTAATCATTATTAAGTTTTACCGACCGATCCGTCCAAAAAAATGTCAAAGCTTGGGTGGGACAACTGGCTACACAAGTCGGGAGATTTCCACCTTCTACTTTCTCTGCACAAAAATTACATTTATCCACACGATTTGTCTCATGGTTATATTTCGGTGCTTGAAAAGGGCAAGCTTCCACACACAGTTTACATCCCTCGCATGACTCAGCATCATGTACCACGATTCCGTTCCTTTTTTTTGAGTAATTATTTCTTGGGCAGATGACCACACAAACCGGATTTGCACAATGGTTACATGACATAGACAGGTAAACACTTTCAGTTTTTTCCACTTCGTAATTTATAAAACTTCTGCGGTGGCGGGCACCTTTCGAAGAATTTTCCTGATTGCAGGCAGTCTCACAAGCTTTGCACCGAATACATTTCCCTGTATCCATACTGAAATAATATTGAGTAGCCGACATCTCGCCCAACTCCTTTGCCTTATGACAATTAGGTGAAATTTACCATCTGTATCTCCTTTCAGCTTATAATAAGAATAAGCTTGTTTCAACGAGTCATCCGGTCAATTTCATGACATTTTCCCTTGGAGGAATGGACCATGTTAAACCCTCACAAAAAAACAACTCAAAAGCGGCATGTCTGTCCCCGTAATTGCTACAGCACATGTACCATGATTTCACACGTCAAAAATGGAAAGCTTTATCAGGTGACAGGGGACAAAGAAAATCCTTATACTAACGGCACACTTTGTGCCAAAGCCTATTCTTATATAAAACGTAATTATCATCCGAAAAGATTGAAATACCCTTATTACCAGGAGGTTAAGGGATCCGGAAATTTTAAAAGAATTAGCTGGAAAACAGCGATTGAATTAATTGAGAACCGGTTAATTAAAATTGACCAAACCTACCAGTCATTTCTCCCTGTGGCCCTCTATAAATATACAGGTAACTTAGGCGTAAAACATTATGCTTCTGAAGAATTCTTCTCAAGCATCGGGCCAACCACCCGGATAGTCGGCTCCCCCTGTTCATCAGCAGGCTTTGATGCAACGGTTTACGATTTTGGGAGATCTGTTTCTTCCGACCCTGACCAATTAGCTAAAGCAAAAGTGATTGTGATTTGGGGCGGCAATCCAGCCGCTACCAGTATTCACAGCATTCCACTCATCCAACAAGCTCAGGTCCGCGGCGCTTGTCTAATTGTAATTGATCCTATTTTCACTCAAACAGCAGAAATCGCGGACATCTATATTCAAATTAAACCCGGTTCTGACGGCGCTCTCGCTAATTTTTTAACTAAGACAGTGATTGAGAAAGGTTTTGCGGATCAGTCATTTATTGACCAATACACTATTGGCTTTAAACGTTTCAGCGAGAAATTAGACAAATTGTCCCGAGTGGACGTCTTGCAAGAAACGGGTATGGAGGACAAAGCTTTGGAAGTCCTAACGGAAAAACTCATGACCTCCGAGCCCGTCTTTCACTGGATTGGTCTTGGTCTGCAACGTCATACAAACGGCGGGCAGATGGTCCGTACGATTAACGCGTTAGCTGCTTCAACAGGAATGATAGGGAAAGAAGGAGCAGGTGTCCACTATGCTCACTCGGATACATGGGTATTTAAGAATCAGCAGGCTTTTTTTAATGAGCACGAAGATAAAAGTAATCGTGTATTGGAGATGACAAAGTGGATTAAAGATGGTCCCACAAGCCTTGAACCGCCGCTTGAGTTCATGTGGGTCACTTGCCGAAATCCTCTCGTTCAAGATCCCCAGCCGCAGCAGATCCGCAAACACTTTAATGCTATTCCTTTTGTCGTGACCGTGGACCAATTCATGACTCCAACGGCAAGGTGGTCAAACCTTATCTTGCCTGCCACCACTCATTTTGAAGAAGAAGATATTGCTGCGAGCTACTGGCATCGAGGACTGGCATTAAATGAGAAAGCCATTGAGCCCTATTTCGAAAGCCAATCCGATTTGAGGATTATGCAGCTGATTGCAACTAAAGTGGACGACCGTTTCAGTCACCCCTCCGACTTTCCTGTCCATGATTCAAACGAGGACTATTTACGAAAACAATGGACTGAAGCTGCAACTAATGCTTTTGGTATTCCTCGTTTTGACGATGCAAAAGGACGCCTGATTTTCCCTGCAGTTTCTAAAATTGCCTGGAGAAACAAGAAGTTCGACACGCCATCCGGGAAATATGAATTTTACTCTGAACGGGCAAAAAATGACGGGTATAACCCATTGCCTATTAATCAGGCAACCAACGCAGAAGAGAACTATCCTTTACAGCTATTGACTCCTCACGATCCTTACGCACTAAATTCACAGTTTCATTTTTTAGGATTAGGAAAAGATGGCGAAGCGTTTATTGCTATTCACGAAAAAACAGCTCTGGATCGCGGGATAGAAGATGGAGACATGGTGAAAGTTTTTAATGATTATGGCGCTTTCACATTAAAAGCACAAGTCACCTATCGAGTGGCACATGATGTCGTTATGATCTATACAGGCTGGTATCCTAACCAAGGTGTTAATGTAAATGAGTTAGTTCCTGTTCTCGAAACAGATATGGGGGACAATTGCGCTGGAGCTAAAGGGATTGCCTTCCACGATACATTTGTGGAGGTGGAGCGGAAATTTTAAAAAGTATACAGAGCAGGGGGAGGGGGCCGCAGGTTGGAACAGGAGCGAAAATTAAAGCTCCTGTTCTTTTACTCTTTAATGTCACAATCGCGGGCGAATCTGCAACAATCCCAACTCAAACTGCAACAATCGAGGGCCGATCTGTAACAATCCCCGCCCAAAGTGCCCCAATCGATTGTTGGTTTCTTAAGTGGAGGAGCCGGAATCGGGGGAGTGCATCAAATAATGATGGAAGTGCATCAAATATTGGAGTGTCTGCATCAAATATCGCCGGAACTGCATCAAATATTGGAGTGAGTGCATCAAATTTCCCCGCAACTGCATCAAATAATTCACCGAGTGCATCAAATACCCGACAACTCCTCCGTCAATTATCTCCAATAGCAAAGGCATTCAGGCCACAGCCTGAATGCCTTTACACACTTTCATTTTCCGTTCTTCCGATACTTATAAATGTCGCCTCTTACTTAAGACAGCTAGCAACTCAATTGCCGCCCTCCATACTTCTAAATCCCCTTATACTGAACCTCTAAATCTTTAATAGCCGCCGTAAGGGCGTTTGTGGCTTTTCCGCGGTAATGTTCCTGAATAACCTGCGTCATTTTTTCCACATCATCTTTCACACTGAACCCTTTTAGTAAATGGCCGATGAATTCGCGGCCATGTTCAGTGGCCAGTGTACAAGACGCATCGATAATCACTCCGTATTTGCGATCCACTTCTGCTGTCACTGTCAGCGTTTCGAACATGCTTTTAGCTGCCATCCCCTGCGGCAGCCTTGCATGACCGGCAATAAAAATCGTATTTATCCCTTCCACATTCGCCACTCTCCTCTATTTACTCTCCTTTATTTTCATCCAATAATTCACCCTTAACTACTTCATCATTTAATTAAAATATCCTCTTTTTAGTGAAGTAATTAGTGCAACCTTAAATGGAAATATATAACATACGATTTCCGAAAAATCTTCAAATAGTCTCCTCCTCCCCTAAAGATCTTCAAACTCTCATATAAACAAGAAAAAACCTGATATGAGATTGATCTCATACCAGGCCATGTTGCAGCTAGTTCTGTACTTTTTTAGCCGCCCCCTGCTTATAAATCTTTTTTCAGTGACCCAGCCTATTAATTTTCCCAGCCAGCTACCTTACTCTGCTTGTCAAATTGGTTTCCACGGCCAATCGTCCGTCTGACCCAGCTTACTAATTTCCCCCGGCCAGCCGACAGCCTTGTCAATCCAATTTCCTCACCAGGCCGTCCACCTCAACCCATTAAACCTCCAACGAGGCTTCTTCGAATGGCCATTTCGGAAGGCTTTTCGATAAAGGCTTGTCGCTTCGGTAGCCGAGGACATATTCAGCCTGCATGACGGTGTGGATTTCCCTCGTTCCTTCATAAAGGACAGGGGCTTTGGAATTTCTCAAGTAGCGTTCCACCGGGTACTCATTGGAATAGCCGTAAGCGCCGTGAACCTGAACCGCGTCATTTGCTGCCTCGTTGGCGAAGTTGCAGGCCTGCCATTTTGCCATCGACGTTTCTCTCGTATTTCTCTTTCCTTCATTTTTCAGGCATCCAGCTTTATATACTAGCAGCCTTGACATTTGCAGTCCCGCTTCCATGTTGGCGATCATCTGCTGAACGAGCTGGTGTTTGCCGATTTCCTTCCCGAACGTTTTCCGCTCGTGGCAGTAGTTCACGCTCGCTTCCAGGCAGGCCATGATCTGGCCGCATGCGCCGGCAGCGACTGTAAAGCGCCCGTTATCAAGAGCAGCCATAGCGATTTTAAACCCTTCGCCTTCTTCGCCAAGCATATTTTCCGCCGGCACTTTCATATCATCGAAGAACAGCTCGCCGGTATTGCCAGCCCGGATGCCCAACTTGCCTTTAATGGCTTTGGAAGAGAAGCCCGGCATCTCCCGCTCGACTATAAACGCTGAAATCCCTTTATGCTTTTGGGTCTTGTCGGTATAGGCAAAAACAAGGAAATAGTCTGCCACATCACAAAGGGAAATCCATGTTTTTGAGCCGTTCAGAATATAATGGTCTCCGTCTTTGACAGCAGTTGTCTGCATGGCAGCCACATCAGACCCCGCGCCCGGCTCAGTTAAACCGAAGCCGCCGACTTTTTCACCTTTCGCCTGGGGTACGAGGTACTTTTGCTTTTGCTCCTCATTCCCCCACTGAAGCACCGTTAAGCTGTTCAGGCCGGTATGGACAGATACGGCTGTTCGGAATGCCGTGTCTCCACGCTCGAGTTCTTCACACACGATCGCGAGCGTATTGTAATCCATGCCGCTCCCCCCGTATTCTTCAGGGATACACACCCCCATTAAATCAAGTTCCGCCAGTCTTTTCAGCACCTTTGGCTCGAAATGGCTCGCGGCGTCCCATTCGCCTATATGAGGCATAATCTCTTTATCCACGTAACTCCTCACCATTTTTCTTACCATTTCCTGCTCTTCTGAAAAATTAAAGTTCATCATAATCATTCTCCTCCTGAATTATAAGTCTTGTTTTTTTATATGTTATCCGCCGGCTGCTTCCGTGCATGAACATCCGTCCATCCCCACCTTCCGTTTTGGAAAGGTGGCGAGATCCATTCCCCGGTTAGCTTGCCGGCTCATTTAAACCGTCTGAACGATCCACCCTTTTGCCGCTAAAAATTAAATAATCTTCTCTGCTCTCATACTTGAAATATCATCTTCAGAATACCCTGCTTCAGTAAGCACCTCTTCCGTATGTTCACCAGCCAGAGGCGGGTGCCGGGTGACTTCTGCCGGGGTCCGGGATAAACGGACCGGGCTGCCGACAAGATTGACTTTACCTGCCGTCGGATGGGCGACTTCTTTTACAAGATTCCTTGCTTTTACTTGGGGATCCTCAAACATTTCCTTCACGGTATTAATAGGTCCGGCAGGAATGCCCTGTTCCTGTAACTGGGCGAGCCAGTCATCCGAAGTCCTCGTTTTCATTTTTTCAGAGATGAACGTCTCCAGGTCTCTCCTGTTCTCAAGACGATTGGAATTGGTGGTAAATCGTTCATCGTTTTTCAGCTCCGACAGCCCGAGCACATCCAAAAATTTCTGAAACTGCCCGTCATTTCCGACTGCCACGGCCATCTGGCCGTCTGCGGTCGGGAAGGGCTGGTACGGCACGATATTCGGGTGCTCGTTTCCGAGTCGGTCAGGCACTTTGCCTGAGACAAGATAGTTGCTTGCCACATTTGCCAGCGCGCTAATCTGCGAATCGAACAGCGAAATATCCACGCTCTGCCCTTTGCCGGACCTGTCTCTCTCCATCAGCGCGGCCTGAATCCCGATCGCTGCGTACAAGCCGGAGAAAATGTCAGAGATAGCGACCCCCACCTTCATCGGGCCCGATTCTTCGCTCCCTGTAATACTCATCAGACCGCTCATAGCCTGGATAACGAAGTCGTAACCGGGGAGGCCATTATAAGGTCCGGTTCTCCCGAAGCCGGTAATGGAGCAGTGGACAATCTGAGGGTTAATTTCTTTCAGCTGGTCGTAGCCGAGGCCCCATTTATCCATCGTCCCGTTTTTGAAGTTTTCAATAATCACGTCCGATTTCTTTATCAGTCTCTTTAATACGTCTTTTCCTTCATCAGTTTTCAGATTCAAGGTTATCGCCCGCTTATTCCTGTTGGCGCATAAATAATACGCGCTCTCACCTCCTGTGTACGGCGGCCCCCATTGGCGTGTATCATCACTGCCTCCGGGCCCTTCCACTTTGATCACTTCTGCGCCCAGGTCTCCTAAAATCATCGTGCAGTAAGGTCCTGCCAGCACTCTCGACAAATCGAGGACTCTTATCCCTTCCAATGCTCCGCACATGCCAACTACCTGCCTTTCATTTTCTTCTTTTTTAAAAAAGTTAGTGTAAATTTCTTCTGCACTTTCCACATAAATGTCTACAAAAAAAGCCAGTTATCCCATTGCTAAATGGATAACTGGCTTGGATCTACTAAACTGCTCCGGTCCCCCGGAGTTAAATAGATTCCGCAGTTGTAAATGATTGAACTGTCGAAAAGGTACTGGTGATAACCGCTGATCACGAAAGAGGCTGTCTTTCTTGGAGCGGTTTATTACTGATAATCTTAATGTACCTTTTCAACCTTTGTCAATATAATTTTTGTAATATTTCGATTTTTAAGCGCCTGGCTGCCTTTCCAAAAAGTGTCTCAATCAGCCGGCAGCCTGTGCTTTCCTAGCAAGCGCCGCTTTTTTCATACTTTTAAACAGGTTATCCCAAGCCATGTGATTCTCATATAAATGCTCCGGGTGGAACTGTGTGCCAATCAGCCATGGGTGGTCTTCACCTTCTATCACTTCAGCCACCCGGTCTTTTTCAGAAACGGCTGAAACTGCCAGTCCCTTTCCAATCCTGCTCATATATTGCCGGTGAAATGAATTCACAGCAGCTTCTTTAGCACCGGTATATTCAGACAGACGGCTGTTTTCATCGATCAAGATCTGGTGGACCGCCTCAGACTGTGAAATGCCTTCTATTTCCTGGTGGTGGACGGGCCACGTGGTTTCAGCCATTACCTCCACCTCTCCGCCAAAAAACTCATTCATCATCTGAGCACCGCGGCAAACACCCAATATTGGAAAAGACTTGTTGATTGAACGTTCAAGCAGACTCATCTCAAATTCATAGCGTTCTTTACCTGTATCTCTAAGAGAAGGACTGGAAGAGACCGCTTTATCCAGCCGGAGGCGGCCGCCTCCAGTGAGCAGCAGACCATCAAGCCTTTCAACGTATTCCTCTATAACAGCCCTGTCATGGATGACCGGTAAAATAATTGGATTCATCCCATGATGCAACAGGACGCTGGCATATTTTTTCTCCGTATAATACAGCGGATGGCCGGGATAGAGATCATCATGCATGCCCGCATCCGCATGAACGGTCACACCAATCCACAAACTCATACGACTTTTTCTTTCCCACTCTGACTGGTTACAACCTCTGTTTTTGTAACCGCTTTCTTTTCATCGCCAATTTTAAGAGTGTGAGTTTTAGAGGCATAAATATAGCCTATTCCAAGAACCACTGCCAAAGAGGCCAGCTTGATTCCCATCATCATCGCTTCTCCCGCAAACACCGCAAGTGACTGTCCCGCACTGCCTCCGATAATTAAAGAAATAAAGAACAGAACGCCGGTGACCACTCCGAGCAGCATTGTAATAAACGCGATAAAACCGTAACCTTTTTCCAACCAGGAAATTGCAGTACTCATAGGTTTATCCCTCCGTTTGTTATAGTCCGAAAATCGGCAGCAAGCCTGTCAGCAAAATCATACTTAAAACAATGTGAAGCAATATCCATAAGATAGCCAGTTTGGCTGTCTCTTTAAATCCTGATCCTGCGATCCCCATGGCCACAAACATCCCCAGTGCCAGAGGAGGTGTCATTCCTTCCAGTGCCCCTGTCATAGCTGGCAGCAGGAGAGCAAATAATACAGGGTCGCCTCCGAGAGCGGCAAATACAGCAATCATCGCTCCACCGAGAATGGCCACCTGTGCGGAACCAGGCAATACCATACCGAGCACCATGAAAAACAGCGGCAGGATGAAAATCAGCAGACCGAGACTTAAATCAAGCGATACAAACCAGTCCCTTACGGTCGCTTCCATCTGCATCCCTGCGAAAATCTGCGAGGTCGCATACGCCATATAAATCGTTAACCCGATAGGCACCACTTTCGTAACCGATCCTTTAAATATCTCCAAAAGCCTGGCAATACGGACTTTCTGTTCAGGCAGTGCTTTCCTGCCAATCAATAAAGCGTAAGCGCCGGCAAGACCCGGCGTGATCATTAAAATAGATGACGAATAAGCTGCAGCCCCTTCTTCTCCGATTCTTCCAATGATGAAATCACTAAACTGGGCATCTGAAAACAATGGGATAAAAATAATTAACGGCAGCAATAAAGCTGGCCAGCCAATTTTTAAACTTGGATTGAACTTAGGAAGTTCTGCTTTAGGAATCGGCTTAACTTTGTAAACACGGCATAACAGCCACAATGTGAGCCACCGCTGTATGAAGAACCACAGGCCCACGCCATACGCGGCAATCATCCACGTACTGAGAGAAATACTTCCCGGCTGGACTTCATTTAAGATCCCGAATGTTAAAATTACAATACCTGAAGGCGGAATAATGTTTCCAAGCATACTCGCAGACATCTCTGTACTTGCTGCAAGCGGCGCCGGGTACTTCCCTTTTTTCATAGTCGGGATCGTAAACACGCCTGTTGCCGCTACATTTCCGGGACCGGTGCCTGACAGCGATGCCATAAACGTACTTCCTAATAACGACACGAACCCTGCCCCGCCTCTGAACCTTCCGACTAAAGACAGCATGAGATTAATGATTTTTTCAACCACTTTCGTCGCATCAAACAACACTGCCACTACCATAAATGCAAAAATAGCGTAGAATAAACTGCTGGTCGACGGAAATATCAAAGATTCCCACATCAAATGGTAAGATCCTGAAATGACCACTGTGAAGAAAAATGATACAGTCATCACTTCATACATCGGCCTTTTAAACACAACAAACATAATCGCGACAAAGACAACAAGTCCAATCAACATCCATATGGGCCCAGGTACCCCAAACATCACAACACCTCCATTGTTTTCCTGAGGAAATCATAACCAGACCATAACTGGTTATATCAATCTGTCTTTTCGTATTATATCAGATTATTTGCAATTATCAAACATTTATTTTGAAAACGCTTACCTAGTTAAATTTATAAATCCTATTCTTTCTATATACAGGCCTTTTTGTGGTATATTTAAACTATATCTTTTGACAGAAATGCAGGTGAAGGTCGTGCTGGAAAGAAATAATACAATTCCCTTATATGAACAATTGAAAAATTTAATTTCCAAAGATATTCAGTCTGGTAAATACCAGTCAGAAGAGCAAATTCCGTCAGAACGTGAACTGGGGGAACGGTATAATGTGAGCCGCATTACCGTCAGGCAGGCGATAGCTTTGGCTGAGCGGGAAGGGATTTTATACCGTGTTCACGGTGTTGGAACCTTCGTCGCTAAACCGAAGATTAAGCAGGAACTCCCTAAAATGAGCACCTTTCGCTCCACGTTACTTAAACAGGGCCTGGTTGCTTCAACTGAACTGATCTCATCTGAAGTTATGACCAGTGATTTTCAATTATCACGCCTGTTAAATATTGATGTGATGGATAAAGTGTACAATCTTCAGCTTCTTGGCCTTGGCGATGAAAATCCTATTGTCTTTTACAACAGTTACTTTCCATATGAAACCGGGCAGTTATTGAGAGAGGCATCCGTAGAATCGATTAATAAAGGGATTCCATTCTCCACTCTTGATCTCTATCAGAAAGAAGACTCACTTAACCCCACGCATGTTGAACAGACATTTGAAGCAAAAGCCGCGGCTGAACAGGTATCCAGCGCCCTGAATATCGCCCAGGGGTTTCCTGTTCTCTGTGTCACATCTATTGTGTATGAAGATAAGACTCCCCTCGAATATAAAGAAACGTATTACCGTGGAGATAAATATAAGTTTTTTATTACAAGAGACATGTAAAGCTACCTTGAACAAATCAGAAACCGGGCCCTGCTGCCGGGTTTCTTTCTTTAGGTTAAAAAACTTTCTCCGTAAAGTACACTGGAAGTGTCCCCCTTTTATTTTTAAATTTCTGAATTGACAAAAATTAATCTCGTGATACAATGTGATTTATAACTGGTTATAACGTGTATTTCATTTTTCGAAAGGGGATTGTTATGTCAAAAGAAAGTTTACGTATCGTATGTCCAAATGGCCACCTGGGGTTTGCTCCTACAAAAGAAAAAAGCTTCTATTTAGCGAAAGAAACTAAACCGGATTATTACTGCTGCGACTCGGGGAGTGATGACATCGGGCCTTCCGCTTTAGGGGACGACCGTTCTGTCAGCATGTACAAGTGGCAGAAGCATGATCTGGAGCTTATGCTTCTTGCCGCACGCGAACAGGGAGTTCCGATGATTATCGGTTCTTCAGGCGATACAGGAGCGAACAGCCGTGTTGATATGTATGTCCAGATTATTAAAGATCTCGCCGAAGAACATAACCTTCCGCCATTTAAACTCGCTTATTTCTATTCAGAAGTGGATAAGGAAAAAGTTAAAAACAAGATTGAAAGCGGTATCACAATTGAAGGGCTGGACGGAAGAGCCCCCGCAACAGCTGAACATATTGATGGCTCTGATAGAGTCATCGCTGTGGCAGGCATCCACCCGTTTGTTAAGGCGCTGGAAAGCGGCGCTGATGTGATCATAGGAGGCCGTTCCAGCGACTGTGCCATATTTGCCGCTCCGGCCATTTATGAAGGGTTCCCTGAACATAACGCCTATTATCTGGGGAAAGTTCTGGAATGCGCGTCTTTCTGCGCTGAGCCATACGGAGCAAAAGAAAGTGTGATCGGCACCATTACCAAGGACGATGTCAAAGTGACAGCCATGCACCCAGACCAGCGATGTACGATAGCTTCCGTAGCAGGCCACGCCATGTATGAACGGGCCAATCCGTTCTATGAATATTTCGCCGGCGGCATGCTCGATATGTCCGAGTGTAAATACGAACAGTACGATGAAAAGACATGCCGTATTACCAACTCGAAATACGTGCCTGTTGAGGGTGATATTAAAGTGAAACTGGAGGGTTCAGGCAAGGTTGGTGAAAAATACATCGGAATTGCCGGTATCCGCGACCCTTATACAATCAAAAATATCGATAAGGTGATTGCCTTTGCTGAAGAACAGGTGGCAGAAGAGTTCGAAGGTGAAGATTACCACCTTAATATGAAAGTCTATGGAAAAAATGGCGTGATGGGTGACATGGAGCCGATCAAAGAAACCAAGTCACATGAACTGTGCGTCATTGCAGAAGGAGTCGCCGACTCCAAAGAAGTAGCGGAAGCGCTGACCCTATATGCCACCAGACAGATTTTCTACGCGCGGCTTCCTGAAGTAAAAGGCACAGCAGGCACGGCCGCCTATCTTATTGACGATGTGATTTACGCCGGCGCCACTTATACGTGGACCCTGAATCATATCATTCCGGTATCAGACCCGCTGGAGCTGTTCGACGTCCATTTCACTAATGTAAACCAGCAACTGGAAAAAGCTGAAGCTTAATTAAGTTAAGGAGGCTGCATACTATGAGTACCACCACTTTAAACGATATAGCCAAAACGATACGGAGCAAAAATGCGGGGACTGACCAAATTACCTTTGATATCATTTTCCGTGAGCAGAAAGAATATGACCTGGTGAAGAGTTCGAGATGCCTGACTAAAGAAACAGTGGCCGATCTATATAAGATCGCCCCTGATCAGATTACTGACTTTGTGGAGTATGACCCGGCCTATGCCATCAAATTCACCATTAAACGCCCGCGCCCAAGCGGCGACCCAGGCGACGGAGATATCTTCGGCTCCCAGCAGTACGCCCCCCTTCTCGATGTAAAAGTGAATTAGTTAATGAAGATGACTCCCCATCTCCTAAATCGAGTAGGAGGGGGTGATTAGCCCCCGACCTCTCACACCACCGTACGTACGGATCCGTATACGGCGGTTTCATGAAAATCAAACGTTATATCAACGACTTTAAACCCATTTTCCG
>NZ_JAIWPE010000021.1 GCF_021028955.1 Salipaludibacillus sp. CUR1
ACAAGGTCGTTATATGCCTCGTCCGCCTTTTTTTAAAATTAACCTAAAATACCACTTACATATATTAACATTAATGTATTTATTAAACTAACGTGCAATCGTTATGGGTCAGACCCCCCATTAATTTCCATAACAAAACACCTGACGAAAATCAGGTGTTTTGTTGAAAAATGTTTCCCCGTTCCACTTGGATCTTTTTATTTTTTACGTCAACATGCGAAAGCTTAGTCAGCGAAGTGTAATCGCTCACCAGCTTTTCTTCTTCGTGGACAGCTTCGGTGAGGACTCCCACCCCTGCCACTGTGGACTGAAACTCCTGCACTAAGTCCATCATCCCGCGTATGGTGCCTCCAGCCTTCATAAAATCATCAATTATGAGGACATTTGAATGGGGTTTTAAGCTGCGCCGGGCGAGAGACATTGTCTGAATTGTTTTTTTAGAGCCGGAAACATAGTTGATGCTGACAATAGACCCTTCAGTGATCCGCTGTTCATGCCGTACAATACTGACGGGAACATTCAGATGAGCTGCTACGGAATAGGCAAGGGGGATTCCTTTAGTTGCCATCGTCATAACGGCATCCACCTTGTCCCGCCGGTAATAGGAAGCAAATATTCTTCCAAGTTCCTGTGTCAGTGCAGGGTCGCCGATAATATCCATCATATATAAATAGCCGCCGGGTAAAAGCCTGTCAGGGTCTTCCAGCCTGTCGCACAGCTCGTCAATCAGGTGTTCTGCTGCTTTCATATCCACCGTAGGGATGAACGTGACTCCGCCTGATGCCCCTGCTGAAGTTTCCACACTGCCCAGGCGCCTTGATGTCAAAATCTCATTAACTATACCTAGATCTTCACTGATTGACGATTTTGCCGACTGATACCTTTCAGAGAAAAAAGTCAATGGTATGAGCTGATGAGGATGGGCTAATAAGTATTGAGTCATATCGACCAAGCGGCCGCTTCTTCTGTATTTCATAAGCCACCTCCTTAAAATCCGAATATTATACAGACAATATACCACTATCATACGGATTTAACAAGGAGGCATTCATCCCTTATTCGTGCCTGTGTCCTAAAAGACGAACAACAAAGACCCCGTCCATAAAGCCTTTCAATCCATTATACAGCCGGTATGCTTTTGATTCGGTCTTTGCGAGAGAAAACACAGTCGGTCCGCTTCCGCTCATAACAGTCCCTTCTGCTCCGAATTGAATGAGACGCTGTTTAATCTTTTTGACCTCAGGAGCAAGTTCAAACGTTGCAGGCTCCATCACGTTTTCAAGGTTATTGCATATTTCTTTGAAATTCTGTGTTTCAATTGCCTGAATCATCGCTTCAGTATCAGGATGATTCATTTGATCCAGATTCAGCCGCTGATAAATATCTTTAGTAGAGACACCTGCAGGCGGCTTAGCCAGGACTACCCAACAGGGCGGAGGAGATGATATAAACGTTAAATCCTCTCCTCTGCCTCTCGCTACTGCCGTTCCTCCAAAAACGCAATATGGAACATCTGAGCCTATTTCAAGGCCTATGTCTGCCAGTTCTTCAAGTGACAGACCTAATGACCACATGTCATTTAGTCCGCGAAGTACCGCAGCAGCATCTGTGCTGCCTCCTGCCAAACCCGCTGATACCGGAATGTGTTTATCTATATAAATCGAAACTCCGCCTTTTACGGGATAACGGTCTTTTAGTAATCGTGCGGCCTGGTAAGCCAGGTTATTCTTATTTGCTGGCACATGGCCTTTATTTACTTCAACACGGATCTCATCATCTGCCAAAAGGGTCAGATGAATGCGGTCTGCCAGATCTACGGTCGTCATCACCATTTCCACATCATGGTAACCATCTTCTCTTTTTCTCAATACATCCAGTGTTAAATTTATTTTTGCCGGTGCTTTAACCACCTTATGCATGTCATCACCTGCTTCTTCAGTTCCAATCTCCCGTTATTTTACCATTTGTGCACAATCCGTACTACCTTTTCATTGCAAAAGAGAATGCAGCACAGTTTTTAATCCTCATTTTTAACAGACTGGCAAAATAAAAAGACCAGAGTTGATCCTCTGGCCTTTTGCCGCAATTGGAATTGTTGTTTAACTTTTCGAACGTTCCTGAGCCATTTCTATGGCCCGCTTAACCATGTTTCCGGCGTCTCTTGACTTAATACCGCCCCAGCCTTCCCGCTGAACCGTATCGTAAAAGCCCAGTTCTTTTGCCAGTTCCTCTTTAAATTCCTCTGACATAACGCCTCTGCGTCTGCCCATTTCGCAACATCTCCTTTTGTGTTTGCGGCCTTAATAGGTTGCCCATCATCATAAAAATGACAGTAGCAATAATTGGCGCTTTTTACAGAGATCCTGCACATTGGGATTTTTTCTAATCACCTGCACAAAAAAAAGCCTTGCCAGGCTTCTTTTGTAAAAAATGTCACGATGACCCAAAAAAAAATCTAAACTGACACCTTCTTTTCAATTAAATTACTTTTTGAGTAACCGCCTGTATAAACTCAGGCTTCGTCTGCCAGTTCCTCAGGCATCGTCAGCTTGACTGTTTCAGTTAAAACATCTGTGTAACTGTAAGACAGTCTCTCCACAGAATTTTCGCCTTGGTCCAGCTTAACAGTGAAAACTGCCGGATAGATTCCTTCAAGGAGTCCTGAGCGCTCGATCATTTTCTTTCGTCCGCCATTTGCTTGAATCGTTACTTTCTTTCCTACGTTAGCTTCGAGTAAATGTTTAATTTCCATTAATGTTTTCGCCATCCACCACACCTCACTTAGAGAAAAGCATACCACAGAGATGGACAACTGTCAAGCAAAACTAAAATTATAACAATGCTTACCATCAGTGTCAACACATTTCTCATTATTTTTCACATTTCTTAGGATGACCTGATTTCAGCAAAATATGTGAACGTCAATTATTCTTCTTCTTCGTTTTTAGGAGAGAAAAATGGTGCCCCCCGTCTAAGTAATCCAAAGGTCTCCAGACCTCCCAACCCCTTTTCACCTGAAAGGGTCGTTTTCAAGATGTCCCACATTCCGACTCTTTCTGTAAAAGGCGTTAAACTGACTTTAGATACAACGTAGACCGGGTCAAGCGCATGAATATTAACTCTTTCAGGAGAACTTGCAAAATTGGCGCCTGCCTTTAGAATTGTCTGGAAATGTGACTGGCACGCTCCTGCAAAAATCATTAAGTGATCCATATAAGGCACGACTTTCCGTGCTTCACGCACAGCTTCAGCAAAGTATTTAGAATTTCTGTAAGCTTTAATATCCGTTTTATCCCCTCTTGATTTCATATAGGCATCATGACCGGTAATGACTAATAAATCCGGCCGGACCATTTCCACTAAAGAAGCCACCTGTTCAGGCATCTTTTTCTCAGGCAAATGTACCCCGTAAACAGGCACGCCAAGCTGATCGTAGACTGACGTGCACTTTTTCAAATACAGCTGATCACCGTCAAGATGAAGCACCCGCCCCGGCACTTCAAAATAGGCGTTTTTTTTTGTGTACCCGGAGGTCATTTCATACTCATTCTGTTCACGTGTCAGCTTCCGGTCCTGCCTAAAAAGCTGGTAACAGCTTTCTTCTTTGATTTGCTGCTTTTTCTTTCTTTCCTTCCGTTCTTCTTCTTTGATTAGTACAAGATCACCTAACGGGGCATCTGCCCATAGTCTTTCGTCTTCACCGTGAAGCTCAGCCACATCGCCTTGAATGCTATGAACACGGAAGAGGACATCACAGTTGTATGATGCTCTGCCTACAATTTGACCCACTTTGAATTCTGCCATTAAAAAACGCCTCCTTCATAAGCTAACATATGCAAGGAAGCGTGCAGGTGCCACCGGTGGACATCAGGCGATTTATAGAAAGTTCTTTTTTTCAGTGTCTGTTAAATATTAGTGTTTAACCTTTTATTGAAATGATTCGCAAGGCTTGCAAATTCTTTAATAGAGAGAGATTCTGCCCGCCTTTTCGGCTCAATATCCAGACTTTCAAGGGCAGCCTGGACAGTATGTTTGTCTAACTCGTCTTTTAAAAATTTCGAAAGGTTATTCAGCAATGTTTTTCTTCTCTGAACAAAAGCAGCCTGAACAAGCTTAAAAAAGAAAGTTTCATCACTGACGTCGACTGGAGGTTTGGTCCTGCGTGTAAGCCTGAGAATAGCAGAATCAACGTTAGGCTGAGGTACAAAAACGGTTTTAGGCACTGTAAAGACAGTTTCCGCCTCAGCATAATACTGCGCAGCTATAGATAAAGAGCCGTAGCTCTTAGATCCCGGTTCAGCCGCGATCCTTTCTGCCACCTCTTTTTGAAGCATAACTACTATAACCCTGACAGGCAGCTTTTCCTCCAGCAGTTTCATCAATATCGGAGTGGTAACATAATAAGGAAGATTAGCAACAACTGCCACATCTTGCCCCTCACTGAAAAATTGCCCGATTTCTTTATGCAAATCTGCTTTTAGCACATCTTCATTTACAACTTTAACTTGGGGGTAAGGCGCTAACGTTTCCTTTAGGATCGGGATGAGCCGCTGGTCTATTTCAAACGCAAGCACCCGTTCAGCCGTTTTAGCTGACTGTTCTGTCAATGCCCCAATCCCGGGGCCTATTTCGATAACCCCTGATTCCCCGGTTAAATCAGCGGCCTTTACAATATTGTTTAAGATATTCGGATCAATAAGAAAGTTTTGGCCAAGGCTCTTTTTAAAAGAAAACCCGTATTTTTCAAGAATTTCCTTTGTCCGTTTTGGTGTAGCAATATCTTTATGCATTTAATCCTGCAGCTCCTTTTCCACCTTTGAAAGTGCTTTGTTAAAATCGTCATATGATATCCGGAACTGCTTTAAGCGTTTATAAAGCTGCTTTCCGTTCGTATAGCCAATGTGCAGCTCTTTTCCAAGCAGCTCCCGCTTCGTTTTTGAAAGCGGCCCGGCTATGAGCCCGGCTCTCTGCAAGTCAGACGGCGAAATTTCTTTATGGTCGGAAGGAACCTCCTTTTCGGAAAAAGAGGGTTTAGCCGCCATCAGAGCAGCGGTAAGTTCTATTCTCCCTGCATGTTCAATTCCAATTTTCCCCTTACGGCTGTCTGATGCCGATTCTTTATTCACAAACGCGTGTTTACATCCCGGCACGTCCCGGTCAATGGTTTTACGGATTTTTTCGCCCGGATAATCAGGGTCGGTAAAAACGATAACTCCTCTTTTTTTAAGAGCAAGCCTGATTTTTTCAATAGTCGATTCGGAAAGCGCCGATCCATTTGTCTCAATTGTATCGCAATCGAACCAGCTTTTAAGAGTATTGGTGTCATTTTTCCCTTCCACGACAATCATTTCATAAATCTTTTTACGTTCCATGCAGTCATCCTCTCTTTCCGTCTCCTCCATTTGTTTAAACGTTCTTGGAAATAAATGCTGTCATCCCCGTTTCTGAGCCGGCTGTCAGGCATTTATATTTATAATAACCTTTCTCAGTTTTAAAAAAAGCTCTTTTAATTTTATTTGAAAATATACGAGACGCCTGCGGGAAAAGCAAGAGCTAATTCATTTGCGACGAGCACACGGAGTGGCGCAGAAGCAGAAGATCCACCGGGGTTTTTTCCCCGGTTAGCTGAAGCCTTGCCCGTGGCAGATCTTTCCGTGTGACGAGCACACGGAGCGGCGCAGGAAACAAGCGAGTGTATTTTTAAAGAAATCATCACTTACTTTTAACGGAGCTTAAAGTATAAAAAACACAGAGAGAATCCTCCCTCTGTGCCTCTATCATATCATATCAGTCCAATACCCGGACTTGTACATTTCGCCGTCCGAAAGACTTAACTTTATTGGAGTCCGGGATAAATATATCGATTTTTTTCCCTTTAATCGCTCCCCCGGTATCTCCTGCAATGTACGTGCCGTAACCTTTCACTTCCACACGGGACCCCAGGGGAATAACAGCAGGGTCTACAGCAATAACATTGGCATCTGGATTGGCTTTTAAATCAATCCCTGTAGCAGTAACCCCTGAGCATCCTGTACAGGAGGCCGTGTAAGCAGTAGCAGTGTATGTTTCCCAGTTTCCTCCTGAAGAAGAACTGGAATTACCAGATGACCCGGACCGGTCGGATGATCCGGAAGAGTTTGAGGAATTTGAAGAACCTGATGAACTGGCTCCGGAGGACGACTCGGATGAGGATGAGCCGGCAGATGAAGATCCCCTAGACACAGTCTCAGTCTGTTTTTTTGTACCTACCGCAACGATGCGGTCTTCACTTTCCTTAATAACTTCTTCATTAATGAGTTTTCTTGAGACTTCCTCGCCGTCTTCAAGAACCACCTCATAGCGCTTTTCTATTTTGCCTTTCTTTCCTTGCTGCTTTACTTCCTCATTTCCTTGCTGCAAGGATGAGTCATTTCTTGTAACGGTAGCATAATCAACTGTTTCTTCTACAACATCGGTCACCTTTTCTACCCTGATGACCTTAATTTCTGCGGCCTCCCGGAGCTCTTCTTCTTTATCCGGCTCCACCCGGTCCATTTCACCTAAGGCGATATCTTCTTTTTCTAGAAAGTCAGCGACAGTTGTCGAAGTTGACCAGACAGTTTCCTTTTCTCCATCACTGATAACAGTCACCTGAAAAGCAGGTTTAAAAATTACCTGCATCCCTTCGTTCACTTGTTTATCCAGTTCCGGCTGAATATAATCGTGTTCATCCACCGTTATGTATAAGTCATCCATCAGCTCGCCTACTGTAGCCGCAGTTGTCCATACAGACCGCTCTTCCCCTTCAAGGTTCACGTCAACTCTCTGTGCCGGTTTATAAACGATCGTCATTGCTTCTGAAATGACTGTCTCTTCTGATGGTTCAATATAATCATGGTTTGTTGTATCAATGTCCTGTTCTTCCAGCACTTCGCCGACAGTTGATGCATGAGTGTAAACAGCCAGCAACTCTTCATCGGCTTTTACGGTGACTTCGGCCTTTGTCAATTCGTAAACGGCTAAAACCAAAATACCTGTCAATGCCAGAAGCCCAACGCTGGATACGGCCAGCTTTCGCCATGAAAAACGGGCGTGAAGCTGCTTCATCCAATGGCTCATATACGAACCCCTCCTTATCGAAAACGAATTATACTCCGCCCCTTCTAACTTGTCAATATAAGTATTGTGAACATTTTCCTAGTCCTGACAGTTTCTTTAGTCCCTCCTGTGACCACAGAAAATGAAACGTTAAAAAAAACTATATTTTATAAGGAGAGGGGCTTCAAGCCTTTTTTTTCGACAGAGGCTCTTTCTGGAATAAAGTACCTTCCAAATTAATAATAATAAAAGCGAATGAGGACAAGTTCTGCCATCATTCGCCACATGAGTAACCCCGGATTTTGTCAGGAAATACCGAAAAGTTTTTTTGCATTTTCAGTTGTTTGATTTGCTACTTCTTCAAACTCAACCTCTTTCAGTTCCGCAATTTTTTCGGCCACCAGTTTCACATACGAGGGTTCGTTTCTTTTCCCTCTGTAAGGATGAGGAGCCAGGAAAGGGGCGTCTGTTTCAACGAGAAGCCGGTTTAAAGGGACTTCTTTAGCTACTTCTTTCGGCAGCTTTGCATTTTTAAATGTTACCGGCCCGCCAAAAGAGATATAAAAATTCATTTCCAGGCATTGTTTAGCCATCTTTACATCTCCCTGAAAGCAGTGCATAATACCTCCTGCTTCTTCAGCATTCTCTTCTTTCAATATATCCACAATATCTTCGTGAGCTTCCCGGTCGTGGATAATGAGCGGCATCTTTAATTTTTT
Source organism: Salipaludibacillus sp. CUR1 (assembly GCF_021028955.1). Lineage (GTDB taxonomy): Bacteria > Bacillota > Bacilli > Bacillales > Salisediminibacteriaceae > Salipaludibacillus. The sequence goes on from NZ_JAIWPE010000021.1 coordinate 7,797, forward strand.
CGCAAGCCTGATCTGTTTCCTGAAAGCTTCCTGCTGCACATCTTTTGGAGACTTGTCCCAATAGTAATCAAGCCCTGTCTCCCCTATAGCCACAACTTTTGGATGGTCTGACAATTCTTCGATCCAGGCTAAATAGTCATCAGTTAAATCCACCGCATCAACAGGGTGCCACCCCACTGCCGCGTATAAAAAGTCGTAGGCTTCTATTAATTTCAGAGCTTTATTTATTGTTTTCTCATCAAATCCGACCACGACCATATGTTCCACGCCCTTTTCACGGGCACGTTTAATCACTTCTTCTGCATCGTCTTCAAACTGGTCAGCGTTTAAATGAACATGGGTATCAAACAGCACGTTTTTTGTACCTCCTTTGCAAATAAGCGCCTTTCCTTTATCGTACCGGAAAGGCGCATGATATTTTTAATTATTTCACTTGCGATCCATTCGGCAAATTCTCAGCTACCGTGGCAAGAGTAAGATCGTTATCGTGAGACCCGGCAAGAATCATTCCTTGCGATAATTCACCGCGCAGTTTGACAGGCTTTAAATTGGTGACACAAATAACTTTTTGGCCAACGAGGTCATCCGGTTCGTAGTATTTAGCAATGCCTGAGACCACCTGGCGCTTTTCATAACCTAAATCAAGCTGGATCTTTAAAAGTTTATCCGCTTTTTTCACTTTTTCCGCACGGATCACTTCTGCTACCCTGAGATCTACTTTAGAGAAATCATCAATAGTGATTTCCTCGACCTCAGGTGCTTCTGCCTCTTGTTTTTCCTTGCTGTCCTCTTCAGTAACAGGCGTGCCGCCCATCATTTTGATAATACTTGATACTTCCTCTTTCACATCAAGACGAGGAAAGAGAGGCTCACCTTTGGAAATCACTTTTGTTCCTCCAGGAATCTGCCCGAAAGTCCTGAGTGAACGCCATGATGTTAAGCCGTCAGTAATACCCAGCTGCCCCCATATTTTAACTGGTGTTTCTGTTAAGAATGGCTGAAGCATAATTGAGATCTGCCGGAGCGATTCTGCAAGGTGGTGCATGACAGAACCAAGCTGGTCTTTTGCCTCTTCATCTTTAGCTAAAATCCAGGGCTGAGTTTCATCGATGTATTTATTTGTTCGGCTGATTAACTGGCCAATTGCCGTAAGCGCAACGGAAAACTCCATATCCTCCATAGCCTGCTCGACTTTAATAACTGTCGCTTCCACCAGATCAACGAGCGATTCATCAAATGAAGTGGCGTCTTTGATATAGTTTGGAATTTCCCCGTCAAAATATTTATTAATCATAGCAACAGTACGGTTTAGTAAGTTGCCTAAATCATTGGCCAGGTCGTAGTTTACACGGTCAACAAACCCTTCCGGTGTAAATACGCCGTCGGAGCCGAAAGGCACTTCCCTAAGGAGATAGTAACGTAAAGCATCCAGCCCGTAACGGTCAATTAATGGTACGGGATCTACCACATTCCCTTTGGATTTGGACATTTTGCCGTCTTTCATAAGCAGCCATCCGTGGCCAAAAACTTTTTTAGGAAGAGGCAGATCTAAAGCCATTAGCATAATAGGCCAGTAAATCGTATGGAAACGGACAATTTCTTTCCCGACCAGATGGACGTCCGCAGGCCAGTATGTCTCGTAATTTGCATCGTTATCCGTCCCGTAGCCGAGAGAGGTTATATAGTTGGATAGTGCGTCAATCCATACGTAAACGACGTGTTTAGGATCTTTGTTTACCTTAACCCCCCAGTCGAATGACGTCCGTGACACGGCAAGATCCTCAAGTCCAGGTTTAATAAAATTGTTAATCATCTCATTTTTCCGGGATTCCGGCTGGATAAATTCAGGATTCTCCTCATAATATTTGAGAAGACGGTCAGAATACTTGCTCATTCTGAAGAAGTAAGACTTTTCCCTTACCCATTCAACAGGATGTCCGCTGTCGGGACTTTTCCCGCCAATTATGTTTCCATCATTATCGTATTCTTTATCGTCAAGCTGAAGGCCGGTATAGAATGTTTCATCAGAGATTGAATACCAGCCTTCATATTCGCCAAGATAAATATCTCCCTGTTCAAGAAGCTGGTCAAAAATTTTAGCCACAACTTTTTTATGACGGTCTTCTGTCGTCCGGATGAAGTCATCATATGAAATATCAAGTTTCTCCCATAATTGCTGGATATCCTTAACGATACCGTCCACAAAATGCTGAGGGCTGACCCCTTTTTCCTTTGCTTTCTGTTCAATTTTCTGCCCGTGCTCATCGGTCCCCGTTAAATACCTGACGTTGTACCCCCTCAGGCGCTTATACCTGGCCATTGCGTCACCGGCCACAGTTGTATAAGCATGGCCGATGTGGAGCTTGTCGCTTGGATAATAAATCGGTGTCGTAATATAAAACGTGTTAGTGTCTTTTGCCATTTTTTTATCCTCCTTATTGAAAATGATGTACGGGCGGTTCCTTCATAAAAGAAAACAAAAAACTCCCGTCCTCACTTGGGACGAGAGTTAACCTCACGTGGTACCACCCAGATTTGTCCACAGGATCATTCCCGTAAACCTCTAAGTACTGCACGGATTTTAAAACCGTTGCAGCATCCTGTCTAACGTGCAGCGCCGTGCTTCCCTTACCTTTGCCTTGCCATACCGTATTAAGGCTCGAAAAGCAGTTCCTCTCAGGACCATATTCAAAAGTTCAGCTTATACCGGCTTTCACCTGCCCCGGCTCTCTGTTCATAAACCTCTCTTTTTACTCATCCCGTCATTGGAATCACGATTATTTATTTAAAACCAGTTATTCCTCTTCTTTCAGAATATACATAAGGAAGCAAGGACTGTCAAGGCTTCAGCCTGGCTAACCACCGCTCTTAATTTTCAAAAAATTCCCTTAATTACTGTTACATTATTGGCTGAAAAGGGTATTAGTATTCATAATAGTATATTTTTATTTGAGGAAATCTTTAAGGGAAGGGGGAGAGCCTGGCAGAATACCTCTCATTTTTTTGTCGCCTGTTGTCGAAAAATGTTTTAAGCTGTTGGTTTTTTATTAATTTTCCTCAGTCTTTCTGTCGATGGTTACATTTACCAATAACGCTTTATATCCCGCCATAGACGTTTAGAAAACTCCCATTTTCTAAAAGCTTTGAATTTAAACATTTTTTAATTGACTTCTTTTGGAAGACTTGGTATTCTGAGTTTACAAGAATTTTGTCGAAAAATGACACAGCGACATACGAGTTTGTCGGACAAAATTTAAGAGATGAGAGGAGAAATATCATGAAATCTACTGGTATCGTAAGAAAAGTTGATGAACTTGGCCGCGTGGTAATTCCGATTGAACTGCGCAGAACTTTAGACATCGCAGAGAAAGACGCGCTTGAAATTTATGTTGACGATGACCGCATCGTCCTTAAAAAGTATAAGCCTAACATGACCTGTCAAGTAACAGGGGAAGTTTCCGATGACAACTTATCTCTTGCTGAAGGTAAAATTATCTTAAGCCCGATGGGCGCTAAAGAAATTGTACGAGAGCTTGAAAGCTACATTCAAAAACAAGAAAAATAATATTAAAGACTTCCTCCAGCAGTTCGCTTGAGGAAGTCTTTTTTTGACCAGTTTTAGTTGTTTTCTACATGGTATGCCTGATAAACATCACGTTTAGGCATGTCTCTGTCCAAAGCAGTCAGTTTGATAGCCTGTTTTGAAGTTTCGCCTTTCTCTATATAAGAAGTCACATGTTCTTTTAAAGTAAGCGTCTCCCACCAAGGGGCTCCGGCTGCCGCTATCCTTTCTCTTTCTGATGCTCCTTCAACGACCACGACGCATTCCCCTTTAATTCCCTCTTTCTCAATATATTCTTTAAGGGCTTCCAGATCTCCCCTTAAAATCGTTTCAAACTGCTTAGTTAATTCACGGCATAGCACAGCCTGGCGGTTACCAAAACTGTCTAAAAGTGCAGATACCATCTCTTTAACCCTGTGGGGAGCTTCGTAAAATATCAGGGTAGAAGGGGAGGCCTGCCACTGTTCAAGCTCCTTTTTCCTTGTCTTTTTATTTCGGTCAAGAAATCCGGCAAACGTAAAACTGTCCGTCGGAAGACCAGCAGCAACAAGTGCGGTAACTGCTGCATTGGCTCCCGGAAGTGCAATAACAGGCAGCCCTTCCTCAGTTATCCGTTTTACAATATCTGCTCCCGGATCTGAAATAGCCGGCATTCCTGCGTCACTGACCAGTGCCACCATTTCCCCGCTTTTCACCCGGTTTACAAGTTCCTCTTCACGTTCCCGTTTATTGTGCTCATGATAGCTTATAAGAGACGTTGTAATTTCAAAGGCGTGACAAAGTTTTTTAGTATGCCTCGTATCTTCAGCAGCTATGATATCTGCCTTTTTTAATGTGTCTACCGCGCGGAATGTCATGTCCTGCAAATTACCGATCGGTGTAGGCACAAGATAAAGCGCTCCTGTCTCCTCTTCCTGATCTTTAGGGTAGCTCCGTTGTTCCCTTATCATCACACTTCTCCCTCCTCCATTTACAAATGATTGCTTCTTTTTCCTTCCGCGTCATCCGTTTAATTTCCCGTTCCCTTTTCAAAGCGTCCCCTTTATAGTCAAGTTTTTGCTCATATACAAGGGTGAAGGGGCCCCGTCCTCTCGTGTATTTCGCTCCTTTCCCATTTTCATGGGCACAGAGCCGCCGCTGGACATCTGTGGTATAGCCTGTGTAATAGGTGGCATCTTTACAACGGAGAATATATACATAATGATTCTTCTCACTCATAATGCTCTTTAAACTCCCTTGTATATGTATCGTCCTCTCCGTATACAATCCACGGAGGCATTGTCTTAATTCCTGGCTTTCCTTCCCTGACAGCTTCAACCAGAACGATATTCGCTTCCCTGTCGCTTTTAGGATGTACATATTGGATTCGTTTTGGCTCCAGCCGGTACTTTACCATGGTTCCAAAAATATCCGGGAGCCTTTCAGGACGATGGACGATAGCTACACGGCCTTTCTGTTTAACAAGCCTGGAAGAAACCCTGATCACATCATCCAGTGTACACGCAATTTCATGGCGGGCGAGCGACAGATGATTATTAACGTTCTTTCCTTTTTCGGCTGTTACCGGAAAATAAGGGGGGTTGCATGTGACTGTATCGTAGCTTTCCCATCTGACAAGCCCGTCCAGTTCCAGTATGTCAGCTTCCATTACCCTGACCTGGTCAGCCAGGTTATTTTCATGCACAGACTTTTCGGCCAGTGAGGCTAAAACCGGCTGAATTTCTACCGCTTCAATAAATGTCCGGGTTCTCTGGGACATAATGAGCGGCACAGCACCGGTGCCTGTACAAAGATCCATTATTTTTCCTTCACCGGACTTAGGAAGCTGTGCAAACTTTCCGAGAAGGACAGCATCCATTGAGTAGGAAAAGATATCAGGCCGCTGATAAATCGCTCTTTCCCATCCCGGGAGGTAGTCAAGCCTTTCTATTCTTTCTCTCTTCGTCATCTGGGTCTGCTCCTTTCAAAAGAGTAATTGTGATTTTTTATTCCTTCTGCCCCGTTAATAATTATAAAAAAGCCTTTCCGTCTGGCGGAAAGGCTTAGCCGGTCCCTATTTTTTGTGGAGAAACGACAGGCAAAAGAGGCAGTCGCCTTCTTTTCGGATGCTTCCATAATGTAAATTGCAAATATGGAAGCCTTCTTCATAAAGCCGGGCGAGATTATCGTAGCCTTCCCCGAATCCGGGCTGAATTCTGTCTTTCGTTTTAGAACCGCCTGCAGCTTCCTTCACGTTTTCCTCTTCTGTTTCTTCTGCTTCTCTCATGAGCCGTTCGCGTAAATGCTCGTTTTCCATTTGCAAGTGGGTATTTTCCTCCAAAAGCAGAGCCAGCTGATCCTTGAGTTCCCCCAGCTCGTGGTGAAGCCCGCCGATCCGCTCTTCCATTTGACTTACGCGAGTAAATATTTCGTTTTTATTCACGATTCCCACACCTCATTATTTCGTGGATTCCGTGGCGATCGCTCCTTCTTCCAGAAGCTCATCCAATGTGTATTCAACCACTTGCCCTGATTCAAATATCTCTATTTGAACCAGCCTCTCCAACATGTTTAAGCCGACAACTTTTCCTTTTCCAAGGCTTGTTTCCATTTTTTCATTTATATCCGGTAATTCTTTTTTGGCTGTTTCATACATATCATTTTCATATTTCAGACAGCACATCAGCCGGCCGCAGAGACCTGAAATCTTTGTTGGATTTAAAGATAAGTTCTGGTCTTTTGCCATCTTAATTGAGACAGGTTCAAAGTCTCCCAGAAAAGTGGAACAGCATAGCATTCTTCCGCAAGGGCCTATGCCTCCAAGCATTTTAGCTTCATCACGGACACCGATCTGCCTTAATTCAATCCTTGTTCTGAAAACAGAGGCAAGATCTTTAACAAGCTCACGAAAATCAATCCGTCCGTCTGCCGTGAAATAAAACAGCACTTTATTCCTGTCAAACGTATATTCAGCGTCCACCAGTTTCATTTCCAGATTATGTTCCGAAATTTTGGCGAGACATACCTCAAATGCTTTCTGTGATTCTTTTTTGTTTTCTTCGACAATAAGCTTGTCTTTGTCGGTCGCTAGACGAAGGACATTTTTAAGCGGTAAAACGACATCCTGTTCGTCAACTTCCTTCACACCGATAACTACTTTGCCGAATTCAACCCCGCGGGCTGTCTCCACTATGACATAATCATCAAGCTTTATATCAAATTCACCTGGGGAAAAATAATAAATTTTCCCGGCTTTTTTAAATCGGACACCTACCACCTGATGCACGTTATCCCTCCTGTAACCGAAGAAGCAATTGCTCCATTAATAGCTGGGGAGCGGTATTTGCATCCAATCGACGCTTCGCATCCATTACTGCCTGGAGGTTGTTTCCCAGCTTTTCTTGCGACAGTTTCAGGGCATGGTCCTGAAGCTTGTCCTCTTGATCTATATAAACGATCTGATCCGTCTGGTCTACTTGCATGCGGATCACATCCCGGTACCACAGCATTAGTAAATCTATACCCAGCTGTACCTCTGTTTTTTCCTTAAAAAAAGGAAGCCACTCTTCCTGCAGGGTAATGAATGCATACCTTGGACGCATTGAAAGGTCATCAATTAATTGTATCACTTTGTTTCTGGCTTGTGCAATCCAATCCTCCTGGCAAAGCTGGAGTGCTTCTTCCAGATCATTGGTCATTTTGGAAACGGTCCGCGCATATTTCTCGTGAATGCCCTGTTCTGTCAACTTTTTAATCAGCAGGTCTGCCGGCAGAGGCGCGAACTGCAGTACTTGAGACCGGGATATAATTGTTTTTAATATTTTATGAATCTGTACAGTTAAAAGGACGGCCAGTGCCTCTCCTTCAGGCTCTTCCAAAAACTTAAGCAGACTGTTGGCAGCAGGATCAGTCATTTTCTCCGCATCTTGAACAATATAAAACTTCTTATGGGATTCGACTCCCCTTAAGCTGAATTCTTTTTTTAAATTCCTGATTTGTTCAACTTTAATAGAAGCCCCATCGGTCTGTATGATATGAACATCCGGATGATTTCCTGAATCAATCCTTTTGCATTCGCGGCAGGTTTGACATGGTTCTGCGCCCTGTCTATGAGCGCAGAAAAATGTTTTTGCCAGAAGCAGAGCTGCTTCTTTTTTTCCAGTCCCCCGGCCACCCGTAAATAAATAAGCATGAGCCAGACGGTTCTTTTCAACACTGTTGGTAAGCATCTTGACTATGGCTGGCTGAGTTTGTTCCAGCTGTTCCCAATTTTTCATAACTATAACTCCTCGGTGTGCACTATGATGCCCTGTCTAAAACTTCTCAAACTGTTCAACCGGCAGAATAAAGACTGTAGCTCCGCCTACCTGCACTTCCACAGGATACGGCACATAGGAATCAGCATTGCCTCCCATTGGCGAAATCGGCGCTACGAGCTGCTCTCTTGACTGGCAGTTATCTTTTATAATCTCAAGCACCTGCTCCACTTCTTTATCTTTGACCCCGATCATGAATGTCGTGTTGCCCGCTTTTAAAAAACCGCCTGTACTGGCCAGTTTTGTTGCCTGAAAATCCCTTTCTACAAGAGCATCGGACAAACGGTTGCTGTCTTTATCCTGAACTACTGCCATGATGAGTTTCACTGTTATCGGGCCTCCTCGTATGGAACCTTTTATATATAATATTATACCAAGAAAAATTCGTTCTTACGTTCTATTTGTTCTTCAGAAACTCGCTGATTTCCTGCCAGGCCCGCTCAGTTACCTCCTCTAAACTGTCAGAAGCATCAATCGTGTGTATTCTTTCAGGAGCCTTTTTCTGCAACTCAAGATAAGCCTCCCTCACCTGATAATGAAAAACTAACGATTCACGGTCAAGCCGGTTGTATTCTCTGCCTTTATGTTCAGTAATTCTCGCAAGCCCTTTTTCCGGCTCAATATCAAAGTAAAGAGTGAGATCAGGCAGCATTCCTTCCGTGGCAAACAGGTTTAAATTAAGGACTTCCTCTACACCAATTCCTCTCGCTGCTCCCTGATACACAAGGCTGCTGTCAACAAACCGGTCACAGAGTACGATTCCACCTTTATTTAAATAAGGAAGTACAGTTTCAGCAAGGTGCTGTCTCCGCGCAGCTGCATAAAGAAGTGCTTCGGTTCTTCTATCCATCTCTGTGTGGGCAGGGTCAAGAATAATCTGCCGTATTTTTTCTGCTATAATGCTCCCTCCAGGTTCACGGGTAGCTATAACCTGGCGTCCCTCTTCCTCAAGTTTCTGTTTAATTTTCTGAAGAACCGTTGTTTTTCCGGCCCCTTCTCCACCTTCAAACGTAATAAATATACCGCTCACTCGTCATTCTCCTCTATTGCAAAAATATTTTAATACCTTCTTTAATCCATTTTTTTCCTGTCTGAAATGAAGTACCGGCATCCACCAGTTCAGCCAGCCTCGCCACATGAGTCCTTTCGATGCGTTCCCCTTTTAACACTAAAGGAATTCCCGGTGGATATGGAGTAATAGTCTCTGCAGAAATAAGTCCTTCACTGGCTGTCCAAGGAACAAGTGACGTTTCTCTGTTTCTCATCTCATCTATTGTGTAAGCCAGTCCGGAAATATTTTTTTTATGAAAAAAAGCAGCCTTCCGGCGTTTATCGTATCGCTCGATATCGTCATTATTTAAATGAAGCACCTCTTGGAAAAAACCGGACCACTTTTCTCCAGACGGCAGTTCACTTGTTAACGGCAAGGTAAGCAGAAGGTGATATGGCGATACAAGTTCAGGGAAAACGTTGCTTTCTTCCATCCGGCGCTTCCATTTAAAAGGCACCCCCGCAAACCGGGTCACAAAAGCCAGCTTCAATGGATCCTGCACATAATTTCCCAATTTCTGGGGAGTCCGACCCCAAAAATAACCTTGCCCTACTTCCTCCTTAAACTGAGCAACCCGCACAGTTATATGCCTCCAGTCTGAATCTGTAAATGAAGCCAGGTAGGCCCTTGCTGTATCCAATGATGCCATCAGCGGATACGACGGACTGCTTGACTGCAGCATTCGCAGGCAATACCCAAGCATTTCCTCATTAACCCGGCTGCTGTTTACATGTATAAAAGATGACATTGTCATAGCAGGCAACGATTTATGTGCGGAGTGTACTACCATGTCAGCTCCTGCTCTAATTGCACTCTGCGGCCAGGATGCCCCCTTTTCATAAATAAGATGGGCGCCGTGCGCTTCATCCACACAAACCATTAAACCGGCATTGTGTGCAGCTTGGACATGTTCTGAAAGGGGTTGACCGTAACCTTCATACGTAGGGGAGGTCAGAAAAACCGCTTTTGCTTCAGGGAAAGCGGCTATCCCTTCTTTTAAAGTACGAAGAGAAACTCCCAGCACTGTTCCTGTCTCCTCATCTCCTTCAGGCTCGAGGAAGACCGGCTTTACTCCTGCCAGCTCAATTCCGTGAAAAATGGATTGATGACTGTTCCTCTGCACCAGGACAGTCTCTCCCCGTTCTGCAGCTGTCATCATCATTGCCAGATTTCCTGCCGTAGAACCGCCCACCAGAAAATGAGTCTTACGCACCCCGTACAATTCTGCGGCAAGCTGCTCTGCTTCTGCAATCACTCCATCTGCCTCATGCAGATCGTCCAGCCCCTCAATTTCAGTCTGGTCTATATGTAAAATGTCTTGAAACATTGTTTTCGCTTTTTCATAAAAAACCCGGCCATTTTTATGCCCTGGTACATGAAATGACTGCGGAGACTGTTCTGCATGTTTTTTTAACTGGTTAAATAGCGGGGTATCTTTCTGATTCATTATAGGCCTACTTTCCAAATCATAATCCTCCACCCATTATAACGAAACATGCGTTAATTTTCTTCCTAAATTAAAAAGAGAGACGGTTCATTTTTGAACCGGCCTCTCTTCTCCACCTTGCAAGTCAGGTTTTAGCATTTTTAAACGGTCAACATAAATGGCGTACCGGTGATCTCCTGTATCAGTGCGGACCATCTGTGCTTCGCATTCTTCACAAATAAATGTTCCAAGTACATATATTCCTTCTTTCTTTGCCTTGGAACAAATCAAGCAATCTTTTAATAAAGGCAACTCTTTATTCATAGCATAATTCACGCTTCTGCACCTCCCTTAACATTATGGCCCGATCTTCTATTCTTTAATCCTCGAACTCCATGAAAACATGTGCTTTACTATATGCAGCACATGTCGTCCGTGTTGTCAGTTATTTACGCTTTATCAAACTTACTCTGTTACTGTTTTCTATATAGTTATAAATATGTGAAAATGCCTCCTCTGTGCCTGAACCATCTTAATTTTTAAAAATAAAGATGAGATTCTGCCGGTCTGGTGGAGCTAAGAGCAAAAATTGGTGAGCTGAGGAGTGAATTTTTAGCGGGCAAACAGGGATTTTGGGGTTCTATCGGCGATTTTTGTTGTCAATCAGCGAATTTTGAGTTCAATCAGCGAAAATAGATGCTCAATCAGCGAAATTTGAGTTCTATCGGCGAAAATCATGATCTATCAGCGAAGCACTTGTCCAAAAAAAGTAATCAGTTTTTAGCCGGAAAGGTTGGAGGTAATTAATCTTTCTTTCCTCAACGCA
>NZ_JAIWPE010000022.1 GCF_021028955.1 Salipaludibacillus sp. CUR1
ATGTCCAGTGACGATCGCGGAGAGGTCACACCCGTTCCCATGCCGAACACGGAAGTTAAGCTCTCCAGCGCCGATGATAGTTGGGGGATCTCCCCCTGTGAAAGTAGGACGTCGCTGGGCACCATTATTCCACAGTAGCTCAGTGGTAGAGCAATCGGCTGTTAACCGATCGGTCGTAGGTTCGAATCCTACCTGTGGAGCCATTTTATGGAGAGCTGTCCGAGAGGTCGAAGGAGCACGATTGGAAATCGTGTAGGCGGTTTAAACCCGTCTCGAGGGTTCGAATCCCTCGCTCTCCGCCAGAAAAAATGGCCCGTTGGTCAAGTGGTTAAGACACCGCCCTTTCACGGCGGTAACACGGGTTCGAATCCCGTACGGGTCACCATTTTAATTTGAACACAATTATGGAGGATTAGCTCAGTTGGGAGAGCATCTGCCTTACAAGCAGGGGGTCGGCGGTTCGAGCCCGTCATCCTCCACCATAGTGTATATAATGAATAATTCAATATTTTTTTATCGTCGCGGGGTGGAGCAGTCTGGTAGCTCGTTGGGCTCATAACCCAAAGGTCGGTGGTTCAAATCCGCCCCCCGCAACCAATTTATATCTAAATACATACTATAACACCATGAGGTCCCGTGGTGTAGCGGTTAACATGCCTGCCTGTCACGCAGGAGATCGCGGGTTCGATTCCCGTCGGGACCGCCATTAATATTTTAAAAGATTTACTAAGGCTCGGTAGCTCAGTCGGTAGAGCAACGGACTGAAAATCCGTGTGTCGGCGGTTCGATTCCGTCCCGAGCCACCATTTTGAGTGCTGGCCTAGCTCAATTGGTAGAGCAACTGACTTGTAATCAGTAGGTTGGGGGTTCAAGTCCTCTGGCCAGCACCATTCAATTTTACTATTGACTAATTAGTAATCTTTTTGTAATATATTATATGTTGTTACGGAGGGGTAGCGAAGTGGCTAAACGCGGCGGACTGTAAATCCGCTCCCTCAGGGTTCGGGAGTTCGAATCTCTCCCCCTCCACCATTTACTTCATTAAGCTATACTTAGGGGCATAGTTTAATGGTAAAACGAAGGTCTCCAAAACCTTTGATGCGGGTTCGATTCCTGCTGCCCCTGCCAATTGAAAACTATGGCGGTTGTGGCGAAGTGGTTAACGCACCGGATTGTGGTTCCGGCATTCGTGGGTTCGATTCCCATCAGCCGCCCCATTTATATATTTTAGGCCCATAGCCAAGCGGTAAGGCATCGGATTTTGATTCCGTGATTCGCAGGTTCGAATCCTGCTGGGCCTGCCAGTTTAATATGCGGGAATAGCTCAGTGGTAGAGCACCACCTTGCC
>NZ_JAIWPE010000023.1 GCF_021028955.1 Salipaludibacillus sp. CUR1
ACGGTCAACATCCTTTGGGTCTCTTTTTTCCTTTCTGCAGCTTTTTAATGACAGTATACTCGACAAATCCCGGACAGACAACGCTGTCAGCAATCAGTCATTTATAGCTAGCAGAAACAGGTACGTTCATCCTTAGGATATTTTAATGCCAAACTCTTTTTTAATGCTTCATATTCTCTTGCTTTATCAGGATTATCATTCAAAAAATCTCTTAAAAAAGTATGCTCTTTCCACCATGTTCCGTTATGTTCAACTATGTGCATGATATGTGTCTTAGTTAGGTTTTCTAAGTTAGAGAATTTAGCAAAAACTACTTTTCCTTCAAGACGCACTTTCGATAAATGGTAATATCCATTTTCTTTTAAACTCTCTTTATCGAATTTCTCAACTTTATCTAAAGACTCCACTCCAACGAGTATGTCGATAATAGGTTTAGCTTTAATACCTTCAATAGCTGTACTTCCAAAATGTTGAATATCTTTTATGTATTCTCCAATGATGGATTGTAACATTTCTTTCTCATCGGCAAATAGTTCTTTCCAGTTTGACGAATGAGTTACCAACTTGACTTCTCCTTTATTTACCCCTAACATTAAAGCCCCTCCCTAATAACATTCTATTCTTTAACAAAAGTGTACTGCGCTGGTTTAGTAAGGCTCCCGTTCCTGGAAGTGTGAATTTAGGTCAACTCTTTCTGAGGCATGAAATCAGATGGATTTAGTTTTTCTGATTCTATTACTATTGCAGTAAGCCCTGAATTAGTGAAAGTTTCGTGTCCTTCACCTTCCTCCCAATAGATAACATCACCTGCTTTAACACTTATTTCTGACATATCATCATTCCGTACCCAGCCTTCACCAGTAACAATAATAAGTAATTGAGGAACTACCGTTTTATGAAAGCCAATAATTCCGTCAGGCTCTAAATACATGCAACTAATTTGAGCAGCTAATTCCGTTTTTGTTATTCGGGACATTATAAAATTAGAGTTAAAATGAGTGACTTTTTTTCCAATTTCATTATCGAACCTATAAAGTTGCATATTATAATCCTCCTTGCAATAGACCATTCTTTTTACGAACTCTTGTATTACTAAACTCCTTCATATACCAAGTCACTCTCTTATGGTAATATTTAGAATATTAGAATAACAGCCTGAAATTTCATGGAAAATTATGCTATAATATAACTAAGAAAAAAGGCAGCGATAACCATTTTTATCGCTGCCTTTTTTGTATGTATGCTTTATTTAAGAATCTACTTCTACTGTTTAACATCAGTCCCCATTACGGATGCAATTATAAAAGCAAGCATATGCAGCTTCTAGGAACTATTGCTCGCCGTTTGTTTAATAAGCACTTCTAATTAAACCTAATATAGTAGTTTATATATTTAAAGTCTTATAGTTATACCAGTTATAACAATTATTATTCCGAGGCCTATGAATGCATATCCAATTATTTTAGACTCTTTCAAAATTAAGGGGGCTATGAGTATAAAAAATATTCCAATTGCAAAAATAAGTAGCGATAATAAATCATAAATTCGTAGAATAGCTTCAGTATAGTGCATACAATTTCCCTCCTTGTTATATAACCATAATTTTTTTATTAAACTCTTTTCCCCTTCGTACTGGCAAGCAATAGCAGCTTGTTCAACGATCGCTCGCCGTTAATTTAAGTACACCATTTCAAAAGTGATTATTCCTTATTACTTTGCTGTTTATTAAGTGTTATCTAAAAAAACTAGAGCCAATGGTATTAAATATATCACTGGACAATGCATAAACAAGTGTCACAAACATAGAAACAGGAATAACAAATAATACTAATTTAAAAAACGAAACCTTATGAAGCATTGTTTCCAATTGTTTAATAATAGATAAAAAACTATAATTCATCATGAATGAGTACCTCACTCTCTATTTTTAATTTGGATAACTTTCTCATTGTTCTATGAAGTTTATATATAAATGTATCTTTTCTAAATATGCCCCTCGTTAATGGAAGAAGCTTAATTTTATTTTAAAGTGCAATAACCAAATGACTAAATGACTTGACTCTATACCCTAGCATTTTTACCAAAAGGTTCAAACGCGTATTGAATAATGAAAAGAGGGAGAAATGCAGATATAACCCACGCTAAAAACGGCAAAGGAATACTTACGAGTAAAGAAACAAGAGTGATATATATAACATCGAAGAGAATCACTTTACTTTTTTTATTGTCAGGCACTTTTTTGATATTTTTATGAACTATTAAAAACAATCCTGCGATAGCAAATATTACGTAAAACCATAGAGGGTAAATATCACCCGAAAGATAATACCAAGAATATCCTTGTGCCGCCATCATAATAAATAAATATCCCAAAAAGTATTCCTTAATAAACCACATAATGACCCCTCCTCCTTCAAAATAAACATATTTAAACTATTGTTTTGTTGCAAAATTTGATTCGTTTGCTTATTGAAGGATCTTCCCCTTTAGTTTTAACATCATTTTCAAGTTGTGAAGCAAAGAAAAAAACCGCATATGCAGCTTCCTGACTCTTCAGCTATTGCTACCTTTAGTCCAGTTACATCACCAAACAACAAGTTTATAAGTATTTTATAAAGTTTATAAATAAGCTTCTTGAGGGTCGTTAGAAAGTTCTTCAATTTCTATAAAATCAAACCTGACTTCCTGATCTTTCCCTTGTGGGCTGCAAGCATATAACCCCGTTTTAACCAAAGAATGTTCTGGGATATCCAAGTGAGCAATACGTATTTGGTTCCATTCTGCCCCGTTTGATGAAAAGTCCACATAAACATTTTGACCAATTCTTGATAACCTGAAAAACAAATATTCATTATTATAGTCTACATTTTGTGAGGACCAATCAGAATAGCCGCGATTTGTAACCACTGCACCCAATTTACTTAATCCATTTGGTATATATTCCAATGATGTTTTTATCCATATATCTTCCGAGAACCTCAACATCAACCCTGCTTGGTCATACCTTGATTTAGGTTTTGTCTTCACTTTTGCAGTTAATCTAAAATTTTTATTTGTTTCTCTATAAAGAAAATGCCCATTATCCGCTTCAAAACCATAATGTGTTTTCTTCCAATAATCGGTGTTCTCATCTGTTTGTATTACAAGTTGAGAGGAACTTTTGTCTACAAACCATTCTTTAGGTTCACAGAACCACACTAATTCATCACTAAGTCTGTTATTTTCAAAATTATCGTTATAAATTATATTAGTTTTCAAAAAAATCCCTCCGCATAAAATTCTAAACTTAACAAAAAGTTTAGTTAAGGTGATGACTATCATCTTAACTTTACCTATCTTCACTTTAACAAAAAGAAATACTTTTGTTTAGCAGACCCCCTCTTAACATCATGTTCCAGTTAGCAGGCAATTTTAAAAGCCGCATATGCAGCTTCCTGGATCTTCAACTTTTGCTCTCCGTTATTTCAACAAACCCCTTCTTAAATCCACTCTTTTCCATGTTCACGAATGAATTTAATATCTTTTTGATAATATTCATAGTGCCCTTCATCTATCATCTTTTGAAATGCAATATTTCCTTCATCGGCTTTTCTTTTCATGTATTTACATAATCCTTCTAATCTTAGCAATACCATCTCTAAATATCCTGCTTTCATCCCCTCAATACCGTAAGATTCAAAGAACAATTCAACTCTTTGTTTTATTCGTTTAGCATCATCTGTTGGATTATAATGAACTGTCTCGCCTTTTTTAGTATGATAATACCTACTTAATGGAACGCATGTGTAAAGAGTATAAGCTATGTCCCAAAGTCTTGGACCAGGAGCAACGACATCAAAATCTATAACACCTACTGGTTTTTTGTGATTGAAAATAATGTTGTATATAGCAAAGTCATTGTGACATAAAACCTCCATGTTATTTGGAGTATTATCAATTGGTTTCCATTCATTTAATGAGGGAAAATCACTTACAGCATCATGATAGAGACGAAGCATTTTCGCTATTTCTTTTAAAACATCATTAGACCACATGTATTCTTTTAGTGGATAATTGGCAGCTTCTCCTTTGATAAATGATAATATCTCTCTATTTTTTTCATCAATCCCTAAAAACTTAGGTGAATAATCAAAACCTTTACTTTCCAAATGTTTCAGTAATTTATGAATTTTAATGCTATCAGGCTTTAACTCTCGTCTAACAGTATCTTCTATGCGATATACGTTTGAGACATTTCCTCCTGCTAGTTTTTCTTCGTTTTTATGATTCGACATTTAAAAATCCCTCCATTAAACTTTTACGCATTGATAATTTTCTATTATCACCTTAGCATCATTTTTTACAAATACTTTAAACAAAACAAAAACGTAATCTACATAATTTACTTTTTATCTAACTCTTCCCTCCATTAGTTTAACAACATTTTCCAGTATATAGATGCAAAAAAAGAGCTGCAAAACTGCAACTCGTAATTTTACTAACCCTCGCCGTTATTACAATAAGCGACTATTCTTTTGAACAATCGCACTTTTCACCACTTTTAGGAAGAACATATGATTGGTCACGAACTACTACTGTTTCGGGTGTAAAGCATATTAGAACATTACTATCATCTAATTCTTTAAAACGTGGGTCCCATTTTTCGATTTCAGTTCCCAAATAACGAGAAAGTAACTGATTAGCTATTATCTCGTCAAAAGGCTTAACAGTTGCTGTCCCTCTAAATCCTGCATGTAAAAATAGACCAGTATGCTGGTTGAAATCTACTATTCCAATAGCGCATTTTGAATTTTTCCTTATTCTATCTGGAAATGTATCTGAAGCTGTACCTATTATCCAAATTATTTTTTCTCGCCAATAAAACCAAACGGGTGAATCTCTTGGTGAATCTTCTGCGACCGTTGATAAATGAGCTACTAATGACATAGAAAGAAAATTATCTAAATCAAAACTTCTACCTGTATCCCTAATAATTTTCATCATAACCTCCTGAGTAGCTAATTAGCTTTTAATGATATCCTTCATTCTTAAACTATTATTCCCTTTTGTTGAACAAGAGCAGCGAGAGCTGATTGAGTTATCGCTTGCCCTTTATTTCAGTCTCATAATATGAAATTTACTCTCCTCGTTTAAACTTTTGCTTTAAAATATAATCGATAATAAAGAATATAACAGCGAAGATGGAAAAAAGGAGTGTAGCATAATTGAAAAAGATTTCGCAAAATGTAAGTTGTGTGAAGGGAATTGATACGAAAATGACACCATACGGCAGGACAAATGCGATTCCAAATAAAATATGAAGTATAAGAGAAAGAACATTCGAGTATTTTTCCAGAGCGAAGCTAATCTTTTCCGAAATTGCAGATGAAAAAATGCCGTAAATAAAAATAACAGGCACTGCATGAATTGAATAAACTAAAATGCCTAATGCCCAACCTCCATCCACAGGTGGTACAGGCTCCATTATATTTAACACTATAACTGCCATTATTGAAGTATATATAGCAGCCATAATTTTTCTCTTAAACATAACATCGCCGCCAATAGCAATTACAATAAATACAACAACTATTAAAGCCGAAATAATAAATGCCACGGTGTTCCTCCTCTTTATTTACATTAAAAGAAGTTCACTTATTCAACTCAACTCCCCCTTTAGTTTAACATCATTTTCCAGTTCGAAACTAAATAAAAAGCCGCATTTGCAGCTTCCTGGACCTTCAGCTATCGCTCTCCGTTTGTCAGGTCTATTTTCCGTTTAAGTTCATCAGTTTTATGGAATATCTATTGGAAAGGATGTGGATAATATGAGTTTTGATTACGATCTTGATTTTGACAACATCGACTTTAGGAAAGAGCCTGACAAGTATAGAGTGGGACGCGGGGAGCAGGGAGTTCTCATGGTAGAACCATATAAAGGGGAGATTCTGCCTCACTGGAGATTTAAAACTCCTGAGATTGCCAAAGAATCCTCTGAGAAAATTTATCAACTTTTTGAAGAGTATAAAGAAAAAAATGACTTCGTAGGAATGGATATGGCTCGGAAGTTTATCCAAATGGGCTACACGAGAGCGAGGCGCTACGCGAACTATAAAGGCGGAAAGAAATACGATAAGGAAGGGGAGATCAATCCGCGAGAGATCAATGATGAGAAAGCGGAATCAGCACGTATTTTCGAAGAGAAATGGAAGATTGTCCGAACCGATGAAGAATACTTAAAGAAAAAGAAAGAGCATCAAAAAAAGTACGGATGAACCTGAGCCTGTGTGATGGACGTTCAGACAACGTCCATCATCTACTTTCGCTATTAGTTTAAACGGTCTTTTAAAGAGTAAGTTGTGGTTCAACATCTTTCATATAAGCTGCTCCACCATAAGCTTCACTCGGCCTTTACTTCTTATATACTACCTTAAATTTTTCACAGACTACTGGTATTTTACTATGGAACTCCTGATCAACCTCTTTGAATTCTTTCTTAAAAAAGTCTTCGTGTACGTCCCGCCAATATTTTAAGGTACGGTCGCCTTCACCTTCTAAATAAGCGTGTTCTTCAGTGACTTCATCAAATGGAACAATCTCAACCGAGGTGGTTTCGGCTACGGCTACAGCTTTTCCATCCCCATCAAGAATAATATTATGAAGACCAACAAAAGGTAACGGCTCTTCATCTCCGTATAATGAATAATTTGAAGCTGTCGCAGTTTTTCTGCCTTCCAGTACTAATTCAGCAAGTTCATCAGCCATTTCCTTAGAATCCCCAAACGCCCACGCTTCATAATTTTCTGGCGCATCCGGATTCACCTTCTTAAAGTCCTCCCACATCTGACTAATCGAATCATTACTCATATCTGCCAACCTGCTTTCTATAATTTAATGGTATAGAATAATTATAACTCTCATTTTGTTGAGTGACCTATACTTTAATGCTGTAACTGTCTATAAATAAAATAGCCAGCCCCTGTGAATAAGAGCACTCCTCCAGCATTCATTGTACATGTAATATATGAATTTATGGAAAGTGTTATATTGGCCATTATCTGTCCACTAAGCCTTTAAAGGCTTGATCATGATCTTTGATGATATCATTCAAGACATTCATAATTTCAGCGTCCACCCCATGAGGGAGTGTAATCTGTTCTTTTTTCCATAAAACAATTCTTTTTTCTTTGACTTCCACTTGAACATGATCCCCCTGCGTTAAACCTACTTTTTTAAGTAGTTTAGCAGGAAGGGTTATACCCAGTCTGTTTCCAACCTTAGTTATTTTTCTTTCAAAGTGTTCCACTCTTTAACACCTCCAAGCTAACGATTTCTTCTCACCAACTGTTTCAAGAATCCTTTAATTGCCTTCAAACAACCCATCAATCAAAAAACTCCATATGTGGTTTTTCTTTCTGGTAGTAATCCAACCTGTCCTGCAAAGTACCTGTATGAAATTCAAACTTATGGCCGTCCGGATCAGTAAAGTAAATTGACCTTTTATCTTTTTCGTCCCGTGGGCGGCCTGACAGGATGTTTATATTCAACTCCTTCAGTTTCTGATAGATGCGATCATAGTCTTTTTCATCTATAGAAAAAGCTATATGGGTATATGAGTGGTTTATGTCGTTTCGGGGAATCTGCTTCTCTTCATTAAGAGCAAGCCACATACCATCTAAATCAAAATAAGCTGTGCTTCTCCCTTTTACTAACAATTTTGCGTCGAAGACTTCTGTGTAAAATTTAATAGATTTTTCTAAGTTAGAAACTGAAAATAAAAAATGATTCAGCCCTTTCACAGTCACCTTTATCACCTGCTTATCTTTTTACCAGAAAACTCCTCTGCTCTTCATCTCGATAGCTTTATAACTGCCGCTGCATCTGGCTGGACCGCGTCGATCAGTTACTCTTTTCCCGCTTTCTTCTTATAGTCTATACTTAGCCAGGAAATTAATAATAGGAGAAGGAGTGTCATAGACAAAGGAATTACCCATAAGTTATCTCCATTTAAATATAACCCTAGACCCATAATGGCCACTGAAATGACTGGTGCCATGACATAGAAGGGTTTAGCGTTATAAAACCAGCCGTACGGGAAAAAATGAGCACCGGTTATAATTGCAAAAAATACGATCGCATCATTTGGACTTTTTATGATCCCCCAAAAAAGGATGGGAAAATAAATAAGCTGAGCCAGGTTTAAATATAAACCAAGATTACCTAAGGGATTATTTTTAAGCCTCCAATCAGCCTTGATTAAAGCAGACATTCCGACGGACAAAGGAAACATTAAACCTGTGGAAAATAACATGTAGATGTTCTTGCTATGTATCTCTATTGGCTGTAAAAATATGATTGTGATGATTGCCCAGATCACAACGGCAGATAACAAAAAACCAATTCCATTTTTACTGATGACTGATAAATTATTCCGGCTTTGAGTAACGTCCAATTGCTTTTCCTCCTGTTAATTATTTGTCAGACAAATTTTCTTCAATTTAAGATTATCATAATTTTCCATTTATTTGGGCAGGAAAAACGGGACTTAGGAGAAAGCAATTAAGGAAGGTTTTTTTTGACGGGTTAAAAGGGGGGAGAAGGGTATGACAGCGGCGCATTTATTGTCGAAATTTGTTATACGGTAGAGTGGCCTTTTTATACGGTATAGTTACACTTTTATACGGTAGAGTTTCACGTTTATACGGTAGAGTTTCGCGTTTATAAGGTAGAGTTTTAATTTTATAATGTAGAATTATTAATGTTCTCTTGTTAATTTCAACTAAACTAGCCGATAAGTTTACGCCTGGCTGTCTGCTAATGTTTCCCCTTGGCTGATTCTCTTACCCCAGCTAATTTTCCTGCAAAATAACCAGCTAAACAAGACAAGTACAGTACGGCTATACTAATAATTCCTAAACTAAAAGAGGGATATAAGTCAAAAAAATATCTCATGCCGCCGTAAATAGGAAGGGTAAATAAAAAATTAGCCGGATAGAATATGGGGGCCAGAAATGAAAAGTAGCCAAAACTGTATAAAAAAGCCCCGATTCCCCAATAAGCTGTAATGAATGAGAAAAAATTATCCTGCATCCTCCTCCCTATAACTAACCCATACAGAAATAAGAAGGAGATAAATAGTATGGAAGACATGCCATGAAACAGGACAGCTTCGCTAAGCATGACATGTGGGTCATAGCTAATATAACTGAATATGGCACTGACAAGGATGAGTATGATTACAGGATGGTACTTACCAGCAAAGATTTTTATACGAGCACCTCCAAATTCTGCAGTAAAACCCTCTCCCAATAATACAAAATTGGCAGGAGATCTTCTGGCGCAAACGCACTCATTAGTTTAAGGCTTTAGTGCTGATTTTTAATATTATCCTTTTTTGTGTGTAGATAAATTTACAACGGGAAGACTAGCTACATGCCTTAATAGAGGAGGAGATTTATGGATAAGCAAATGAATTACGGAAGTGATTATAAATATATTCCAGCCACTTCTAAAGAAAGTGGTTCAGGTATAGAAGTATTGCCGGATCTTTATAACTACACCGTCCAGATCGTAAATATTCATATGATCGGCGACCCAAAAACCTCGGATTTTGTATTGGTTGACGCAGGAATGCCTCATTCAGCCAAAGATATTATCTCCGCTGTTGAAAAACGGTTTGGGACTGACAGCCGGCCAAAAGCGATCATATTAACTCACGGGCACTTTGACCATGTAGGAGCCATTATTGAACTGGTTGAACATTGGCAGATTCCTGTTTACGCACACGAGTTAGAAATGCCTTATTTAACCGGAGAAAGAAGTTACCCGAAACCGGATCCCTCGGTTGAAGGGGGCATGGTTGCAAAGATGTCGCCGATGTTCCCTAATGAACCCATTAATTTAGGAAACAACGTTAAACCATTACCAGCCGATGGATCTGTCCCTTATTTGCCGGAATTCAAATGGATTCATACGCCCGGACACACACCAGGTCAAATAGCTCTTTTCAGGGAGAACGACCGGGCGCTGGTCGCTGGAGATGCTTTTGTGACTGTTAAACAGGAATCTCTTTATAAAGTGATAACCCAGGAACAGGAAATCAGCGGTCCGCCAAAATACTTGACGACAGATTGGAAGGCAGCCAAGGAATCCGTCATTAAGCTGGCCTCATTAAAGCCGACTGTCGCCGTGACGGGACACGGACTGCCTATGTCGGGCGAATTATTAAAAAAAAATTTAAAAACTTTAGCTGAAAATTTTGATGACATGGCCAAGCCTGAGCACGGCAAGTATGTCAACTAAGGTTTTTCACCAAAAAGTAATTTAGCTTTGGCGCGATCAGGTCCTCCTCCCCTCTGCGAGAGTATTGGGGAGTTTTTTTGCCGGCACCAGACCAGGACGGCATACACAAGCGCCACTGCTATTGAAGCCTGCAAATTATAAATTACTTCTCCAACTCACTTTGAATTAGCCTGTATATGTCGTTATCCTCTAAAATTTCATATTCAGTCATCGTTCCAAAATCCCCCATTACCAGCGAGTCGTCTCCGATGTAAAACTGGAAGTGATCATTTTCTGTATGAACAGTGAGATGATAAGAGCCTAAAGGGACTTGGGAGGTCTCAAAAAGGACCATCTCTGCTGGACCAGAAAGGATCTCTGCAATCAGTCTCTCGTCTTCCGTTTCAATTGAGGAGCTCTGGTCGAGCGTTTCTATTTGAATGCTCTTCACAGATTCCTCCTGATCTATCACGTCTGCCATGACGGCTCCATAGGTGGTCAGGTTTCTTTCATAGATTATATGAAAGGTGCCCAAAACAGCCGCTACACTGAGACACATAAAAGTAATGGTAGCCACATGTTTTGTCCCCTCAAGGTACTTCCATTCCATCACTGCTTTAATTCCGTATCCGACTATAAAGGCAAAGACAAGAACATTTCTCAAAAATTCATATTGCATATTCAAAGTAAAGGAAAATAGAATCGCAACTAACAGAAAAACTCCGAAAATTATACGGGCCACACGTGCAAGGGTTTTCCCCTCTGTCTCTGAAAGCTTCTTCTCTTCCCCTGTCACGAGCCGCTTGCCTACAAAATGTTCAATACCCTGGAGCACGCTTAAGATTATGGGTATAAAAGTTAAAAGTGCATTCAAAAAAATCCCCCCGTTCCCCCAGAATCAGAGCACCTGCTCTGTCCCTCACTAACTCAGCTACATTTTAACATACCAGCATCCATATATTAGGGGAATGTATGACTTCATTTGTTTAAAAAGACCTTTCTTCCCTGGCTTTCTTTCATGGAAAATATATATAACGCAAAAACCGCCGTCCCCTTGAAGGACAGCGGCTAAAGCTATTTTACAAAAAATCGTTTGAAGGAGTAAGCGGTGGTGGATTTATTCAATGCTGCAATAGAATGTGTTAATGGAATTTCTTTCGGGCATACTTCAGCGCAGTTGCCTGAGTTGCCACACGACGTGATGCCGCCTTCGGTCATAATGTTTTCAAGCCTTTTGGATGCCTGCATTTTACCTGTCGGATGGGTGTTGAACAATCGGACCTGTGATAAAGGGGCAGGACCGATAAAGGTCGATCGGTCATTCACATTCGGGCATGCTTCAAAACAGAGTCCGCACGTCATGCATTTACTTAATTCATAAGCCCACTGCCTATCTTCCTCAGCCATTCGCGGTCCCGGGCCGAGATCGTGAGTCCCATCAATATCAATCCACGCCTTAACTTTCATTAAGGCGTCAAACATTTGCTTTCGATTAACGATCAGGTCACGTTCACACGAGAACGTTTTTAACGGTGCGAGATGGATGGGCTGTTCAAGTGAATCAATTAACGTTGAGCAGGCTTGCCTCGGCTTTCCGTTAACGAGCATTGAGCAGGCCCCGCATACTTCTTCAAGACAGACCGACTCCCATTGTACCGGTGTCGTCTCTTCTCCGTCCTTGTTGACAGGATTTTTACGGATTTCCATCAGGGCAGAAATAATATTCATGCTCGGCCGGTACGGCACCTCAAATTCTTCCACATAGCTGTCAGAAGATGGGCCGTCCTGACGCCGTATTTTTAAATGAACCAATTTACCGTTCGTCGTCATGACTTCACACCCGCTTTCTTGCCTTTCGTATAGTCGCGTTTACGGGGTTTAATTTTTGAAATATCTACTTCCTGGTAGCTGAATTCAGGCTTCCGCTCTGCCGCGTTAAACGTCGCCATTGTTGTTTTGAGAAACTTCTCATCGTCCCGGTCAGGGAACTCAGGCTTATAATGGGAGCCCCGGCTTTCATCGCGCAGATAAGCGCCCTGGGTAATGACTTTTGCGAGATCCATCATGCCTTTTAAGCCTCTTACAAAGGTGACGGCATGGTTATGCCATTTTAATGAATCCTGAATATTAATGTTTTCAAAACGATTCATCAGGTTGCCCAGCTGCTTATCTGTTTCCAGTAACTTTTTGTTTTCTCTTACGACCGTGACATTCTCCGTCATGAGCGTGCCCATCTCATGATGAAGCTGATAGGCATTTTCGTTGCCGCTCATACTCAAGATCTGTGTCATCTCTTGCTGGTCCTGCTTTAGCTGTTCCGTAAAAATACGGTCGGAAACACCATCTGTTGCCTGTTCGCTATTTTTGGCATAACGTACGGCTTCCGGCCCGGCAACCATTCCACCATAGACAGCTGACAGCAGGGAATTCGCACCCAGCCGGTTCGCCCCGTGCTGCGAGTAATCACATTCCCCTGCGGCAAACAGTCCGGGGATGGACGTTTGCTGATTATTATCCACCCACAGGCCTCCCATTGAATAATGGACGCCAGGGAAGATTTTCATCGGTACTTTTCTGGGATCATCGCCCATAAATTTTTCATAAATTTCAAGAATGCCGCCTAATCGGACATTCAGAAGTTCCGGGTCAATATGGGACACATCGAGGTAGACTTTATTTTCACCATCGACACCCAGCTTCTGATTCACACACACATCGAAAATTTCTCTTGTGGCGATGTCACGCGGCACAAGGTTTCCGTATGCCGGGTACTTCTCTTCGAGGAAATACCACGGCTTGCCGTCTTTATAAGTCCAGACTCGTGCCCCTTCTCCACGGGCAGACTCGCTCATAAGACGGAGTTTGTCATCACCCGGAATCGCAGTCGGATGGATCTGAATAAATTCCCCGTTTGCATAGATGGCGCCCTGCCTGTACAGTTTGCCTGCCGCTGATCCGGTATTGATGAGCGAGTTCGTCGACCGGCCGAAAATCATCCCCGGCCCGCCGCTAGCCATAATAACCGCTTCCCCTTTAAATGAACGGACCTCCATAGACAGGAGTTCCTGAGCGGTGACACCGCGGCACACCCCCTCATCATCTAAAACAGCAGAGACAAAGTCCCATCCTTCGAACTTTCGAACCCTTCCTTCCGATTCGAATTTCCGGACTTGTTCATCAAGGGCGTAAAGAAGCTGCTGCCCTGTCGTCGCACCCGCAAACGCTGTCCTGCGGTGCTGGGTGCCTCCGAACCGGCGGAAGTCCAGAAGTCCTTCCGGTGTCCGGTTGAACATCACTCCCATTCGGTCAAACATATGAATGATTTTCGGTGCGGCCTCGCACATCCCCCATACCTGGGTCTGGTTGGCAAGGAAGTCGCCCCCGTAAAGCGTATCGTCAAAGTGCTCCCACGGGGAATCATTCTCACCTTTCGTATTGCAGGCGCCGTTAATGCCGCCCTGGGCGCAGACGGAATGGGACCGTTTGACTGGAACCAGTGAGAGCAAGTCCACATCCAAACCCATTTCCACTATTTTAATTGTCGCCATCAGCCCGGCCAGGCCTCCGCCGACAACCACTATTTTTTGTCGCTTCATAAGCTTATGTCCTCCTCTTTAATCCTCTTATGCAACAAACGCAAAAATCGCAGTCAAACCAATCCCTGACAGCACAACGAACAGAATCACGCCGATCACTTTTCCGAAGTTCTGGGATTTTCGGTTAACTGTAATACCCCATGTGATCAGCATCGTGCGGAAGCCGTTGCTGAAATGGTAAGTGGTCATCAGAATGCCAACAATATAGAAAAACAGGTAGACAGGATTAGCTACAAGACTGGCTACCATATCAAAGTTAACTTCTGCTCCAAACGCTGCAGGCACCCTTGTTGTTCCAACATGCCAGACGAGAAACAGAAAAACGAGAATTCCTGACACTCGCTGAAAGTAAAAATACCAGTTTTTTTCGTATTTATAGGCGGAAATATTGTTTTTCGCTTCACGGGCTATATAAATCCCGTAAATGCCATGGAAGAGAAGCGGGATAAAAATAATCCCGATCTCCATCGCATAGCGGAAAGGCAGGTTGCCCATCATTGCAGCCGCCTGGTTATATGTTTCTGCCCCGTAAAAGGCCGTATAATTGATCGCAAAGTGAACGAATAAGAACACGCCGATGGGGATGAGTCCTGAAATGGAATGAAGCTTTCGCCAGAAAAATGTGCGATCTGATTTCACGTTGTCCACCTCTTTCACCTCTCTTTTAATTCATGGCCCGAAATACCGGGCTTCGTCATTTCAAATGGATCCAGAATAATATCAAGTTCTTTTTCTGACAACACACCGCGTTCCTCGCAAATCTCCCTTACCGGCCTCCCGGAAGCGATCGCTTCTTTTGCGATGGAAGAGGCGGTCTCATAGCCCACGTGCGGGTTAATAGCTGTAATAACACCGACGCTGTTTCGGACATACTGTTCCATTCTTTCCGTGTTTGCTTTAATGCCTGAGATACAGTAACGGTTAAATACATCCATCACGTTTGTCATCATTTTGATCGAATCAAGCAGGCTGGAGACGAGTACGGGCTCCATCACATTCAGTTCAAACTGTCCCGCTTCTGACGCCAGAGTAACGGTTAAATCATTGCCAATCACTTTAAACGCGACCTGGTTCACGACTTCTGCCATGACCGGATTCACTTTGCCGGGCATAATCGACGAGCCCGGCTGTCTCGGCGGCAGGAGGATTTCATTAAGACCAGTCCGGGGACCTGACGCCATCAGCCGGAGGTCATTGGCTATTTTCGATAGATTGGACATACAGATTTTCAAAGCAGCAGAGACGGTGGTGTACACGTCCGTGTTCTGAGTACTGTCTACGAGATTGACTGACGTCTTCATTGGGAAACCGCTAATGTCTGCCAGTTCTTTAATAACGAGACGAATATATTCAGGGTCGGCATTTAAGCCGGTTCCGACAGCGGTCGCGCCCATGTTTGTCTCATAAAGGAATGGGCGGGTCTGCTTTATTCGTTCAATATCTCTGTCTAAAACGGCCGCATAGGAACCGAATTCCTGGCCGAGACGGATCGGGACCGCGTCCTGCAGGTGGGTCCGCCCCATTTTCAGGCAGCCCTCAAACTCATATGCTTTATCGAGAAACGAGCAGTGCAAAGCTTCCATCACTGGCAGCAGCTGGTTGATGCGGTTCAGAAGAGCCAGTTTGAAACCGGTTGGAAAGGCGTCGTTCGTTGACTGCGACATATTCACATGGGAATTGGCGCTTAACACGAACGCATTTCCTTTCTCTTCGCCCAGTATTTCAAGAGCTCTGTTTGCGATGACTTCATTGGCGTTCATATTGACTGACGTACCTGCGCCGCCCTGGATCGGGTCAACAATAAACTGGTCGTTCAGTTTCCCGTCAATCACTTCCTCCGCCGCTTCAATAATCGCGTCTGCAATGTGGCGGGGCAGCTGGCCAACTTTATTGTTGGCCAGGGCCGCCGCCTTTTTCACCATGCCCATCCCGCGGATCAGTTCCTCATCGATTTTCTGTCCGGTAATCGGAAAGTTATCCACTGCTCTTAATGTCTGGATGCCGTAATAGCAATCATCGGAGATTTCTTTTTCGCCGAGAAAGTCTTTTTCTACTCTGATGCTCTCTTTAGTGACCATTTATAAAACCCCTTTCATTATTTAAAACAAGAAGACGGACAGGATAATACCGATGACCACTGCCATAAAGGTGGAAACGAGTCCCGGAATCATAAAGCTGTGGTTTAACACATACTTGCCGATCCTGGTCGTTCCGGTCGTATCAAAGTTAATCGCCGCTACGACAGTTCCGTAGTTCGGGAAGAAGAAGTAACCGTTAACAGACGGGAACATGGCAATTAACAGCGCCGGGGAAATGCCGAGCGAAATACCTAAAGGCATTAATGCACTGACTGTCGCTGCCTGGCTGTAAAGAAGGATAGACAGGATGAACAAGGCGATCGCGAAAAGCCATGGTGCCACTGTCACAAGTTCCTGAATATTGCCCTGGATGAATTCCTGGTTTCCTGTGAAAAATGTATTACCCATCCATGCGATACCGAAAATGGCTACAACTGCTGTAGCTCCAGCTTTAAACACACTTCCAGACACAATCTGATCGACTTTCGGTTTGCATAACAGGATCATAATCCCGGCAATACTCAGCATAATAATCTGAATCGTGAAAGGCATCGATAGTCGAACAAGCTCCCCATCGACTTCCCATGCCGGTCTCAAAAATTCCATTGAGCCCATAAGAACAACAAGAATCGCACCTGTTAAGAATAACCCAACGGCAACTTTTGATTTCCCGTTCATGTGATACGATTTGTCTTTCTTGGAAACTTCCACAAGGCCTTTTTCCAATCGTTCCTTGTAAATCGGATCATCCGGCAGTTCTACACCGCGGCGGCTGGAGATTAATGCAGCAATCATACAGGCTAGGAATGTTGCAGGGATACAGATCATCAGAATTTGCAGCAGTGTAATGTTAAAAGGTGACAGCAAAGCAAGTAATGTCACAGTCGCTGCTGAAATCGGACTGGCGGTAATTGCCTGCTGAGAGGCGATTACTGCAATCCCCATCGGTCTCTCAGGACGGACTTTTGATTCTTTGGCTACCTCAGCGATAACCGGCAGAACGGCATAGGCGACATGGCCCGTTCCTGCGCAGAATGTAAACAAATAGGTGACCACGGGTGCCATAAAGGTAATGTGTTTTGGATTTCTCCTGAGTGCTTTTTCTGCCAGATAGACGAGAAAATCCATTCCCCCCGCCGCCTGCAGCGTCCCGGCTGCTGTAATCACAGCTAA
Source organism: Salipaludibacillus sp. CUR1 (assembly GCF_021028955.1). Taxonomy (GTDB): domain Bacteria; phylum Bacillota; class Bacilli; order Bacillales; family Salisediminibacteriaceae; genus Salipaludibacillus. The sequence goes on from NZ_JAIWPE010000023.1 coordinate 17,108, forward strand.
AATCATGAAGATGACATCGACTGGCGGCGAAGCTGGCTGGAGGCCGAAAATATAAACAAAAATAGCTAGACCAAGGCCCCCCATGACCCCAAGCCCAACACCACTGATTCGTGCACCAATAAAAATACACGCCATCAGAACTGCAAATTGAATCCAAAATTCCACCATTTTGAAATCCTCCTTTTTTGTAACGAATCCTTCACTATTGAGTTGTGAAAAGGTGAGCATTTAGATGTATTATGAAAGTAAGCGTTACAATTCATAATTTGATTGTACGTAGAGATGTCACAGTCTCTCAAAAAGTAACAGAAAGTAACTATGTCGAATTTATGAAAGTTGACAGGAGAGATGGCCTATGAGGAATAAACGGTTTTTTCCTTATTTAATATTAATCCTTCTCGTCCCTGCAGCCGGTGAACTCCAGTTTTACCCTTTACCGGTTGACTTCAGGGTAAGCTTTGCTACGCCGATTTTGCTGTTGCTGCTTCTTTATTTTAAAGACGTCCATGCCCCTCTTGCCGGCTTACTGACGGGCATCAGTGTCGTGCTGACGCGGATCGGACTGGGGGTCTTCGGCGGAGAAGATCTCGCACCTATGATCACCCTTCACCTCCCCGTTCTGGGATATTACATGACGTACGGAGTGCTCTTTCACTTTATTCCTATAAAAAATTATTCAAGAAGGCCTTTATTTATCGGGCTGTTCGCATGCTTACTCGAAATCGCTTCAAGCGGGGTTGAATTAACAGCACGTGCTCTCGTTCTCAATCTTTCTGTCACATCCGGACTGGTCTTAACGGTTCTGTTTGTGGCTGTAATCAGAAGTTTCTTTGTCATGGGATTTTATATGATGATTCTTTACCACGACCTGCAGACGAAAGAAAAAGCCCAGCGAAAGAAGAATGATAATATCCTGCTTGTGATTTCAGATTTATACGTCGAGCTCATTCAGCTTAAAAAATCCATTCAGACGTCTGAAAGTACAACAAGTGAAAGTTACTTTCTGTCAAAGCAGCTTCAGGAACAGGGAAACAGTGAAATGAGTAAACGGCTTCTTCAGATTGCCGGCAGAATCCATGAATGCAAAAAAGACGGCCAGCGTATTTACGCCAGCCTGTCCAGCTTAATTAACAGACAGGAGTTCAAAGAATGGTTATCCGTCAGCGAAATCATCGATCTTGTCGTCCGGACCAATAAGTCTTATGCCTCTTTTCTGAAAAAGGATATTTCTTTTGAAGTAGAGATTAAGGGCCGTCCGGTTAAATTTCACTCTTATTTCCTTTTGTCCATTCTGAACAACTTAATTTCAAACTCTGTAGAAGCTATTGAAGAATCAGGACGCATTAAAATTACGGCCGATCATGCCGTGAAAGAAGGCCGCATGACGTTTTCCATTAAGGATAACGGCCGGGGAATCGAACCGAAATATCACGATGTGATCTTTTCGCCAGGATTTACAACAAAATATAACGCTTCGGGAAACCCTTCCAACGGGATCGGTCTTTCCTATATTAAGAGTGTCATTGAAGCCCATCAAGGTACAATCTGGCTTATGCGATCGGTGCCTCACACGGCCACTGAGTTTACTATCGACATTCCTGTTACGTTAAAAATTGAGGAGGATGCCTCATGAAATATTTTATTGTTGATGATGACCGCGCGATCCGCGGCTCTCTCTTGAACTTGCTTGAGACAGACCTGGAAGCGGAGGTAGCCGGCACAGCTGAGGACGGGGTCCACATTCATGCGTCTATGCTTAATGAGCAAGCCGTCGATATTTTGCTGATCGATTTGCTTATGCCTGAGCGGGACGGCATTGAAACGTTAAAGGCTATTTATCCGGGTTTTACAGGGAAAACGGTCATGCTTTCACAGGTGGAAACAAAGGACATCATTGCTAATGCCTATCAAAACGGTGCTGAAGCCTATATAACAAAACCGGTGAACCGGCACGAGGTGCTTTCTGTACTTCAGCGGGTGGAAAAAAGCCTGAAACTTGAAAAATCAATGGATCAGATCAGGCATTCCCTTCAGTTAATTGGAGACGGGGCCCCGGAAACTGTGGCAACTGCAGTTGCGCCTGAAGCCGCTCCGTGTCTTTCTGAACAAGTGCTGTCTGATTTAGGGATCCTTTACGAAAAAGGGACCGAAGATTTACTTCTCCTCGTAAAGCTGCTGAAAGAAGAAAATATCACAGCCGTCCCGCCTCTTAAGGAACTATGGGAAATGGTAACGTTGGTCAAAACAGGCGGTCGTGAACCGTCCAGGAAAGAAATGAAAGCAACCGAACAACGGGTAAGGCGTGCCATCCAGCATTCCTTTAACCACATTTCCTCCTTGGGAGCAATGGATATCACGCACCCCAAATTCGAACATTACGGCATGAAATTCTTTGATCTCGATCAGCTTCAGTCACGCATCTATGACATTAATCAAGGAAACGGGGATCAGGAAAGAGCAGCTGGAATCAGAGTGAATATGAGGCGGTTTATTGGCGCGTTTTACGATGAATGCCGGATGGAAAGAGTGAGGTAAGGTAAGGTGGGATAGGGTCAGGGTCAGGCAGGGGTTTGGTGCTGCAGGAAGGATCGCGGACTTCCATAAAGGGCGGCCTGGAAAGTGCTTTTATTTTAAAAAGGGGGAGTACGAGCCAGAAATATCTTGGATACAAGGGTATAGTCGCACCTCCATTTTAGAGACGATCTAAAATTTGGAGGTGTATTTATTTTGTTTGCGGAGATGAGGAAAAGGTCCTCTCTTAATTCGCTTGTTTGTGGCTGTGCCATAAAGTCGTAAAAAAGAAAAAGGGCATCATCAATACCGGTGTACAAAGTTTTCGACCAAAAAAACACACACGGAGGTAATAATGATGACCCAAGTTAGTTTTACATTAGATCTAAATGATTTTAAAGGACAAATTAAGGAAAGTTTCCTGGATAGCGCGTTGTGAGTGGGTCTTATTTGCGGTTTATGATCCTCTCAGGTGCTGTAACGCCTTTTGAGTGGACCTTACCCTCCGTTTATCACCCGCTCAGTTGCGGTGGCGCCCTTACTCAATAAAGGACTAATTAATTAAAACTGCCATAGCAGATCAACTAATTTAACGTTAACACTACACATAGAGTGTTAATGGTGATAAAATTGGCACATACTTCCACACAATCCGATACAAAATCATATAAAATATCTAGCTGACACTAAAATTTAATCTGAAAAAAGGGGGCAGATCATGTCCGATAGCTATCCATTATCTATTTCAGACTTTCAATTGCTGAAAAATGCCGCAAATAAGATATTTGAGGTAATTACAAATAGATTAAATGTAAATACAGCGTATGTGACAAGAAAAGGAGAAACAGCGATGACCGTGCTGAGCTCCTTTAATAAAAAGGAAGAAATTATTCCTGAAGGCTACTCGGTCGAATACGGCGGGACGTATTGCAGGCTAATCATTTCAAACCCCAGCGATACCATCCGTACGAGTAATTTAGCAAATTTTGACCTTACAAAAGAACTGGCTGTGACAGGCCAGCTGAAAACAAAAGGATTTTTAGGCGTGACCTTGAGAAACCTTGACGGAGAAGTGTTTGGCACACTGTGTGTCATGGACTGGGAAGAAAAGGACTTCTCAGACGAGGACCGTGACTTTCTTTATTCAATGGCCGACATCTTTTCCCATCTCATTGAACTTGACGAAACCAAGTATAATATGGGGTTATTAAATGTTCCTATTATCCCTATAACGAATGGGGTAGCAATCCTTACGATACAAGGGATTATCGACGAAAAACGAGCGGATCACATTATGAATACTGTGCTTCGTTACGCGGCTGAAAATAATAATGAGCATTTCATCTTTGATGTATCAGGGCTGGTCATATTAGATAATAAGTTTCCAGAGGTGGTTACAGAGGTCGTCAGATGTCTTAATGTTATGGGTGTGCAGACGATTGTGACAGGAATTTCCCCTGACTTTGCTCTTCAAAATACCATTCATTCGAACCTTCAGAAGCTAGAAGTTAAGACTGCCATGGATTTAGAAACAGCCTTAGAGCACATTGGCTTTCAGTTAACAGTAAAATAGATTGTTTATTTGCAAAAAATTAAGGGGGCCTGCATGACACAGGCCCCCTTTGTAGTGACGTTTTATCCGGGTTTAACGTTTTTAACGTTTTTAAGCGCTACCTTTAGTTCCTCAAAAGACAGTTACTCCATTCCTTCGATGACTTTTTTCAAGTTCGCCACTTCTTCTTCAGTTAAGGTCACGCCTTTTCCCATTTTTTCATGATCTGGTGCCCAGTCGCGGATGTCATACTTTGGGTCTCTCCCGTTCCAGCTGATCAGATTCAGCTCTTTCGTCCATCCTTTCGGTGATTCTGACAATACACCGACTGTTTTAATAATCTCATATTTTAATTCTTTCAATTTAAATCCTCCATTAAAGCATTGTTTTATTCTTGTGCGGGTTTTCCCCGCCTGGCTCAGCTCCACAATAACTCAATTTCTCCATTGCGTCTAATTAAGATTTTTACCTCTGGGTAGCTACCCAGTAAAAACATCTCCTTTAGGATAACGAATTTTGCTTGGTTCCGTTTTTGATAAGGCAAAAGCTAGGGTTACTGGGCCTATACGTCCGATTACCATTAAAATAATAATCACTTGTTTTCCAAGCCATGATAATTCGTCCGTCAGTCCCATCGACAATCCCACTGTTCCAAAGGCAGAAAACGCTTCAAAAACGATAAGTAAATAAGGAGCATTCTCTGTTACTGATAGAATAAAGATACTAAATGTAACCGCCATGAGACTAATTACTACAATAGAAAGTGCCCGCATAACCATATGATCAGGAATCGTACGTTCAAAGGCCACAGATTCTTTTCTTCCTTTTAAATAAGTAACCACCGCTAAAACAATAACAAGGAAGGTTGTTAGTTTGATACCACTGCCCGTAGAGGCACTTCCTGCCCCAATAAACATGAGAATAAGAATAAATGTAATCGTACTCGGTTCCATACTGCCAATATCAATCGTATTAAAACCAGCAGTACGAGGTGTGACTGCCTGAAAGTAGGAAGCCCAAATCTTTTCATACCATAGGAGTTTTCCAATTGTTTCCGGATTAGCGTATTCCAGGACAAATATAGTAAACATCGCAATTACGTTGACTGCAAGAGTTCCAATAATCATAAGCTTTGAATGCAGCGATAAGTGATTAAACTTTTTAGTTTTAATTAGATCGTATACTACAGTAAAGCCAATTCCACCAGTAATAAACAGAAAAGTAATGATTAGATTTACAGACGGATCCCCCACATAGGCAGATAAACTGTCTGACCATAAAGAAAACCCGGCATTATTAAACGCTGAAATAGCATGAAAAAGGCTCGTAAACAATCCAAACCCCCATCCATACTCAGGCACCCATCTTAAAGCCAGAAACAGGGTAGCCACCAACTCTGAAGCGAATGCAAATATAAGCAACATTTTTACAAGTCTGATCATTCCGCCAAATGTTGGCTGATTAAATGATTCCTGTATTAAAATTCTCTCTCTAAGCCCTATCTTCTTACCCAGCGCTAACACTATTAAGATTGCGAAAGTCATAAGACCCAATCCGCCGATCTTTATTAAAATCATGATCACTGTTTGACCAAAAATTGTAAAATCTGAGCCCGTGTCCAAGACCACTAGTCCAGTTACGGTTGTGGCTGATGTGGCTGTAAACAAAGCGTCTATAAAACTGATTGGCTCTTCGGTTGAAAAAGGCATGAGCAATAAAATCGTCCCAATAATAATAGCACTTAAAAAACCAGCTGCCAGAAATTGAGGGGGTGATAATTGTGAGATTCTCGTCCTAAGATGTTTCATTTTACAATCCCTCGTCTTCAAAACGATCAAGATCGTTTGTATGCCCCATCACAATAAGAATATCTCCTTCTCGTATCTTATCATCAGGAGCAGGCGCAATATTCATCTCTTTTCCTCTTTTAAACGCGAGGATCGTCACCCCGTATTTTGCACGCACATCAAGCTCTATTAATGTCATGTTATGGACTTTTGATGTAGCAAGCAGTTCGACAATACTATAGTCATCAGCTAAATCAATAAAGTCAATAATCTTTTCTGAAGACATATTATGGGCAATACGCTTTCCCATATCAAACTCAGGATGGACAACGAGGTCAGCGCCTATTTTATCGAGTACTTTTTGGTGATAAGAGTTTTGTGCTTTTACCCATACAGTCTTTACTCCTATTTCTTTAAGAACGAGAGTCGTTAAGATACTAGCCTGGATGTTGTCCCCAATAGCTACCACTACATGCTCAAAGTTACGGATCCCCATACTTATTAAAGATTTTTCGTCTGTACTGTCCAGTTGTACGGCATGCGTAGCAAATTTAGCATATTCATTTACCTTATCTTCATCTTTATCGATGGCCAACACTTCGTGTCCCATCTTGAATAGTTCTTTACAGACGCTGCCTCCAAACCTTCCCAATCCAATTACTGCAAATTGCTTTTTAACTTTTGACATTTAATCCACTCCTTTGACATTAAAAAAAACCATTACAAAGAAATGGTCTAATGGAACAGACCTTTCTCTCTTGAAATGACGCTTACGAGGTTAGCTGTCGGATTAGGGATCGAGAGTATCCCTTCTTTTCGGAAAAAGATTCACCCCAAGACAATTACTAATTGCCAAAATTGGTTCCCCCGCACTGTCTAACAACAGTTTCAGCGAACAAAAGGCGTAATATTCGGTTTTTATAAATAGAATCTACTCCTGGCGGGGTTAGTTGTCAATATAATAATTAAAACATTAATAATTCAGAATATTTAAATGTTTACACCTTAATTATATTGTTATAGGTAGGGTCTTTATGTTTTTTTATAGCATATAATTCACTAAAAAAAACCGTTTTAAAGGGAGGGATATGGATGGTGGATTTTGGTTTATTTAGAGGGTTTGTGACAAGCATTAATGACTTTTTGACGGGGCAAAATACTGAAAATGAAGGCTGTTTTAAATTAATGACGGTCGAGGACGGTACCGGCACTATAGTCAATTTCGTGGTCGCTCCCGACACGTATGTTGTAGACCAGGCAATTATTGACGTCGGGGACCGGATCACCGGCTACTATGACCGGAACGCCCCCGTGCCCTTAATTTTCCCGCCGCAATACCGTGCGCTTGTCATGGTTAAGGAAATACCTGGTGTAAACGTTAAAGCAGACTTTTTTAATTCACAGCTCGTGAGCAGCGACGGCTTGCTCCAAGTTAATTTGACCCCTTACACACCGATCCTTCTGGCAAACGGGCAGCCTTTTACCGGAAATCCCGCAAACCGCAATCTGATTGTCATTTATGGTCCGTCCACGCGAAGCATCCCTGCTCAAACCGTCCCTTACAGAATAATTGTCTGGTGTTCTGTGTAATGTTTGGTGGTTTTTAGTGGGGATGAGGCGTAAATTGAGGGCCGGGGTGTAAGTTTAGGGGTGCTCGGCGGATTTGGGTGGTGCAGCAGCGAAAATGAGTGGTCATTCTGTGGATTGAGTTGTGCTGTCAGCGAATTTTGCTCTCACTATCGGCGGAAAATGAATTCTATCAGCGATTTTGTACCCTCAATCAGCGAAGATTTGATTCTATCAGCGATTTTGCACCCTCAATCAGCGAAAAATTGTATCTATCAGCGATTCTGCACTCTCTATCAGCGAAAAATTGATTCTATCAGCGATTCTGCACTCTCTATCAGCGAAAAATCGATTCTATCGGCGATTCTGCACTCTCTATCAGCGAAAGCTCCCTTCCTATCAGCGAATTAGATTTATTCTAATCACCCCCCCTCCTATTCCCCTTTACCCGTTACTTACAAAAAAAGCGCCTCCCGGCTACCACCCCGGGAGGCAAAATACCAGAACTACTTTTCACTACCTCATTTCAATACGAAACATTAACTCTAAATTTTTACCAAAGAGAAAAGTGTTTCCTTTATGCAACTTTATATGATATCCGTTAAAATGTCAATTAATCACAGACAAAACATTTCCATCTTCCTAACTCCACATCCACAACTATAGGTCTTCTCTATCCTATTTCCCCTCAAGCAGTTCCCGCGTTTTATCGAGAATCTCTTCGTCCTTCAGGCGGAATTTGAATTCTACCCGGCGCGATGCTTTGGCGCTGTAGTTGCCGTCTTCATCAGTGCGTCCGACTGAATGTGATTTTCCGTTGACTGTTAGCTTTTCTTTTAAGGCAGGCTGAATATTTTTGTAAGGAAAGTCAGCGCTCAGCACATATTCCGCCACGCTGAATGCCCGCTCCTGCGAGAGGTTCAGATTATATAAATAGCCGCCGTCACGGTCGGCGTGCCCTTCAATAATAATCTCGGAAATATAGTTTTCATAGCCTTTTTCTAACAGGACGTCTAAATAAGCAGGGACAAATTCATCGAGAAACTGAAACGCCTCCGGTTTAAGAACCGTGTCATCGTATTCAAACAGAATGTCGGTATTAAAGATGATCGCACCTGTCTTCTCATCCACCTCTATTCCGAGGCTGGAGTCGCCAAACTCTTCGTTTAAGTCCTCGACAATGTTGACTCTTACCCCCATAATCTGGTCGATGGTCCGCTTCATCTCTTCAATCTGGAAAGATTTTATGACCATCATAATGATAAAAATTAACACAAAGCATAGTAAAATGACTGTTAACAAATCAGTGAACGCCGGCCAGAAATGCCCTTCCTCCTCCTCGCCTTTAAACAGCCGCCGGTACTTACTAATCATTGGTGCCCACTCTTATCCGCCGGGGTTGTCTGGCCGGTTCCTGGGAAAAGGAGTGAAGCAGGCGGTTCAAGGTCTGGAATTCCTGCTGCAGATCCTGGATGGCCTGCTGCATCACCCGGATATTTCTCTGCTGGCTTTCTTCAGAGGTGTCGCTTATTTGCTTAAATTCTTTTTTGATCGCCCCGTTCATATCCATCACGTAGTCGCCGATGTTTCTGCTCACTTTATCTAACCGGTCCCCTAGCGTTCCTTCGAGACTTGACACATATCTGGAAAGCGTCTCTTTAAGCACGTCGACACTCGCTTCGATCTGATTTTCCCGCTGCATAAACTGATCAGTCATTTGACTGACTGTCCGGTTAATTTCCCTGATCATCTGGGTGTTTTTACTGCCGATATCCTCAAAAGTTGATGACGCTTCATGAAGCTGCTTTTCAAATTCAGCGGAATCTCTCGCATGGGCTTTTATATGCTGGTTGAACTCCTGGTTAAACTGCTTAAGGTCATCGAAACGGTCTGTCAGAAGGTGCTTATATTCCGCCTGGGTTGTATTAATCGTTTCCAGCGCCTCAGGCAAGTGGCCAATGGCGTTTCCGAGCTTATCAAAATCCCGGGTCAGCTCTCTCAGAGACGTTTGAATACCGGAAAGTTTTGAGCTCACATCTGTACCGAAGATTCCTTTGAACTGTTTATTGTTTTCTTTCATGAGCGTGACCAGTTCGCCGCTTTGTGCATTCATTCTTTCAAAAGAGCCGTGGGCGGCTTCCTGCCTGTCTGCCATAGTTGAAATGAACGTTTTCCAGTCTTCCACCGACTCTTCAAAGTGATTGAGCGCTTTGATCTGTGAGGTGGAAAGTTTCTCTATCTGCTGGTACGTATACTGGAACGCCTGCGACATGCGCTCGTTTCTCTTATCCATTTTTGAAAAATAGGCAAATAACTGGTCAAAGTTGTTGTTCAGCTTTGTTACCGCGGTTCCGAACCCGTCGGTCACTTTTTTGATATTTTTAAAAAGGACAGTAAATTCCTTAAGGTTCTCGGAAAGCCCTTTATTAAACTTTGCCAGATCCTCAGCTGATTTTTGCAGGCCGACCGTGTATTCCTGGAAACCGTGAAAAGCCTTTTCAATGTTTTGAAGTGACTGCTGGTTTGTCTCCTTGAGCTCGACAATGGATGAATTAATTGTTTCGGACACTTCAATCAGGCGGGACATCGGGTCCTGCTCAGTCTCTTCGAGGTGGGACTCCGTTTTTAACATAATGTCAGTGAGCAGATATTCCGTGTTGGCGACACGGAGCAGGATCGTCATGATGAGCGAGAAACCCATCCCTGCAATGCTTGTATAGAACGCCACGTCAATTCCCGCCAGGACCGCCGCCACATTTTCGACGAGCTGGTCCCCTGTCGAGTCGATGCTTCCCAACGACATGGTCAGCCCGATAAATGTCCCTAAGACACCGATTAAGATGAACATGGATACGGTCATTTGAATCATTTTAATGAGACTCACGACAGGGATGTTGAACACCCGCCAGCTCGAGAATTTCTGCTGGACAAACGTGTCCACTTTCACCGGTTCTTCCTGCTGTTTCTTATAAAATTCGAGCTTGAAGGCACGGAGCGGGTCAATGTCCAATGAGTCTGACATGTGTAAAAAATGCCGGATTCTTTTTAACCTGCTGAACAAAATCAGGTGAACGAGACACGCTATAGCAAATGACACGAACAGCACCATGAAAATAAATTCGATCACCTGATTTGAAAGAATTGCCTGTGCCTGCTGTTCACTCGTAAACAGTTTTAAAACGGCTTCCACCACAAAGACTTCCCCCTTTGGACTTCCGGCCAGATAAAAGCCGGCTAATTTGTCCCTCTTGTCTTAATTAATGTTATTCGCCGGGGGGACAAATCATGTTTCCGAAATGGGGATGTGGAAGGTCTCACTGGTGGAAAGTGACTTTTTTTATAAATTGTAAATGGCGAAAAGCCGGTACCTGATCCCTTGTAATGTTAATTTACTTTCTGTATCGTCTTCCTCTCTAATATTTTCCTTAAGCAATTCAATCTCCATCTCAAGGTCATGAATTGTATCAATTGCTCCTAACATGAGTAATTTCCACTTCCGCTCGTCATAGGTTTTTTCTATCTTTTTAACCCTGGCTGAGGCCTCGTCCCAGTCACCAGCCTCAACCTCCTCGTATAACTCCGCGATTTCCGTAAACAAACGCTCATCCTTCTCTGTTATAAAAAAATCAGCTGTCGTGCAGCCGGAAATCAGGATGACCATTATAACTAAGGCTGGCATTTTAAACGCTTTATACACAATTGACCCTCCTTAAGCCTGCACCTCTATGTATGTTTCCATTTAGTTTGCCCGATAATGGAAAAATAGTACGTCAATTAAGTAATTGGGGTGTCAGACAGTGACTGAATTAGGAACGGTTGTAATCAGAGGGGTTATAGGCTTTTTTCTATTATTTTTACTTGCGCGGATTATGGGGAAAAAACATATAACTGATATGACCTTCTACGAATATATCGTCGGAATTGCCATAGGGAGCATCGCGGCGGAAATGACGTTTGGAACGGAAGTCAGAATATCAAATTTTGTTGTTGGAATGGTTCTTTGGGCGGTCTTTCCAATGGTCATTTCCCAGCTCGAGTTAAAGTCCTTTCGTTTTCGTACGCTTACTGAAGGAAATTCAACGGTATTAATGGAGAATGGCGTCATTTATGAAGACCGGTTGAGGAAGGAAAGCCTGACAGTCGATGAATTAATGATTCACCTCCGTCAAAAAGATGTATTCAAACTGGACGATGTAGAGTCAGCTGTGATGGAAAAAAACGGCCAGATAAGTGTCTTGAAAAAAAGCGATGCCCAGCCGGTCACATCTAAGGATATGGGACTGACGGCGGAGCCGGAACACCAGCCGCGCATCGTCATCGTGGACGGCAATGTGATGGAAAAAAGCTTAAGCGACTATGGATACGAAAAAGAGTGGCTTAAAGACGAACTCGGAAAGCAGGGCGTTGACAGGTTTTCAGATGTTTTCCTTTGCCAGATCGATTCGGGCGGGAACATTTATGTCGATTTATTCAACGATAAGCAGAAAATGCCGCAGATCAAACAAAAACTTTTAGTCGCAGCAGATATTAAAAAGCTTCAGGAAAGTTTAAGAGCCTTTTCCATTCAAACAGAAAACCAGCAGGCCAAACAGACGTATCTGAAACAGGCTGACCAGTTGGATGTGTTATTGGATAACTTAAGTAGTTACATAAAAGAGTAAAAAGCATCTGTGCGTGTGGGACGCCCAGGAAGCAGCAGAAATAACTACAGCTCTCAGGGATTATACCTGAGAGCTGTTTTGGTGAGGAGCATTATATGAGGCCTGGTGTAGGAAACCAACAGTACTTTTAAAGCCGCTATTTCCTACCTTAACACCGCCGCCACACCTGTCTTGCTCGGCATTCTTTCTTTTGGCAGGACGACCACATTGGCTTTTTTCTTAAAGGCCATTTCAGTCAAATCACCGAGAATGTCGCCGTATTGCTCCTCCCTCGTATCGGTCACTGTAATTTCCCCTGTGGCCTGGTCGACGCGGCCGGGAATGGTCCGGCCGTCTTCTATTAGCATGGCAGCGATCCGGTTTTCGACAGCTGCCTGGGCGACTTCTTCCAGATGCGGGGAGCCTGATCCGTTAGCTTTAGCTGATGCATAGGTCTCTGTCAGCTTTTTTGTTTTTTCCAGATAAATAGGTTCGATGATTGCCCAGACTTTCTCTCTCAATTGTTTTTCTTCAAGAGAATCAAACGCACTGCCGATGCCTTCCTCCATTAAATAAGGGTTACTGCTCAATTTTTTAAAAATACCGTGGTGTTCTTTCAAGGCTGTGAGAATGAGCGGCTTGCCGGAAGGTTTGGAATAGTTCTCATACACGTATTTATCTACATATCTGAAAAACTTTTCTGTGTCTTTATCAATTTCATCTTTTTTCGCCCCTTGCCCGAAAAACTTTGCGGAATTGCCCGTGCTCCCTGCTTTGGACAAATAGGCTTCCGTTCGGTGGTCGCCTAATACTTCTTCTTTCGTACGCAGCGCATCAGCAGGCAGGACAATTTCCTTAAAGCCGTACCTGTTGCCTTCATAAAGACAGAAAGTATTTTTGTTAAGGCCAAGAACCTGATACTGGTCAGCTGACTGATATACCCGGATAAGGGGATTAATATGAAGCCTCTCCGCAGCCACAGCCAGCTCTTTTACAGGGCGCGGGATTTTGTAGACGACGCATTGGGTGGCGGAAACCAGTATGGCAAGGCCTTCTGAGGTGGTGCGCCAAAACTCTTTATCTTTTTCAATCTCCTGGAGAGGTTTAAGAAGTGTGTCACGGTCGGTCTCCGGATAGGCCTCTTTCAATGCCCCTTCGAGCTGCCGCAGAAGTCTTTTAAATACAATCGGATCTTGCTTGTTTTCCGGTGAATGCCGGTGTGTCGGCTGGTAAAGAGAAATAAATGGTGCCCCTGACTCATAAATGATGTGATGCGGAAATTCGTTAACAATTTCGTACCTCATTAGACGCCACCACCCTTTAGTCTTAAAAATAGTTTGCCGCTGTCTTGTGTGACGGTTTGCGATCGGCCCGGTACGCGGATCACAGGTGAATATTGAAGGGGCGTTCGCACGGCTCTTTATTGTCACTCTGAACAGCTCATATACGCTTTCATTATACTACGGAAACCTGTTATGCCGGCGTTCAAGCGGAAAAAATTTCTGTTTTTGTCATAACTAAAGAGCATGTATTTTTCGCACATGCTCCTTGGCTGATGGGCAACTCATTTGTTGATGATGGCTGAGTGTTGTGGGAGGCTGATGGATATAGTTATTTAACACTGGTCGGTTCGGTCCCGGGGCACAATCAGTCTTCAATTGTTTTAATTGGTTTAGCCGGGTTTCCCCCGACGACGGTGTTCGGCGGGACATGTTTAGTGACAACGGCACCTGAAGCAATCACCGCATTATCTCCTATAGTGACACCGGGGTTTATGATCGCTCTTCCGCCTATCCATACGTTATGTCCGATCGTCACAGGCTTTCCGAACTCACGGCCTGAATTTCGCTCATCGGGTTTAAGAGGATGCGTGGCGGTATAAATATGGACGCCGGGTGCGAGAAAACAATTATTTCCCATTCTTACTTCGCAAACATCAAGAATGACACAGTCGAAGTTGGCGTAAAAGTTTTCTCCTGTGTGAATGTTATAGCCGTAATCACAGCGGAATGGCGGCTCGATATGCATGCTTTTAGCCGCCGAGCCGAACAGCCTTTTTAAAAGAGCTGTGCGCCTGGCCTCATCTGATTCATTCGTTCCGTTATATATACGCGTTTGCCGCCTCGCATGCTTCCTGTCCTCCACGAGCTCCGGGTCTTCCGGGTTATACATCTCTCCAGCCAGCATTTTTTCTTTTTCTGTCTGCATTCTGCACGCACCTCCAAAGCAAATTTTAAGGTCCTTTAACTATACCAAAAACTGGGGGGACAGACCCCCCATTAATTTCCATAATTAAAAAAGGAATCCGCCCGCTCCCCTGGCTATCACTTCGGTTGTCGTTTTGAAGCCTCCTTTTTTATAAGTATATTCATCGATATGCCTGTAAATAGCTTGTTCACCCATCTCACTGTATGAATAAAACTTAACTGTGATTTTATTTATTTCTTTAGTGACTGAAGGAGTAAATGAGCCGGGCTTTTGCTTATCCCATGTTAATTCTGCAGCCCAAGGTGCTTCCAACACCCACTCTCCTTGATTTTTTTCTGTTTCCCCATTCAGGCTTCTACTGTCAATAATTTCGTGTGTGCTCCAATTTAGCCCGTGCCACAGCGCTCCATATTCAAGGCACTCACGTTCAAGAAGCGAAGCTGTTATATAAGATTTTGCCGTGCCGTCAAGCATCAATGCCTCCACAATATGTCGTTCTGTCCCTGGCTGCTGTTTATATGGATAGGATGTGCCTGGATAGTTGTTCCACTCCGGCAATTCGATATTCATTCCCTTTTTCTCCGCACGAATGAGGCCATTGCCATTCAGTCCAGCCCGATACAGATAAGCTTTCAGGGTGTACTCCGGCTTTAACGATATACCAGGTAAACTGTTTATTAAGGCCTCTGGGTTATAAGGGACCCGGCTCCAGCCATCAGGCAGGTTGGATGGCACTTTTATTTTGCGGCGGATTCGGTTACGGAGGCGGGTGGCCTGGGCGGCAGTAAAATAGGTCACTGTCGGCCGATGGCACCTCTTATTATCACTGTTTTGGCAGCTCATCATTTTAAGTTCCTCCTTTTAAGTCACTTTGAGAGAGAAAAGGGGTGCTCTTGAAGCAGGTCAATTCCCGGAAAGCATAGCGATAAAAAGAATGCCTCCGACCATGAGACCTGTAACTAATCCCATTAGCCCGAACAGGGCGAATCCAACAATGGGGAAGGTTAAAAGGAACGTGAGGGCACAGCCAGCCCTCTGAATTTTCCGCCCTGCCACTTCCAGACGATTTTTCTCACTCTCCTGCTTTTGTCGCTCATGTTGCCATTGCTGGTGAATGTCTTTCCAGTTATTCAGTTCCTTCCCGGCAAAAAGATTTTCTTTAGTCCAGAAAGCTCTTTTAAAAGGATTCCAAACTGTGTTTTTAGACTTACCCATGATGGAAGCCCCCTCCTTCTTTCATTCACTAACTTTAGTTTACTTGGATCAGTGACACCCTCTGTCAGTGAATGAGTGTTCGGAGGAAGAAACTTTGGGAAAGGGGTTTGTCGTAAAGGGGGTTGTTCACAAAGTGGATTTTCACATAGTTAATTTTCACATAGGGGTCAGACCCCCCAGCAATTTCCAACATAGTAATTGCTGGGGGATCCGGGCTATTATAGGGGCTGTGAAGCTTGGTTTGCCCATAGGGTTATCGGGTTGTCTTGTCCTGCTTCCAAGGCCATTTGTTTCATCACGATCTGCCGCTCCTCGTTTGATTTGGCAAGATCTTCATAAATAATTTGTGGTTTTGTAAGGCCTGCCTGGACACCTTCTTCGATAGATGAACAGTAAAATATATTATTTATTCCTGCAAAATACATTGCCGCCAGGCACATGGGACAAGGTTCTGCACTGGCATACAGGGTAGTGCCCGCTAGGTTATTAGTCTGTTCTTTTTCCTGGAGCCGCCTTATCGCAACAATCTCTGCATGACTCGTCACGTCATAAACATGGTGATTTTCATTAACACTTTCCGCTACAATTTGCCCATTTCTTGTCATTACGGCCCCGAAAGGAGCGCCTCCCTCTTTGACATTCCGGACTGCCAGATCGACCGCTCGCTTCATGAATTCATTCATAAAATAACGCCTCCTTAATTTCGACTGCGTTAATTAGTATGTCCTGTATACCTGAATTCACAAAGCGCATTTTCACATAGGGGTCAGACCCCCCATTAATTACCAAAAGCCCCTTTCTCCGTGGAGAAAGGGGCTGATTCAGTTTATTTGCTGGGTTTCTCTACCGGGACTTGAAGTTCTGTAAGCCAGTCTTCTTCGTTGTCTTTGTTCCAGATGCCGTCGATGTAGCTTTCGCGCGGATGGCCGGTAGCGGTATAGCCGTTGTCTTCGATCCATTTGAAGACGTAGGCATATGCTTCACCCAGCTGATTGTACGGGCCTTTATGCAGGACAGTGACCGCCTGGACGCTGTCAATCTTCTTAAAAGTTATCGTATCTGTCTCTGTTCCAATGCTTTCTACGGCTTCGCAAAACTCCACCTCAAAATCCTTTTCTTTGTACTCGCCGTCCAGGTATACAATGAATGAGTACTCCGGTTGTGCCAGCTTCAATGATGGATTGGCTGCTGTGACTTCCTCCCCAATCTTTGGTACGAGCTCAAAGTAAGCGTCATAATTCGGAACGCGCATTTTCTTTGAATACACAATACATTCCGGCAACTCCTTAATAACTGCCTGATAACTCATGCTAAAACCCCTCTCCTGCTGATTTTTAAAATTTTTGATACGAGAGAGCTTATCGGCTGCGGCTATGATTTCTGCTTCTAGTTCCGCTTCTTTCCTGGCGAGCACATAATCCAGTTTATCTCTGTCCTTCACCTGCAAAATGTCCTCGATGGAAAAGCCCATCTGCCTGAGTGCCACGATGTGATGAAGCTGAACCAGCTGGTCTGTCGTATAAAACCTGTACCCGTTCGCCTTGTCGGTATAAGCCGGCTGCAGCAGCCCGATGTCATTGTAGTATCTGAGAGTCTTAACAGTTGTTTTCGATATTTTTGAAAATAGCCCGATTCTGTACATTCGCCTTCCCCCGCTTTCTCTCGTTCACATTAACAATAAATTCTCCCCTAACTGGAGAGTCAACAGCAGAATATTACATTTCCCTCAAAAAAACCCCGCTCAACTAAAATACGCAGAGAAAATGCCTCCCCCTCTGCGTACCATCTTCTTTATCAGTTTCCTAATCAGCTAGCCGCCTTACCCTTTCCCCGCCGGCTCTGCCCCGCTCCGTTCAGCGCTTCCAGTCACTTCTTGGCAAAGCTCCCACAGTTTCTCTCTGATTTCCATGTTTTCCGCATAAGCTGGATAGTGGGCCGTGCCAACTGTCTGTTTAATATCTTTTAAAATACCGAGCTTTTGGCCGGAAGCCGGCTGCATGATTTCCAGTTTGTCATTAAATAACTGTCCTGTTATGTCTTGATATTTTTCCGAGGTGCAAATTTCAAAGTAGTTATTTGCCATATATTCCGCCGGACGGAAAAATAAATTCTGTACGCGCGCAACCATTCTGTAGCCCGGAGTCACTTTTTTAAGCGTTTCTTTGGACATCACAGCTCCGTTAATCTGCAAAGTGTTGACTTTAATGCCCTCGCTCTTGTATTCTACTGCCATTTTAAACCCGAGCATCATCAATGCCATCTTAGACTGGCAGTACATTTTATACACGCTGAATTTAGGGTCCTTCTTGTCCCCCATCACATACTCAAACTGTATTTTTTTCTTAGGATCAAAAAAGTGTTTAATAATATTGCTGCCTGCATGCAGAATTCTTGGATCTTCCGATTTCGAAAGGCAGCCGAGAAGCAATGAGGTCATTAAATAAGGCCCGAACACGTTTGTCGCAAATGTTAATTCAAGTCCGTCAGCGCTTAGACGGTGTTTTGAGCCGTGGTTAAAATACGCAGCATTATGAATTAAAATATCCAGTTTTTCATACCGGCCCTTAAATTTCCGGCAAAAATCCCGGATGGAGGTAAAGGAAGAGACATCCAGTTCCATCAGATCGACCCGGTCATTTCCAGTGGACTCAATCATTTCTTTTTGGACGTTTCGGCTTTTGTCCAGGTTCCTGCAAGCCATCACGACCGTGTATCCTTCTGAAGCAAACCTGTACGCCGCGGCTTTCCCGATTCCTGAATTTGCCCCTGTAATCACGACTGTACGATCTTTCATCTTCCTTCATCCTCCTTTAAATTACCGTTCTAATTTTCCTTCTTTCCTTAGACGGGCACCGGCAATGATGTCTTCTGCGGCGCTGTCCAGCATGTCCACCATCCGCTCTTCACTTACATCTTCTCCCAGCAGCCTGTTCGCCGCCATGACTGAAAGACCTGTTTGAAAAACTCTCATTTTTGTTAAAATCCTGCTTAATTCTTCATCTGTGAAGCCCTCAAGATCAGGGGATTGTTTCATTTGACCGAGCAACTCTCCACCCATATTTTCATCATAATTTTTTAATTCATCCCTGGGATTCAGGAGAATATCTCTGAAAAGGACGGGGTACTGTCCGGCAAACTGGATGCTGGCCACCCCGATGTCACGAAACGGATCACCTGACTGCTGATCAAGAATCATCTGCCGGCTGACATCCGTGACTTTTTGGATGAGGGCCTCTTTCAATTCGTCTGCATCATTGAAATTCACGTAAATCGGCGCAATCGAACTTCCGAGCCTGTCTGCAACCTTTCGGATCGTGAGGTTATCTGTTCCTTCTTTTTGCGCAATATCAAATGCGGCATCAATGATTTGTTCTCTGGAAAATTTCTTTTTCGGCGGCAACGTCCTTTTCCCTCCTTTGTCGCAAAAATACAATACGTACCTTTTTAAAATATCGCTTGTTATATATCAAATGTTATATTATCCTTTTCTTTTTGTCAATGCATGTTTTTACCATGTAAATGTGCCATGAGAAGGATGAAAGCTCCCCCTCTCCCCTTTTTTATGAAAAATTGTCCCTTGTCTCACATATGATTAGTAAACAGATAACGGGAGATGATAGGATGACTTATTACTCTGCTTATCCAAGACAGGCGCTGATCGACTATAAACAAAGCGACGTGACCGGCGACGGGGTGCCTGATAATCTTTACCTGGTTGGTGAGCGGCCTTACGGAATGGAAAGTGCCTATACGGTGAACATTTCTTTGTACATTCAGAACGGCAGGACAGGAGGATGGCACCAGATTATTCCTAAAGAAAATGCCGGCTATCAGCCGACAATTTTTCTCGGAGACTTTACCGGCAACGGGGTGAATGAGATTATGCTCAGTATTTTCAGCGGAGGAAGCGGCGGATACACGTTTTACTACATTTACTCTTTTCTTAACAATACGTCCACTGTGATTTTTGACCATGAGGTGTTCAATCAGGAAGTGACTTACACAGTTACCTATAAAGACAATTATCAGGTGGAAGTGGCCGGGAGCAATACTAACACTTACACGATCGACCTTAAATATAAAGGAGAAGAGTATCTCTCGGAAATTTACAACCCGGACGGCACTTTAAAAGAGCCGATCCAAGGCTGGGTCAATCCGCTCGGCGGGCTGTATCCGGTCGACTTTCAGAGGAACGGCGTTTACGGCTTGTATGCCACGCAAAGAATCGCCGGCAGATATAACGCCGACACAATCGGGGAGGTCCAGACAGCCCTTGATTGGAACGGGGAACGTTTTGCTCCGCTGTTCCAGACAGTGGGGATCTTCGGATGACCTAAGCGCGCCTGTAAAAAGGCTCAGTTCATGCCCAGCATCAGGCTTAACGTGCCCTCCCCCGGAGGGTATGGTTTAGTCCGGCTCAAAAAAGTGAATAAATGAGCGTAGAAGACTAAATTGAGACAAGGATGTTATAAGGCATGAAACTCTCTGAAATGTATGAACAAAATTTATTGAAAGGCTCGGCGTATGCCGCAGCCGCTTTTGCTGTGATTTCATTTGTGCTCGGGCTGCTGCTTCGCTCGCAGGTCATCTTGTTTGACGGCCTTTATTCCATTATCAGTGTTATTTTATCTTTTCTCACTTTGTCGGCCTTTAAGTTTATGAATAAAGCCGATTTTAAGCGATTTCCGTTCGGTAAAGAGACGATCGAACCGCTCATTATCATTATTAAATATTTTTCTATGATTGCGCTGATCGCCGGGTCATTTATTGCCGCAGTGATCGCGCTGTTCCAAGGGGGACGTCCGGTTCCTGTGGGAGCAGGTCTTGCTTATGCCGCATTTGCTTCGCTGTTTTGCTTTGCAGTCTACCGCTATTTTGTGGCCAGAGGGAAAAAAATCAATTCGAATTTGCTGCGGGCAGAGGCTAATGAATGGTATTTGGACACGATGGTCAGCCTCGGTGTCCTGATAGGCTTTCTTATTGCCTTCATTCTTCAGTTCATTCCTGCCCTGGAAGCCTTCATCGTTTATGTAGACCCAGTGATGATGATGGTTATTTCCTTTTACTTTATTAAATGGCCGCTAATCGAAATCCGTCATTCTATGCGGGAACTGCTGGAAATGCGCCCGGCTGACGGGACGAGCGAGGTTGTGGAAAAAGCCGCGAAAGCGATCGAGGAGCGGGAGAACCTTAAAGAATCATTTATAAGAGTGACAAAAGTTGCCAAGACGTTATGGGTGGAAATTGATTTTGTAGTCGGTCCACATGGAAGTGTTCAGACGATCGATGACCAGGACCGTATCCGTGAAGAATTGGAGGAGCGCCTCAAAAATCTGCCTCTCGAAAAAAGATGGCTGACCGTTTCCTTTACTAACAACCGTAAATGGGCGCTTTAACGACAGGCCACCGCTATCAAAGGACCCGTAAATAGAGACTTTGGTGATTTTACTTAAATAGAAGAACGCAAGGCGGCTCTGAAGTTAATAACGAGGCCGCCTCTCCTATATTTCACCGCCACACCATGCCTCCCCTTTTATGACCGGCTGCCTGAACGGCGTTCTTTTAGCGTACTCATGAATGCCCAGCCTGCGTAAATCAGGGCAGCTATATTTAAGATGAGCATGATAACGTTATAAACAGAAAAGGCTCCTTCAAATGTATAAGTAAGATATCTGAACGTATTAAAGATGAGAATGGTAAACAGAAAGATATATAAATACTTTTTCACTACTTCTCCCCCCTCACATGGCCTCCGTTTCCAATTGCCCATTATACCATGTTATTTTTTACAACACCCTGCTTTTTCACAAAGGCTGCCGCAGCCCGTGCAGCCTGCCCGCCCAATCCCTCCTGCCTCTCTTTTCCGCTATATAGAATGTATACTTCCCATCACGCATAGAATGTACCGGTGCTTTTAAAAACTGGAGGTGGTGGTGTGCTTCATACCGTTAAGCCCGGTGAGACACTCGGTCAAATTTCAAGGGATTACCGTGTTCCGATTCAGACGATCATTCAGGCGAACCCAAACATAGATCCAAACATTATTTTTCACGGTCAGTTAATAGAAATCCCGGGTTTCTCCCGCCCTGAAACTCTTCCGTACCGGATTGAAGTCTCAGTTAACAATCGTTCGCTCGCACTTTACCGCAACGGCGTGCTGGAAAGACAATATCCAATAGCAGTCGGCCGTATGCTTTATGACACGCCCCTCGGCGATTATATTATTATTAATAAAGCGCCCAACCCGGGCGGCCCGTTCGGAACGATGTGGATGAGCCTGTCAAAGCAGGGTTACGGTATTCACGGGACTGATGATCCGGCTTCCATCGGCCAGGCAGTCTCCCGCGGGTGCATTCGAATGTACAACAGAGATGTGGAGGAACTTGCCAGCATTATCCCGATCGGAACCCCTGTTTCAATCAGAGACTGAACACAGCGCCTCCCCGTCCGGCTCTTTATATAAAAGGCCAGGACAGCGTAAACTATCCTGGCCAATCAAGATCAAGCTCTTAATATTCTTCCACAGAAGCAATATAAGGCAAGTTTCTGTATCTTTGCGCAAAATCAATGCCGTAACCGACAATAAATTCGTCAGGAATTACAAAGCCCACATAATCAATAGGCAGGTCGACACGTCTGCGTTCAGGTTTATCCAGCAGCGTGCAGACTTTAATCTGTTTCGGCTTATGCATATGTAAGTGATCGCGCAGAAAATGAAGCGTCAGGCCGCTGTCCACTATATCCTCTACCACTACAACGTTTTCATTTGTAATGTTGCTGTCGAGATCTTTAAGAAGCCTTACTTTTCCTGTAGTTTCGGTCTGGTTTCCATAACTTGAAACCGAAATAAAATCGACTTGGACGTTGCCTTTCATTTCACGCATGAGATCAGCCGCAAAGACAAACGAACCTTTCAGGACAGCAACCAGTACGACAGGTTCGTTATTGAAATCTTTTTCAATTTCCTCTGCCAGTTCCTTCACTTTTTGCTTGATTTCCGATTCTGAGATCATCGTTTCTTTAATTCTGTACGCCACGGCGTGCACCTGCTTTCCAATAAGTTATTTCAAAAAAAGCCTTTCTCCGTTTCATATTTTATAAAAGATTGAACTAAAATGATACCTGCATCCTCGCTTTTCTTATATTTTCATAACCCTCTCACTCCTATTCCCTCTTTCTTCATACTCCTTCACCGCCACTGCCTGAAAAAATCTCTAAAACTAATCACAAATTAGGTAAAACGCCCATAAGATACCGTGGAGGTGGATTAATAATGAGTATGCCAATCGTTCCTAAACAGCCTTATCGCCCGGATCTTGATGAGACAGTCATTGATTTGCTGGAATCTATCGCCCTTGAAGAAGTCGCCTTATCACACTTGCTTAATGCAGAAGCTGAAAAAATCCAGGCTTTTTTATGTAAATTTCATGAATGTGATAAAGCAGACTATAAAGAGCTGATTCACTTTAACAGAACGGTTAACAGTACGTTAAGTTCCATTGTAATGAAAGAATTCCTACTTCTGCGGAAATTGGAAACAACCTTGCAGATTACTGATGAAAAGGATTGTCCAAAAAAAGATAAAAAAGAAAAACCTAAGAAAAAGTGTCCGCCGCCGCCTTGTCCTCCGGGCTGCACATGTAAACACTGCCGAAAGGAATAATCTTATGACTGTTTCACAGCCTAAACCTACCACAGACGACCTGTTATTACAGGCCTTCAATGATATGGAAGAATCGATTGTTGATTTTTTCAGAATTTCCGAAAAACTGATTCAGGCCTCTCAGTTATCAGGGATCGAAAAGGACGGGGAATATGAAAATCAGTTAGGCAAACTGATTTTCTGTTTTAATTCTTTCTTTAGCCAGTTAATTGAAATTGAAAAAATGGTTTTTAAAAAAAGAGCTGTCATTTTTTACAGAAACACCGGCGAAGCTGACAGCCGCAGCTATCATGAAAAATATATTCATAACCGGAAAGCTCTGAAAACCCATATAGAGAGAATAACCGATATTCTCTCTAATTGTATTTTCTATAAAGAAACGCGTCTCATCAGGCATCAGCTTGAGGAATTCAGCGATTATTGCCATACGGCTGATTTCCTGTTTGAAGACATGAAAGACGATATCAGTGCTGAATCTTTCCCTGATCCTGCACCTCCATTAATAAAAATAATGACTGGAAAAAGGACTGGAAGCAAACGATGAAAAAAGAGTGTATACTTTTCCCGCATGCCCGGCATGAAGAGGAAAGACTCTTTTCCCCCTTCATGCACCGGCGGCGGCTTTTAGCAGCTGCCAATTTATTTTTTCACCCTTAGTGTTTCAATTGTATGAACACAGAATTATCCCAGCTACATTTCTTCCTTATCATCGTCGTCAATTAAATCAATTGTATCTTCAAGTTTGAACTGAAGCAGCATTTCTTTCTTAATGACATTTCTCAAAGTTCTTTCCACACTCCTGTTAATATCGAACAAGTCATCAATGGTCGCGTGTTTGTTGCCTATAACCTTCTGAATCTTTTCACCTTCCGCGTTCATGATGTGCGCTAATGACAGTTCTTCTAAAGCAATAGATACGAGCAGCAGATTAATGACGTCCTCACGATCAAGATCAATTTTCGGCTTTAAATCAGGAATTTCAGGCATACCCATGTTTAATGTCCCCCTCAAAATTAAAGTCAATTACAGCGTATGTAGGCTATTAACATTTGGCATAGGCAAACACCCGATCTTTAAAATTAATATTTCCCGTTACATAACTAAACAGCTGGGCATATGGTAATTGAAAGGAGCGACTAATAAGCCGTTATAAAAAGGGGGAAAATAAGTGACTTTTTACCAGCGAGACGACTGCAAGCCGCTTGTTGGGGTTTTTATTTCTAAAAAACAGGCTAACAGACTGTTAAAACAACTCCCGCACCCAAGGCTCTCGGATTTAGCTGAGGCTAATGACATTGCGGGCACTAACCTGTATTTTTTCTCCCTCAAAGAAGTCCTGATCAGCAAAAAAACAATATATGGGATCTTCTATGATAAAGATGATTATTATTGGAAAAGAAAACCCTTCCCTTACCCTTCTGTTCTTTATAAATTATGGACAGAAAACAAACTGAATGAAGATAAATATTTACCCTTTATGACCCAGTTAACGGAGGAAAATATTCACTATATAAACTATCCGCATCCCTTAAACAAATGGAAGCTTTATAATCACTTGCAAGCCTGTAACGAGCTGAAAGACCATTTACCTGATACAAGGCTGCTTTATTCTGCCGATGTTCTTAACGGTATGCTGGCTGAATACGGGACTCTTTATGTAAAGGCAGCTGTTGGAAGCCGCGGTGAACAAGTTGTAAAAATAACTGACCTTGAGGATGGGCAGTGCCTCTACAGTTACTACAAAAATGGAGGAGTTATTAATCGAAGCGGCACCCCGGAAAGTGTTTATCACTATGTAATAAGACTTTTTAAAACAGAGGAGATTATTAGTCAAGCAGCGATTGACCTCATCGAAGTTAATGGCTCAATAAGTGATTTTCGCGCAGAAGTTCAGCGGGATGGAAGCGGAAAACTGGAAGTGACGGCCGTTCCAGTCCGCCTGTCACGGCAGCACTCTCCTATAACCACCCACGCCAGGAGTTATACTTTTGAAGACTTTCATCAGGCCTACATGCGTTATACGCCTGAAGAAATTGCTGCTTTAAAAGAAAGAACAGGCGATTTTGCAAAAAGAATTTATGAATGTGTGGAAAAAAAATACGGGCCGGTGGGGGAACTGGGAATCGATCTGGCTATAGATAAGAGCGGCAAGCTTTGGTATATTGAAACGAATGCCCAATCAGCCAAAGTGTCCTTATATAAAGCATACAGGGATGACATAATTTCCAGAGCTTCTTTAAACCCTTTGCAATATGCGAATTATTTACACAGCAGCAAAAATAAAATCCCCCGCTGCACTTAATCAGTGAAGGGGGGAAACCTTAAGTTTCTGAAGCTGGAACCTCGGCCGCTTTTTCAGCCGACTGGTGATCCCTGTTCTGCCTGCTGCACCAAACAGCGTGCTCAAAGAGAACCTTATAATGCTTACTGTCAAACTTGCTTCTGTAAGGCCTGAAGTTCGCTTCAATGAGCCAAACTTGATCATTTTTGTCTATAGCGACATCGAGTCCAAGATCCACAATATGCGGATTCTTTGCTTCAAGAGCTTTAGCCGTTTTAATACACGCTTTTTTGACCTGCTTCTTAATAGCCGGTTCTAGAACCGGGTTTACATTGAATTTCAGACGGCCGCCCTGGTCAGCATTGGAAACGAAAGGGCATTCGTCCGCAATTCTCACATATATTTTCGTCACCTGCCACTTGCCTGATTTATTTTTTTGAGTGAACACTCTTAAATCAAACTTTTGGTTCTTATATTTTCTGCTGTTAATCCCTTCCTGAACGATAAACCTGCCTGGGGTTTTAAAGGTCGAAGAGTAATAATTCCGCAGCTCGGTATCCGGTATCTGTTTGACTGTCTGATTGGCGCTTTTAATATGGGACATCGTGAAGGCAGAGCCTGATTTCTCCAGCATATAAATATTGTTTCCTTTGCAGCTGTGTTTCGGTTTAATATAAACTTTATCGTAACGGTCCGCCATATCCTTCATTTTTGAAAATGACAAGGTCGACGTCTCAGGCAAACTCGGTCCCAGGTCATCTACAGTTTCCAAATATTTATGAACACTGTATTTGCCTCGTTCTTCATTCGTCAGCACATTTAAAAACACCTTATTGTGGTTCTTGATAAAATATCTTACTTTATCAATGCTTTCTTTGTTTTTTAAATAGGAATATCCCCTGTATAAATTAACTTTTGGCACCGGAACGGTCTTTCTTGCCCGCTCACCGTTCCTATGCTCATACACAAGCCCGTTAACTGTTCGGGTTTTAAGTGACAGACGTTTAAAACTGTAGAAGCAAAGGTCGACGTTGTTTTTATTCGCGAGTTCCTCATAAAATTGCACAACCGGACTCCCTGTTCCTGACAATGAATTTTTAATGACAGTGGGCGATAAGATGATTCCTATCATTCTTCCTGCTCCTTTCGCATGGCCGGTGCCGTGGACAGGGCCCTTGGCCAAAGGGTAAATGCTCTTACACCCTCACCCAGGGGATTTGCTTTAGTTTTC
Organism: Salipaludibacillus sp. CUR1; assembly: GCF_021028955.1. Lineage (GTDB taxonomy): Bacteria > Bacillota > Bacilli > Bacillales > Salisediminibacteriaceae > Salipaludibacillus. The sequence continues at coordinate 43,762 of NZ_JAIWPE010000023.1, forward strand.
AACGGCCTTTTTATAAGCCATTATGCGCTTAATTTGTGTTCGGTCTTCGAGACTCCGGAATCCTCCCAAAAGCGGCCAGAGGTTTAATTCAAAAATATATAAGTTCCCCTTTTGATCCATCCCGATATCCACCCCAAAAATTGTCTGCTTGGGATAAGACTGCCCTAATGTTTCTGCCGCTAAGAGTGAAAGCTCTTTAAGGTTATTTACTAACCGTTCCTTTAAATGTTCTGGAATATCCAGTTTATTCAGAGCCTCTTCTAAGGCCAGGGCTGTTCCATGATGGCGGCGGTTGGTTACCTTGTAGCCGCTCCCTCCTTTTCTGGCGAGAATACCAGTGACTTCCCACGGGCTTTTTAAACTTAACCTCTGTACAATAATCCTAAAATCAAAACGGCGGTTGTCTATTTTAGCAAGGTTAATTTCCCTCTGAATAATAAATTCTTTATCTCCGATTGCTTCCGTTAAATAAGTGTACACTTGGTACCTTCTCTTAAACTCTTTCGTTTCTTTATTAATAGACAACGTATAATTTGATTGGCCTTTCTCAATAAAGTAAATATTTTTCCCTTGTTTGCCATTATTCGGCTTCACAACAACTGCCTGATAGTCTTTTAACATTTGGTAGAAGTTTTTTTTAGTCCATTTCTTTGTATCAGGGAGATGCGGCTGCAAAAGAAGGTTGTTATTCATTGCCAGGTGCATTTTATACTTATCTCTTCCCTTCAATCTCAATTTTTTTCACCCTTTCTTCTCCGTGTTGTACCAAACCAGCCTGCACCACCTGGAAAATGAGTTCCAACATTTATAATACGTGTCCTGCGTCCACTCGATTAGCCCCGGTTCCTCTTCTGCTTCGGCCAGTTCTTCCTGCAGCTCTTGTTTGAGCTGATCTGCCTCCCTGGTTTCTGATGATTGTTTTGCTGCTTTTACAGCAACCGGTTTTTTTTGTTTTTCCGTTTCTCCAAAAGTCTTGGCTTGGTCTTCGGCATTAAATGATTTCTTTGCTTCCAGAGTCTGGCTGCCTTGTATCAGTGCCGGTTCTGCTATTTCTTGTTTCTCATCAACCGGAACAGTTTGTTGAATGAACCCTTCCTCACTGTCTTCCTTTTCCGGTTCTTTAAAAGCATTACCTTCTTCCCAGTAAGCAGATGAGCCCTCTGCTTCCTTAACTTCTTCCTTTTCCGGTTCTTTAATAGAAGCTGCCGCTGTTTCAAGTCCAGCCGGTTTAATTGATGGATCAGGCAGTGAAGGTTCACTATCCTCTTTGGAGGCGAAAGTTTCATCTGTCGAACCTGTTTCTTTTTCAGAAATTTCTTCTTCCTTTTCAAAAATTACCTCTTCTTTTTTCTCCGCAGGCTGCTCTTCTTTCCCGGCTGTCTCGTCCTCATCTCTTATATCCGGCAGAATATCCGGCTTCTCCTCTGTTGTTTCTGTAGCTTCAGCGAGGCCTTTATCCTCCAGCTTTTCATTAAGAAGATATCTCGCATAAAAGAGAATATTGGATAATGCGCGGTTTAACGTCTTTTCGCCGTATGCTTTAATTAACGAGACTTTTGCACTTTGTGAATTGCATTCGATAAATTTTATTTGGAGATTTTTTGTTAAAGCAAAATCTATGCCGATTTCTGCAAATTTACCGTATTTTTTCTCTGTATCTTCATACACAACAATTAAAAATCGCTCAATCTCCTTTTTTATTTCTGATTTTCTCTTTAATGGGATATCCAGCAAATCCAGCAGCTCATCTAAAGGAAAGGCTTGAGAGTGGATTGTAATCGGTGAGTTTTTCTGACTCATCCGTGCGCTGATGCCGCTGATTTCGATTTCTCCTTTTTTGTTTCTTTGAAGCTCTGCTCGTAAATCTAGCCGTCTCCCTTTCACTTCGAGGAGGTCGATCGCCTCTTGTACCATGAACTCTTTACCTTTATAAAACGCCTGAATGAATGGAAGCATGTCATCCATCGTTTCATAGGTTGTTAAATTGACATTGTTTTTAATATGGTCAAAGAACTTACAGGCATACTGATAATCCGGAAGGGTTTCCACTCTTACGACCTGCTGCCCTTTTCTTCCTGTGACTCCCTTCAGGTAGATCGTTTTATGCTTTTCCAGCATCTGAAATAAATCTTCCGGCTCTTTGTACAGGAGAGTTTCCATTAAATAAGGCTGAAGCCTTTCTACCGTACCGAAATAATGGTATATCTCCCAGTTTCCTAAGGTAGAAGGGTTTAGATATAACGTTTCTCTTTTTTCACATTGATTCAGGAAAGTAGTATAGTCATGTTTGTATCTCTTAGGCGGACCGCCGCGCCGGTAAAGCACGTCAGGGTAAGGAAACATATCAATTTTCCATGAGTCATCTTTAGTATCAAAATAGTATCCAATAATTGTTTGAGTTTTTAAGTCAACCTGTTTAATGGAGAAAAGATACATTTTGAGATTTACCTTTTTATTGGCTTCCGCTAATTGCTGCAGCCGGTAATGAGGTTTTTCTTTAATAATGGCTCTCCAAGCTCTGTTGGATATTAGAACCCCCAGATAACCGTGTGATTTGTCCTGTGAGGCCAAAATTTTTCACCCTTTCTCGTCTATTTTACTGATAGTGTATTAAGAAAGGGCTGGTGAGTAACGGCTTAACACCCGGTTTTACGTCTCCTTTGCCAAAAATAGAGCATGTATCACGGTTTTTAAAATGGATTTTATTATCACAGGAAAACCAACGACAAATACCCCCTGCAAAAACAGGAGGCAGAAACTATCAGTGTCAATCTATTTTTTCTTAACCTTTTTTCTCTTAACAGGAAAGCCGTCTAAACTCATTGCATACAGAAAAGGCGTTCCTTTCACGGCTGCTTCGAGAGCCGGGTCTTCAACCGGATACACATTCCTCATATTCATTTCAAGAATCCAGAAGTGAAGGTGTTCATCTACTACAAAGTCTATAGCAATATCTCCGTATGTTCCTTTTCTGCCTGCCCGCCGGCAGGCACGTCTGCATATTTTAACAATCTTTCGTTCCAGCAGGGCCGCTTTCTTCTTATCCAGGTTATAAATCTGCCGGAAAGCTTCGGGTCCCGGAAGCCAGTAATCCATGCATCTGACGTTCGTAATGATGCTTCCTTTTTGGGAAATACGGGCCGTTATCCCCGAAGATCTCCATCTTTTAGATGCTCCCTTTTGCATATAGATCCGAAAGTCGACGTGGCTTGAGTCATAATTAACCGGCAAACCTTGCTGTACAAGGTACTCCTTTGAACTATTTATTCTCTTTTCAATTAAGGGGTGGGCTTCCAGGTCTTCTGTAAACTCTTTTTGCTGTTTATCGTCTGTTATAAGATAACCGCTTTTGTCTCTTTCCAGTTTAATGATTGACCTGCCTTCCGACCCTCTAACCGGTTTTACATACACACACGGATAGTTGGTCAGAATCTCCTTTATATGTTCTATCTCGTCTGCTTTTTTAGTATAAGGCAGATATTTTCGTAAGATCGAGTCAGGAGAAAGCCATTGCCACATTTCCCACTTGTCAAAAAAATAAGAGTTAAACATTCTTCCATTGGTCAATTCAATTAAATGGTTGTTTATATCTTCGGATAATCGTACTCTTTTGAAAATAGCACCAGGTGAGAAAAAAACAGCTTCTTTCCATTTTAATTCCCCTGTTTTTGCTTCTGGCGAATAATAATATCCTCTTATTTCCTTTTCTTCCGGATCAATCCCGTCTTCCGCACAGAGGCAGATCATTCCTTTTTCGGGTACAAACTGTTCAATCCGTGTTTGTAAATGCTGTAATCTTCTGGAAAGCCTATCACCCTTATTTGACGCAATCCATAAGATCACAGGACCTAATTGGAGCGTATTATTTGTAATTTTGAAGTCGAAAGTCAGATCTTCCGGAATAAATAGATCTTCCTTGAGATCAGAGGCCAATTGAATTACGTCTTTTGGAAGATCATCGTGAAATTCAACTGCCAGTTTCCTTTTCCATGAGCCAAATCTAAAATATATCTTCTTAGAGGTAAGTTTATCCTTACTCTTCATGCTCTCAGGCAAATAAATGTCCGTATCGCCTTGTCGAGGTACCCACTTTACCTTAAGCATAAAAACCTCCCGCTTCTGTTTTTGATATCTTATGAAGCAAGCGGGAAATTTGCCTTACTTTACTTTTTATTTAGCCTGCCCCAGTTTGCGCTCGTTGTTCCAAACCAAATTTTAATACTTAAAAGTGCGGTTATTTTCGACGTAATGAAAGATAATAAAGAATGTTTGAAATGGCCATGCTTATTTCAAACGCTTTCTTTAAGCACTCTGTTGACGAAATAACTTATCGCTCAGTTTTGTTCGTTGGCACAACCAAACTAAAGGAGATGTTAGTATGTTCAGAATGGGTCGAAACAACAATAATAACGGAAACACCCTGATGTTATCTCTCATTGGTCTGGGTATAGGAGCAACAGCAGTTGGCCTTATGAGCAGACGAAACCGGAATATGCTTCAGCCGGTCCAAAATGCATTTAATCAACTGAAGGATTAGTTATATCTAATGAGTGCAGCGGGGGTTTGCCACAGAAGTCTAACTTTTGGGGGCGACCCCTTTTTCTTAAATGCTGGTGCTGGAATCTCATATCGCCTGCTCAGCATGCGATAAGGGCGACGAGCGGACCTTTTATACGATATATGGTTTATTCAGGTTGCGGTACGCCCAAAGAGAGGCTCCTATAATTGATATATCACCTTCTCGGACTCCCAAAAAGGATCGCCAGTGGAGAATAAGCCAGAAATGCCTTCGACTAATTAAGGGTTCATCTGCTAGGGAGGAGACCTAAATCTTCTTACCCCCTCCTTCAACTCCCCTATAAACAACGTCAAAAAAGCAAATATTTTTCTAATCAATAAAGCCTTACTCTTTCTGGACATACTTCGCGCCCAAGGACATATGTATGAAAAGGGGGTGTCCACATGGAAAAACGACTGGCTTATTTATGGACTGCTTTAAATTTGATCGGATTCGCCGCAATGGTGACAATAAATTACCTTGCCAACTCTCTTCCAATTGGCGGAAGGACAACAGGCGAGGTGTCCGCAATGTTCCCTGTACTCGTTACACCTGCCTCTTACGCCTTTTCTATCTGGGGACTCATTTATTTACTCCTTGCCTGCTTTATAGTCATTCAGCTGATTCCTCGAAAAAGGAATGTTCCGCTCATTACTATGATCGGCCCCTGGTTTTTTGTCAGCTGTCTCTTTAACATCTTCTGGATTTTCCTGTGGCATTATTTATATATTGTCTCTGCTATGTTTATAATGATCGGAATCTTAATCACCCTCAGTGTCATTTATCAAAGGATTCATTATTATAATACGCGTGTAGAGCGGTTAAACAGAGTCGAGCGGCTTTGTTATCTGCTCCCTTTCAGTATTTATCTTGCCTGGATCTCAGTCGCTACTATTGTCAATATTAGTATTGGTCTGGAGGTGCTTAACTGGGATAGATGGGGATTACGTGATGAGTTTTGGGCGGTAGCCGTTCTTGCACTGGCAGCCGGGCTTGCCCTGTACTTTGGCTCCCGTTATACCGACATAGCCTTTATGCTTGTTATTATCTGGGCTTTAACCGCGATTGGAGTGCAGCAATCCGGTCTCGTTTCCCAAACCGCCTACCTCCTTTCTGCCGTGCTTATAGTTTCGGCCTTTATTTTCCTTTACCGCAGACACCGCGTCCGGCTTCCCTAGCCGGACATTTTTTTAATAGAAAGAATGTCAATTGGAAAATAATAGGTTATTATTAAACTAAGAGGGCCATTTAATAGTTATACGTAAAGGCGAAAGGGGAAAAGGACATGAGTATCGCATTTATACTTGTTTCGGCTGTTTGGAGTTATTTGATAGCAGCCTCGCTTCAAAAGAAACATAAAATAACCTGGTTTTTTATCCTCTTATCTTTTAGCAATTTAGCAGCCGGAATCGCTGTCACTCATTCTTTTTTATTTATTTTCGGCCTTATTGCTTTTATTCCCTTAATTCTGCATCTCTCTTCTGCCTATTATATGTTTATTAGGAGCAGAATTTATTAATCCCCCAGTACGCCGGGGAATTGGAGTGATTACAATCGGAAAAGTAAACTTCTCTATTCTTATCATTTCAGTGATCGCTGCCTTGTCAGCTATAGCTTCAGGAAATTTCTGGCTGTACGTCTTATGGGCTTTATCAGCTGTCATTGGTGCCCTTCACCTGGCTTCTTATGACAAACATTCCGTGAAAGTCTATTTTTGGTTAGCTTTTTTCCTCGTATCATTAGGATTAATCTACCAGCTATTTCTAAGTTGAGAAGGTTATCCTGCTATCCTCTTTCGTTTCTGCTCTTTCTCCCCCTTCCAGCACCTATCTCTTTTTGTTTCCAAAATACTCCCCTAATGTTACCTTTTCATCCGATCTGCTTTACATAGTTTCGTCTCTATAATATGGCCTCTCACCAACATGGAACTTCTTACGTCTCTATCCCTTAAAAACCCCCCGCAAAATCCGATTCTTCCCCCTGGACGATCACCCATGCGACACTTTCATCAATTTACTCGCACTGCATATAGAAGCCCTGTCCACTTTCAGAAAAATAAATATATTATAGTAGCACTCTCAGGTGCTCTACAGGCATTTATATCAGAAAGGAGAGTAAAAAAATGTCTACCTCTTCACCAGTAATAGGCCTATTATGCAGAGCAAACATGAAGAAGAGGCTGCTCAGACAGAAAGTGCCTTTTCGGGCGAGGCTTTCATACAGGGCAGGCCTTCAAACTGGTGCCACCGTTTATTTCTTCACGGCTAAAGACTTTATAAAGAAGAGAAACAAGATCAAAGGCGTCTATTATGACAGGAGCCAAAAGAAATGGAGAAGAAAACTGTTTCCCTTCCCTGACATCATTTTCAGACTGGGAGGCACTTATACGGGAAATAAATATCCGTCTTTCAATCGTTCTCTTAAATCCCGTAAAACTCTTGTTCTCAACCGCCTGAAAAGTTTTGATAAATACACCCAGTACAAGGTTTTGCGAAAAAAATCCTCTACTGCCTCCGCCTTGCCAATTACGAAGGAGTTATCTCTCAAGAAGAAACAGCAGCTATTTCAATTTATTAATAGACATTCCAATGTTTATATCAAAGCAAAGTACAGTTTCCAGAGCAGAGGCGTAATGAGGGTTCGTAAAAAAGGAACCAACTCGTTTGAATACCTCTATTTCCGACGAAAACGAATCAGACAGGGAATTGTTTCAAAGTCTCAACTCATAAAAATTTTGACAAAATTTTTTAAACGAAAACCTTTGTTTATTCAAAAAGAAATTCCAATCGTCAGACACCGCGGAAAGCCTTTTGATATCAGGATTGAAATAAATAAAACGCTAAACGGAAAACCCAAAGTTTCAGCCTACTGTGTCAAAGAGCACCCAAAAGGTGTGTTCACTTCGAAAAATTCAAAAAGCTACAAGCTGAGAAACTTTTTCCTAAGAAAATACACTTACTCCGATCAATACGTGACTTCTTTAATTAAAAAAATTGACCAGGTTTGTTATGCCACTTATGAGGCACTGGAATCCGGTTACGGACCGCTTGGTGAAATCTCAGTTGACTTGGGCTTAGACAAAAATGGGAAATTGTGGATTATAGAAGCTAACTTGTGCAGCGGTAAACGCGCGTTCTATCACACTTACGGAGCTGCAGATATTGAGAGATCCTACGTTGAGATGTTTTCCTACGCGGTTAAGAAAATTAAATAGAAAGGAGTTCCAGCATGAGTGAGGAAAATCGAATAGGTATTATATTAGCTTCGGCTAAATATAAGAAGTTGAGAAACGGAGACAAGAATGTGCGGAAAGTAGCCCAGCTTTATATGACATCTGCGAGAGAAAAAAACTGCTCTGTATGCTTTTTCCGCCTTCACGACCTGAAAGTCGGGAAGAAATCAGTCACATGTCTTATAAAAAAGCGCGGGAGGTTCAAGTTAACGGCAGTTCCGATTCCGAAAGTCATTTATAAACGTGTCGGCCATTCGAGAAAGCATCTTCCTCTCTTTAGGTATTTAAAAAGAAACGGAACGATTGTCTTCAATCATTATAATAATAATTATAAATGGAACGTATGGAAAATCGTCAATCAGCACCCCACTCTTTCGAAAAATCAGCCATTTACTAAAATTGCATCTGTAAGTACCGTTAAATCAATGATTACGGATTACCCAAGCGTCATTATAAAACCGAACAGAGGGGAAGCCGGCCGCGGCATTATGAAAATCAATAAAGCTGGAAAAGGAAAGTGGGTCTTATTTACTAAAAATAAACATGGCCGGTGGAGAAAACGGTATTTTACTAATCAGCTGCCGGGAATTCTCGTTAAAAGGATTAAAAAACGCAAATACCTTGTTCAGCAAACAATTGATTTGGCGACATATAAAGGCTCACGCTTCGACTTAAGAGTTGCAGTCCAGAGAAAAACAAATAATCAATGGCAAGTGACCTCCATCTTTGGGAAAGTAGCTCAAAAAGGACAATTACTCACAAACATGAGCCAGGGGGGCACCTCTTATACCCTTGATCAGATTCTTCAGGCTCATCCAACCTTACAAACTGAAAAAGTAAAACAGAAAGTTCATAACTTAGCACTGAAACTGGCAAAACATTTGGGGCATTATAAGCCTGGCATGCATGATTTTGGATTTGATATCGGTATCTCTAAAGATGGTGAACCTTTCTTATTTGAGGCCAACCATACGAATGACTACCCGTTTTTTTCAATTAAAAACGGCAAACTGCTAAACAATGACTGGTACTCGGTTTATAAAACACCGATCGACTTAGCAGCCTCCGTACTGCCTGGCAGGAACAGTGTCAGACGAAAAGATTTTTTAAACAGGATTAAGTAAAAAGAAGCCAATAAACGAGCAAAACAGACATCCTTAGCGAAAAGGATGTCTGTTTTATTGTAACCTTAAACTCAACACTTACTAAAAATAAAAGAGTCCGCGAACGGACCCTCTTAACTTTAGTAAACATAGTATAATAAGGATGATTAACCATTCTGTCTAATTTCTGATCCTGTTAATGTCCCATTATTAAAAGTGACGGTTTGGGCTGCAGGACCAAGTGTCCCTGCTGTCGCTACCAGCGTATAGGTTCTTTCTCCTTCACCTGGGTTTTCATCACAGCATGTCAAAGCACTCATTCTCCAACTGCCAACCGGGCCAGAAGTATCTGTCCCGCTGCATATCACTTCATCATCATCTCTTACAATACTAAATGTAACTTGCCGGTTTCCAATCACTCCGCCAGTTAACGTCCATGAGGCATAGGCTGTTAACCATACAACGTTGTCAGACTCATCCACATCCAATGTGACTGTTGCAAGATTCGCGCTCGCACCTGTCGCGGCCAAAGTCTGACCAGGTGTCACCTCGCTGCAGTCAAACTCCAAAAATATTTGTGGTGGTATAATTCCCATTTATTCACTTCCTCTTTATTATTTGATTGTTGAGTCACTTACTTCTCAACACTACATCTTATGTTGTAAAACGTTCTTGGAAAGGGACAAACTGGCAGACGTATATCTATTTTTCCGGAAATAGTTTTGTGTCTGAAGTATGTTAGGAATGGATAGATGCATGTCTCCATCCAGGGCAGCTTCATGGTACGATTAAGAAACAGGGAGGATAAGAAAGTGAAGAAAAAGAGGTTCCAGCGCAGGACCAATATAGGGTGCTGCTCCCTGCCCAATCAATCCGACAGAGCGGCAAACATACAGACCTATGAACTCTAAAGAAACTACCTTTGCAATTTTAAAAGGATTAAAAATTGAAATACACATAACAGGATAATAAAATTAATTGCCTATAGGGCAGACTTATATTACCTAAAACAACACCGGGGGTAAAAGATGTTCTTTTTTAAAAACTATGAACAAAGTATTTTGCAGCTGCCAGTAAAAGAAACGTATACAAAGGAAGACTTAATGACTGACTCTTTCCTTTACGCAAAAGACAATAAGGCAGAAGTTTTCTGGGCTCCCTTTGAAGATATAAACAGGGAGGCTAAAGTAATTATACTGGGGATTACCCCAGGATGGACGCAGATGGAGCTGGCCTATAACTACGTTAGAAAACACATTGGTTCTGAAGATAAAGAACTAATGTTGCGCCGTGCTAAAAGACAGGCTAGTTTTGGCGGCAAAGGTATTAGAAAAAACCTCGTTGACATGCTTGACGGCATAGAATTGAATAAGCACCTTAACATTCACAGCTGCTCAGAGCTCTATGGAGAAATGAACCATCTTTTGCACTCCTCTTCCTTACTCAGATATCCCGTGTTTATCAATAAAAAGAATTACAGCGGCTCTAACCCATCTATGCTGAAGCATCCCTTACTTTTTCAAATGATTGATGAACTGTTTGTCCCCGAGTCCAACGAGGTGAAAGATGCTGTCATCATTCCAGCGGGTAAAGCTGTGTCAGATGTGCTTCGTTATTTAGTTGACGAAGAAAAGATACAAAATCACTTAATATTGTTTGATTTTCCTCATCCTTCTGGAGCGAACGGGCACCGTAAAAAGCAATATGAGGAAAAAAAAGAGTGGTTTAAGGAACAGCTGAAGGCACATTTCAGTTAAAGGAGCTTTTGCTTGATATATTTAATTGCTTCGTAAACATCATGGGGAGAGGGAGCGAAATATTTAATAGACTTTCCCCTCCCCCTTATTTTTTCTCACTGGCTTCTGCCTTCGCGTCCGAGATAGTTATTCCTCGATCACTCCCTCCTCTTTCGCTTGATTTCACAGATCCCCTCCACCCTCTTTTCCTTAATCGCCAGCACTCCAATTAAGCCAAACAGTGAGAAGATGACCGGCGTGAAGAATCCGTAATAATATCCTTGAACGATATTACCTGCCGTTGCCTGAAAATGATCGAGTATATATCCAAAAATGCCCGGCAGCAGTACGGCACTTAGAAATCCGCCTGTATTCGCAAACCCGGAGACCATACCCGATTCTTTTACAGGAAAAGAGTGGCGAATCGCTGCGAACGTTAAAGAATTTGATCCAAACCCAAAGCCAATAAGAAAGAAAAGGACAACCAGCAAGTAAAATGGCGGATGAGCTTGAAAGAAAAGAAAGGCCGACCATAACAATAAAACCGCAAAATGAAAAACCATATAAGGCCGTTTGATGGTGTTTAAACAGCTTGATATCCAGCCAATTAGAGGGGCGCCAATAAGTGCTCCAACGAGACTGATCATAATCAGCCGGCTTGCCTCTATACGTGTCATTCCATAGATCTCCATCCCGTAAGGAACAGCCCACGAGCCGATAAATCCGATATATCCTCCGACAAGCCCGAAGTGACATAAAAATAATCCCCATGCTTGCCGGTTCGAAAGCATTTTTCGCAGAATGAGCATTACAGGTGCTCTCTCTTTTGGTACGGTGTTTTTCACGACTGCCGATTCGTTTGATTTTTTTATTAGGACAAAATAAAGAAACACGCTGCACAAACATAAAAGTAGGCCTGCTGAAAGAAATGCCCCCCTCCAGCCAAGTACAACAATGAATACGGAGAAAGGAACGGTCGCCAAAAGAAATCCAAGGCTTCCAGTCATCCCCGCAAAACCGATTAACCGCGTAAATTCCTTTTCATTAAACCAGAGACTCAATATTAATATCATGTTTACCCATATGGTCGCATCCCCTATTCCCGTCAGTATTCTGGCCAAGAACAGGACAGCTTCATGGGTGCCAAGACTGTAGATAATGGTGCCTGCGCCTGTTAGTGCTGTACCTGTAATAAGGAAAAAATCAGGCCCGTAACGGTCTGCGAGAATTCCCATTGGAATTTGCAAACTCGTATATACGAGAAATTGGATACTTGTCACTAAACCAATCGTTGAAGCCGTGACACTAAAATCTGTCATCAGCTGGTCTGTAATTAATCCGGGAGCGGTTCGCTGGCTCGACATTATCAAATAAGTAAACAATACAGAAGCAAATATAACCCATCTGAACCTACTGTTTTGTTTGTCCAATTACATCTACTCCTGTCAGCTTTTACCTTATATATATGGGTTTAAGGAAACAGTAGATGTATTTTCTTAATAGAAAACTTAAAAGCAGCAGCCAGAAAATCCTGGTTGCCGGGGTTCCATACTATGAGGCATATACACAAATTCCAGTTCATAAAATTCATAGGGATGTTTTTTAGTTTCAACTAAAAAGGATAAAGCTCATGTCTAACAGCACGGAGGCATGGAAAGCAAGCTTGGAATGGAGGATGGAATGATACAAATATCAGGGGCCCCGTTTCAGCCACAGGAAAATTGGGAGCTTGACAGTATTGAAGAATCAATCATACAGCATATGCTTCATGCTCCGAACGTTTATTCTTATGCTTCAGCGGATGAGTTATTGTTTGAAGTGAACATGCGAAAAAACATTATTAAAAGTTCTAAAGAGATGAGTGAAAGTGAAGCACAGTTTACAACTTTTGAATATGCCACCTGTAACCCCCGGTACTGGAATTTAACAGCGCAAGGCGGATTTCTTTTAAGAGGCGATGTGCAACCTGCTGATGCCATTCATGATATTTACCGGAACAGTTCGCTCTATGGATTTGAATGTGCAACTGCTATTGTGATTATCTATTACCATGCCACATTGAACAGTATTGGCAAATCCTTATTTAATGCCTTGTTTCAAAACCTTTACCTTTACAGCTGGAACACGGATCCCGACCTGGGTATCGTGACCTTTTATTCCAATCACTTATTGCCAGGTGATGTTAGTTATGTTAATAATCCCGACTTCCATAATAATGCTCCATGGTTCAGAGGCCTTAATGTTGTCCTCCTGGACGACGGGACGTATTTCGGTCATGGATTTCATATAAGAACTAAAGAAGAAATCATTGATATTCTCAACGACTATAGAAACCCGGGCAGCCAACAGTCAGCTTACATGACTAATTTAGTGACAAGGCCATCATTTAACTCTTTAGCCAGTCTAGTCAGTCAGCAAAGAAACTATAGAGCATACAAGATGTACCACCCGGTTATCCACCATAACGACTCTTCCATTTCATATGTCAATTATTTATATTATCTCTCAAATGGAAAATGGAATTAATAAGAATTGGCGAGATTAAAACGTATTCACCCCATTGATAACCTTTAGGGAGATACTTACCACCCATTATATTCACCCATTTTTCATATAGACGGGCTCCAATCCATGCTCCGGGAGTAAGATGTAGGTATAAGCATACTAACAAAACAAAAGGAAGTGTGAAGATGTATTCTAACTTAAATGCCCCCCCGACTCTCGGAGCAAATATACCTCCAAATGTTCCGCCAAATATTGCTCCAATGCCGTCAATGCCGACTTATACAGCACCTGCTTTTGGTTATGGATATGAAGCACCTGCGTATCCGCGACATAATTTCACTATCATTGTCGTCCTTTTTATCTTATTAATCATTATTGGCGCAAGCTACACATCAAAAAAGTGTTAATTAAGTCTCTATTAGTTAAAAATTCCTGTACAGTTCAACTTGTACAGGAGTTTTTTTAGGTCTAAAATTGCGTTTAATTTCTTTTGGATTTTTGTCATCTAAAAACATTTCCATAATCCTCATTTCAATCATTACCCAGACCAAATCCCAGTCACACTCTATGATGCATATACCCAAACCCCAGTTCATAAAATTCATATGGATGGTTTTTCAAGTTTTTACTTAGAGAGGATGAAGCTCATTCATGTCTAACAGTAATGTGACGCATGGTTATAATGAAGGCTACGGAAATATTAATAATTTCAAATCGCTGTTAGAGGAAAAAGGGTTTGTTGTGCAGGAAGGATTGCTTCGCTATGAAGATATATTGAAGCTATGCAGTTTAGGAATTATAGAGGATTGTTTTGGCAATCATGCCGGTGCTCCTTATGCACTTTACTTACTTCCGCCAGCTCCAAACCAGAACCCATCTAAAGGTCAGAGGCCTCCAAAAGGCTATGACCCTCAAAACCCTGATAATTATCCAGCCAATATAGCCTATTTATCACCTGGGGCTAACTTTAAGCTTCGCCCTGATGAAGCAATCGTGTTAGTTGGAAAGACTCCTCCGCCTGCCTATTATTTCAGTTTTAGAAGTTATATTAGTTTTGTCCAAAACGAACCAGAAAAAGATTACAGCGACTATCTTACAGTCGGCAATGAAGAAATTGGCGAGTATCACAGGCTTCTTAACAGCCTGGGCGATCAAGTAAATAATTTCAATATATGGACTGAACATACTCAAAAAGGAACACTTGGAAATCCTTACAGCAGCTCTACTGTCATCATTACCACAGCCGACAGAAAAATAAATGAGCAAATGCGGGAGACTCTGGAAGCGGCAGGATTCAGCCCGGATATAATGAACAATGACAACATCCCTATTGGAATGGTCAATATGGGACTTGAAAAGGGAAGAGATCACTTTATGTTCGCTATGAGGGCTATCGTTTTTCATGATCCAGCGGTTGGGAAAGAATATCTCACGAACCTTAAGGATTACGTGAAGGTGTTTCGTATTTCTCCGAAAACTCCCGTCACACACTTAAGCCCGTGGCCGATCACCACCCTTAAACGCAGGGAAACATACACGACCGAGTTCGAAGTTCTTCCTCATGCAAGGAATGAACTTACTCACCTGCGAAATGAAATAATAAAAAAGTATGGAAGTACAGACTATGACCATACAGACCTGAAGACAGATATTTGGATTGTTGATGGGTATACTGCCACAGTTATGGATGTTGATACAGTAGGTGATAACAGAGACGCCTCCTATTTCAGGTCAGAGACGTTCCAATTAACCTCCGATGATGACTTTATCATCTTATATGGGGTAAACCACGAACAAACTGGAAAAGCAGTTATTAACAATGCCAGTTTCTACGGAGAAGAACACTTAAATGGTGTAGCCGTAGCTCAACTATCGGTTGAATTTAAAAATTCTGCGTCCGACCTTTTCCCTCAAGGCTATGAAAATGAAAAATACTATTACGTAAGTAAAATGTCCAGAAAGAATGACGGAAAGAGTGTACCAATACCTTATAGTACTGGAAATCCCGATGGAAAAGCATACGGAGTGGATAATTATAACGATGCTTTTATAGGATTCAGGCTTTATGTGGACAAAGAAGCTCTTGTTGGCCCCGCCCACTTGGATGTCATTTGGGACCGAGCCCTCCTTTTTACTAAGAAAAAAGAGTCAAGCCGAGGTACCCGTAAAGGAAAATCTCACAGGAAAGATCTCGCAGACAATATCTCTATCAAAATAAGCAATAAGGAAATAAGACTGTAAAAATAAGAACTCGTATATGGATTGACAATGTAAAAAAACACCGATGCTCACCCGACACTTTTCACCATTACAAAAATGCCCCTCAAACGATCAGGTTTGAGGGGACATCTGGGTCTGCACTATTTTGGAAAACCTCAAGGTCAATGGTAAACTGAAGTTTATTTTACTCGCTATATTTTGACAATCCTTTCTGTGTGCTTACAAAAAGGATTGTCAAATAGCGAGGTTTTTGTTCTAACTGAACTTTTTGACCGGAAATGAGACTGAACTTTAGCGTTTAAAGAATAGCTTCACCCTCACCTTTTTCTTGCTTAACTAACTTCTTATCGTACATTTTAATGAATGGGAACCAAATGATAAATGCAATAATTGCAGAAAAGAATGCCATGAAAGCCGCCATTAAGCTTCCTCCTGTACTGATAAATGCGCCTATTCCTATCGGAGAAGGCCAAGGCATTTGTGCAATTACAGGTTCCATAATTTGCAGTCTTATAGCCCAATAAGCCAGGGATGCTGTTACCATTGGTGCTAAAAAGAACGGAATAGCCAGGAATGGATTATACACAATCGGCAAGCCAAAAATCAAAGGTTCATTAATATTAAAAACACCAGGAACAATAGATGCTTTTCCTAACACTTTTAACTGTTTTGATTTAGCTAAAAATGCAATGAATATAACTAAACCTAATGTTGCTCCGGAACCACCTATAATTACGAAAGCATTGTTAAATTCACCCGCAAGTGGAATATTTGCTCCTTCCGCGTTGGCTTGCATATTGGAAAGTATAATTGGTGTTAAGAATCCGACCCAGATGACATTAAACCCATGGATCCCTACAATCCAGAGTGCGTGGATCAGGAAGTAAATAACCATTACACCTAACCAAGTATCGGTTATATTAACAACAAATCCAAATGGAACAGCAATTACCTGAAATATATCTGTACCTAAGCTAACGAGAATGCCATTAATTAATATCACAACAATAGCAACTAAAAATGCTGGAACTAAAGCTGTGAATGACCTTGATACACCTTCAGGTACTGCTTCCGGCATTTTAATAACCCAGTTGCGTTTTACACACAGTCTGTATAGCTGTACAGCTATAACAGCCATAATAATAGCCGAGAATATTCCTGTAGAACCTAAGCGGCTCACACCGCTCCAAGTCATTTCCCACCCATTAATAATTGGGGCCCCATTATCCATTTGTTCGTAAGCGTCAAACCAACTACACCTTCTCCTTTTCCTTATGCCATGCGATACTCTGATTAAGAAATGAAGATAAGGAGAGTTGTCATGGCCAGAGAAGATATGTACCTGCAATGGAAAAAA
>NZ_JAIWPE010000024.1 GCF_021028955.1 Salipaludibacillus sp. CUR1
ATCCTGAGTACGGCGGGACACGTGAAACCCCGTCGGAATCCGGGAGGACCATCTCCCAAGGCTAAATACTCCCTAGTGACCGATAGTGAACCAGTACCGTGAGGGAAAGGTGAAAAGCACCCCGGGAGGGGAGTGAAAGAGATCTTGAAACCGTGTGCCTACAAGTAGTTGGAGCCCGTTAATGGGTGACAGCGTGCCTTTTGTAGAATGAACCGGCGAGTTACGATCCCGTGCAAGGTTAAGTCGAAAAGACGGAGCCGCAGCGAAAGCGAGTCTGAACAGGGCGCCAAAGTACGTGGTTGTAGACCCGAAACCGGGTGATCTACCCATGTCCAGGGTGAAGTCCAGGTAACACTGGATGGAGGCCCGAACCCACGCACGTTGAAAAGTGCGGGGATGAGGTGTGGGTAGGGGTGAAATGCCAATCGAACTCGGAAATAGCTGGTTCTCCCCGAAATAGCTTTAGGGCTAGCCTCGAGGGAAGAGTGTTGGAGGTAGAGCACTGATTGGACTAGGGGTCCCTACAGGATTACCGAATTCAGTCAAACTCCGAATGCCAATCACTTATCCTCGGGAGTCAGACTGCGAGTGCTAAGATCCGTAGTCAAGAGGGAAACAGCCCAGACCATCAGCTAAGGTCCCCAAGTATACGTTAAGTGGAAAAGGATGTGGAGTTGCTTAGACAACCAGGATGTTGGCTTAGAAGCAGCCATCATTGAAAGAGTGCGTAATAGCTCACTGGTCGAGTGACTCTGCGCCGAAAATGTACCGGGGCTAAACGTATCACCGAAGCTATGGATGGACACCGATGGTGTCTGTGGTAGGGGAGCGTTCCAAGGGCGTTGAAGCATGATCGCAAGGACATGTGGAGCGCTTGGAAGTGAGAATGCCGGTATGAGTAGCGAAAAGAGGGGTGAGAATCCCCTCCGTCGAAAGCCTAAGGTTTCCTGAGGAAGGCTCGTCCGCTCAGGGTCAGTCGGGACCTAAGCCGAGGCCGAAAGGCGTAGGCGATGGCAAACAGGTTGATATTCCTGTACCACCACGTTTCCGTTTGAGTGAAGGGGGGACGCAGGAAGGTAGGGTAAGCGCACTGTTGGATATGTGCGTCGAAGCAGTGAGACTGGCAAGCAGGCAAATCCGCTTGCCATAAGGTTGAGCTGTGATCGCGAG
>NZ_JAIWPE010000025.1 GCF_021028955.1 Salipaludibacillus sp. CUR1
TTGTCCCAAATGATCCTAAGATCATTATCTAGAAATATCTTGAGACGCCCAATCAAAAAGCCTTGGGTGTAAAGAAATTTATAAGCTCAATTATGGGCTTAAATATAATATACGAGGAGGTATATAAAATGAGCAGTAAGAAGATGACCTTTCAGGTTACTGGAAGTACGGAACAAATGAAAGCTGATCTGGAAACTAATGGCCACAAGGTAATTATAGACGAACCGGCCGGTATGGGCGGAACTGATCAGGGCCCGGATCCTCTTTCAAATATGCTTGCTTCCCTTGCCGGTTGCGAGAACGTGATTGCCAATATGGTTGCTAAAGACATGGATTTTGACCTTCAATCCATCGAGTTTGATATTCATGGTGAACTCGATCCGCGAGGTCTCATGGGCGATGAAAATGTCCGCCCTTATTTTGAAAAGGTCCACATCAATGCAAAAGTGTCCACCAGCGAGTCACAGGAACGCATTGAAGAACTGAAGGAAAAAACAGATTCCCGCTGTCCCGTTTTCACGACACTTCAAGCCGCCGGAGTGGAGCTTGAAGCAAATTGGACGAAAGCTTAATTTTTCTTGTGTAACAGTCATTAAACAGGACTGGTTGCACCAAAAAAACCAGGGGCTCCCCTGGTTTTTTTAAGTGCACTTTTCATTGCATGTAAGCTCCACTTAATCATTTGTACTTTCGTATCCTTTTACTTTCTGAACCTCTAAAGCATATGTTCAAAAAATCTCGTAAAGAAAGCCCACACATTTTTTCTGAACCTCTTAGCATCAGGCACGTCTGCTTCTTCTGAAAACTCGCTTTCTTCAAAGGATCCATCATCCTTTACTAGCAGGCTCTCGTGTGTCATTAGCTTGTCCACATGGTCTCTTAATTCCAGGGCAACTTCTTCACTGTCCACCACAATCATGCTTTCCGTACTTAAATACACGCTTCTCGGATCTAAATTGAACGAACCGATCATACTGATTCTGTCGTCGATCATATAGGATTTTCCGTGAATAGACTGGTCTGGCCCCTGATATTCGTGCACGTCCGCCAATGTTCCAGCAAGCTCTTCCCTGTGCCTGGAGTAGCCCCCAAACGCAGGAAGGTTCGGACTGGCCGCCAGCGAATTAGTCAAAATATCGACTTCTGACGCGGCAATGTTGTCGAGATCCAAATGCTTCATCACCCGGTCGGAAGGTATAATAAACGGACTTTGCATAAAGATATACTCTTCTGCACTCTCCAGCAGGTTTGTAATATCCCTCCACACTAACGGTTCTTTATTCATTCGTTCAATAGGATTATGAATAAATGTCACTTTTCTGGTCGGTAAAGAACGCTCTTCCCAGTCAATTTCCTGATGAAATAATTCGCTGTAGGAATAATGGAACTCATCCAGTATTTCTCTCAATTCATTAAGCTGGTCTTCTCCTGCCTCAAGCTGCCTCTCTGACACGTCCTCTGTCTGGGACCGGGAAAAATCATGGTTCCAGACATAATCAAAATAATTTTGTATATCTCCTATGACACTTTCGGAAGCGTTCCCGCCACCTGTATTATATATCACGGCATCACGGTCATTTGTCGCCCCTTCAAATCCTTCAGACGCAAAATATCTGTCACCAATATTTCTACCGGTAATCATCGACAGATTATTATCTGAAATAACAAGTTTATCGTGCAATCTGTTATTAAGAGTCCACGGTCTTAGCAGGTCCACCGGTTCATAAAATTTTAACTCGATATTAGGATGGCTGGCAAATGCATAAACAATATCTGTATATTCCCCTCTCATCCCATGGAACATGCCATCTAAAAGCACTCTGACTTGCACTCCCCTGTCTGCCGCTTCCACGATGGTGGCATGGAAAATATCCGCTGCACTGCCTTCAGTGAGCTTGAAGTTTGTAATATCCAGCGTTTCTTCTGCATTTTCCTTAATATTATTCCTTGCTTCTTTCGATTCCAGCCTTCCTTCAATAAGAGCCACTCTGTCATCCGATTCTTCATCTCCATAAAAACGCTCCGGATCGTGATCTTCCGGGCTGCTGTCTGAGTCATATCCCGACAGCTGAAAAATGAATAATCCGGAGATAAGCGCATAAAGGACATATCCAAAAATGATAAATAATACGATTCCTGCTATTCGTTTAATCTTTCTCACCTCTTCTGCTGCATATAAACTGGAAAATTATTTAATCTGCAACCCGTATACCCTTTTTTATTTAAACTTACCCGTCGATCTCCCCGGGATAGTTATCACACAACAGGTGCTGTATAAGTCTTTCCTTGTCTAACCCCGGAATTGTACGTGTATAACAGCTATCCAAAACTTCCAAATTCAGACAACGAGGAGGCCATTATACATTATTCTTTTATTACAATCTGTTTTCAACTTTTTTAAACATTATTCAGATTGTACTATCTCGTTTTCATTGTCTATATGGATTACCTAAGTTTGAAAATCAAGGAGGCAAACAAATATGAGTTTATTAACGTCAACGTTAAAGTCTGTTTTACTGACTTTAACAGGGTTAGCCGTTTTTTTGATGGTCATGCCTGCAGCAGCTGACGCAGGAAATGATAAGGAATTTGGAGAAAAAATGCTGGGGAAAGGGAAAAATCATTCTCATGTAATGGAACTGCAGGAACTGCTTGAAGCGCATGGCTACATAGAAGACAGTGTGCAGGAAGGAGTATTCGATCAAGCAACGTATGAGGCTGTTACGGCCTTTCAACAGGAGATCGGCATTTTTGTGGACGGCTTGGCAGGCCCGCAAACAATAGGAGCTTTGTCAATTTTACAAAAAGGAGATAAAGGCGATGTGGTTCTCGCCCTTCAGGAAGACCTTCACCGTCTCGGCTATTACCGGGCTGCCCTTGATGGCATATTCGGTCCTCTCACTCATCAGGCAGTTAAAGACTTTCAAACAGCAGAAAATATATTAGCTGACGGGCTTGCTGGTCCGCAAACATACGGCGCTTTACATCTGGCCGCTCAAGCTCAAACTGTAACTGGGGAGCCGGAACAAAATGAGGAAAACTCAAAAGAAGAAAACACTGAGCTGGAAAAAACTGAGGAAAACACAGAAGCAGGAATAGAAGAAGAGGGTGAAAAAGATGACCAGGTAAATGAATCATCTGAGCAGACTGAAGAACCGGCTTCAGCTATGGATGATGCAGCAGAATCAGAGGACACAGCTGAAGAGACAATCAGTTCCGCTCCAGAAGAGGCAGCTGAGGAAGAAACGACTGACACAACAATCGAAGAAAGCACTGAGGAAGCCGCTGATATTAATGGAGACCAAGGATCAGAAGGATCACGTGAAGACCCAACAGCATCTGGCGAGGCAGAAGAAAATTCAGAGGAAGAGAGTCAGGAAACTGAAGCAGATGAAAGTTCTGATAGCTCATTAAACGACAGTGCTGACAGCCAAAGTGAATCATCGGGTTCTACAGAGGGAACAGTCTTGACCGTAGAAGCTACCGCCTATACCGCTTATTGCAACGGGTGTTCAGGTATAACTTACACCGGCCTGGACCTTAGAAACAACCCGGATAAAAAAGTAATTGCCGTTGACCCGAATGTTATTCCTTTAGGCTCAAAAGTATTTGTTGAAGGATACGGGACAGCAGTTGCAGGAGATATTGGCGGCGCTATAAAAGGCCATAAAATAGATTTATTTATGCCTGACAGAACTGATGCGATCCAATTTGGCCGGCGGACCCTGGAAATAACTGTGCTGGACTGATTTCCAGCCACCCGACTAACGGCGTGCTTTCTATGATTGAGCTCACCTTCACTTATATGGATATAAAAGCAGCCTGCCGTATCTTCGGCAGGCTGCTTAAACTTTCCCCGGTCAGACCAAAACGTCTGTAGATTCCTATTGGTAAAAAATTATAACTCATCAAGAGGTTTGCGCCCCGCAAACCCTTCCTCTTCTGTGTGGTAATGAGTAATCTCCTCTTCCCCTTCTTTCCAGCAAAGAAGAATTTTTTTATTTTCTTTTATGGAAGGAAAGTCAATCAGTCCAGGATCTATACCTTTCAACTGAGCCCCTGTATCCTGGATGTTGCTTACGTGGAGCTGAGCCTGAATTTCCAGAAATTCCAGTTCACTTTCTATTTTGAAAACTTTGTCTGTATCTGTTTGGACGTGTTGGCCGTCTGGTTTCTTAACAGACTCCAACTCTTTAAATTTATCATCAAACTTGAACTGAAGTTTCTTTAACTCATTTAACTCCTTCTTAAATACAGGAATCAGTTTATTTGCTTTCTCAACCGAAAAATAAGTTGTTGACACTGTTTTCACCTCCAGTATTAACCTAGTATAATAAAGGTTTTTAAACGTATAAAGAAATATGCCTGATAGTAAAAATTTTCCCTTTAGTATTTAAATTTAAAC
Source organism: Salipaludibacillus sp. CUR1 (assembly GCF_021028955.1). Classification (GTDB taxonomy): domain Bacteria; phylum Bacillota; class Bacilli; order Bacillales; family Salisediminibacteriaceae; genus Salipaludibacillus. The sequence continues at coordinate 4,406 of NZ_JAIWPE010000025.1, forward strand.
CGCTATCAGTCATACTATTATTATCTCACTATATGAAAAGAGGGCTAATCATGGGAGAATGCAATCTGGATCACTCTAAAAAAGACGTACTCAAAAAGTTTGAATCTCAGCGGGAGAACCTCCCTGAGAATTTATCAAGCCAATGGGTCAGTTTCCTGGAAAATGACTTAACCCAATCTGACTTAAATATGGCTTTCCACCTTCTTAAGAAATATGACCTGGCTTCCGAAGACGAAAGACGTGAACGGGAAAAGAAAATGAAAGAACTTTTTCAGTCCTATTAAAGTACGGCTCTATTCAATGCAAATGGAATTTTAAAATCAGGGGTTTATTGATACGGAAGGTGCCAAACTTCCGAAGCATAAAATAACAGCAAAGGAGCCTGACACGAAAAAGAGGAACCGGTTTAACTGCGGTTCCTCTTTTCTGGCAATAAATATCCATCACTATTTGACAACCAGATAGGCAATCATCGGTCCGTTGTCTTCTATTGAAGCATGAGCCGTACAGATGAGCCGGTAAACCCCCGGTGAATCGAACTGAAGGTTTAAGACCGTTTCTTCTCCTTTTTTAACCTTACCCGATACTTCCGTCCCTTCAATGATAAAAGGGTGCTCTTTCCCGTTGACCCCAAAGATACTCAATGTTACTGGCTCGCCTGCCGGCAGATAAACCGTCCCCGGATCCCATCGGTAAGATTCTATAACTTTTCCATCTTCAGTTTTCGATTTGAATTCTCCGGTAACCATATTTATTTTGTAAATGTCATCCGAATCCGAATAAACGTGAATGCCGTCAGAGTCAGTCATAAATAATACAAACGCGGAAACTCCTGCCAGCATGGCTCCTGCCAACATGAGGCCTATCATCATACGCCCTTTCACTATAAAAAAATTCAAACTAAATCCCCCCAGCTCGTATTTGATTAACTATACGCGCCAGAGGGAGAAAACTTGTCTTTTTATTAAAATAGCCATAAAAATTCCATAATGGATCCCGGATCATATCCTGCCAGGATGAACACGCCGCAGCCAAAAAAGAAGGTTCCTTGAAAAAGAAAGAAAAAGCCCCAAAATGGCGCGGGTACCTTCGTCACTTCTGCAAGGGCTGAAGCATCCCCGGCCTGGCCATTGGCCTTGATAGATAACATAAATATGATCCAGCAGCTGATAAACGCCTGGATAAGAAGGACCGCACCAATAATAGCAATCGAATATTCGAACCAGTTTTCATACTGATTTGTATAAATGAAATATAGCGCCCCGCAAACAGACAATCCCCATAGCCAGCCAAGCACATTTCTGACCCAGAACAACAGATTATATATGAGCAAAGCTCCTAATCCAAGCGCTAAATAGTCATACCATTGTTGGGTAAGCGCAAAAATATATACGGCACTTATGGCAGAAGCAGCCGGATAGCCTGCAAGAAGGGTAACCACTTTTCCTCCCCAGCCTCTGTGCCTTGTTATTGTCAGGCCGCCGGTATTTCTAAACAGCGAGACGGATGTGACCCTGCCGCCCGTCAAAACAGCTGCAAACGCATGGCCGCTTTCATGGATCATCGTGTTAAACAGCTTAAAGTACGGCCCTGCAACAGGCAAGTAGGAAATAATTGCCACGATGAAGAAAATAATTAGAAAATCGAAAAGGTCTGTCACGTCAATACTCCGCTTACTCTTTCCTTAAAGCGAATTTTTGGATCGCTTTGGCGACTCCGGCTTCATTGTTTTCAGCAGTCACCCAGTCAGCACTCTCTTTTACATCCGGCTGGGCATTTCCCATGGCTACCCCGTAACCTGCTTCTTTAATCATCGCGATATCATTTAAACTGTCCCCTACTGCAAGGACGTTGCCCATGTGGCAGTTAAGTTCTTCGCACAATTTAGTTAAAGCCACCGCTTTATTGACTCCGGCAGCATTAATTTCTATATTGGTAAGGCTCGAATTGCTTACTTCCAGTTCCTGATGATTAGAAAGCAAGTCAAAGACCGTTTCTCTCACCTCATCATCCTTAATATCAAACCCGAATTTCAGCCATTCATGATTCGGAATGTCTTCAGGCATGTCATTTTTCCAGACACGGTTTACTGACGCAGCCCAATGGTGAATGCTATGTTTATTTTTCAGCTCAATCATCATTTCAATGAGATCGCTTTTCATCATTGTCCTGTCCAGTAATTCGCCATCCTTATTCCATATCTCGCTTCCGTTTCCTGTGACAAGATAAGAGTCCAGTTCCAGCTCTTTCGCATAATCTTCACAGGCCATCAGCGATCGCCCTGTACACAGGACGACTTCCATGCCTTGTTTCTTTGCCTCTTTAATAGCCTGCCTGTTAGGCTCAGGCACTTCGTGATTATCATTCAACAGCGTCCCGTCCATATCCAAAGCAATTAACTTAATCTCCTGAGGTTCTTTTGCCATCATCTGCTCAACTCTTTCCTGATAAATTAAAAGTAGACGTAATAAACAACAGTTAAAATTAACGCAGGAATGAACGTTACGGCATAAATAATTGAAAGGTTAGTAAAGTGCTTTCCTGATTTTTTTTCATACTCGTCATCCCGTGGATTCACTCCTACCATAATTGTTCCAATTAAAGCCGCAACACAAATAATTCCTCCGATAATTAAATAAGGTAACATATTCATATTTGCCACCACCCTCCTGCTTATCATTGTACTAAAAAAACACAGGCCAGCCTACACTTCAGCTTTAAAAAAGGGGACCATCACGTGTAATGGTCCCTGCTCAGCTGCTATTTTACTTTGGAATATTTCTTCCGTAATAAATTTCATCCATTTCATGAGTGAGCTTTTCTGTTATTTCTTTTCGCTCCTCTTCATATAATTCATGCTTATTATAACCGAATAAGTAATTATCCAGATCAAAGTTTTTCAGCTTGCATTTCGTATGAAAGATGTTTTCCTGATAAATATTCACATCGATCATATCAAACTGTTCTTTCACTTCTTCCGGAATATAATTCTGTATGGAATTAATGTCATGGTCGATAAAAAGTTTATGTCCATTAACATCCCTCGTAAAGCCGCGGACTCTGTAATCCATTGTCATGATATCTGTATCAAAAGAATGAATCAGGTAATTTAATGCTTTTAATGGCGATATTTCCCCGCATGTGGACACATCTACATCCGCCCTGAAGGTACTGATTCCATCAACTGGATTATACTCTGGGTAGGTGTGCACCGTGATGTGGCTTTTATCCAGGTGCAGGACAGCAGATTCAGGCAAAGGTCCCGGGGACTCTTCGAATGCAGAAGTAGGCGCTTCTTCTACAGGCCCCTCAGCAATCAGCATCGTGACACTGGCTCCCTGGGGCTCATAATCCTGTTTCGCAATGTTCAGAACGTGAGCGCCAATGACGCTTGCTACATCTTCAAGAATAGCTGTCAGCCTGTCAGCATTATATTGTTCATCAATATACTGAATATAGGCTTCCCGTTCTGATTTCGTTTTCGTATAACAGACGTCATACATGTTAAAACTTAATGATTTTGTCAGATTATTAAATTCATGCAGTTGAATTCGTTCATCAGGTGTCAGACTCATAGCAACATTCCCCGTTTTAAATCAAAATTAACTGGCCTTTACAAGCCTTTATGCCCAATACCCTCTGTTTTTTCGTATTAAACTTTCCGAAATAGAAAGGGTTAAGCGGTAAGCCTGTAGATATTATACCAGACTGCCATGGTGAATATGTTATTTTTTTGCATTTTTTTCAGGCCCTGCAACCGGGGCACCTTCATACGATATCCAGTCACTCCAGCTCCCTGCATAAAGTTTCGGCTTTGCTCCCGCTTCAGTCAGTGCCAGGACGTTTACACACGCTGTCACACCCGAGCCGCAATAAACTACTAATTCTTTCCCTGCTTCTATATACTCTTTCAGGTCTTTTGCGTGCTGCTCCGCTCCTTTCCAAACTCCCCGCTCATCCGTCCGGTCTTCCCAATTTTCCTGGACAGCCCCTGGAATATGCCCGGCTACAGGATCAATAGGTTCATTCCTGCCCTCGTACCTTTCTTTACTCCGTGAATCAATAAGCAGCACATGATTTAATTTTTCTTTAAGGTCGCCGGCATTGACAAGCATAGGAGGCTGCACCTCAGGGATAAAGGTGACTGGATCATGTTCCGGCACCTCAGAGGTCGTGTCATACCCTTTTCTTTTCCATTCTGAAAAGCTGTCTTTAAGGACGTAAACTTGAGGGTGACCCGCATATGTCAGCATCCACCAGAGCCGGGAGGCCATCGCCCCGGCCTGGTCATCGTATATCACCACCGTTATCTCTTTGGAGATTCCTGCATTTCCTACCATTAAAGAAAAGTCCTCCAGCGACGGCAGCGGATGTCTCCCTCCATGTTTTCCGACCGGGCCTGATAAATCTTTTTCGAGATCCATATACACCGCACCGGGGAGATGCTCCTTGTCGTACGCTTTCTTTCCTGCATCCGGGTCTTTTAAGTTAAAACGGCAGTCAACTACAGCGACATTCGCCTGATTAAGTCTGCCGGCAAGCCAGTTTGAGTCAACTATGTTAGAAATACTCATGATACTCACCCTCTCTATACTATGATTCATTATCTTCAAATAATTTTTCACCGTAATGGAGCCGCCAGGCGATTTTTCCGACTCGCGGAATCTCCCTTGCTGTAGGGGCATGAGCGGCCAGATACCTGGCTGCTGCGATAATCATCGTTTCCTGGGCGTATTCGGCTAGTGCATTTCCTTCCTCATCCCCGCTCCAGAGGTCAAATTCCCTGCTTGCCGCTTCATACATCTGATAAGAATGAAAATCGGCATCTTCTCTTAATAAAGCGTGGCCAAGTGTATTAAATAAAGCGTCTGTATCTTTACTCTGATGCAGATAATTGGCTGCCCACTGCCCCGCCTCATTTACCTGCTGCTGTATATCTAATATCTTTAAAAAATCATCAGCTTTTAGAGGTTCATCCTCTCTTTGGCCGACTGGGCGTTTAGTTGAAGGGATATTAAGAAACCGGTCCAGATAGACAGAAACTGCGGCATGGTAAACAGCACGGATGAGTGCCGGTTCATTTGTTCTCCTAAGCGACTCATGAACGGCATGAGCATGGGTAAACGTATGAAGGACGGTAATCCAGTCATTGAAGTCGTTCTGGATATGAAAACGGACAATCCGTTCGGCCGCTGCCAAAGAAACTATTCGGGCTACTTTAACAGGGGACGCCCCGTTTTTAAACGTCTCTGTCAGAGCGTCAATCATAGTGATCGGCTGATCCGACAGAATCACTTTAAGTAACTCTTTTTCATTGAACGGAACAGGATCTTCAGGAAATGAGAGACCATCCACCTTCTGAAAGGCGTCTTTTAAAGGTGTGACAAGATTAACCGGTGCCTGCCAACTGTGTAATTCTTCGCTTCTTACCGCATTGGAAAACAACGGAGTTAACGAAGCAAAAATAGATTTTTTTAAACTGGTGTCCGCAAGTTCAGCCGCTTCGAAAGCTTTATTATGGAAATCAAGCAAATGGCCGGCATCCATGTAGAAGTGGTCCGTGGCAGCAGTCATTATCATAGAAGAAAGCTCTTCATCAGGCATGCCGCTCTCGACCGCGGTCAGAACAATTCTTTCCGCTCCTTGGGAGTCTCTTACTTCTGTACAGTTACGGTACCATGTTTTCAGACGATCAGCATTTCCGATAAAACCGCTAAGCGGTCCGATCAGGTGCTTAGGCGGCTGCCCGGCGCAGTCACCCGCCACCGGCTTAACCCTTGATAAAGAGCCTGAATCCGGCCCTGGGTATCCAGTTTCGGCAAACTATTGCTCATAGCTGTCAGAATCGTGAGTCCCGGTCCCCAGCCATGGTTCCGGTGCGTGGTGCCGAATTGTATCCCTATTTTGATTATCTCCTGAGCGGGAACATTGGCGTTGATTAACCCTACAACAGATTTTGCAATGACCAGCCCGAGGTTCTGCTCGAGGCCTTTCATGAGCCGCTGTTTATATTTTTCCTTTTTGTCTGACACTGTTATTGCCTGATTGACCCAAAGCTCGCCATTTTCTTCTTTCGTTTCATAGACCGGAACGTCATCGGCCCACGGGTCAAGAGTCCCGCCGCTGCATACATCAAATCTCGCATGATGCCAATGGCATGTTAAAATCCCGTCGCACAAGCTCCCCGTGTGAAGCGGGAACCCCATATGGGGACAGCGGTTATCAACCGCATAAAAATCTCCTTCATGATAAAAAACACCGATTCCGCCTTTAATTACTTTCGCTTTTTCTTCCTGCAAACTTTTAACTGAACCTGCTGACACCCAATTAGCCATTCCTATCCCTCCATTTTCAGGTTTTACCTGGTATGTAGAACGCGCTTGTCTTTATCTTAAAGGAATTGCCTTTATTATTGAATGATTTCGACAATATTATCATCCACAATTTAAAAAACGTGCAGTCTTCATATAGCTGAAGAGCCGCACGGTAATGGGTCAGTCTTATAGTTTAACTTCCTTTTAAAACAGGCTGGGAATAGGATGACAGGAAAAATTGTTCGAGGTGAGTCAGGGCCTCTTCGGCATCTGAGCCTTCAGCAATCAGAGTCACCTCGTCACTCTCTTTTAACATAATCATGACTTGGACAGCCCCGAGCACGCATTTGGGATTATAGGCAATGCTGTCTTTATGCATATACACATCACTTGTAAACTGGCTGCACAAATGGACGAATGATAAAATCGCGGGTACGCTGAATGGGTCTTTAACCTGAATTACTTTTTGTACCTTCATTGTAATCCCCCTTTTGTGCATTTGTAGTCTTAGTAATATATTAACTGGCCTTCTATTTTAAAACTTGAAATATGGAAGAAAATATATCACCTTTTTTCGCAGCGCAGATCAGCAGCTAAATCCAGGAAAACCCTCCCGGACGGTCTTTTTTCTCTTTCACGTCGTCCTGTTTATTCTCAGACTGTTCCCGGCCCTCTTCCGTTTTTTTAGACTGCTCTCTTTGGGGACGTCTTCCAAAGAGGATCTGATACCACGGATCTACGGGTCTTTGTGTTGTGTCCTGGCTTTTTTCTTCCTCTTTTACTTCTGCAGTTTGTTTTGGTTCCTCCTTGTTTTTCTTCTCTTTCACAGGTAACCCTCCTCAAATGATTAGTGCTCCTTATTATATTCGCTTTAAAAATGAATGATTGGGCTGAAACTTCATAAAAAAAGCTTGCGGGGAGTCTCCCGCAAGCTAAACATTCTCGCCTTATTCTTCTTCCAGTATCCCGTCAAGAATCGTTGTATCGACGAATCCATCCAGATCAGGGTCTTTATCCATAAATTCTAATTCATAGGACGCGTCTGCCCAGGCCTGCAACGCATCAGCATGGGTCTCTGTTGTCACTGCCATACGCTGCCACGCTTTTTCAAGCACATGTTCAGGCAGTCTCGTCTGGGTCAAATCGTAAATCAAGTCATTGACCGTTTCAAGCGTCTCTTCTTCATTATTCTGAGCAAAATCAACAGAACGCTTATGAGCCCGTAACGCTTCTTCGACTTTATCCGGATACTCGTCAAGGAATTCCCTCGTGGTCACCATGACGACACTTGCCAGTTCTTCACCAAGAAAGACCTCATTCCATTCTGTGACCACATTCGCATTATGTTCTTCTACAAGCAGTGTTCCCCAAGGTTCAGGGGCCGCTGCTGCATCGATCTGGCCTTGTTCAAACATCGCAACCATACTGGCTGGATTGACTCGTGACTGATGCTCTACTTCCCCGCCAAGACGGTTTGTTTTCATCCCTTTTTCCTGAAGCATAATTTCAAGCTGGACATTATGCGTGCAGCCGTTGCCTGGCGTACAGAATGATTTGCCGGGAAAGTCTTCAATACTGTGAATGCCTGAATCTTCCCTCGACACAATAAGAGTCGCTCCGTTTGCCGCAGAGCCGATGACGACCACGTCCCCGCCTGATAAGTAATAATTAATCGCAGGACCGGGGCCGACATATCCTAAATCAATAATCCCGGTATCCAAAGCTTCTATAAAATCATTACCGTTAGGGAAATTCTGAAAATACACCTCGTCTCCCATCTCGTCAGTAAAGTAGCCTTTCTCTTTCCCTACAATACCGGCCGCGTGGTCAAGGTTAGGAAAATATCCGATATTAACTTCTTTGTCCTGGCCTTCATTACTCGAACCAGTTTCGCTTGAACTGCCTTCTTCTGTTCCGCAAGCGGTCATTGTCGCGAATGCCGCCGATAAAAAGACTGTACTTAATAACTTTTTCATTTTTCTCCTCCTCAAGTTTCTTCTATGAAGCTTTTGCCAATCCCCAGCGCGAAAGCACTTTTCTTTCAATCTTACTGAAGAAGAAGTATTCCACGATTAAGCCAATTATCGAAATGATTATCATAATGGCTACAACTAAATCCATATTGAAGAAATCACGTGCATCCATCAGTGTCCGTCCGAGTCCTCCCCGGCCAATCAGTTCAGCAGCCATAAGCGCCCGCCAGCCGAAGGCCCAGGCTAACCGGGCTCCTGTTAAAGCTGAAGGAATGGATGCGGGGAGCATCACTCTCCAGATTAACTCTGTATTGTTGTACCCCATTGTCCTCGCCGCTCTTATTAAAATGGGCTGCACATTTTTAATACCCATGCGAATATTTAAGGTCATCGCCCATGTTCCTCCGAGGATGACTACAAAATATATAGCACCCGCGCCTCCTTGAAAGACAATTAATGCAATCGGCAGCCAGACAATACTTGGGACAGACTGGAGTGCAATGACTAAAGAACCTAATGTTTCATCAGCAATTTTAGAGACGCCAAGTAATATACCTAAGATACCGCCAATAATAACGGCAAGGCTAAAACCGATAACAATTCTTTGAAGGCTTTCTGTTAACGCCACAAGAAGAATGCCTGTATCAAATAACCCGATATATAATTGCTCGACCGCTCCCAGCGGAGACGGAAATAAGGTCGTTTCCTGTGAATAAATTCTAAATATGATTTCCCATATTGCGATCAGTACCGTAAAGAAGGCTAGCCTTCTTGCTATTGAAGTCATCACCCATTTCCTCCTTCATTACTTTTTCAATCTCACCGGCTAAAATAGACATAATTTCTTCTTCCAGTTTGATAAATTCAGGAGAAGAGGGCTTTCGGGGCCGCGGCAAGTCTACAGTAAATATTTTTCTGATGCCTCCCGGCCGTGTCCCCATTAACACAATCCGGTCTGACAATAAAATAGACTCCCGGATATTATGTGTAACGAATAAGATTGTTTTTTGCGTCTCCTGCCAGATGAACTGAACTTCCCTGTGAAGCATCATCCGGGTCTGTTCGTCAAGTGCTCCGAAAGGTTCATCCATCAGAAGCACTGCAGGATCCATTGATAACGCTCTTGCTATAGACACTCTCTGCTTCATTCCTCCGGAAAGTTCGTGAGGATAGGAATGCATAAATTTACTTAAATGCACCAGCTTCAGATACTTTTCGGCATGCTTTTTTGCTTCTTCTTTTTTCATTTTTTTACGAAGCGCGAACGTTACATTCTCCAATACGTTTAACCACGGCATAAGAGCCGCTTCCTGAAAGACCACTCCCCTGTCAGACCCAGGACCTTTTATTTTTTTATCGCCGACTTTAACTTCTCCGGCTGTAGACTGGTCAAGCCCAGCCACAATATTCAGCAAGGTGGATTTACCGCACCCAGACGGTCCAAGCAAAGATACAAATTCCCCTGGATCGACGGTTAATGATATATCTTTAAATACCGTAAATGATCCGTCCTTCTCTTTATTAGGGAAAGTCTTTTCAACCTCTTCAATAACAACCCTTTCCAATCCAATCACCCTCAAAATACTAGTTTATTTATCTTACCTATTTAGTCGGAATTAATAATAGTATAAGTATATGCCGGTGGCCTGCATGTGTCAATAATATTTTTTATAAAACCTACAGGAAAGGTAGGGATTGTTCTGAATCCAAGTATTAAGCCTTCGCTGGAAGTGAACCGGCAGACCTGAAGGAGACTTTTCGGGCTGCTTCTATGAAAAAGAACATCCGGACAACCTTTAAAAGATTATCCGAATGTTCTCCAAGATTCCTATTCTTTTACCTCCGCCTCACTCTTTTTTTCAGACACATTAATTAAGGATGATTTTGATTTAGCAGAGGTCCTCTTTTTGTAATAATCAATTTCAAGTTTGTAAATCTGCCTTCTAATCGCATCCCAATCTTCATTTTCAAGAGAAGATTTTCTTAACTTAACAGTTATGTCAGTTAAACGATCCAGATTGATATTTTCACCAGCCTCCACCTGGTGTTTCAGGTCTATAATTTGTTCTTCTATCTCTTGAGTGGAATCGTCCCAAGAGAAATACAGATTATCCGGCTCAATCTCTTCTGCCAAAATATGCTTCACTTGAAGAACTTCGTTTTTGGGGCCTATGAGAGAAATGTCAGTCGCATGCACAGTCACTTCCACCTGTGTGCCTTCCACATCCACTGTTAAATATTTCATCTTTTTGGCTATTTTTCTGTTAAAAATATGCTCCAGCACATAAGACAAAGAGATAAAACAATACCACACCGGTTTTCTCGGGTTATGCACTTCCGGCTCAAAGTCATAGTCATTTAAAATATCTTTGACTTCGTCAAGCACCTCATCGTATTTCCCTTTACGGATCATAATGGCAAACTGTTCCTGAGTATGCATTTTTAACAGTCTCGGTAATCTAACCAGAGGGATAACAATAATGAGAAGCATGGATAACGACCCGAGAATGCCTGCATAAGGAAAGCCCATCATGATCTGCTTAATGGTGGAGGCGTCGGGGTCCCGATTTTCAAGCTTCAAAGACGTGTAGCCGACAGTCATTGGCAAAAGAACAGCCAGACTGATGGAAACAAGTCGTATGATAAATTCATCGTCCGGAATGAACGGAATAAACGTTCCAGCTAAGTCAGGAAAAATAACTGAAAAAACGATATAAATCCAGTATAAAGACACAAGCCCCATAAAACTCATTTTCGCATCATCCTGTGTCGGAAGGCGGCCGAAAAAGGTAAGTGTGGCCATACTGAAGACTTTACTCAGTGTTTTAGCGATTGCTGTCATAATAATACGGATATACGGCAATTTCTTCACCTTTCCTGTAAATGAATTAAGTCACGTTTATTTTTAAAATGTCTACACATAAAAAAATTGCGTGCTTGAGGCTCGCCAAGTCAAAAGAGAAAGCCCGGTATCACCGGACTTCTGCCTCTGTGCTATACGTTACTTTCCCTTTTTAAATAGTTTTAAATCCAATAAATCTTGTTTATTTCTGGCAGAGAATGACGGCATGCCCTATTTTATCCCTGTTGCGGTCCGTAAGCTCCATATGGGCATCCAGGACATCCAGTAAGGCGGCTTCTGCATTTACGGGAATAGGAATATCCATCTCTTCCTCGTTATACGCTCCTGTTTCTTTCGCTTCTATTAATTCAATATGTTTAAATGAGGCCCCGCGAATCGCATTAATCCAGTCATTAACCGTAAATAATGAAGAAGCCCCGTAAAAAGACTGTATTTTTTCCCGTTCCTTATCCTCTATAGGGTGGATCACCGACATCTCGTTAATAAGAAGGCAGCCCCCTTTTTTCAGCACTCGGTGCAATTCTTTTAAAGCTGCTTTCCGGTCGGTAAATGCAAGAACGGATTCTGAAAGTACGAGATCAAACGTATCAGACTGAAAAGGGAGATTCTCAACAGACGCTTCCTGGACGTTAACTTTTTTATTATTTTCAGATCGCTTTACTGCTTCCTCGGCCATCGCCGAATGTGCATCTATCGCATCCACAGCACAATGAAACGTGTTGGCTATGATTCGTGCTGTCTCACCTGTTCCGCAGCCTGCATCAAGCACCCTGCTTTTTGAATCAATTGTTAAGTCTTCCAGTAATTTGTTAGTTAAAGTGCCTCCGCCAGGATGAGCAAAATTTATTTTAAATGCTGCCAGCATATCCATATAAGAATAGGTTTTCATTTGTCCTCCCCTCCTCCCATAATTTATTCCTCAGAAGAGAGAGGTGTTACGGTAAAAATTTTTAAATAAAGATATATTAACGTGGAAGCGGTGGGTGTTACGCGGGTGTTACCGGAGTGGCAGAGAGGTATCACCCACTAACGTATCAGGCAGAAATCAAGAGAAAACGCATGAAATCAGGAGGGCGTTAAGGGTGGGTGTTACGCGGGTGTTACCGGAGTAACAGTGAAGTATCACCCACTAACGTATCAGGCAGAAATCTAGAGAAAACGCATGAAATCAGGAGGGCGTTAAGGGTGGGTGTTACGTAGGTGTTACCGGAGTAACAGTGAAGTATCACCCACTAACGTATCAGGCAGAAATCTAGAGAAAACGCAAGCAATCAGGTGGGCATTAAGGGTGGGTGTTACGCGGGTGTTACCGGAGTAACAGTGAAGTATCACCCACCCACCAACCACACTACCCTAAAGTGATTTTCCCTTCCCTTATTTGTATTGTTAAATGAAAAAGGGCTATCCTCAAAAGTAATCTTTTTGGGACAGCCCTTAAACCTTTTATTTCGTGTTTTCCTTTTTGGCTTTTTCATGTAAATCCGTTAATACTTGCCCTTTTTCCTCTTTATCAGGAGATTCACCTAATGGATTAACGCTCACTGTCCGGCTTGGGGAAGCCTGGTTCTGGCTTCGATGCTTTCTTTGTTTTCCCATTTTAAACACCTCCATTAAGTGATAAGATAACCAACCGGACTGACTTTTATTATTTTTGGAACTCATTTAACATCCGTCGTCCCGTTTCGCGACGCATTTAATGCCGATCTTGTATAAGCCCGCTCACTTCTTCATATTCCTTTTGTAAAACGGTCTTTTCGCCCGGGTCAAGCAGAATATCAAACCGTTTGCTTTCTTCATCAATCCCTTTAATGAGCAGATTCTTTAAAGATTTTTCCAGTTTGCCAAGCTCCTCCTCGGCTTGTTTTTCCAGCTGGCTCTCATAAGCCCGGATGATTCCGGAGGCCTGTTCTGCTCCTGCTTCGACTACAGCTTCCTTTAATTCCTTTATTTTTCCCTCTTCAAAAAAATCTTTCTTTGATTTGATATAAGGGAGAAACGGATCCACCTCTAAATTAAACGACAATTCCCCGCTCCCGGTTTCTAAACGGAACGACGGAACCTTTTCTTCTACAGATAAATAAGGAAGCCGTGTTCTTGACGTTTCTTCCTCCATTTTAAACCAATGCGTGCTGATGCGTTTCATCGCATTTTCGAGTCTAATGGCGACAGCTTCAAGCTCCTGTTTTAAAAACTGTTCGCCTAAACTGCGCCATTCCTGCAGAGCGCCTGCCAGCTGGCTCTGCAGCTCTTTTTTACTGGAGCCGGTTAACACAGTCACATTAACTGCTGTCGGATAATAATCATTCAGTACATAGGTCATCCGTTGCCTTAAATAAAGCGTAAACTGTTCCAGTTCATGAAATATATCTCTTACCGCATGACTGAACTGGGCTTCTTCCACCCGATCCATCTCCTTCTGAGCCGCCTGCTTTAACTCAGACTGTTTTTCAACCTGGACGGCATGTTCCTCATTCATAAATTGAATCGTATCAAGCATTTTTCCGGTGTAATGGATCAGCTGGCTCGAAAGCAGTTTAAAGCTGAGAGATTTCAGTTCCAGGATTGTTTTATCATAAAAATGCGCCTCAAACTCTGAAAAGCTTGACTCTTCCCCTTTACTCGACAATTTGTTGGCGAGCCCTTCCTTACTTGATACATGGTGCAGCCTCGGACGGGTAATCCCGTTACTTACGAGCTGGTCTCTGACATGCTGTCTGACACCGTTAAGCTCGCCTCTGCTTCCTGCCAGGTCAGAAGCATTAATAATAAAATAAAGTTTGTCCTCGTTAAAGCTTTCATTCACCTGGCCCATTTGTTGAAGGAAATAATGGTCTGCTTTTGAAAAAGCATGGTTGTAATACGTTAAATAGAAAATAGCATCAGATTGCCGGAGCTGCTGGAAAGCTAAATTCGTATGGCGGCCATTGATGGAATTTACCCCGGGGGTGTCGACCAGCACAATCCCTTTCTCTGTCAGCGGGCAGTCATAATACATATCCACCTTTTCAACAAGGCAGGCGTGTGTTTCATCCGCCACAAACCTGTTCATTTCTTCGAAGGACACCGTGAGGGTTTCCCCTAAACTGTGCTCCATTTTTTCCAGGCTTTTTCTGATCGTCATCAAATAGTCCGCATTTGTTTTCTGATAACTCGTCACAAACTCTTTTAAAGACGGCTTCCATCCGGCCAAAGACTTCAGATCCAGTTTGAGATCGAGGGACTCAGCCACAAAAGCGACTTCTTTAGACAACGCTTCCTCTGTTTTGAAAGTTACCACAGCGGTTTCATTCTCATAACGGTCTGTCGGCTTCTGGACAGTATTTACCGCCGCCGTCGTCGGATGAGGGGAAACAGGCATCACCTTCGCGCCAAGCAGTGCATTAGCGAAACTGGATTTCCCTGCACTGAAAGCTCCAAACAAGGATATGATAAATGTCTGGTTTTCAAATCGTTCAATACGGTCTAACAGCTGCTTCCGGTCTTTTTCAAACAGCTGGGAACGGCTGCCCTCTAACAGCTGGGTTTTCCAGGCTGCGACAGACGTCTCCATGTCCTGTTCCGAAAAACTCTCAGTTTCCACTTCCGCCTCGCTGAACTCCTCATCAATCACTGATTCTTCAGGAAGAGAAACAGTGATAAAGGATGCGTTGTCAGGAGAAGTTGGATAAGGTAATTCAGCTGTCTGTGCCGCCTTATCTTTAAAAGCTGAATCGGCAGGCAGGGTTTGGAGTTCATTTTCAAGACACTTCAGCTGCTGTTTAAACCTCTCCTCAATTGCCGTAATCTGTTCTTTATATGGTTCCAGTTCGCTTAAAGCAAACAGACGTTCCAGAACCGTTTCTTCTTCTTTTTTGTAATGAGCCTGCAGCCCGTCAAGTTTTAAAGACATGAGCCGTTCCGCTTGCGACTGCACGTCCCTGACGATTTGTGCGGTCATTTCTTTCGTAAAGTTATACACATAATCCCTGTTTACAGGCCCGCTATTGACATTGTTTTTTAGCCTGTCGGCCGTAATAGTGACATTCAGTTCACCTAGCGCCTTCTCAAAATCATTTTTATTTGAGAGCAGATGCCGGTCAGTGTTCTGAAAATAGGCTTTGACGTGGAACATCAGCTGGCTTTTGATTTTGTCCTGAAGCTCCTCGGTTAATTTAGCTAACCGCCTCTCCTGTTCTTCCTGCGTCTTTTTCTTTGAGAATAAGAAGCCTGTTTTAAACCCTTTCTGCTGACTCTCAAGCCAGCTGCGGACCAGTTCAGTCGTCGTGTAAGGGAATAACGTCACGTTCCGGTAAAAACTCCCCATCTCTTCCTGGTACGCTTCGAACATCTCTGTTCTGTAATGCCGCAGGAATTCCAGTTCTTTTTCAAGAGTCTCCTGTTTTGCCAAATCTTCAGACTTGTACCCTTTGTCGTCAATCTCCTGCAAAACGGCATCCACAGCCTCCTGTTTTTCTTCCTGGACACGGCTCATGACTGATTTATAGAACCCTTTTTTTACCTGGGCGTATGAATCGCCTGCAATTTTACTGCTATTATAAAGCAGCCCTTTAATATGCTGTTCCAAACGGCTGAATTCATTAGCCGGATGATCCATTTTTTTCATCGTTGTAAAATAAATGCCGTAGTGGCGGATGCCCCAGCTTTTAAACACGCCATCCACAGACTGTTTATAATCCGCAAGAGAAATCTCTTCCTCATTATGTTTATCTATCTGGTTAATAACGATGTACACTGGTTTATTTTCCTCTGTCAGCTGCTTTAAAAAATACAAATTTGTTTCTGACTGGACATGATTATAATCCATCACATAGACGATGGCGTCTGTTGTGTAAAGCTGCTCAAGTGTGACTGATTCGTGGCTTTCGTCTGTCGAATCCACTCCCGGCGTATCCACAATACATCCGTTCTCACCTAAAAAGGCAAGCGGCGCTGTAATCGTCATACCGGCAAGCTCGTCTCCGTCCATCCCCCAGTTCCGGACCTTATCCCAGGGAATATCATTGTCAAATCTGATATCGTCCCCGCCTGTTTTTGTGTGTAAATTAAGCCCTGTTTCCCCTTGTCTGATTTTAATAACGTTTGCGCTTGTAGGAATTGGACTGACAGGAAGTATATCAGCACTCACTAATCTGTTCAGCAGCGTGGATTTCCCCGCGGAAAAATGCCCGCAAAAAGCAATTTCAAATGTGCCGCTGTCTCTTTTATCACCAATCCGCTGTAAACGGCTTCGTTCCTCTTCGGTAAACACTAACTCATTTTGGCTTTCAGTCTGTTTCTCTCCAGTCGTTTTCATCATATCCACCTTCCTTACATCTTTTTATAATAACGAATTTTCGGAAAAATGAGAAGGAAAGTAATCAAATTATAAGGAAAGCGCTCTATATTTTTTAGACAAAAAGGGTTTAGTGAAATATAGAGGCTGACCAGGTAGAAACAAGATGGGTTAAATAGAAGAAATTCCCCAGTATGCCCTTCGCCTTAAGTGAACCTGCAAATGAAGGAAAACTTAGCAGGAATTCTCTTTCGGGGCTAGAGGACGGGACAAAACTAAAAACAAGTTTGTCAAAGACGAACAATAATTTTATCAGACATTTTAAAACGTGGGTCACTTTTAGTTTTACCACATATTAAATAGCCTCAGCTTTTTTATTGAAGGACAGAAGGCGGCGACGCCACAGGGGGTATGCGCAGTCTGAAGATCCAATTCAACGAAGCTCCAGGCTGAGTTGAATTTAGCTGAAGACAAGCCCCTGGGCAAGTGTCCGCCTGGCGGACTGAAATGACTGCCATTACTATTTATCAGAGTTAAGTACATAAGCGAAAAACCGAACAAAAATCATAAGATTTGTTCGGCTTTCTTTATGATTACTATTCTTTTGTCCCGGCCTCTCTTTTATATTTTAAATAACAAAAGACCCTCAAATGGAAGTTTCCATAATAAGAGTCTTCTTAGATTTAAACCTTAATTATATTTTTTAAAAACGAGAGAGGCATTGTGGCCTCCAAATCCGAGAGAGTTAGACATCACCGCCTGGACATCGGCTTTTCTCGATTCATTTGGCACATAATCCAGATCAAGCTCAGGGTCCGGCGTTTCATAATTAATCGTCGGAGGTAAGATCCCGTCTTTCAATGACAGTACTGAAAATACAGCTTCGATAGCACCAGCTGCTCCCAGCAAATGGCCTGTCATCGATTTCGTTGAGCTCACACCAAGATTATAAGCGTGAGGGCCGAAAACTTTTTTAATAGCGTTCGTTTCATAGAGATCGTTGTATGGCGTTGATGTTCCATGGGCGTTTATGCTGCTTATGTCTTCCGGAGAAAAGCCCCCATCGGTTAGAGCCATTCTCATCGCTCGCTGGCCGCCTTCCCCGTCCAGAGCAGGAGTTGTAATGTGGTGGGCATCGCCAGTCGCTCCGTAACCGCATAGTTCGCCGTAAATTTCCGCTCCGCGGGCTAACGCATGCTCCAGCTCTTCCAAAATTAATATAGCTGACCCTTCAGCAATGACAAATCCGTCCCGGTTTTTATCAAATGGGCGGCTCGCGCTCCTTGGATCGTCATTTGTTGAGAGAGCAGTCATGTTTGAGAAGCCGGCCAGAGTCATTTCAGTAATCGACGCCTCGGCTCCTCCTGCGATCATCACATCCGCGTCTCCTTTTTGTATAACGCGGAATGCATCACCAATCGAATTCGTCCCTGATGCGCAGGCGGTTACGGAACAGTTATTCATACCTTTTGCGCCTAATTCAATCGATACTCTTCCTGAAGCCATGTCCGGAATGAACATAGGAATAATAAACGGACTGACACGTCTTGGCCCTTTACTTAAAAACTTCTTATGCTGTTCTTCAAATTCATCTAAACCGCCGATACCCGATCCGATCCATACACCGGTTCGTTCAGCATCCACGTTTTCGCCGACTTTAAGTGAGGCATCTTCTGCTGCCATTTTGCTCGCAGCTATTGCAAAATGAGTAAAACGAGCCATTCGTCTCGCTTCTTTAAAGTCCATATAGTCTTTAGCCGAAAAGCCTTTTACTTCGCCGGCCACTTTCACACTGTACTTCTCCATATCAAATTTAGTAATGGTGTCTATACCGGATTCACCTTTTTTAATTTTTTCCCACGATGTATAAGCGTCGTTAGCTAGCGGGCTAACAGCGCCGACCCCTGTAACTGCCACTCGTTTATTCAATTCGTTTCTCCCCTTCTTGTTATCATTCAAGCAGGCTCTTATACAATAACCGCAAAAATTAACACATGGTCCTAATATCTGATATATAGTTTACATGAAGTCGGTAAGGATTTGAAGTCTCCTTCTTATTTTGTACGCAGAAGTCCCTTTTAATTCCTTTTCATAGAGTTTATAAATGCCGCGTATAAACGGCCGAGACTTATTTCTTCCGTTTTTTTCAAATACAGGTCAGCGTGTTTTAAAAAAGGCTCCTCACCAATTCCGACAGAAAACATAGGAGTCGCTTTAATAGCTTTCAATCCTGCTTCACTGTCTTCGATGGCTGCGCACTCTCTGTAGTCGGCTTCTAATTCGTCTGCAGCTTTCAAAAAGATCTCCGGGTCAGGCTTCATACGGGTAATGTCTTTTGCATTTATAATAATGTCGAAATAACCGGTAATTCCCAGATTTTCAAGCACAGTCCGGGCATTTGAACTGGAAGAAGCAATGGCCGTTCTGATCTTTTCGCTTTTAAGTTCTTTAAGAAAATCAACCATTCCAGGCAGGGCATCCCCAGGGGCAAGCGTTTGAATATAATCTATGTAATACTTATTTTTAAGGTCAGCAAGCTGATCAATTTCGTTGTCGCTGTAGCTTTTACTGGAAGGTTTTAAGATTTCCTTCATAATATGTTTCCGGTTCATACCCTGGAGTTGCTGGTTCATTTGCCTTGTAAAGGGCACGCCCTCTCTTTCTGCAACCTTTTTAATGGACAGATAATGAAACTCTACTGTGTCAGCAAGGACGCCGTCCAAATCAAAAATTACTGCTTTCATTTCCATCAGCCTCCTCTTTCCTTTCATTAACAATTAAGATTTTCTCATAAGCCTTAATACGAAACGCTCATATAAAGACCAGGGGAGAAGTGTTTTTAACAGAATCGCGCCTGTGACGCCTTTACCCGTCCGGTAGCGGAACCTCGGGGCAGAATGGCGGCAGATGTCCTTCACAAGTTTAATAACTTTTTCTGGAGACTCTGCTCTTTCGGTCATTTGCCGCGCGTAAGATTCCATATAGGCCATCAGCCGCCTGTAGTCTTCTATATCTGATTTGGGAGCGCCGGCAATACCTTTTTCCCAAATGCCCGTCTTAAAGGAACCTGCTTCGATAAGCGACGTATACACATTAAAAGGCTTTAATTCAAGACGGAGCGATTCACTTAACCCTTCCAAAGCATGCTTTGAAGCGGCATAAGGCCCGAGTCCCGGAAAGCCGGCTTTCCCGCTGATACTCCCAATATTAATCACTTTTCCGTTTCTCGCTTCACGCATCATAGGAATAAACGCTCTGGTCACTGAGGCAACGCCCAGTACATTTGTCTGAAACTGCTTTTCCCATTCAGTCCCAGACAACGACTCGAATACCCCTCCCTGGCTGTAACCTGCATTATTAATAAGAATATCTATCCGCCCGAATCTCTCTCTAATAAATGCGTATAAGTCCCGTATATCGCTGTTTAAAGTCACGTCGAGTTTTTTAACAGTCAAGCTGCCCTCAGAAATTCCAAGCTTGTCCGCTTCCTCCAACATCTTTTCTTTGTTGGACATATTCCTTATACCTGCGATGACAACATAGTTCTGCTGGGCTAAAGCCATGGCTATTTCTCTTCCGAACCCGCTGTTCGCCCCGGTGATCAAAACAATCTGTTTAGTCATCCGGGAGCCTTTTATATGTATCGATTCGAAGCTGCCATTCTCTTTCAAAATCCTCGTCAGGAAGAATCTGTTTTCCTAAATCAGAAACAGAGGTAATCCCTTCTTCCTTGCACCATTCCACACACTTCTTATAAATGTACAGGTCACTTACTTCCGGGTAATATTCCACTTCAATCGTTTGAATGCCCTGCTGGTAAGCAAGAAAAGCTTTCGTATGATCTTTAATAAGGACGAGCTCGCCATTTAGTTTAATAACCTTAAGGGGGTCGTTAATTAAATCGTCCCCTGTAAAACCGTCCATAATCAGCTTTCTCAGTTTGGTGCGGTTAATATATAACTGGCTTGGCTGCAGCCGGGTTAATGGCGTGCGTATTTTCATAACTCCTCTCTCCTCTCATGATTTACACCTGGATACTACAAGTATAATACAGGGCTCCCTTTAGAAAAACCACGTATATGATAGAATTAAGGAAGACAGCGTCAGACAGGGAGGTGGTTATGGCCATTTACAGCAGACTTTTCGGATTATTGGGAATCCTTTGTTACATAACGTCCATCATTTATTTAATCAGCCAGTTTTATCCAAATGTATGGCTGGTCCATACATACAGCGTGTTTGGTGCCGTACTCCTGTTCTTTGCTGTTCTGGCAATCACAGGGCTCACACGTGTGGTTGTGTTAACACTTTTAGCAGCAGGTTCATATGTCTTTTTTACTTCTGAAACAGGTTTACAGCCAGTGCTGCACGGTTTCGGACAGAACATGAACCTCTTAACGCTTTTTTTATTAATTCCTTTAATAGGAACGTTTATGTCGACCGCCGGCTATTTATCTGCGTTAAAGGAGAAAGTGAAGGAACGGGAAAGGCAAGGGGGAAGACACCCTTACCGTTTAAGTTATTTACTTATCGCCACTATCGGGGCTTTATTAAACTTCGGCTCTCTGGCGATTGTTAAACGGATCGCTGATGAAAGCTTTTCTTCCTTTCAGGAAAAAAAATTGACTCTGCATATTATGAGAGCTTTTGCTTTTTGTATGCTCTGGTCCCCTTATTTTGTAAATGTCGGGCTCGTTCTTGTCCTGTTTGACGTCTCCTGGTTTGATATAGGCGGGTATGGAATGATTCTTGGAGTCATCTATATGGCTGTAAGCGTAGTGATGCTTCCGCATATTTCATTTGCAGATGACCCTTATGTGTCTCAGGAAAGCACTGTTTCTGCAAGCTATACAGGAGCTTCTTTACATTCATTGTTTATTTTTTCAATTGTGCTGGTAGGCCTGTCATTTTTACTTGATTATCTGTTAGCTGTTAATATGCTGACGGTTGTTTCCTTGCTGGCAGTGGTGCTCCCATTTATATGGGCTGCTTTCTCAAAGATTCTGAGAGCGTTTATACAGGATGTCTACGAACAGGCCGAAGGTTCTTTCTCCCGGTTAAAAAATGAATTAGCCGTCTTTATAAGTGCCGGTTATTTTGGGCTTGCTCTTGCTTATACAGAGCTTGGAGAGATTATTTCTTCTGTCCTTTTCCAAATCTCATTTGGTTCTGTCTATCTTTTTACTGTTTTTGTCATGTTAATCGCCATTCTTCTGGCACAGATAGGGATACACCCGATTATAATAGTAATCGGAATTGGAAGTTCGCTGTCGCCGTCAACATTCGGCGTAAGCCCCCAGTATATCGCACTCACGCTGCTTCTTGCGTGGACGATGGCCACCCAATTATCGCCATTCTCAGGCCAGGTGCTTATGTCCTCTAAATTAATGAATACACCTGCTCCGGTAATCGCAAGGCAAAACGCGCCCTTTGTCTGTATTTGCTTTGTCATATTGTCGTTAGTTCTTTACAGTTTCCACTTTACCGGCTGGCTATAAACTGTTAGTTATCAAAAGAAATATCCTGCCTGAAAAAAGAAATCGCCTCACCTGGTATTTTTAAAGTATCAGAAAATCCCGGGGGCGATTTTCTTATTATCCAATAGTTTGCTCCCTTTAACGAATTATCCTTCCACCGCTTTCTCAAGAAAGTTTCTCCCACGGGAATAGGCACCAAGCTGCTCTTGTGAACTACCCACCACTTATCACCCTTACTGGTTGATTGAAGTGGGGGCTTCTTGGGTAATCGCCACTTTTGTTAGCTGACGAAATGAACCAAGCTAACCCTCTTGTTCCAAGAGTTTATATTCTATGATTAGGCAATCGCAACCAAGCGAATGCCTTCATTTTTGATGTTTCGTGCGGCATTGACGTCTCTATCGATCGTTAGCCCGCACGAACAAGCGTAGGTTCGAAGGGTAATCGGCATCGGCTGCGTGTTGCCACAACACGAACAGGTTTTCGTAGACGGAAACCATTTGTCGATCTTAATGAGTTGCTTCCCCTGCTCTTTTAGTTTGTAGGCTAAAAAAGAAGTGAACATTCCCCAACCGTTATCCGCAACACTTTTGCCAAACTTCAAGACTTGTGACATGGCTTTCATGTCTAAATCTTCAATAATAACGGCATCATATATAGTCGCCAACTCTTTGGATTTGTGGTGAAGAAAGTTTTTGCGTTGATTAGCGACCTTCTCTTGAATGTTGGCAACTCGAATGCGTTGTTTATTCCAGTTGGCAGAGCCTTTCGCTTTGCGTGACAGTTTGCGTTGTTCCTGAGCCAATTTATTGAGCATTTGACGATAAAAGCGAGGGTAATTGGCTTTCTTACCTTCACTATCGACAAATAGTCCATTCATCGCAAAATCCAATCCAACAACGTTTTCAATTTTTTTGCTTTCAATCTCTTTCTCATACTCTGTCAGAATAGATATATAATACTTGCCCAATGCTGTCATTGATAGTGTGCAAGATTTAACGACATATTCCGAAGGAATCATTCGATGCTGTTTGATTTTGACCATTTTGAGCTTCGGTAATTTGATATGACCATCCAACAGTTGAATGTTCCCATTCACGACATTCGTTGTATAGCTTTGTTTGTGTCGTTTGCTTTTGAACTTCGGAAACTTGGCGTTGCCTTTGAAAAAGGCTTTATATGCTTTATCCAAGTTTAGTTGAGCATTGGCTAACGATAATGAGTCTAATTCTTTCAACCACTCAAACTCACTTTTATACTTGGCAGGAGTAGGATGTTTCACTTTTTTCAACGCTTCCTTATCATCCTTCAGTAACTCATAAGTCGCCTGTCGTTCCGCTAACATGTTGTTGTACACAAAGCGAACGCAACCGAAGGTTTTGCGAATAATCGATGCCTGTTCGTCTGTTGGATACAAACGAAACTTGTATGCTTTGTTTCGTTTCACCATATTCAATCACCTCAATTCATCCCTTGGTTTTCAATGAATTTTTTCACCACTTCAATAGGTGAACCACCAGTGGTCAACAAACAAAAACTTCTCGACCAAAACATTTCTTTCCAAAGCTTCTTCCGAACGAGAGGGAACTCTTTTTTGATAAGTCTTGAACTGGCACTTTTGTATGCGTTGATGAATTTAGATAATTCTGTATTAGGGTGGGCTTTGAACAAAATATGAACGTGCTCACTGTCGTGATTCCATTCCATCAATGTGATGTTGTATTTTTCACCCAAGGACACAAATTTATCTTTCGCATAGTCTGAAATCATCTCATCAATGACATTTCTTCTGTATTTCACAACTAAAACAAGGTGGTAATACATTAAGAATACTGAATGGTTATTACTATCTAATTTCATTGTTATATCAGTCCTCACACATTATAAGACTGATAATATCAAATCACAGTGAAAAACAAAAGCCTTTGGGCTTTCGCCCAACCGAAATTCATCTCCCCCTTACCGTTGGTGCTGTCGCACCTTCACACGCTTGAAGAGGGAGACTTCTTTCGGAATTGCGTTAAACCGGAGCCGGGTCGCTTATAAGGGACTGATTTATTTTGGCAGTAAACCCCTTTATTGCTTTCTCATCAAACGTCGATTGATCTTCAGTCACCTTCGCTGCTTTTTTAATCATAAGTTTTTCAAAGTAAGACATTCTGGAAAAGATCAGTTCTCCGCCGAATAATCCACAAGCAGAAGCATGGCTTCTAAGACGGTTCGGGAAACTGGCTTCGAACTGTTTTTGCCTCTCCTCCCCTTCATGCATACAGCACAAATAAAGAGCCAGTGTCTTTGTAAGGAGCAAATCTTCATTAGACATTAAAAAACGGCGCATTTTTCTTGGAATCTGGCCGATGTGTATAGACGTGCCGATCACTATGACATCGAACCCATCTAAGGAAGGTACTTTTTCTTTCTTAATATTTACCAGGGTCATTTCAAGATTAACGTGTGAACTTACGTATTCTGCGGCTTTTTCTGTTGTTCCGTGACTGGTGGAAAATATAATGAGCCCTTTCATCCACTCCACTCCCCTTCAATCAGCCGGCTTAAAACCGGCTTATTAATTCCATTATCTTTCTTTTTTAAATAAAAGAAACGGATAAAAGTGAGAAAATAATGACAATGCAATGAGGGGGCAGAATGAAGGAAGCCCTGCAAATACGCTGAATTTGCAGGGCTGTTAATTAATTTCCGGCTGTCTTATACTCTGAATGCTTTAAGACTGTACGGGGTTTACTACCGTCTTCCTCTTTCATATCGAGTTCCACTGAGATGGAATTCGTATAAGCAGAAATAACTTTTGCCTTCTTTCCTTTATATTCACCGGCCACGACTTCGACAGTGTCACCGGAGTTTAATAACGGCTCTTCTTGTTCTGCCATGCATAATCCTCCTTCGCTGTTAGATATCATTTAAATTAAAAGTAATTGCTACCGAAAGTGATAATAACCCTTGTTCAGCTTAAGGTCAAGAGATTTCACCAACTTTTAAGTTCTTGAACTGGAAATGGTCATGGCGTCAAGATTAATTTTCGCTCCTACTTTTTTTAAAAAATCAAGACCGAGGACACCTTCTTCATGAACATCCGAAATTATTACCGGAAACTGGCTGACTTTCAACGGCCCGACGCTAAGTGAATCCATCTCTTCCTGCTGGTTTATATCCAGCTTTTCAATACCGAGTTTTAAAGCGAGCTGTTCAGAGATCACTGTTTGAGGCGCACTTGTGTCAATCATCATTCGTTCGATCGTTTGCACTTTACCTTGAAATTTAAAGCGCGTCTCCGTATAGAGCTGTCCATTAACAAAATCGATTCTTTTCATATCTATCACCTTTTCAGAAAATTCTGTTTCCGCTTTTATTTTAACATGGTTTCAGTAAGAAGCTACCAGATCGGACGGGAAATTTTATATTTCGACCCACTCGGCTTTATCTCCCGTACTGATTTCCCCGCCTTTAACGACTACTCCGTATGCGCCGCCTTTCCAGTTTTCATACATCGCGTCTTTGAGCCCGGGAAGGGCTTCATCCATCCGTTCACACGGTTTCGTTTCCCCGTAAATTTTTATCATTGTTCTGCCGATCTGCAGATGTCTGCCGCGGGATTTTTCAAGGTTAATTCCTTTAAGCATTAGATTTGCACGCCGGGCAGAAGGGTCCAGGTCAGCATTGAGCTGATCCATAAGTTCCGACCAGACGTTTTCATCTATGAGGGTTACCTGCCTTTTGCCCCCCTGGTCTTTATTTGTATGTAAGCCCCGGTTTTCAATTAATGTCCCTTTGTCCACTGGATCCATTGGACCCCGGGCCATTCTTTTTATCCAAATTGCCCTTAATTCACCTGCCATGGCTCATCCTCCAATTACCCGTTTTTTTTGTATTCCAATCTACTTAATAATAAAATAGAAAGGACTCTTCATCAATCACTGATAACATAATTTAAACAGAGGTGGATCTGAATTGAATATACGCCTGTTATTAAGCTTAGGTTTTTTTATATTAACTTACACAGCCTTAAATGGCTATATCGGCTGGAATATATACAAATTTCTTGAAGCGGCCTGGGGCTATAACCGGCCATGGACACTTGCCATACTTATCGGGCTCCTGTCATACGCTTATATGTTAGGCTACCGTCTAAAAACTTTTCCAATGCTTAAAAACATCGGTTCTTGCTGGATGGCCTTTTTCCACTTCGCTATTTTTATCTTTCCTGTTGTTAACCTCGTTGTCTGGCTCCTCGGTTTTGCAGGCCTATCAGGTGAAGGGGTTATTGTAACTGCGGGTTATGCCACATTAATACTGTTTTTAGTTTATACAGGAACAGGGCTGTTTAATGCTTATATGCCTTCCATTAAAGAATACAAACTCACTGTAGAGCATCCCCAGGCACCTGACCGCACTCTGCGTATAGCTGTGGCGTCGGACATGCATTTCGGCGGCCTGTCAGGTAAAAAGCATGCTGAAAGGCTTGTCAGCACCATCAACCGGATGAATGCGGACCTGATTTTGTTTCCCGGTGATTTAGTTGACGATGACCCTGACTTGTTTAAAGAAAAAAAGATGGACAGAACCCTTAAAAAGTTAAACGCCCGCCTCGGCATTTACGCTGTACTCGGTAACCATGAATATTACGGAGGAAAGATTGATGAGCTGACGAGGATCATGGACGAGGCAGGAGTAAAAATACTGAAAGACGAGATCATTAAATTGGACAGTAACGCTTATATTATCGGCCGTAAAGATAAAACAGACCGCAACCGCCTCCCGGCAGGGGATCTGCTTGATGCTGCCGGAAACGATCTTCCAAAGCTTATTATGGACCACCAGCCTGCTGACATCCAGCCAATTAAAGAAAACTACGCCGATATGCTGTTTTGCGGTCACACACACAAGGGACAGATCTTTCCCTATCAGTGGATTACCAGTAGACTGTTCGACGTCGATTACGGATATAAACAGATGGACCAGCTTCATGTCTTTGTATCATCAGGATTCGGATTCTGGGGGCCGCCGGTCAGAATCGGCAGCCGGTCAGAAGTTATGAAAGTTGACGTGACCTTTACCGGTTCTCAGAATTATTATTCTGAAAAGAAAACGTAAGCTTATTTTGGCCGCCTTCCCAGACCAGTGACGCATCAAAGGTTTTTCCATTGTTCTGAAATCCTTTAATGACGTCTGTCTTTCCATTCTTAAGTAATTTCTTCATTTGGGCACCGCTAATGGGCCGGCTTAAAATTCTCTTAGATACGGTAAACGGACATTTTGACTTTCTGTAGTTGGCGCATCCGTAAAAATTTCCTTTATCAATTACTTTACCGTTGCATTGTGGACAGCCACCTAGGCTTTCGGCTTTTCCCTTATACCTTTTTCCCTTTCTTGAAGAGATAATATCACCCAGAATTTCAGGATTGAAACTCCACGCGGACGACCGCTGTTTCGCATCTTCTATGATTGAGGAAGACAGGGCTTTCGCCTGCTCTAAAAACCGGTTCATATCTGCCTTCCCCTGTCCAATTTCAGCGAGTCGCTGCTCCCATTTAGCAGTCATTTCAGGGGAAGCAAGAATAGATTCACCAACGGCCTGGATGAGTGTTTTTCCTTTTTCCGTCGCATACACCTGGTTTTTAGTGACATGAATGTAGCCGCGGTCTTTTAATACACCAATAATCCCTGCCCGTGTCGCTTCGGTGCCGAGCCCTTCTGTCTCTTTCATGACTTTAATTAAACTCTCATCATCAATATGTTTTCCTGCTGTTTTCATAAGAGTGATTAAGTCACCCTCTGTATACCTTTTTGGCGGCTGAGTTTTGCTTTCTTTAGAAAAAGCCTCTTTTACGAATCCTCTCTCACCTTCTGCTAATACAGGAAGGGTTTTCTCTTCACCGCTTGCTTCTTTGGAGGCAGGAATAACTTTTCTCCAACCTTCATCAATTACCTGCTTGCCTTTTGAACGAAAGGCTGCTCTTTCGTCAACAAGGGTGTCGATTGTTGTGTAATTCATTTTGCAAGGGTGATGATGTGCCGCAATCAGCCGTTCTGCAATCATACGGTAAATATTTTTCTCTTCAGCCGGCAAGGTGTCAGGTGAGACCACCTGTTCAGTAGGTATGATGGCATAATGGTCTTTCACTTTTTTGTCGTTAACGTATCTTTTAGAAGATAGGAGTGATGAAACCGGCAAAGGAAAAAACGGCTTAAATTCCGCCATTTCTGAAAATTTATCCAGAAGACCAGGAAACATCGCCGCTTCTTCTTTTGTCACAAAGCTGGAGTCCGTTCTAGGGTAGGAAACGTACCCTTTTACATAAAGTTTTTGGGCAATATCCAGTGTTTTCTTTGGTGAATATTTAAATCTTTTATTAGCAGCCGCCTGTAAGGCAGATAAATTAAATAAATAAGGGGGATGAATCACTTTTTCTTTTGTATGGACCCCTGTCACTCTGGCGTGTTTTCCTTTACAGAAATGAGCAATTTTATCAGCTGTTTCAGGTGTATCGAGCCGCGTTTCCCCTTCTTTATGCCAAATCCCTTCATATAATTTCCCTTCTACTGAAAAAACAGCTTTCACTTCCCAGAAAGGTTCTGGTTTAAAAATCTCAATTTCCTCTTCTCTTTTAACTATTAAAGCAAGCGTTGGTGTCTGTACTCTTCCTGTAGAGAAAACATCTTGTGCTCCTTTTTGCTGAAGAAGAAGAGTGTAGGCTCTTGATGCGTTCATTCCTACCAGCCAGTCAGCGTATGCTCTGCTAATCGCTTCGTGGAATAGCGGCCTTGTGTCTTCTTCGTTCTTTAACTGTTCGAACCCCTTCGTAACGGCTTTGGGCGTAAGCGAGGAGATCCAGAGCCTTTTTAAAGGTTTTTTATTATGTGCCTGCTGCAGCACGAGGCGCACAATCGCTTCCCCTTCCCGTCCTGCATCCCCGGCAATAATCACCTCAGAAGTTTCAGGACGGTGGACAAATTCTTTTATGACTTTGAAAGCTTTCCATTTGGTTTTACTGACACGGTATTTAAACTCAGGAGGTACGATCGGCAGGGTTTCGAGCTGCCACTTTTTCCATTTCTGAGTATATTCCTCCGGGGGTACGAGCTCACAAAGATGGCCGACCGCCCACGTAACGGCTGCCCCTTCCGGAAAAAGCGGGCATGACTTTATTGCGATATACTCTTTTTTTCTGCTCGAAGGAAAAGGCGCAGCAAGTTTCGCTGCCTGGTCAGGCTTCTCAGCGATGATTAACTTCATGAATTATCACCTGTTTCTTGTTTTGTGGTATGTAAACTTTTGGAGGGAACAGAAGAGGTTGAAGGGGAACGTACGTTTTATTTTAGCACAGCCAGACCGGGAAAAGAAAGGAAAAAAGGTGTCAAAGAATTAAAATAAATTTCACAAAACACGACCAAAGAATTCAAGTTAAATTCCTTTACTGGAGGATCTTCAGCCTTCGGGTCAGTTAGCTGAAGACAAGCCCCTGGGCAAGCGTCCGCCTGGCGGACTGAAATCACTGCTTTTTAGTTATTAAATTTAATCTCTTTTAAATACAAAATTAAAATCCGAAGAATATACTCTTCGGATCTAAATGGTTGCTATTCTTTTTGTAACAGCCTCTTCAATCTTCCTGCTCTTCCACCAGATACGTGTATCCGTCCGTCTGGGTCACTTTCTTCTCTTTTAACAGTTTTCCCATCGCCCGTTTAAAGGCTGCTTTGCTCAGGTTTAAAATTTCCCTGATATCCTCGGGTGAAGATTTGTCTGTCAAAGGAATTTTTCCGCCGTTTTCTTTTATGCGGGTCAAAAGGAGTTCGGCATCCTCATCGCGGCTCTCTAAAATGAGCGGTCTGAGTGAGATGTTAAGTGTGCCATCCTCCTTTACCGCAATGACTCTTCCTTTCACCCATTGGCCCAGGCGGGGCTCCTCTTTTCTTTCCGTGTGGTGAATAAATCCTCTGTATCCTTCTTCTGTAATAATGAAGGAACCGATTTTAGCGGCTTTGTACACATGCCCGCTTGCCGGCTGATTCATAAGCTCTTTCGGAGCCCGGTCTCTTTCCTGATCAATAATTTCTTCTGTGACCGGTTTAGCCGTCAACTTTCCCCTCCGGTCATGGTCAAGACGCACAAAAAGATGGTCTCCCCGCTTCGGCCATACTGACGTATGAAGCGGCAAATCATCTTTTGAGACGAGCACGTCTTTCGGAAGGCCGATATGGATAAATACCCCAAGCCTGTCAACCACATCTGCCACTTCCACCCAGCCGTAAGAATCAAGGCTCACGTCGGGAAGAGTGGAGGAGGCAGTTAACTGGCCTTTTTTGTCCTCGTAAAGAAAAACAGTCACTTTATCACCTGAATTCAGCGCATCAGAGCCTCTTTCTTTGGGGAGACGCACGTCATTTTCCAGAATATAAGTTGTCTTCTCATCTTTTTTTACGGGTAATTCAACGATCGTTCCAGGTTTTAAATGGCTCATATTCATCCTACCTGCTTTCCTAATATAGTCATTAACACTTTTCCCATTTTAAACGATCTGGAGACATTAAAAAAGAGGAAAGCCCGGCTCTCCTCTTTTTGCGCCGATTAAATCAGCAAATTAAACAAATTCTGATCCTTATTTATTTCAATATAAGAAAAACCGTTCTTTTCCATCCGCTCAGTGAGGGAATAATAGTCCTCTTTATTTTTCAGCTCTATCCCCACAAGGACAGGCCCTTTATCCCTGTTATTTTTCTTTGTATATTCAAACCGGGTAATATCATCCGTTTCCCCGAGCACTTCAGCCATAAACTGGCGCAGGGCCCCGGCCCGCTGCGGAAAGTTAACGATAAAATAGTGTTTAAAGCCGTCATAAATTAACGACCTTTCTTTAATTTCCTGCATCCTGTCGATATCATTATTTCCACCGCTCACAATGCAGACGACTGTTTTTCCTTTAATCTCTTCCCGGTAGTTATCCAGTGCAGAAACAGGGAGCGCGCCGGCAGGTTCAGAGACTATCGCGTTTTCATTATACAGGTTAAGCATGGTTGAACATACTTTGCCTTCAGGGATGACAGTTATGTCATCAATCACATCTTTTGCCACTTCAAAAGTAATGTCGCCCACTTTTTTGACTGCAGCTCCGTCAACAAATTTATCAATTTTATCAAGGGAAACGACTTCCCCTTGATCTAACGACGCTTTCATCCCAGGGGCTCCCTCAGGCTCTACCCCGATTACTTTTGTTTTGGAACTGATATTTTTAATATAAGAGCCGACACCGGAAATGAGCCCTCCGCCGCCAACACTCATAAAAATATGCGAGATCGGCTCATCAATCGCTTCAAGAATTTCCATGCCGACTGTTCCCTGGCCTGCAATTGTCCGCAGATCATCGAAGGGGTGAATAAACGTCATCTCATTGATTTCGCAGTATGCCATCGCTTCTTTAAAGGAATCATCAAATGTGTCACCTGTGAGAACGACCTCTACAAATGGCTCTCCGAAAAATTTAACACGAGAGACTTTCTGCCGGGGGGTTGTGCTCGGCATAAAAATCCTTCCCCTCACACCGAGTGCTTTGCATGAGTAGGCCACCCCCTGTGCATGATTACCTGCGCTGGCGCACACAACGCCGTTTTGAAGCTCTTTTTCCGATAAGCTTTGCATCAAGTTGTAGGCTCCGCGCAGTTTAAATGAGCGCACCACCTGAAGATCTTCGCGCTTCAAGTACACATTCGCTTCATATTTTTCAGAAAGGATCGGATCCTTTTGCAACGGAGTGTTCACCACAATGTCCTTTAACACCTGATGAGCAATTAAAATATCTTTTACCTGTACGGTCTGTTTCATTGTTTTCTCCATCTCCATAACCCTTTCTACGTTCAGAATATTAAAACTAATCGTAACATAATCTGACGGAAGAGAAAACAACGATTTTCAATAGGGTTCAAAATGGTTTAATAATGCCTGTCCGTTAAGGCCGGAAATAGTTTATTTTTCCCGCTATGCTCGATGTGAACATTTACCTGAACTTCTCTCAGACTCTCTTTTGTGAGCTCAAGAGCACCATCTGTCGTGTGTTCATGCCACTCGTGGGGATTTTCTTTATAAAGTTCATTATTAAGCTGATAAACATCCCCTTCTATTTCCAAAGCTTTTTCATAGGTGAGGCGGATTTCTTTTTCAATGACTTTAGCCGCTTCAGAATTGATAAAATCTTCTGAAACCTCCTGGTCAAGTTCAATTACCCCGCCGCCTGCATCCACCTCAATTTCGAAAAAAATATCTTCATTTTCTACGTGAGAGGTAATGCTATAATCAGGTTCTTTCATCATGATAACAGCAGCCGGTTTATCGTCTTTTGTGACAATGACAGGCGTGCGCTGTGTATTAGGCTGAACCCACCGCAGCCCAACCATATCCAGATTTTCGAGAGTGCCCCGGTAATCTTCCCCGTATATTACTGTCGTTCCTGCCAGATGCAACGACCTTTTACTTGCATTCTCTGTCGTCCATCGTTCCGAAATATCTAAACTGGGAATATTTGCGGATTTACCCGGTTCATTTAAATCTGCTATAAAACGGTGTTTACGAAGCGGTTCAACATAGGAACTCTGCTCGTAACTGTCCATCGGATCACCTAGCGTCCCAAGTATAGGCGAAGCATCAAGAAATGGATAAACTTCCAAAACCGGTGATACATCACCTATTGTGGAAAATATCCACGGGGTATGCCGGATTTCGCTAAATCTCAGAAAATCATCAAGCAGTTCATTAAGTCCGTTTTCCAGCGCGTCTTCTGAAAAAACGACCGCAGCCATATGCCCCCAAAAAAGTCTTTGAGGAGTGGACTTGTATAAATCATGAATGGCTGTGACAGGGGTTCTTCCTCTTCCTATACCGACAATGGTATCTGCTTCTTCTTCTGTCTGTTCCATTTCTTTAGCGATAGTCGAAAAGTTCAGGATTTGCAGATAAATAATAAATTCGCCGTCCTCGTAATCCAATCCCGCCGCGTGAACATAGTACATCCTTTCAAGCTCATTAGCATTCAGGCAGCCTGTGAGCAAAAGGATGAAAAGAAAAAAACTCATACAGATTTTTTTCATATCTTTCAGCTCATTTCCTTGTATTATCTCTCGTATTCAAAAAGTCCGGCCGGAAGTCTTTATCTTTCCAGGAAGACCTGAATACATTATCGAGTACATCCCTGAAGGAACTGACAGGAGATAACGGGGATAAATATGGAATACCGTAAGACCGCACATTTGCAATATAATACAGGATAAAAAACGCTGCGAGCAGGAAACCGAATATTCCAAGAAGAGAAGAGATAATAACCACCCCTATCCTTAGCAAACTGAACATACCGATTAAAGACTGATTGACTAAAGTAAAGGTCGCTACAAGCGATGTGGCGATCACGACGACAATCCCCGGATTGGTCAACCCCGCCCTGATGGCGGCATCCCCGATGATCAGCCCTCCCACTACTGTCAGCGTCTGGCCGATTGCAAGTGGCAGCCTGGCCCCTGCTTCTCTGAATAACTCGAATAACCCGAGCATTACCAGCGCTTCGATAGCGGTAGGAAGCGGGACCCCCCGTCTCCCGGCGGCCAGCGTGGCCAATAAAAGAACCGGAATTTGATCCTGATGGTAAGTCGTCACAGCCACCCAGAATCCGGGAAGGAAAATAGCAAGAGAAAGGCCGAGTACTCGAAGAAACCGTTCAAAACTGTTAAACAAAGGAAAAATTTCTGCATCTTCAGAACTTTTGAGCAGCAAGAAAATATTGACAGGCCCGACCAGGACGACGGGGCTGCCGTCTATCAAAAGAGTAAAACGGCCTCTTAAAAGGGCATTGGCAATAAAATCCGGCCTGCCCGTATATTCAAGACTTGGAAATAAATTCATTTTATTTGATCTGAGCATCTCTGCAAGCTGATTGGCGTTCAGCAAGCCGTCCACTTTAAGCTTTTGAAGCCTTGCTTTCACGTCTGCAAGAATTCCAGGATTAATAATATCTTCCACATACATAAGAGCGACATTGGTGTTCGTTCTCTCGCCTACTATATATTCTTCATATTTTAATGAGTCTGACGGAAATCGTTTCCGGATAAGCCCCGCATTAACTTTTATATTTTCTACAAACCCGTCTCTCGGTCCTAACACCGAGACCTCCGTATTTGTTTCTTCGGGATCCCGCCCCGGTATTTTCGAAATATCAATAGACATTGTTAACCCCGCGCCGGTAAAATAAAGGAGCAGATTACCCCGGAATACTTTCAGCGCCAAGTCTTTTTTCATTGTAATTTCCTGTATGGAAGAAAGTCTTAAATTTTCAATTAAATCCTCTTTATCCCAGTCGTCAGCGGATCTGAAATATTGATCCAGCCTCGGCACCACTTCATCATTAATCAATTGAGTCTCTATAAGACCTTCAGAAAAAAATAATAAAACAGTTTCTCTACGCCCATTATTTAAAGTAAATTTCATTTGCTGGCTATTAATGTCACTGCAGTTCCGGAAAGTTTCTTTAATTGTCTCTCCGGTAATGAGCTCCTCAGGTTCAGTCTCGCTGTCCCCTTCACTGGATGGCTGCTGGCTAAGTTTATGCTGGTCTTTTTTTAATATCCAGTTAAGCAGATTCATGAGCTGCGCCTCCCTTTTTTTGCTCCGGCAGAAATGAAATGACAAACAATAGTACCGTTAATAGCACGAAATAAATGAGGCTCCCCGGAAAAAAAATACTTTTTACAATTAATAAATATTGCATATCACTTTCCGGGAGCTCGGAAAGAACGATAATCAAACCGTAAAGAACCGTAAGCGTCATTACTTTTAATTTCAGCCTTTTAACAGGCAAAACCTGAGTAACTAAATACATGAGAAAAGAGACTCTTATAAATGTTCCGGAAACCCACTGGTAAATAGCAAGAAAATCCACATTCTCGATAAATCGTCCTAAAGTAATAAGCGCCCACTGTTCGTAAGCCGGAAAGCGAAGCCGGGCCGCCTCATCTGTTCCGAATTCGGCAATTCCAGCTATGTACGGACCAATTGTAAGGAAGCCGAGAAACATCGTGAGAAGCAGCAGATGCCAGTATTTCAGGCGGTTTTTTATTTGGTGCTGAACAAACAGAACAACGACCAGTTCACCAAACCCGGAACTTGGGAACACCATCCCCTGGATTACGCGGGGAAAACCGAACTCAAGCACTGGGCGCATTAACGAATAGTCCTTATTTGGAATATTTGCCAACGCTACAAACAGCCCTAAAAAAATAATAACGGGTAAAAGAACGCCGGTAATTAAAGCGATCGTTCTCAAACTGCTTAAGCTGGTAAGGAGACAAAGTAAAGCGATTGAACCGACTATGACCCATGCCGGAGTTAAGGGGAGATAAGTAATTCTTGTCCATTGACCAACTTCAATAAGGGTAACAGCGGAAAGAAAAACAAGAACGACTGTAATAGAGATGCCAAATAGGATTGAAACAGTTTTCCCGACCCGTTCTTCCAGCCAGTCATTTAAAGATTTTCCGTTCATAGTATGCATGACACGCCAAATTAGCAGAAGCCAGAAGGCATGAACCCCAACGGAGAACAAAACGGAAATCCATCCATCTCTTCCGGCTGTCTCATAAAGAGGAGGAAGAACGGTCACATGGGTTCTTAAACCCGCTCCCGCAATCAGAATTAAAATTAAATAAAACCGAGTTATTTTGTCATGACCCAATTATGCCGCCTCCTTTCAACTCACTTAACTGGTATTCTTGCCTGCAAAGGGGAAAATTATCAAAAATTATCAATTAAGCTTTTCAGGTGATTCTTTCTCGGGTATGCTGACGTTACAGATAAAATAATTGATCCGGAGGATTGGCATATGACAAAATGGGCTTTTATATCAGACTTTGACGGCACAATTTCTAAAAAAGACTTTTACTGGGTTATTATTGAGAAGTATTATCCGGAAGGAAAGGATCTTTTCCGGCGCTGGAAAGACGGGGAATTGAAAGATATCGAGTTTCTTTCAAAAGTGTTCTCTTCGATTCATCAGGACGAAGAACAGACGCTCAAAGACATTCACGAGATTCCTATTGACGAACATGCGGTGCCTTTTATTAATAAAGTCCAGGAAAACGGTGCGGACTTTTATATTTTAAGCGCCGGGACGGACTTTTATATAAATGAGATTCTTTCAAAGTACGGAGTGGCTGACGTCCGCGTATTTTCGAATAAAGGCTATTTTAAAGAAAAAAATGTGTTTATGGATATTGATCCTGAAGAGTGGCATTATTCTAAGCGTTATGGTATCGATAAATCAATCGTGCTGAGGCGGATTAAGGAAAATTATGATTTTGTGTTTTACTACGGGGACAGCGAGCCGGATTCCCATCCCGCTGAATTTGCAGACATCACTTTTGCAAAAGATGTGCTTATAAGCATATTAAGAGAAAAAAATATCCCTTGTATTCCTGTGAGGGATTTCAAAGATGTTGAGCGGTATTTGAAGGAAGAGGGCTGGTTAACCGATGGCTAAACAAGGTATGAGCATTCCAATTCCAGATATTTTGGAAATCGATCATGGCGTCCTGGTTAATCTTGAAACGATTTTAGTAAAACATGGCTTTCGCAAAGTCGCCATTTTATTTGATGAGTACAGCTCAAAACATTATGAACGGTCAATCATCGGTTCCCTGACGGATATTCATGCCGACGCGTTTACGTTTGATCTGTCGTCTGATATTCATAATCTGATTACCCGCGCCTTCGAGATGGAAAGATACGATGCTGTGCTTGCCATGGGTGGCGGTTCCATCATTGATTTTGGGAAATATATCGCTTTTTCAAGACGCAGCCCGTTTATCAGCATCCCTCTTTCTCCTTCTAATGACGGCTTTGCGAGCAGCAACTGCTCGCTCGAAGTAAACGGTAAAAAAACGACCGTTCCGGCCCAGGTGCCGTTTGGAATTATTGCGGATTTAACTGTTATAGAAAGTGCTCCGGAACCCTTTATTCTGGCAGGAACCGGGGATTTAATGTCCAACATTACTGCCCTCTATGACTGGGGATTTGAAGAAGCACACGGGTACAGTCAGGTCAATGCGTTTTCAGCGATGCTGAGCAAAAAAGCGGTTAACAGCTTTATACGGACGCCGATGACCGATTTAAAGCAGCCGGTCTTTCTAAAGGAACTGGTCAGTTCGTTGACGATGGGCGGCGTATCAACTGTCATCAGCGGTAACAGTGCGCCAATAAGCGGAGCCGAGCATATGATCTCCCACGCGCTCGATAAAACATCGCGAGACCCGCAGATGCACGGTCTGCAGGTCGGCGTATGCACTTATTTAATGGCTCTTGTCCATGACCACCGGGTGGAAAGAATGGTTAAAGTTTTCAGCCGGACTGGTTTTTTCGACTACGTTAAACAACTTCCTTTCAGCAGGAAGGAATTTAGGAAGGCGATTGAAATGGCTCCGTCTATCAAACCGAAGCGTTATACTTACCTTCATGAAAAGAAATACCGCGATAAAGCTTGTGACTTGCTTGAAACCGATCAGTTGCTGAAAGAAATCATAAAAAACCCGTGATCTCAGGTCACGGGTTTTATCGCAGACTGGCCAAGTGGCTGTATACATCTTTCAGGCATGTAAAACCTTGCTCTTCAACTTTCGGGATACACCGCGACCATATATTTGCAGCCATCACCGCATCATGTAAGGCATGGTGCCGATTCGCTAAATCGATTCCGTAATGAGTACAGCATTCCTCCAAGGTAGTTAACTTTTCCATGGGCTTGATCAATTTAGTTAAAAAAGACGTATCAAGTATGCGGTGTTCGAAGCGAGTTTTAAATAAGGACCACATCATATGCTGCATAAACTTTGCTTCATGACCGGCGTGGTGTGCGACCAGCGTATCTTTTCCGGCGAAATGGAAGAAGGCATGCAGCACTTCTTCAGGAGAAGGGGCCTTACTTAATTCTTTGTGTGAAAGCCGCGTAATCTTTTGCACCTCCTCTGACGGAGGCTGGTCAGTTTTAATGAGCGAATAAAAGGTTTCATGTTCCAACACGTGAGTACCTCTCACCTTAAGCGCCCCTATGGATAAAACGGTATCCCCTTTTTGCGGATAAAACCCGGTAGTTTCTATATCGAAGACAGTGACAGGCAGCTCTGAAAAAGGGATAGACAGATGGTCTTTTTGTTTAAGAGCTTTTTGCAGCCTCCTAATATAAGCTATTTTGGCCGGGTCTCTCTCGCTCAATCCGTCAGTATACCTGTTTTGTGTCATCATGCCTGACAGCTGTTTTATCCATGATCCCATAGTATTCATTTGCGATGCCTTCTTTTCAACGCTGCTGTTACGTCTTTCATAAAAGCCGTCCCTTCTTTCATCCAGAGTTTTATTTCTCTTTTTTCCTCTTTAGAAAGTTCAGTTTGGTCTATTAAATGGATATGGCTGTACCCTTTTGAAAGGTCTGCTTTTCTCATACGGTAATTAAGCATTTTTTCGACTAATGGCTGCACAGATTTAAACTGCTGTAAGTGTGCCGGAAGAGATTGCAGGCGTGAAATCGTTGACGTTTCCAGCCGATGTTCTGAAAAGGCGAGTAACCTGGCACCGTTTACAAAGGGAAAGAGCACAGTTTCTTTAAAATCCAGCAGCCCTTTCTCTTTTCCCGCTTGTGAGGGTAAAATGTTACCGAGCATCCCCACTCCTTTTTTTATATACTGTACATTATCCGTTAATCTTGTTATTAGACCGGGGTTAGCAGAAAGGCTGTTAAACAAGTGCTGTTTTAACGCTTTAAGCAGCTCCGGGTCGCCGAAGACCACTCGGGCGTCAAAGAAGATAGATACATGTCTTAAACTATCCCAGTCTTCCTCGTCAAGCCAATCAGAAATCTGCCTTTTCCAATCATCTTCAGAACGATTCCACACCGGATTATCCGACATGACTTTCCCTTCACATTTTTCATAGCCGCAAAGCGCTAATCCACGGACAATTTCTTCACCTAATTCAAGAAAATAAGACTGATGGTTTCCTGAAGTGCTAAATACGATTCCGTGGTCCTGGTCGCTCAAGTATAACTGTTCGCTCCTTCCCCCACTGCCCATGACAAAGAAACTAAAGTGAGCAGGGGCTTTTCCCCGCTCACTTTCCTGCCTCTTGACAGCTAGCTTAACGACAGCGCACATAATCTCATCATGAAACTCGTTTAACAGCTGATGGCTGAAACGGTATTTAAGAATATTTTCGTCTTTCCAACGCTTAATATCTTTATAGGACGTGACCGAGTCATCGATGATGGAAATAGCCATTACGCACTCGGTTTTTCTTTCTGCTCATCTAAGCTGCGAATATTCTCAGGGTAGCCGTAACTTCCGTGTTCACTCAGATCCAGACCGATGATTTCTTCTTCTTCAGTAACACGGATGCCGCCCATGACTTTATCCATTACTTTTAAGATGATAAAGGCCGCCGCAAAAGCGTAAAGACCTGATACAGTGACCCCGATAAATTGAACACCCAATTGAGTGAAACCTCCGCCGTAAAAGAGTCCTGCGGATCCTCCATTCATCTCTGCCAAAGCAGTTGTAGCAAAAAAGCCGGTTGATAACGTCCCCCAAATACCAGCCACACCATGAACAGATAAAGCAAAGATTGGATCATCTATTTTGGCTCTGTCAAAGAACACCATGCTGAAGTGGACAATAAATCCGGCGATAAGTCCTATAATAACGGCCGCCCACGGTGCTACAAATGCAGTAGATGCTGTAATGGCTACCAGTCCGGCTAATGCCCCGTTTAACATCGTTGGCACATCTGCTTTCCCGGTCACCAGTGACACGATCAACATAGCTGCAACGGCCCCTGCGGCAGCGGCAAGCTGGGTTGTTAAGGCCACATATCCAAAGAATGCTCCGTCAACCTCAAGTGTGCTTCCGCCGTTAAAACCAAACCAGCCGACCCATAAGATTAATACTCCTAAAGCAGTGTACACCTGGTTATGACCGGCTAAATCATTGGAAGAACCGTCTTTATTGTATTTCCCGATCCGCGGTTTTAAGATAATCGTCGCAGCAAGTGCAGCCATCGCACCAGTCAAATGAACGACCGTTGAACCAGCGAAATCCTGTTTCCCAAGACCTGCAAGCCATCCGTCTCCCCAAATCCAGTGAGCGACAACAGGATAAATAAATGCTGAAAATAAAATAGCAAATATAATATACGCTGATAATTTCGCTCTTTCGGCAAATCCGCCAAATGCGATCGTTAAAGCAATAGCGGCAAAGGCAAGCTGAAACATAAAATCAACCGACCCTGCAAGGCCGTCTACTACAGAATTAAAGTCGCCGTAGAAGAAATCAGATAATCCTATAAATGCGTTTCCTTCCCCATAAATAAATCCGTAACCTACTGCCCAGAACACAAGCGATGCTATCCCTACTGTAAATATCGTTTTTCCAGCTATGTGTCCGGCATTCTTCATTCTTGTCGATCCTGCTTCAAGAAGAATGAATCCGCCTTGCATCAGCAAGACTAAAGCAAAACACACAATAATCCACACATTATTCATTAAAAAAATCTCATCCATCTTTACTCACTCTCCCTGAAATCATTTAGTGTCAGTTTATTTGCCAACTGATCATAAACCTCAGTATACAGACAGAAAATTCTGAAACAACGAACTTGTCAGATAATATAACGCACTAATTGATGAAAGCGTTTTCCAAAAAACGTAAAAAAACAGGCGGTTTTTGCCGCCTGCTTACTAGTTGACTTTTGATTTCAGATGAGCCTTTCTTTTTCTGTTCAGCCATACCTGCTCAATATAGCCTGTTCCTAACAGAACCCCTGCAACTATAAAAATAAAACCTGCCAGTTGGGTGACATATACCGCCTCTCCAAGCAGGAAAAACGAACCGATTAAGGCAAAGAACGGTACAAAATTATTAAATATAGCCGTCTGTCCGGCTCCAATATTCTGAATCGCTGCATTAAATAAAATATGGCCCAGCCCTGTTGCAAGAATGGCTGATGATAAGAAGACAATCCAGACTAAATGATCAGAAATTACCATATTGTCAGCACTTCCCGGCTCAATTATAAAACTTATAACAATAAGGCTTACTGATCCGATCAGCAGCATCATTCCGGTCATTTGTTTTGAAGATAGTGTCGCTGTCGCTTTTTTAATGATGATAAATGAAACAGCTTGTGACAGCATTGACAGAAAGACAAACAGATCTCCTGGCGATATTCCGCCCATGCCCTGCCCCGGGTTAATAACAACAAAAGATACACCTGTAAAACCGGACACAATACCGATAAACCTCAGTTTCGTCAATTGATCCCCAAGAAAAATAATCGCAAAAACAGCTGTAGTTAATGGAATAAGACCAAGGATAAGTGAAGCATTTGAGGCTGTGGTGTCAACTAAGCCTACAGCGAGTAAGGAGTGGTGGCCAATCTGGCCGAAAAGTGCTGCTAAAGAGGTTAGAGCCCATTCTTTTTTCGTTAATTTCCTCAAATCTTTTAAGAAATATAAAACGGCCAGCGCGCATATGCCGGCTAAACCGATTCTTGTCCCTTGCATCATAATGGGCGGCAAATGTTCGACTAAATATTTGACAGCAACGACATTCAGTCCCCATATCACCATCACCATCATCAGCAGAGAATATGTAGTTAGACGATTCACGTGTTTCCCTTCTCTCGTTATATTGTCTATAATTCAAATCAATGAGATGATCTTATCACATTTTTACAAAATGATGTTACTTTAAATAGTCGATTTTAGGTGATGATCATGCTAAAATTTTTATCTGAAACATATCCATATGTGAAATAGTACCGTCGTCCACTAAATTATAAATATCCTACAGAAACAGGTGGAATATAATGATTAAAGAAATTTTCATATTAAGGAGTATAGGCTGCTTAGGAATTGTGCTGTTGCACAGTATCCATATAGCCCTTACCACCGTTCCTATAAGAGAAATGGGAGAACTCGCGGCGATTACGTTTGACTCGGTGCAGATGATTTTATATTATGGGACGCCGATGTTTATTTTTATATCTGAATTTCTCATCTCCTACTCCTACAGGAACCGGACGCTCCCTGATAATTTTCTGAGAAAAAGATTTAAATTTATTATGATCCCATTTATTGTTATGGCTGTTTTCTACTCCCTTCCCTACATGCTTGAAGGGGTGAACAGCTGGTTTATAAAAGTATCTATGAATTTGCTCATAGGAGATTACCACGGTTA
Source organism: Salipaludibacillus sp. CUR1 (assembly GCF_021028955.1). Taxonomy (GTDB): domain Bacteria; phylum Bacillota; class Bacilli; order Bacillales; family Salisediminibacteriaceae; genus Salipaludibacillus. The sequence continues at coordinate 46,573 of NZ_JAIWPE010000025.1, forward strand.
CTTTATATTAATTATTTTTCAGTTTTATCTGTTCCACCTTCTTTTTCATTCTTATTTAAAGAAGGCTTCGCCGAAAATTATGCTGCCGGCTGCCTTTCTCATAAATATGGCTTACTTAACGACTTTTAACTTTACAGAGCCGCCCGCTACCCTGCCTTATTCAACTTATATCTGGGAACGGTTTTACTGGGTTCCGTTATTCGGCTGGATTTTTTACTTTATGTTAGGTTATTATTCAGGTTTATATTATGAATCTTTTATAAAGTCATTAAAAAAATACCGTTATATTATCGTAGCCGGCCCCCTATTAACAAGTATTTTATTATTATATTTCTATCACTCAGGTTTTCTGACTGTCCACAGCTCAAAAAGGACCGATATTATTATTCATACAGCAGTTTTCAGTCTGTTTTTATTTTACGTGACGTCGCACTTGAAATACCCGCCGAAAGTACTTGAATTTATCAGCCGTTACTCTTTCGGTATTTATCTGCTGCATTATTTTTATATTTTCCTGGCAGATTTTATTTTCAGGCAGTACCCTCTTAATATAGGCGTCACTTATATTCTTCTGCTGTTCATTTTCAGCCTGTTAAGTTCTATAGGCACGATCTATTTATTAAATAAATGGAAACATGGTTATCTCCTTATAGGGAAAATAGGCGCTCCTTATGTACCTCCCGCTTCTGGCGGGAACGAACATAAAAGCACCTCATTATAAAGAGCTGAGGACGGGACAAAAGAATAGTAACCATAAAGAAAGCCGGAGAAATATCTCCTTACGATATTTCTCCGGCTTTTCGCTTTGTTCTTGAACAATAAGTTCATAAATGTACTCGGATGGAAAAGACCTAATGCAGGCGTCCGCCTGCCGGACTGAAATCACTGGTTTTATGCTTAGTAAGGCAGTGACAGCTGGCGTGGAAGTTTAACTTGACCGTTTAGCATCGATAATCAGCTGCAGAAGCTGCAGTCTCTGCAAATCATTAACACTGCTGCGCGTAAAGTTGAATGTGAAACGGTTTGAATCAACCCTGTGCACAAAAACTAAATCAAGCTCAGGTATAACATCAATTGACTGGCCATAGCGGCCTACAGCAGAGTACATGCCAAGATCGCTGAAAGGCGGTTCAGTAGCTACCCACCATAAATAGCCATAATCAAATATATTATTTGAAGGGACGCCTGCATGGGCCGTGGTGCTGTTTTTCACCCAGTTTTCGGGAACGACCTGTCTGCCTTCCCATTTTCCTTCCTGAAGATACAACTGACCGAACCTGGCAAAATCCCTTGCCGACATTCGGAATAAATATGACGGATGCCGCGAACGCCGGTTTTCGTAGGAATAATGAGTATGGCTCATCTCAAAGTCTTCCATCCCGGTTGGTTCCGCTATTTTTTCCTTAAAATCTTCAAAAAGATCCCGTTCAGTCTTTTCGTTGTAGATTGTCCCGAGTACATTAAAATCCCAGTTGTTGTAATAATAAAATTCGCCAGGTAAATTAGCTCCCCTGTTCGGCCTGGCTCTTCTCATCCCCCACGACTCCTCCCCTGCAGGCAGATAAACACCTGAAGTTGAAGTCATTAAATGAGAGAACTGAGCCTGTTTCTCTATGGCATTTAATGGAGGATGATCATCAATATTATAGTCCTCTAACGTATGATTAAGGTGAAAGGTGCCGTTGTTTTCCCGCTCAATTCCTATCAAAGCGCTCAGAAAACTTTTCCTTACAGAATGAGCGTTTGTGCTTTTGGTGGTATCCCCCCAGGAAAATAATACTTTTCCCTGGTATATGGCCATGGCGGCTGTAGAGTTGATCGATTCATAATACCTTCTCGCCTGTTCAAGAGCTTCCGGATTCCATCCTGCTTCTTCTATGTCTTCATGATACTCCCACGTTGTCGTTTTGTCCGATTCTATGGAAAAATATACATATATGAACATCCCAATAAGAAGGATTATAATTATAATTAAACCTGTAATGACTTTATTAAACAAGACGGATCATCCTTTTGTTTTCTTCCGGTCAGCACTAATATAACATGCTTATACCCCCGATCACCACGTTCTTAACTTCAAGGGGTATGTTATATTTTTCACAAAAACATTGACTCTCTGCTTAAAAACTGTTAGGATTTCGTTATTCATAAAACATATAGCGGCAATGAGGGTTATGGGTCACACTATAGCTGGAGCCACTTCTGGAGAGTCCGTCTACTGCGGCGCCGAAGGATTCACAATCTCAGGCAAAAGGACAGGAGCACACATCACAGGCAAGATGTGTACACCCTTACTTTTTACGAGATTGGAGCTTATATCCAATCTTTTTTTTAATATTTAGAACCGAGGTGAACAAAATGGAACAAAAAAGAGCAATAGTCAGTGTTGTAGGAAAGGATCAAGTAGGAATTATCGCTAAAGTCACTGCCATCTTAGCCGATAATCAGATGAATGTGCTCGATATCAGCCAGACGATTCTTCAGGATTTCTTTACGATGATGATGCTGGTCGATGTATCAGAAGCTGAAAATCTCGATAAACTGCAAAAAGAATTCGATCAGGTCAGTGAAGAGATGGGATTAAAAATAAATATACAGCTCGAAGACATTTTCCAATCTATGCACCGGATTTAATCAGGTTTTTATAAGGAGAGAATGAGTATGAACATAGCATTTGCGGAAATACAGGAAACCATCCGTATGGTTCAGATGGAAAGCCTCGATATACGTACGGTTACAATGGGAATTAGCCTTAAAGATTGTATCGATGCAGATTTTGATCAAATGAACGAAAAAGTATTTAATAAAATCACCAGCTATGCCGGACAGTTAACAAGTGTGGCAGAACAAGTGGAAAAAGAATACGGCATCCCTATTATTAACAAACGAATTTCTATTACCCCTGCTGCTGAACTGCTCGGCAACGCTACGAAAGAGCAGGCCGTTCAGCTTGCTGTCACTCTTGATAAAGCCGCCCGCACTCTTGGAGTGGATTTTATCGGAGGCTATTCAGCACTTGTGCATAAAGGCATTACTAAAGGGGAACAAACGCTCCTTGATGCTCTGCCTGAAGCGTTAAGCAAAACAGAACGCGTTTGCGGTTCGGTGTCTGTGGCAACGACCCGGACAGGTATTAATATGGATGCCGTCAAACAGATGGGCGAGATTATCAAAGAAGCTTCCAATCTTACGAAAGAACAGGATGGATTAGCCTGCGCAAAATTAGTTGTTTTCTGTAACCCTGTAGAAGATAATCCGTTTATGGCCGGAGCTTTTCACGGAACAGGCGAAGGCGAAGCGGTTATTAATGTAGGGGTAAGCGGCCCGGGAGTCGTTTTAAACGCTCTTAAAAAATATCCTGACGCAGATCTTGGCGAAGTCTCGGACGTGATTAAGAAAACGGCCTTTAAGATCACCCGTGCCGGGGAATTAATCGGTAGAGTTGTAGCCGACAGATTGAATATCCCTTTCGGCATTATGGATTTATCTCTCGCTCCTACTAATGCGATGAATGACAGTGTGGCTGAGATCCTTGAAGAAATTGGTCTTGAACGTGTAGGAACTCATGGTACCATTGCTGCTCTCGCACTTATGAATGACGCCGTGAAAAAAGGCGGCGCTATGGCCAGTTCCTATGTGGGGGGACTCAGTGGAGCATTTATTCCGGTCAGTGAAGATAACGGAATGATTAAAGGGATTGAAGATAAGGCATTGACTCTCCCTAAATTAGAAGCTATGACATGTGTCTGCTCGGTCGGACTGGACATGATTGCTCTTTCAGGAGACGCCTCGCCTTCGTCACTTTCCGGATTGATTGCAGATGAAATGGCCATCGGCATGATTAACAAAAAAACCACAGCCGTGCGCGTAATTCCTGTCCCCGGGAAAAAAGAGGGAGACATGGTGGAATTCGGCGGACTGCTTGGACGGGCACCAGTGATGGGAATCAACCCGTACAGTTCAGACAAGTTTATATCAAGAGGCGGGCGTGTCCCTGCCCCGCTCCAGGCCCTGATTAATTAACCATTTCAGAAAGCCTGTAAAGTTGAATCACTGGGCGAGCCGCCAAGTCTCCTTACGGAAAAACATCCTGCAGGGTCTTGCTGGCCCGTTTCAAAAAAGGCTGGGACAAAAGAATAGTAATCATAAAGAAAGCCGGACAAACCTTATGATTTTTGTTCGGTTTTTCGCTTTTGTACTTAATAAAAACTAACTCTGATAAATAGTAATTAAGTGATTTCAGTCCGCCAGGCGGACGCTTGTCCAGGGGCTTGTCTTTTTAATCTGTCGGTTCACTTCCGGCGAAGGCTTACACCACAGGCATAAGTGCAACATAGGTCATTAGGATCTTCGGCTAACCCCTTCACGTCCTGTGAAAACGCCGAAGTCACCACATCCGTGTGGAAGTTCGCTGTGTTTTCTTTACCCGAGGGCTTGTCTTCAACTCAGCCTGAGCTTTGTTGAATTGGATCTTCAGACTGCGCTTATTCCCTGTGGCGTCGCCGCCTTCTGTCCTTCAATCAGAAAAGCAGAGGCTATTTAAAAATTGGTAAACCTAAAAGTACCCCACCTTATAAGGTGTTCGTGCTTTACAAACTTGTCTTTAGTTTTGTCTCAGCCTCTATATTGAGAATTACCTGGAAGTCTCCTCAGCTTCTGCTTCAATCCCTTATGCTTTTAAAACTGGTTTTCCAAAGATGACATTTGGAAGCCTTTATTTTTACCCGCTGATTTCTCTCCGTTCTAAAATGTCGCCTCCATTATCTTTTACCCGCTCGTAAATTTTTTCCCGGTACCTTAGAAAGTCATCAGTCCCTTCTATTATTACCTCATCCCCTGTTTTGAAAATGAAAATATATTGAAATGTCAGCCGTCCCCCATTATTTATGCTGACTGGCTCAATTGCTGAGATATCGTCCCAGGAATACACCGTTTCATTAATAGATGAAAGACTATTATAATGAAGGCCTGTGTCATCAAAATAATAGTAATGATTTAAACCCGCGAGCACCATTGGCAAAGAAAATAAAGCTCCCGCGAGAAAGATCCCCCCTGCCTTGAAGCTGCTGTTTTTCTTATAAAGCATATGCCTGACAATGAAATAAGCTACTGCTAAAGCAGGCAGTAAAATCATCGCTCCCATAACTGTCTGAAACGCACGCCTCGGTGCAGTGAATAACCAGTGATCATATGAAAAATGAAGGATCTCCTGAACGAATTGAATTAATACCACGGGGGCGAAAAAGGACAAAGTAAGTAAAATGGCACTGCTGACGATTATTATTTTATCAACGTCGTCCTGGTCAGCCTTTTTAATTCTCAGTTTCATGCTCTCCCCTCTTTCATTTTACATATTTAAAAATGAATTTTATCAGTTCACTCTTTTGCCCATTCAGAATGACTACCTCTATCTTTTCTTTTTTAAATTACCTACAGTTTATTACGCACTCATTTTAGAAAAGTTTCATAATCCGGATAATTATGGAATTTTTTTCATTTTATGAATAAAACTTATAATACAGGCATTATATATATAAAGCGTTTAAATAAAAAACTATTGACATATCCGGTATATTATCAGATAATTGTAAAAACTTATTGGAGTTTATACATGAATGAAACAGGAGCTTCTATGAGATTAGTAAATAATGCAGTGCTCTCAGAGAATGGAATTCGCCGGCTGAAAGATTCCATAGCAACCATTATTGAACCTGCTCATTATTACAGAAGCACGTCTGCTCACGATACGAGTCATTAAGTGGACACATCGTGTCAATGAAGGTGGTACCGCGGATCCAATGTCTCCGTCCTTTAATAATTAAAGGGCGGGGGCATTTTCATTTTCTTTAACTATGGTGCACTAAAGTAAAAAAGCAACACTGTATTAAATTATTCATTATCCCGTCTCGAAAGGATGATCACTCATGCCGAAAAAAAGACTGGTTATTAAGATTGGAAGCAGTTCTCTAACAGAAAAAAACGGCGAATTGTCTTATGACAGTATCAGCCAGTATGCAAAAGCGGCAGCCGCGTTAAAAAATGAAGGACACGAGGTGATTTTAATATCGTCCGGAGCCGTTGCAGCAGGTTTTACGAAGATGGGCTATCCTGTGCGTCCGGTTACGACTGCCGGAAAACAGGCCGCAGCCGCTGTCGGACAGAATCTTCTCATGCAGGCCTATGCTGAAGCGTTTTCGCACCACGGCCTTGTAACTGCCCAGCTTCTCCTCACCAGGCAGGATTTTATGCAGGAAGAGCACTATAAGAATGCTTACAATACGATGGATGAGCTCATCAAACGCGGCGTCATTCCTGTTATTAATGAAAATGATTCTACAGCTGTGGAAGAGCTCACTTTTGGCGATAATGATATGCTGTCAGCCCTTGTGAGCGGCTGCCTCCACGCTGATCAGTTAATTATTCTCACGGATATCGATGGAATTTATAAGGAAAACCCGAACACGAATCCAGGAGCAGAAAAATATGATTCTCTCTCAGGTGTGCCGGATGAAGTGATTAAACAAGCTGAAGGCAGTTCCAGTAAAGTCGGGACCGGAGGAATGAAATCCAAGCTTGAAGCAGCCCGTACTGCCCACTCCATGGGTGTCCCTGTATTTATAGGAAAAGCGCAGAAAGAAAATCAGCTCGTTAACATTATATCCGGTGATGGATCAGGCACTTACCTCTCCCCTCCCGGCAGTAAAATGATGAAAAACACAAAACAGTGGATCGCTTTTCACTCTCTGGCCAAGGGAAAAATTTATATTGACCAGGGCGCCGAGGCTGCCGTTTTAACAAAAGGAAAAAGTATTCTGCCCGTAGGAATTACGTCTGTGGAGGGCGCCTTTAATTCCAGGGATGTGGTGGACGTTTATAATTTACAGGGCCGTTTAATCGGCAGAGGAAAAATAAATTTTGACGCAGATAAATTAAAAGAACTAATTAATAGAAGAAACAGGCTAAACGGAAAACGCTGTGAAGCCATTCATCGTGATCAGTGGATCTCAGTGGAATGAAATAAACGAAAGGAGAAATGAACATGAATGAAGTGGTAAGAAAAGCAGAAATAGCAAGAAGGCACTCTCTTACGCTGGCGGGTGTTACGACAACAGAAAAAAACGAGGCATTGCTCCTGATAGCCGCCAAATTGGAAAAAAACAGCGACATCATCTTGGATGCCAACCGTAAAGATGTGACGGCTGCGCAGAACAAGAGCGTATCAAAAGCTTTGATTGACCGGCTGACTTTAACGGAAGACCGGATAACCGGCATGGTTGACTCCATCCGTCTCTTAAAGGAACTTGAAGATCCTTCTGGAAAAACGTTATCGGAATCAAGACGGCCAAATGGGCTACTTATTAAAAAGACAGCAGTTCCAATCGGAGTAATTGGGATGATTTACGAAGCCCGGCCGAATGTAACGATTGACGCCGCTACTTTAGCACTTAAAACCGGCAATGCCATCTTATTAAGAGGAAGCAGCTCGACCATCCATTCTAATAAAGCAATCCTTTCTCTTATTCATGACGCTTTATCCAAGACCTCGCTTCCGCCTGAAGCTGTCCAGCTGATTGAGAACCCGGACCGGGAGCTGCTGAAAAGTTTATACAATGCCAAAGGGCTGGTTGATGTGTTAATACCTCGCGGCGGAAAAGAGCTGATTAATACTGTCGTTGAAAATTCACGTGTTCCTGTGCTTGAAACCGGCGCCGGCAACTGCCACGTATATATTGACGCTGAGGCAGACCCGGAGATGGCAATTTCAATCGTGGTTAATTCTAAAACTCAGCGGCCATCAGTATGTAACGCGTGTGAAACGATCATTATTCATGAAGATTGGGCGCAGAAACATCTGGGAAATTTGATTGAGGCTTTGCAAGAAAAACACGTGGTAATCAGGGGGGATGAGCAAGCTGCAGCTATCCAGCCGGGTATTCAGGCTGCTTCCCAAACAGACTGGGAAGAAGAGTTCCTTGATTTAATTGTTGCTGTAAGAATCGTTCCTTCGCTCGACAACGCTATAAAACACATTGAGTTATTTGGCACTAAACATTCAGAAGCTATCGTTTCAGAGAGCAGCGTGAATGTCGATAAGTTTTTTACACTTGTCGATGCGTCAGTTGTTTACCACAACGCTTCCACCCGGTTTACAGACGGGTTTGAATTTGGTTTTGGAGCAGAAATCGGAATCAGCACCCAGAAACTTCACGCCCGGGGGCCAATGGGACTTGAGGCGTTGACGACTGTAAAATACCAAGTATACGGGACAGGCCAAATAAAGTAGTGTGATAGGGATTTCCGGCATTTAAGATTCCCAGCGGTCTGAATGCCGGATTGATTTATGTTTAAATGTAGAAACCGGCGGAACGGAGTGTATTTCCGTAAATATATCTTCCACGAAATAAAAAGTCCCGTCAGAATATTTTTTCCTTAAAAGGGGTTTAAATGGCTCTTCAGCATTCGTTTGCATGACTTCGTATTCCTCACCGTCCTCCAGAAGAACTGTAGCTCCTTCCGGTAATGGAACGAGTAAGTTTTCCAAAAAAGGGAGAAGGTAGCCCGCATGTTTTTTTACCCAGCAGAGGCACATCTCATAAAAAGCCAGCGGCTGAATGGAACCGCTCCAGTATGTTTTATTAAGCCAGAAAGCGATCTGTTCACACACCCGAACAAATATATGATGAGGTACTTCCCCGTATAAATCAGTATGTGACCGTCTGAATATTTCCAAATACTTATAATTAACTTCTTTTATATAATCCAAACCCACAAGATATTCCCACTTCTCTTCACTGAAATGAGCCTTCACCGGGTAATAATTTCTTTTGATTTCGTTTAAGCTAAGCCCTTTCTCTTCAACGAAAGTGAAAGTCCTTAAAAACGCGTTCAGGTTGCTGATCACCGGGTAAACCATCAAAAGCCCCTCTTCCCCAGTGCTTCTGTAAAGAAAATATGACTGCTTCAAAGAGGTTAAATTTTTCAGATGTTCCGGCGTAATAATTGTCCCCTTTTTAAGAAGAAGGCGATCAAAACGGTCAAAAATATCATCTTTCAGCATCAATCCTATATATAATTCATTTATGGATATAAGTGAGTCCTTCACCATTTTCCTCCTCTCCTCCCTCCTTGTGTCTACATCATCCGCCGGAACAGCTAATTTCAGTATAAAAGATTTTTTAAGAACGGTCATTATATTTGCCGGACGATCCTCTTATTTCTTATTTAATGAAATGACTTTTAATTTGTGGTACTATAGTATAGTTGAACAATTTTAAGACTGGACAGGAGCGTTTTAATAATGACAAGACGAGCGGACATCAGAAACATTGCGATTATTGCCCACGTGGATCATGGGAAAACAACTTTAGTGGATGAACTGTTAAAACAGTCCGGCACATTCCGTGAAAATGAACAAGTTAATGAACGGGCAATGGACAATAACGATATTGAAAAAGAGCGTGGAATTACTATTCTTGCCAAAAATACAGCAGTTGATTATGAGAATAAACGCGTAAATATTCTTGATACACCAGGACACGCTGATTTTGGCGGCGAAGTGGAACGGATTTTAAAAATGGTTGACGGTGTGCTTTTAGTCGTTGATGCGTTTGAGGGCTGTATGCCGCAGACACGTTTCGTACTAAAAAAAGCCTTAGAGCAGAAATTGATCCCTGTTGTCGTAGTTAATAAAATCGACCGCCCGATGGCCCGCCCTGAAGAAGTAATTGATGAAGTACTGGACCTGTTTATTGAACTGGGAGCTGATGAAGACCAGCTTGATTTCCCTGTTGTCTACGCCTCTGCTATTAACGGGACAGCCAGCCTTGACCCTGACAACCAGGACGGCGACATGAAAATAGTGTTTGATACAGTAATAGACAGTGTACCTGCCCCGGTTGACAATTCGGATGAACCATTCCAATTCCAGGTCACTATGCTTGATTACAACGATTATCTCGGACGGATCGGTGTCGGACGGGTATTCCGCGGGACGATCCGGGTAGGCGACCAGGCTGCCCTTGTGCAGCGAGACGGTTCAATTAAGAAGTTCAGAATATCCAAGCTGTTCGGTTTCTTAGGGTTAAAACGTTTAGAAATAAAAGAGGCAAAAGCAGGCGATCTGATCGCCATCGCAGGAATTGAAGACATTATGGTCGGGGAAACCATTTGCCCCGCCGATCATCCTGAACCAATGGAACTTGTCCGGATTGATGAACCTACTCTTCAAATGACATTTTTAGTTAACAACAGTCCTTTCGCAGGCCGTGAAGGCGATCATGTCACCAGCCGGAAAATTGAAGCCCGACTGTTAACACAAGTAGAAACAGATGTCAGCCTGCGCGTGGAAAATACCAGTTCCCCGGATGTTTGGACAGTTTCCGGGCGCGGTGAACTCCACCTGTCTATCTTAATTGAGAATTTAAGGCGCGAAGGGTATGAACTTCAAGTCTCAAAGCCTGAAGTAATTATCCGTGAAATCGACGGCCAAAGATGCGAACCATTTGAAGCTGCCCAAGTAGATGTGCCTGAAGAATACACCGGAGCGGTTATGGAATCCTTGGGTGAGCGTAAAGGTGAACTTGTAAATATGGCTAATAAAGGAGACGGACAGGTCAGAATGGATTTCTTAGTCCCTTCCCGCGGCCTGATCGGCTACACGACAGAATTTATGGCTCAAACTAAAGGTTACGGGATTCTGAACCATTCATTTGACAGTTATCAGCCTGTCGCAGAAGGTTATGTCGGCGGACGCAGACAAGGTGTGCTCGTCTCTATGGAAAAAGGAAAAGCTACTCCTTATGGAATGCTTCAGCTTGAAGACCGGGGCATCCTTTTCTTGGAACCCGGAACCGAAATTTATGAAGGCATGATTGTCGGCGAACACAATCGTGATAATGACCTGACTGTCAATATTACTAAAATGAAACAGCAGACAAACATCCGCTCGGCCACAAAAGAACAGACCGTCACAATGAAAAAGCCAAGAATTTTAACACTTGAAGAAGCGTTAGAGTTTTTAAATGAAGATGAATATTGTGAAGTGACCCCGGAATCGATCCGCCTTCGGAAAAAAATTCTGGATAAAAGCACCCGCGAACGGGAAGAAAAACGAAAAAAATTAGCAGCAAAGAACAGCTAATACGCTGTGATTGCCTGCATGACAGGGATTCCAACGATTTTGTTGGAATCTTTTTTTCTTTTTTCCTATCACAGCAAGGGTTTTAGCCGTTTAAATTTTCAAAACCGTTGAAATACACACAATACGGGAGAAATAAATAAGATGAACGTTCTAAGCACTACTAAGCTCTACTGACACACATATATACTTATTCACGATGATTAAACATGTTTGATTATTTAACAAGAACTTCCTATGATTAATAATGTTCATTGGTTGAGATGAATTTTTGATTAAGGAGGAATTTCAACGCTGCAAAACAATAAACTTTAAAGGTGGGAATTTCATAATGAGTAAAAACACAACGGCAGTACTTGATACAGTTACGTTAGAGCAGCCATCAAAAGAAGACGGTCAAGGGATGTGGCTACTTGCTAAAAAAACGTCGCTTGATTTAAATTCAGCCTATAAGTATATTATGTTCGCTGAATACTTCTCAGAAACATGTGTGGTTGCTAAAGAACGTGGTGAAGTCGTTGGTTTTATCACAGGATTTATTCAGCCTGAACATCCGGATGTTATTTTCGTCTGGCAGGTTGGTGTAGATTCATCTCAACGCGGAAAAGGGATCGGCTCCAAAATGTTAAATGAACTGATTTCAAGAGATGCATCAAAAAATGTACGCTTTTTGGAGGCGACCATCACTGAAGACAATAAAGCCTCTCAGTCTTTATTCAAGCGACTAGCAAGAGATCACGATACAGATTATGAAGTGCGTGAATGTTTCCCTGAAGAGGTCTTTCCTGAAGAGGGAACAAAAGCCGAGTACACGTATCGTATTGGACCTTTTTCCAAATAACTGATCTGATTGAAAGAAACTGATTACAAAAGACGGAGGGAATTGACACTTATGACAAACAAAGATCTGCAAATTATTGAAGAGCATGAATCATGTGTAAGAAGCTATGTAAGAAGTTTTCCTGCAGTGTTCACTAAAGCACGGGGTTACAAGATCTGGGACGACGAAGGAAAAGAATATATTGACTTCTTCTCTGGCGCAGGTGCTCTTAACTACGGACACAACGAACCAAACATGAAGAAAAAACTGGTTGAGTACATTCTTGACGACGGAATTACTCATTCATTGGATAAAGCAACAAAAGCGAAAACTGAATTTTTAGAGAAATTTAGTGACGTTATCTTGAAACCAAGAAATTTGGATTATAAGGTTATGTTTCCTGGACCAACGGGTACAAATACTGTGGAAAGCGCATTAAAACTTGCCCGTAAAGTGACAGGAAGAACAGAGGTTATCAGTTTCACTAACGGTTTCCACGGCATGACAATTGGTTCCCTGTCTGTAACAGGCAACTCTATGAAGCGAAATGGCGCAGGAATTCCACTGAACCATACGGTAACCATGCCTTATGATAATTTCACCGGCGAAGACATGGAAACACTTGATTATCTAGAAAGATTTTTAGAAGATAACGGCAGCGGTGTTTCTGTACCGGCAGCTATTATCCTTGAGACTGTCCAAGGTGAAGGCGGCATCAATGCGGCCCGCTTTGAATGGCTTAAAAAAGTGGATGAGATTTGTAAGCGCTGGGACATTATCCTTATCATTGATGATGTTCAGGCAGGTGTCGGACGTACCGGAACGTTCTTCTCTTTCGAACCGGCAAACATTAAGCCGGATATTGTCTGCCTTTCCAAATCTATCGGAGGCTACGGACTTCCGCTCGCACTGACGCTTATCCGCCCTGAGCTTGATCAATGGAAGCCAGGTGAACACAACGGAACATTCCGGGGCAACAACCATGCTTTCATTACAGCAACTGAAGCTTTATCTTATTGGGAAGATCCTAAATTTGAAAAAAGCATTCAGGATAAATCAGCCAAGATTACAAAGTTCCTTGAAGAAATGATTAACAAATATCCTGAAATGAAGGCTCACCTTAAAGGCCGCGGCTTTATGCAGGGTATCTCTTCCGATGTGGAAGGCTTCAGTGAAAAAGTGTGTGAATACGCCTTTACTAACGGCATGATTATGGAAACAGCCGGCGGGCAGGACCAGGTATTTAAGCTCTTTCCACCTATCAATATTGATGAAGAAGGCTTAGAAAAAGGATTTGAACTCATCGAGAAAAGTATTAAAGATGCGATCAAACAAATGAATCTCAAAAGCGATACTGTTACAAACTAAGCAGTGAAAACACCTAAGGAGGACACGGAACATGAAAGTAGTAAAACTTGAAGATATTATAGGTACTGATCAGGAAATTAAAGCTGATAACTGGACGAGTCGACGTCTTATCTTGAAAAAAGATAAAATGGGCTACTCTGTCCACGATACTGTAATTAAAGCAGGAACTGAAACGCACATCTGGTACAAAAACCATCTTGAATCCGTGTATTGTATAGAAGGAGACGGAGAAGTAGAAACACTTTCAGATAATAAGATCCACCCTATTTCAGCTGATACACTGTATGCTCTTGATGAGCATGATGAGCACCTTCTACGTGCCAACACTGACATGAGAATGGTATGTGTATTCAACCCCCCTATTACGGGTAAAGAAACTCATAACGAAGAAGGCGTTTATGAATTAGTCGAAGACGACGATGAATAAATAACTTCAGCCGGCCGCTAAGCGGCCGGCTTTTTCTATGTCTGTGATACAATGAGATAGAAGTTTAAGTTGGAGATGAAAAAAATGAAAGAAACTAAGCCGTTTATCGAAACACTTATTACCGGGCTTGCAGGCGCTGCCCTTTTTTCTCTTTTAAACCTCCCTCTTCCATGGATGTTAGGCCCGCTGGCCTGTGTGATGCTATGGCAGGGAATGTCAGGAAGACAGCTAACCTGGCCAAAAGCTTTGAAAAGCAGCGGTCTAATTACGCTCGGCATCTCTTTTGGCCTTTATTTTACAATAGAGACAGTTCAGCTGGTCGGCCCTTATGCCCTTCCGTACATCATTATTACTTTATTTCTGATTACAGTCAGTATAATAAACAGTTCCATAGTCTCCAGGTATATTAAGGTCGACCGGATCACAAGTGTATTCGGGTCCATTCCAGGAGGATTAACCGAGATGGTCATAGTCAGCGAATCACTTAAGGGAAACGCTGCCTATGTGATGGTTTTCCAGACGATACGCCTGCTCGTTGTTCTTTTTACAGTGCCATTCATTATCATTTATATATTCTCCGCCCAAAACACTGGCCAGGATACCCTTATGGCGCATACAGGAACGGCCTTTCTATCGTGGAACATATTATGGCTCCTGGTGCCGGTTCTGTTAGGTGTCCGTTTCCACCACTTGCTGCCAGCCGGGATTATGATTATTCCGCTGACGGTAACTGCCGTGATGAATATTGGGCCTGTCCAGGTGCCGGCTATCCCTGAAGCTGTCTTTCTCGGTGCCCAGTTGTGCGTGGGCGTCGCCCTGGGGAAAAACATCCTATTAAAAGACGTTAAATATGCGGGTAAATACGGCTTTATTTATGCGGGGCTTGCTCTCTTGCTCATATTCATTTCCTTCATCTCAGGTTTTCTTTTATACTCTGTCACTTCAATGGACTTGCCTACTGCGCTCTTAAGCACTGCTCCTGGAGGAGTCGTTGAGATGGTATTAACAGCCTCAATCGTTGGTGCTGATCCGGCTATTGTCACTGCTCTGCAGCTCACACGAATAATTCTCATCATCTTACTCGTTCCCGTTTCACTCAGATGGTACTTTAATAAAACGGCAAAAGAAAAGGCGGCTTAATAATGTTAAGCTCCCCTAAAAGTAGACACCACTGTCTACTTGACGGGGTGCTGTTCATAATGTTAAGCTGCTTTTTCTTTTAAGTACTTATTTATTTCTTATGAAGAGTTAAACAACCCCCGCCTCCTCATCATGAAATCGGGATCCACACCATAAGATAAACTTTGGTTAATTTGCCGTTTTTAAAGATCCTCAAATCACAGGCTGAAATCATCTATTGTTTCATCTATTTCTTCTTGAGATGCTCCTATATACCTCAGCGTGACACTTTGTGATGAATGGTTAAAAAGTGTCTGGAGAAAGTTAACATCATCATACTTCTGGTAAAAGTGGTAACCAAATGTCTTTCTCATCGTATGGGTGCCTACAAACTCAACCCCCGCTTCCTCTGCTGCACGCTTAATGATTTTATAAGCTCTATCCCTCTGGACAGGTTTTCTCGTCTTCCGGGAAGCAAACAAATAATCATTATCCTCCATCCCCAGCGTATATTCCGTTACCTGTTCCCTTAACTCCTTATTTAACGGAAACCTTTTAATCTTTCCTGTTGATTTTTCAACAATTTTTATAAACTTTTTCCCTTTTACATCCCGGACTTTTAATGGAAGCATATCTCCCAGCCGGAGGCCTGTATTTAACCCTAAAATAAACAGGAAATGGTCACGGGAAGACGAAGCAGAAAGGATGGATTTAATTTTTTCCAACACCTCTTTTTCTCTGACAGGCTCTACTGTTCTCGGGCCCATTGCAATTAATGCCTGAAAATCTGATGTCATCTCTAACGGTCTTTTTCCTTTTATTTTTAACTCATTTAATCGTTTAATCCGGTTTTCAGTCTGCTGGAAACCAATCTTCTCTCCCAGCGCCTGAAACTCTTTCTCTGTTAACCGGACATACTTTTCATAATTAATCTTCGCTGATCGTCCTTCGTCAGTCATTCTCATCACCTCACCAGTTGATCTTTAGCTTTATTTTAACATACAGAAAAACTCGTTTAGTATCTTTAAGACAAAATAATAATACTATTATTCTCATTTAGTATTATAGAGAACCGTTTTGCATTTTATATAAAAATAGTGTTATTGAGGCTTTAAGAAAGGTTAAATTATAAATTCAAGGTGTTATAATACTAAATGAACGCATCTGTATTTTATATTCCAATAAAAAAAGAAGTGCTGATCCCAGCAACTTCAACTGTTTATATGTACTGCTTCGTTTCAGAAAATCCATTCCCTTTTTATAACTTATTAAGAAACTGGGAAATGGCTTTTTTAGTCTTTAACCGGTACACATTCTTTGGCTTCCCCAAATTATTAAAATAACGGAGCCTTTCTTCGGAATTATTTTTTCTCTTATGATAAGTTTTAAGTATAAAACTTAAAAACTCCTTATCCATTTTTTCCGGGCAGCCAGGTCCCATATCTTCCCTGTTACGGCCTATGTTAGTGAGCCATCTTTTCATTACCCGATAAAGACATATTCTGAGCGGGAGTTCTAAATAAATAATCGTATCTGCTTCTTCTGCTCGTATCTCGTAGGTTGATGAATAATTACCTTCAATAATCCATTCTCTTTGGTTTACAATCCTTTGTTGTGCGTACGTGAAGTCTTCTTGTGTTGACTTTACCCATCCCGGTTTCCAGTATAATGTATCTAAATGGTATACAGGGATACCGGTTTTAGCACCCAGCTGCTTAGCAAACGTGGATTTACCAACACCGGCAGACACACCGATAACCATCACTTTTTCCATCATTCTCCTCCGCTATCTGTTTTTTATTTTATTGTGTTTCGGGTATAAAACATATTAACGACGATTATATAAGACAGGAGTGCAAACTATGAGTCATATTGTTTTATTCGATGGTGATTGTAATATTTGTGACACAAGTGTTCAGTTTATTATTAAAAGGGATCCTAAACAAAAATTTGCTTTTGCCTCATTACAAAGTGATACAGGGAAATCCCTGTTAAAAAAACATCAGGTGGACAGGCGGACAGACAGCATTGTGCTGATTGAGGAGAACGGTAAAACATTTGAAAAGTCTTCTGCAGCTCTTCGTATTGCCCGGAGACTTAAAGGCGGCTGGAAACTGACTGCTATATTTTTAATCGTGCCGTCTTTTATCAGGAATTTCTTTTACGATCTGATTGCAAAGAACCGTTACAAGTGGTTCGGAAAGAAATCATCGTGCCGGATGCCTACGCCGGATGAACGGGAACGCTTTCTTGATTAAGGTTTTTTATACAGCACAAAATTCTGGACAAAAGCACGAGGTTTCATAGGAATTACTCTTGTGTGGAGGGCACAGACTTCGTCACCTACTGCAAATCTTCCTTTACCGAGGTATTCCGCTTGTATCGCCTGCCTCGTTAATTCCAGTTCTGTTGCATGTGCCTGTTAAGTAAAATTATTATAATAGTTGTCCGATGTTACCACTATCCGTTTTTTACCATATCCATATTAGAGATTGTAAAGCACCATTCCTCCCGCTGTTAAAGCGACAATGGCGACAGCACTACCCCATTTGCCGAGCATGCGAAACCCTCCTTAGATTCTTTAATAATTCATACGACTCCAAGGAGGGGAAAGTTTCTATTTTTTACACATTCAACAGCGGGTCAAACCCATCTTTATAAGGTGGATATATATCAGGATGCAGAATAGCAGCCATTTGAGCTAAACCGATTAGAAGCCTCGGCGAGGGCCGGCAGAAATACGGCTCTTCAAGAATATGCAGGGAATCGTCCGTTACTGCCTTCATAGAGGCCCAGCCGGGGCGTTTTTTTATGAATTCAGGTTTTACTTTATGCTGCTGTACGCCGACCCATATGGCAGCAATGACATCAGGGGCCCTGGACAGGACATCTGCCCAGTCCGTCTGGACGCTGGCCTGATCATAATCTTCATAAATATTTACTCCTCCTGCAAGTTCAGAAAGCTCTGTCAGCCAGTTCCTTTTCCCCGGAGTAAAAACGGGTTTCCCCCACCATTCCCAGTAAATTGTTTTCCGCTCCGTTACTTTACGGCTCAATTCCGCATAGTGATCCATAAAATGATTAAACTTTCTAAAGGCTTCCTCCCCTTTTTCACGATCCCCGGTCTGCTCTCCAAGCCATAAGAGGATGTCACCGACCTCCCTCATACTCGTCGGATTAGGCACCGTGATATAGGGCAGCCCTTTTTCTTTTAAGGCTTCTATATTTTTTTCCATCCCCGGTACCGTCTCTGAAGCCAATATTATATCGGGTTTAAGTTCCGCCGCTTTTTCCACATTAATCGAAAGATCCGGCCCAAGCCTCGGCAATTCTTTAATCGAAGAAGGCCAGTCAGAGTAGTCGTCCACTCCTGCAAGACTGTCTTCTAAACCGGCATAAACCGCGAGTTCCGTATTGCTTGGGCAAAGTGAAAGTATTCTCAAATTAATCATACCGCCCTTCTACCGATGTTTTTTTCTTAATACTTTTCTTTCAGCTTGAGGGACGCATTGAAAACAGACGTTAATTTCTTCGCCCCGTTCATTTATATAAATCGTTGGGGAACGTAATTTTCCTTTGCAAAAATCGCATGTTTTCTTTTTGAAGAGCCACTTAATCATTGTGTCTTTTCCCTTCCTTTTAATCTGTTTCTTCCGGGGATTACCTGACTTTTACTCGAATCCCGTGCTCATTCATTTCCCTTAAAACTGTTTCTTCATCCAGGTCCAGCTGCAGGTTGACTGGATCAAGAGCGGCCACTTCCTCAATGTCTGTCACGATTTCTGATAACTCCCTGCTGATCCAGCACGATTCCTGTCCTTCATGTAACTTTTTCTTATATCTTTTAAAAGCAGGATCTAATTCTTCGACATTTTTAAACAATTGTTTAAGATTTCCGTATTGGCGAATGAGAGGCAGAGCGGATTTTTCCCCTACTCCCGGACAGCCGGGAATGTTATCACTCGGATCGCCAAGGAGTGCTTTTACATCTACCCATTGAGATGGAGAGATGTCGAAATCGTTCTTAAAACTGTCGGCAGAATAGATGATCTCCTGCTTTTTTTTAGCCAGAATCTGATTAGTCGTCTCGTTCAACAGCTGGAATAAATCCCGGTCATTACTGTAAATAAACGTTTGCCCTAATTCATTTTTATACCATTTGTCTGAAAAGGCGCCAATAATATCATCTGCTTCAAAGCCGGCAACGCTCATCTGATGGATATTCAGATTATCAAGAAGTTCACACGTTAAGTGATACTGCTCAATTAGAGGATCAGGCAGATCAGTCCGCTGGGCTTTATAAAAAGCGTACTTCTGATTTCTTGCTGTATCTTCTCTTTTTCCGTCCCAGGCAACAGACAAATGTGTGATATTATAATTTCTCGTCAACTGGAATAATTTTTGAAAAAATACTCTTGCGGCATTCACATACTCGCCTCTTTCGTTTTTTGAAAGCTGCTCCTCGCTTTTTCCATAAGCTGTAGCAAAATAACCCCGGCTTAATAAATTAAAGCCATCGATAAGTAATAATGTATTCTCTTTCATCTTTTTTCTCCCCCGTTATGTTGTAAATAATCAGTCATCTCCCGCCATGCTTTTACTTTTTCGGGAAAAGATTTAACGTTTCTTCCCGGAACAGGACTGGTAGAAGGCAATTTAGTATAAGGTACAGATGGAAAAGCATGGTTTTTAATATATTTACGGAATGTTTCGTAAGCCTTCGTTCCATTAAGACCCACCCATTGAATCGTTGGGTATGTGGTCAAAAGTCCCGCCAGGTCGTTCATTTTTTCATCACTGATAGCTGAATCCAGACTTCCTTCCCTCTTGCACTTGCCGATCACATCCCATAAAGCAATGTGGTTTGTTTTTAAAAAGTCACATTTCCGCTCATAACTGAATGTGGAAAGGTCTGTATTTAAAAGTTCTCCGACAAGAGGCCAGAAATGATTTCGGGGGTTGCCATAATATTGTTGGCGCTGAAGAGACTGTTCTCCAGGCATAGACCCTAAAATAAGAACCCTGGCGCCTTTCTGAACGACCGGTTCCAAAGAATGCCGTTCTTTCACCTCTCATCCTCCCCAATCTGTCCAGATTGACTATGAATAGGACGGTTATCCTCCACAGCCTTCTTCAGTTCCCTCTGCATGTACCCTATTCCATTGCACTGAAGAAGTGGAAAGTGTAGGGTGCTTTTGTTACCTGAGGCTGACTCCATTACCGGTACATACTTCCTTCCAGTCAGAACAACAAGCTGCCCATAGGTGTCCAGTGATTTCTCTTCAAACTGCTGTTTAAGAGCAGAAGGTGAGATGACCTCACTGTTTCTCATTGAAAAGCTGACATCATAAGGGCCTGGAACCCAATCATCCGGTCTGAGAAAGCCATGCTTGGCTGACAAAATGACATAGTCTTCGAAAAACCGGGCGGCATACTGTTTACACAGCTTGTGAAATACACCGGTATAGGCGTGTTTTGCCCTGGCCGCCTTTCTCCAGGGTTCACTGTCCCATATTTTTTTGTTGCCGCACGGAATAACACACAACTCTTTCATCTTGCTTCTCCTTTACAGCTCAGTCTTATATTATTCTATCGTACCATACATCAATTTGAGTAATTAGCAGATCTGCTCATCCCCTATCCATAAGAAAAACTGCCCTTTTAAAGAGCAGTTTTTTATTTAATAAACCGGGAAGATTTTCTCGCCTGCCGGACAGTCACGCAAACCAGCCCGTTTATTAACATAATACTATTATATTAAATAAGATGAACTGTTACATTTTTCATTTTAAAATAACTTTGTAATGACTCTCCGGGTGGCCGGTCGGTAATGATGTGGTCCACTTCTTCCAGATCTGCAATTTTAACAAAGTCATTCCTGTCAAATTTACTATAATCGGCGAGTACGAAAACTTCCCCCGCCTGCTCGATCATCTTCCTTTTCATTGCCCCGTCTTCTTCATGAGCGACAGTCAGACCCTTTTCCGAAATACCGACCACGCCTATGAATGCTTTGTCTGCAAAAAAACGGGACATGCTGTTGACTGCTTCATTCCCGTACATATACCGGTGGCTCTTATGGAGAATTCCGCCGATCACATGAATATTTACAGAGTGATACGATGCGAGCAGGTCTGCCTGGTGCAGCGAATTAGTAACGACGGTGCATTCCTTCCCCTCTAAAGCAGCTGAACATGTCTGCACAGTTGTGGAAGCGTCCAGTATAATTCTATCACCGGCTCTCACTTTTTCAGCAGCAAGCCGTCCGATTTTCCGGTGGTCTTCTGTTATATTTTCCATCCGTACCTCATAACTTGGAATATCCTCTTTACGGGAACTCTTCATGGCTCCTCCGCGTGTACGGATAATACGCCCATCCTCCTCCAGCCGGACAAGATCTCTTCTAGCCGTATCCTTTGAAACGTTAAACATCTCGCAAATATCTTCAATTTGAATGGACGAATGGTTGATCAGATAGTCGCTAATCGCTTCCATACGTTCTTCTTGATTCATCGTATTTCCTCCATTCTATGATAAATATAATTATAAGCTAAAAACTTACAAATTGCAATTTATATAAGTTTATTTAAGTAATTTTAAGTTTATTATGCAATTTTATAAGTTATTTCATTAAATATAGCCCTTTTACTTACGTTAAGAAACGTGTATGATCATACTAAAAGGAGGTTCCTCATGAAGGTTACAAAGGACGCAGCTATGTTTCTTAAACAATTAATGGAGAAGCAGCAGAAAAATACGGCAGTTATTGGGTACAAAGCAAACAAACGGTGAGGGGCTTCCGATTTCCGGTTAACTCTGGACGAGTTGCCTCACGAAAAAATAAAAGAGACTCATTACAATGTTAACTTTTATATCGAACCCGAAGCTGAAGTTAACAGTTCACATTTATTAATATGTATGGAGAACAAGCGTCTTATTTTAAAAGATGCGAGACAAAGAAATGCTTGACGGCTGTTATTTGCCGTCAAGCTTGTAAATATCATCTATAAGAATAAAGAAGCCGGGCTGTACCTGACTGACTTTTTTTCTCTAGCTTCCTCTCACCTCTCAGATGTCCCCCCCCCCTCTTCTTAAGTTATTTCCATTTAGCAGCCAACCTGCATATTAACAAAATACCTTTTATCAGTAAACCTGCAAAAAGCGCTGCAAAACTGGTATAAATTAAGTTCCATTTTACAAAAGTAAATACAGGCGCCAGTTCAGCGACCACTGGAGTAGCTGACGGATAACGCGCCATAACAATAGAAGCTGAAGTGTTTTCAAGAAAATCAAAAAACACAGCACCAAAAGGAAGTAAATGACTATATTTTATAATTTTTACAGACTGGTAAGACCGGAAAATAGACGTTAATGAGGTGTATAAAAAAAAGAGATAGACGAGCGGCCATACAATGTCGAATGTAAATCTTGAACGGATATAATACTCTCTCCCCTCTTCGCCATATTCTTCTGCCATCCTGTATATATCATCGGAAGTGTACACATACGATCCGTCAGGAGATTCTCCTGTCCCAGTTATACGTTCAGTAGTTGCTGCCGTTTCCGGCAGAATAAATGTTAAAAACAAACTAAAAATAATAAATGACAGGAACCATGTTTTAAAGCCAGTCTTCCTGTATAAATAATTTGAGAACAAATCCAATTTTTTCATAGAGTAAGTGTCCTTTTTAAAGAATAAGTTATTATTCATATTAACATAATTAACCAGAAATCAATGATATAATGATTAAACTGACAAAACCCTGAAGAAGCACATATTAAAAAGATGGAGGTGCGAATTAAAAAAATGACACCTGTTCCCTACCCTGTTCTTTTCGGAATGGCAGGGGCATTCAGTTTCTCTGCGATTATCATTGTCCTCGGCCAACTGTTAACGGGAGAAATCCTCTGGGCAGCGGCCATCATTGGATTTATTTTCTCGTTTGCAGTCATCTTAGCTATTTATCATTTTCTAAAGAAATATATTAACTGATATTTTTTTAAGGAGGATCTTATTAATGGACAGCGTCTCGTTAATTAAACCGACTACCCGGCTGGAAAAAGAATACCTGTCATTTTACAATGAATGGAAGCAAAGTGGCGAAGTGATGATTCCGTGGGTCATTGAACGATCCCCTTTTGAGTTTGGCAAAATGGTTCAGTCGTTATATGATAACGAAAATGAATTGAAACTGCCAAAAGGATGGGTCCCCGACTCTACATACTGGCTGGTTAATGAAGAAAGCCGGATCTTAGGCTGTGTCAACATACGCCATAAACTGACTGAGAAATTATTAAATGAAGGCGGCCACATCGGTTATGGCATACGGCCGTCGGAACGACGAAAAGGGTATGCTGCCAGGCTGCTTGAATTATCCCTGGAAAAAGCTGATTTAATCGGGATCCGTAAAGTCCTTGTAGTCTGTGATGATTACAACACGGCTTCAAGAAAGACGATTCTTAGAAATGGCGGTATACGGGACGACGATTTTACAGATCATCAGGGAAATGTGGTGCACCGTTTCTGGATTACCCTTAATACTGAAAAACAGTAACAAACCTACTCATGATTCTTAGTGTCCGGCTTTAACTCCTTAATTGAAAGCAGCAGCACTTAAAGGGACTACGAATTAACCTTACGTTATTGGCGACAATACTAAGAGCATAATAGAGCACAACGGACAGCACACTCATTTAAGGCGGTGACACTTTGGTTAAAACGCTGATTTTAAACAACAGGTCTATAGATTTAGAAGATTATGAAGAGAATACGGAGAATGGCAGAACAATGGTTTCGGTTCATTTTAAAGTGACGCATGAAAATTATCATGACATTACCTCTCTGCTCTATAACGGTCCTTTTAATGTTGAAGTGCCGGAAAGAAACCTGACTTTTAAAGGATCAATAGCAAGCTATGCCAGTTCTGTAACCAACCTGTACGAAAAAGGCAGTGTCGGGAATTTTAAATTAAGTTTGATTGAGGTGCAGTAATTACTGGTTCCCATTTCTGCTCGATAATCAGCTGAAACAGGATTCCCCAATTTTTAAACACTAAAATGTTAATAGATGAAACTTGCCGCTTAACGGCCGGTGTCATATTTATATAAACCTGCAGCAGGCTGGAAATTTCCGGCGTACTGCAGGTTTTTTGTATGTTAATCAATTCCCCAGTCACTCCCGGACAAGATTAATTTTAATCCTCTTTTGTTTCGTCTTTTTATACACACACCTCAAAGAACATCAGTACCAAAATGTGCTCTTACTTGAGGACAAGGGTTTATACCAATTCTTCCAAAGGACATAAGATAATAGTAATTTCAGGATAAATCATAGAAAGAGGAGAAGCCGATGTCGAAAATAATAGGAATTCTGGGAGGAATGGGACCGGCTGCTACAATTGACTTATTTAGAAAAATTGTCCTGAATACGAAAGCCGAAACTGATCAGGAACACTTGCCTATATTTATTTATAACAACACAAAAATCCCCGCTGTAAGAGAATCTGAAAAAGCATTAAATCAATTAGTTATTTCAGCAAAGATTCTTGAAAAAGCAGGCGTGGAATTTATTATTATGCCATGTAACACGGCTCATATATGGCAGGAAGAAATAAAAGAGGCTTTGACCATCCCTTTTTACAGTATGGTTGATCTCACAATAGAAACGCTCCTTCAGGATAATAACTACAAGCACAAAAAGGTTCTTTTACTTGCTACAGCTACAACAGTAGATTACGGGTTATACCAGAAAGCATGCCGGAATACTCCTCTCGAAATCATCACTCCACATGCAGAAGAACAGAATATCATCAATAAAACGATTAAATGTGTGAAAGCAGGAAAGTTAGAAGATAATCCTTATTTAAAAGATTTAAACAGAATTTTGGAAAAGTATTATGAAGAAGGTATTTCATCACTAATTGGCGGATGTACTGAAATTCCTCTGTTATTTGAATATCTTAAAAATGATATGACGAAAATCGACCCTACTCTTTTACTGGCAAAAATGTCTGTGAAGAAAGCGTTATAAAAGAAATTCTCTAAAATGAATATTCTTATCTATACAAATATGAATTAGGGGTGAAATAATTGGCTAAGAAATTTAAGGGCTTTATCCGTTTAAGCCGTAAAAGAAACCAAAGCTCCATTTATTTAAATAATAGAACTTTAAGAAGGCTGAAAATTAATTCTGGCTATATAAAACTCCATTTTGGAGAAAGGAGTAAAAAACTGAATATAAAAATCGACCGGAAACTAAACACAGGGGAAATTATAATCCCAAGAAGAATGTCAAAAAGAATCACCATCCCAGTCTTAAAATACGAATGCTATTTCAAAGGGAACAACATGTATTTAGGTCCTGTCATTGGCCATCTTGTTTCAGCAAGAAATTATAAAAGGCGGCGCCTCCAGAAACTCCGGTTCAGCAAATACAATGGAATAAACGGTTTGATATTTATTTTTAAAAAAAGCAGTATTAATCGCTCCAATAAGACCATTAAGGGCTATTATTACAACCCGAAAACAGCTTCATTTACTAATGGCACTTTCCCATATCCATCTGCCATGTTTATCCGTACCAGAATGAAAACCTCCACTTACAGGCATTTTAAATATCATATTGGCAAAAAGATCTTTAACTTCCCGTTTATTAACGGTAGCAAATGGAAATTTTACAGCAGAATGAGCAGAAGAAAAAATATTAGAAACCATTTACCGAAAACCGTGAGATACAGGGGTGTTGACAGCGTTGTAAAAATGGCCAAAAAATATAATTCTGTCTACTTGAAGCCTCAGGCCTTATCCAGAGGCAGAGGAATCTTACACGTAAGAAAATTAAAAAATGGTTACCGAATATCCAACCATACAGGTTACAGAAAAGTTGTTAAAACGAAAAAAAGATTAGCCGTAGTATTAAGAAACAAACTCAGAAAAAATGGAAATTATATTGTCCAGCAGGAGATCCGCTTTAAAAAATCCAGGAACAAAATGGATTTCAGGGTGTATATCCAGAAAGATGAAACTAAACAGTGGAAATATTCAGGAATGGAAACTAAAGTAGCTAAAGCAGGAAGTGTTATTTCAAATTCTAAAAACAGGGAGAGGATAATTCCGGGTGACAAAGCATTTAAAGAAGTATTTAATATGAACGATTCACAGGCGAAACAGAAAAAAGAAGAACTGACCAGACTGTGTATCAGAGTTTTAAAGGGTATGGAAAGAGACGGAGCAAAGCTTGGAGACGCAGCTGTAGACTTCGTAATGGATAAGAACCGTAAAATATGGCTGCTGGAAGTCCAGGTCAATTATGCGTCTGAAAAAAAAGCTTATCGGACAAAAGATGAACGCCTCGTCCTGCCTTATATCCTGCCTACTCCATTTAAATATGCAAAAGCTCTTTCAGGGTTTTAATTAGTTCCCGGGGGCGGCTATCCAAAAAAATCAGGATTTAACTGAATATTAATCGGCAAGTGCATGCCACTTGCCGATTTCCATTTCTTAAAGCAATGAACGTCAAGATATTCAGAAGAATTACGTTAAATATGTTGTTGACTATAATTGCAACCATCTGTAAGACATACAAAATGACAGAAGACAGTTATAAAACCTGAAGTTAAATGAAATGAATGTAAAAATAAAAAGCATGAGTTCGGTTCGGCACCGGACTCATGCCCTGCCTGCTGGATAAAACGCCTCACTATTGATGTTCGCTTTACCTTCTTGAGAGGCTTTTAAAGTTCCTTCACTGTTTCTGTCCAGTTGAAAGTATCAGGGAGTTTCCCTGTCTGAATCCCTGTTATTGTATTATAAAGGGATTTTGTTAAGTCTCCTGTTTGTCTTCCGTTAATAATCATTGTTTCATCCTGCCAGCTTAATTCGCCTATGGGTGATACAACAGCGGCAGTCCCGGCTCCGAACGCTTCTTCAAGCTGTCCGTCTTCATAAGCCTGAAGCAGTTCTTCCATTGAAATTTTACGTTCTATAACATCGATATTCCAATGCTTAAGCAATTCGATAATCGATTTTCTGGTGACCCCTTCTAAAATACTGTCATTCAGTTCAGGCGTAATAACCTGCCCATTAATTTTAAAAAACACATTCATACTGCCTACTTCTTCAATATATTTTTTATGGACGCCGTCAAGCCACATTACCTGGGCGTGTCCCCTGTCTGCAGCTTTTTCCTGAGCCTTGTAACCCCCGCAGTAATTACCGCCGGTTTTAGCGGTGCCTGTTCCGCCTTTCACAGCTCTGGTAAAATGTTCTTCCACTTGTATGCTGACCGGATGGATCCCTTCAGGATAGTAAGATCCGACAGGCGAAAGAATAATCATAAACTTATAGCTTTGTGATGGAGCGACGGCCAGATTAGCCTCCGTAGCAATAACAAATGGACGAATATATAACGATCGGCCTTCTTCATTAGGTATCCACTCTTTCTCAATCAATAAGAGCTGTTTTAAATAATCAATGACCAGTTCTTCGCTTATCGGCGGAATGCTCATCCGGCCGTTTGAACGGTTCATTCGTTTAAGGTTTTCTTCCGGCCTGAACAGCTGGATGTCGCCCTCTGAATTAAGGTAAGCTTTTAACCCTTCGAATACGGATTGCCCGTAATGAAAAATCATGGCTGCAGGATCAAGTGTGATTGGTTCATAAGGGACAATCTGCGGCTGAAACCAGCCCTTCTCCCTTGTGTATTCCATTGTAAACATATGATCTGTAAAGACTTGTCCAAAAGGAAGGTCGTCTCCTTCAGGTTTTGGTTTTTTGTTTTGGTTTTCTACAATATCCAGTTTTGCTTCGATCATTTCTCCCACTCCTTCATAAGACTCTTTTCAATTTAAATGTTGATTTCCTGCTCGCTTGCACTCTGGACCGTCGCTGAACCTCCAGGTGTGCTCCCCTCCGTTCAGAAGAGTGTTATTAACAAAGCCTTTCTAAAGAAAAACGCCCGGAATTAGGCATTCCAGCGCTTTAAAGGTTCATATTCCGGTTTCTCTGCTCCCTTCTGACTCTCCGTTCTGCGGCGCAGATCCCCTTACACTCCACAGGCTTTTGGCACTTGCAAGGCGTGTTTAACAATAGATCCTTCAGTTCATTTAATTCCTCATCCGTTAGAGATGAGAAACGGGCCTGAAGTTTCATAATTTGTATATATGAACCATTTTCCATATTCCCCACTCGCTTTAACGCGTTAATGTTAACTATTGTATCATAAACTATTTGAAAGAAAAGCTTATTATTAGAAAATTTAGTGATATTTTTTAATGTCCCTGAGGAACAGCCTGTATGGTGTAATAAAAAGATTTTTAGTGTAGGAACCTGTGTATCATGGTAATCTGCAAGCTTTTATTCAGAAATGGCCTTTTCATAAAAAAAGCCCTGTTGCAATAACAGAGCTTTTCCAGACCAGTTAAAGAGCTTTTTCAGCCAGCAGAATCTGCTCTTTTACTTGTTCCTGTGAAGTGCCGCCATAACTTTTCCTGTTAGCCACTACCTGTTCAGGCGCTAAAACCTCGTAAATATCCTCTTCAAACAGTCCGCTGAACTGTTTAAACTCATCAAGTGTTAAGTCGAGCAGATATTTACTATGATCAATGCCGTACAATACAATTTTTCCGATAATTTCGTGCGCCTCCCTGAAAGGAAGCCCTTTCGTTACCAGATAATCGGCTATATCTGTTGCGTTCGAATAATCTTCGGAAACTGCCTGTTTCATGTTTTCCTTTCTCACTATCATCGTGTCTATCATTGGAGCAAGCATTCCGAGAGAACCTTCCAGGGTTTCTACTGTATCAAACATACCTTCTTTGTCTTCCTGCATATCTTTGTTATAGGCAAGAGGCAGGCCTTTCAATACAGTTAACAACCCGATCAGGTTTCCATACACTCTCCCGGTCTTTGCACGGAGAAGTTCAGGAACATCAGGATTTTTCTTTTGCGGCATTATGCTTGAACCTGTACAGAAAGAATCGTCGAGCTCAATAAATTGAAATTCCTGGCTGCTCCAGATCACCAGTTCTTCAGAAAGCCTCGAGATATGCATCATCATGATTGAAGCTGCTGACATAAATTCCAGTATGAAATCACGGTCACTGACAGCGTCCATGCTGTTCGGATACACATAATCAAAACCGAGCTCCTCTGCCACCTGATGACGGTCAAGAGGAAAAGTCGTTCCTGCAAGAGCGCCTGCTCCGAGCGGCGAGCCGCTCACCCGTTTCAGACTGTCCTGCAAACGTTCTTTGTCTCTTTGGAGCATCCAGAAATAAGCTAATAAATGATGGGCAAAAGAAACAGGCTGGGCGCGCTGCAAGTGCGTGTAACCAGGCAGAATCGTTTCTACATGGTCTTTCGCCTGGTTTAAAACAGCTGTCTGCACCGCTTTGACATGTTCAATAATCTGCTCAGTATGATTTTTTAAATATAAATGCATATCTGTGGCAACCTGGTCATTTCGGCTGCGCCCTGTATGAAGTTTCCCGCCCAAAGGGCCGATTTCATCGATGAGGAATTTTTCAATATTCATATGTATGTCTTCATTTTCAACTGAAAAAGCAAGCTCGCCTTTTTTAATTTTCTGAAGAACACTTTTAAGACCTGCTTCTATTTTTTCAGCTTCTTCCTCTGACAAAATGCCGGTTGAAGCCAGCATATGAACGTGAGCGATACTTCCCTGAATATCCTCATCCGCAAGTTTCTGATCAAATGAGATTGACGCTGTTTCTTCCTCTACTAATTTATTTGTTTCTTTTGTAAATCTGCCGCCCCAAAGCTTCGACATAACTTCGACCTCCCTATTAATTATGGCTCTGTTGAAAAAAGTATTGATGCCGGCTCCCGGTTCACCGGCTGAATAATTTATAATCTTTAATATACACAGGAATCTTTAATTTAGCCACCCTTAAAAACGTAACACCGTCAACGCTCCGATTACAATCAGAACGCCGACGGTGACTGAGGCCTCTAAGATTTTTACTTTTCAGTATTTGCAAATTCGGGCTTTTTATTATTCACTTGTGAATATGTTTTCGTGGATAGACCCCATAATTTTATAAAGCCGACAGCAGAATAATGGTCGAAAGCATCCCCTTTTGAATAGGTGGCAAGCTCTTCATTGTAAAGACTGTTGTCTGACTGTCTCGCTATGACCATATGCGTTCCTTTCCAAAGCTTCACTTTAACTTTTCCGTTAACGTTTTTCTGTGTTTCATTAATGAAGCCTTCGAGTGCATTTTTAAGCGGCGAATACCATAGTCCATCATAGACAAGCTGGGTCATTTCCTGATCGATCTTTGTTTTGTACTGGGTAACTTCTTTAGGTAACGTTAAAAACTCCAGTTCTTTATGGGCATTTATTAAAATAAGGGCGCCCGGGTTTTCATAGACTTCTCTTGCTTTAATTCCGACCAGTCTGTTTTCAATGTGGTCGATTCGCCCTACCCCGTGTTTTCCGCCAATTTTATTTAACTGTTTAATGATATCCACCATTGATAACTTTTCGCCGTTAAGGGCAACCGGTTTGCCTTCTTTAAATTCAATCTCTGCATATTCAGGCTCGTCAGGTGCATCTGCAATTGACGCCGTCCAGTCAAATGCTTCTTCAGGCGCCTCTTTCCATGTGTCTTCAAGAACTCCTGCTTCACAGGCACGTCCCCAAATATTTGCATCAATTGAATAAGGCTTTTCAAGGTTTACAGGTACAGGAATATTTTTCTGTTTCGCATATTCGATCTCTTCTTCACGGTTCATGCCCCATTCTCTTACAGGTGCAATAACTTCTAAATCCGGATTTAAAGCCTGGATGGAGACTTCGAATCTCACCTGGTCATTTCCTTTTCCTGTACAACCGTGGGCTACTGCTACAGCGCCTTCCTTTTCCGCCACTTCAACAAGCAGTTTAGCAATTAACGGTCGGGATAATGCTGATGATAATGGATATTTCCCTTCGTACATGCAATTAGCTTTTAATGCAGGGAGAAGATACTCTTCCGCTAAAAGCTCCTTAGCGTCGATAATTACTGCTTTGTCCGCCCCAACTTCTAAAGCTTTAACTTTTAACGCATCTAAATCTTTTCCTTCACCGATCTCCAGTCCAAGGGCAATCACATCATACCCGTACTGCTCTTGCAGCCATTTAATAGAAACGGAGGTATCAAGTCCTCCTGAATAGGCTAAAACAACTTTTCCTTTACTCATTTGATAATCGCTCCTTGAATTAGTATTTTTATCTATCCTAACGTATTTTTATGCATATGTCTACAAAAAAATTTATTTTTTCATGATTTTTTTTAATAATGCTTTTTGTGCATGAAGTCTGTTTTCTGCTTCATCAAACACAGCCGAGTGCGGGCCGTCAATAATTTCAGCCGTTACTTCTTCTTCCCTGTGGGCAGGCAGACAGTGCAGAAATAAATAATCATTTTTTGCATGCTCTGCAAGTTTGCTGTTGACTTGATATGGTTTAAAAGCTGTCAGACGTTCATTTGTTTCGTCTTCCATTCCCATACTGGTCCACACATCCGTCACAATAATATCTGCATCTTTTACCGCTTCGTAAGGATCGGTGGAAAATGAAATGTCAGCCCCTTTTTCACTTGCTTTTATAGAAGCTTCCTTGAAAATCACAGGGTCAGGCTGATAGCCTTCCGGGCTGGAAACTGTCATATTCATTCCTGTCAGAGCGGCTCCCTGAAGAAGCGAGTGGGTCATATTGTTGTTGCCGTCTCCTATATAACAGAGCTTTAAGCCTTCAAATTTGCCTTTATATTCATATATAGTCATTAAATCGGCAAGTACCTGGGTTGGATGATGGGGATCTGTTAGTCCGTTAATGACCGGTACGGTCGCATGACGGGCAAATTCCTCTATCGTTTCATGTTCAAAGGTCCGGATCATTAACCCGTCTACATATCTGGAAAGCACCTTTGCCGTATCAGACACAGGTTCACCACGGCCGAGCTGTATATCTTTTGAGCTGAGAAACAGGGCATGCCCGCCAAGCTGGAGCATTCCTGTTTCAAAAGATACTCTTGTTCTCGTAGAGGATTTTTCAAAGATCATTCCCAGTGTTTTGCCTTGCAAATGGGGATGAGGGATCCCTTGTTTTAACTCCTGCTTAAGAACAATGGCTTCTTGAATCAGGTCAGTCAGTTCTTTTTCAGTTAAGTCGTTTATCGTTAATAAATGGTCTGTTGTCAGCTGTCCGTTCGTTTCATTTACGTCCTTTACAGTTTCCATTTTTATCACACCTTTTCTTTTATTTTTTCTTTACTAAGCAGATCCTGTAAGGCTTCAGGCTCGTAGCTTTCGGGCTCGCCTTTTAACCAGTCGACCAGGGTATCAAGCGTTTCCAGACTCGTATAATAAGGAATCTGGTATTTTACTGATAATTCCCGGATGAAAAAACCGATCTTTTCTTTCTCACGTCCTTGATTAGGAATATTGAGGACGAGTTGCGGAGCCGACTCTTTCCAATGGGCAAGTATATCCGTTTTATTTTTCACGATGGACGCTGCATGAATCCCTTCGCCTTCTAAAAACTGTGCGGTTCCTTCAGTTGCTGTAATCTCCGCTCCAATTCCTGCTAACTTTTTAATCAGGCTGACACTCGTTTTTTTCATCCGGTCAGAAACAGAGACGAAGCATTGAATACGGCCTTCCTGTGAAGCCGCATCAGTGTAACTGGCAACTTTTTTCAAAGCTTCATTCTTTGTTTTCCCAAGCCCGATAATTTCACCAGTAGACTTCATCTCAGGACCGAGTACGTGATCCACGCCTTTTAATTTACTTGCAGAAAACACCGGTGCTTTCACTGTAAAGTAGGAAGGTTCTCTTAGTAATCCCGCAGTTTCCTCAGCTGAAGGTAATAATTTTCCGAGCTGCGCCTCCACTGCACTCTTAATCATTGGGAAGCCAGTAACTTTGCTCATAATTGGAACTGTCCGTGAGGATCTCGGATTGACTTCAAGAACGTAAACTGTCCCATCATAAATGACGAATTGAATATTCATCATTCCGATTACTGGCGTAGTTTCTGCTATTTGAGAAGCAATATCAACGATCGATTGCTTTTCTGTCTCTGTAAGTGTCACAGGCGGAAAGACCGTCATACTGTCGCCTGAATGGACGCCTGCTTTCTCCAGATGTTCAAAAATACCTGGAATGATAATATTTTTTCCGTCAGATATGACATCCACTTCACATTCCAGACCGGGTACATACTGGTCAATTAATAAAGGCCAGCAGCGGTTGTTTGTTTCTTCCTGAATTCGCTCCACGTATTGGGCGAGCTCTATTTTGTTATAGCAGATAAACATGGACTGACCGCCGATCACGTAT
Organism: Salipaludibacillus sp. CUR1; assembly: GCF_021028955.1. Lineage (GTDB taxonomy): Bacteria > Bacillota > Bacilli > Bacillales > Salisediminibacteriaceae > Salipaludibacillus. Next base: position 79,789 of record NZ_JAIWPE010000025.1, read on the forward strand.
GACGGCCTGATAAGGACCGGATAGCCCAGTTTTTCAGCCGTCTTCGCCAAGTCTGCAGGCGCATGTGCACTGTTCCCGGCGATATGCGGAATATCCAGGCTGTTCAGCAGTTCATAAAACTGTCCCCTGTCTTCAAGGCGGTCAATATTTTCAGGTGAAGTTCCGTAAATTCTGATCCCTTCTTCCTGAAGATCGTTTGCCAGATTAATGGCTGTCTGGCCTCCGAACTGTATTAACACGCCCTCTACTTTTTCTTTGCGGATAACAGCTAACACATCTTCTAGAGCAAGCGGCTCAAAATAAAGCCTGTCGGCGACGGAATAATCAGTGCTCACAGTTTCTGGATTATTATTTATGACTACCGCTGCGTATCCGAGCTTTTTGACTGCAAGTGCTGCATGCACGGAACAATAATCAAATTCCACGCCCTGCCCGATCCGGATAGGGCCTGAACCGAGAACCAGTATTTTTTTGCGGGCTTCGGAGACGGTCACTTCATCTTCTCCGTGCCACGTGGAATAAAAATAAGGCGTGACGGCGTCAAATTCCCCTGCACAAGTATCCACAAGCTTGTATGAAGGGTGTATGTTTATGCGTTCATATTCGCTTCTAAGAGTCGCTGGATCCGTCCCTGTAAGTTCGGCTATCCGGCTGTCGCTAATATTTAACCTCTTAGCTTTCAAAAGAAGGTCCTTTGATAAACCTGACCATCCGGCGTTTTTTATATGTTGTTCACATACGATGATTTTTTCTATCTTTCTTAAAAACCAGTAATCAATTTCAGTTAAACTCATAATCTCATCGACTGTATATTTTCTAGTGAATGCTTCTGCAATCGCAAACAGTCTCAGGTCATTCGGGTTGGTAAGAAGCCCGTTAATTTCTTCGTTTGATTTCTTTTTAAACGAAGGCCACATAAGGCTGTGAACATTAAGTTCAAGAGAACGGACCGCTTTATTTAATGCCCCCTCAAATGTCCGGTCTATTGACATCACTTCACCGGTTGCTTTCATCTGCGTGCCAAGCGAACGATCCGCCTCAGAAAATTTATCAAATGGAAAGCGCGGTAGTTTAACAACGACATAGTCTAAAGCAGGTTCAAAAGAAGCAAATGTATTACCTGTAATCGGATTTAAAATTTCATCGAGCGGCTGCCCGATCGCACACTTCGCAGCCATTCTTGCAATCGGATAGCCGGTCGCTTTTGAAGCAAGCGCCGAGGATCTGCTTACTCGGGGATTAACTTCAATAATGGCGTATTCATCCGATTCAGGATTTAAAGCAAATTGGATATTGCAGCCGCCAACCACATCAAGAGCACGAATAACTTTTAATGAAGCTGAGCGGAGCATTTGATACTGGTTGTCCGATAGAGTCTGGGAAGGTGCTACAACAATAGAATCTCCGGTATGAACGCCTACAGGGTCCATGTTTTCCATATTGCAGACAATGACGCATGTATCATTGGCATCTCGCATGACCTCATACTCTATTTCTTTCCAGCCTTTTATACTTCTCTCGACAAGAACCTGGCTGATCGGACTTAACTTTAATCCCTGTCTCAAAATGGAATGGAACTCTTCATCATTATAGGCAAAGCCTCCACCCCCGCCCCCTAACGTATAAGCAGGACGAAGGATTACCGGGTAACCTATTTCTTTAATAAATGAAAAGCCTTCCTCAATCGATTCAACAATTTGCGATTCTGAGACTGGTTCTCCGATGTCCAGCATCAGCTGGCGGAATAACTCCCTGTCCTCGCCCTTTTGTATAGAGGATACAGACGTACCCAAAATGGATACGCCGTACTTTTCGAGCACGCCTTGTTCGGCTAAATTTACAGTTAAATTCAAGCCGGTCTGGCCGCCCAGGCTCCCAATCACCCCATCAGGCTTCTCCTTGGAAATAATGTTTTCAAGCGAGTTAACGGTTAACGGTTCCATATATACTTTATCTGCTATCGTATCATCCGTCATAATTGTAGCCGGGTTGTTGTTGACTAAAATAACTTCTATTCCTTCTTCTTTAAGTGCCAGGCAGGCCTGAGTGCCTGCATAGTCAAATTCAGCTGCCTGTCCAATGACTATTGGGCCTGAGCCGATGACCAGCACTTTTTGCAATTTGTCAGACTTCCACATATGCTTTCCCTCCTGCTGCCTGCACTTGGTTGATAAATTCCTTAAAGATATATTCCGTGTCACTTGGTCCCGGGTGGGCTTCAGGATGAAACTGTACAGACTGTACAGGAAGCGTCCGATGCTGCATTCCCTCAAGAGACTTATCGTTGACATTCCTGAACAGCACGTCAAACTGTTCCTGGTCGATACTTTGTTCTATAACGGCATAGCCGTGGTTTTGAGATGTCATTTTAACTTTTCCGGTGACAAGATCTTTTACAGGATGGTTGCCTCCCCGATGGCCGAACGGCATTTTAACTGTTTCGGCCCCGTAAGCGAGAGCGATCAGCTGGTGGCCGAGACAGATTCCCAGGGCCGGGTAAGCTTCTGTGATCTTTTTTACAGTCGGAAAGTATGGCGTAAGCTCTGCCGGGTCTCCGGGACCGTTACTGATGAGTACACCATCAGGATTCAATTCCTGGATTTCCCGAAATGGCGTATCAAAAGGCGCAATTGTTACCTTGCAATTTTCTTTGAGGAGCGCTTTAAGAATTGATTTTTTATACCCGAAATCGAGAAGCACCACGTGCGGCCCGCTGTTAGGGAAATAATGATATTTTTTTACTGCGACGCTTTTAACTAATTCCCCTTTTGTTTTAATCCCCCACGAATGGAGGGAACTTTGGCGTCCTGGTGACTTAACCAGTTTTCCTCTGACGGTCTGGTGTTTTCTTATGGCAGAGACTAAAGAGCGGGTATCCACATCTTTCAGTCCAGGAATACCCATCCCTTGAAGCTGCTCTGAAAAAGTTGCTGTTGACTGGTAATGGCTTGGCTCATCACACAAATCATTCAGAATAACGGCTGACACAGCAATTTTTCCACTTTCATCATCCATGTCATTTATACCGTAACTTCCAATGATCGGATAACAGAAAGTAAGGATCTGCCCGGCATACGAAGGATCTGTCATCATCTCCTGGTAACCGGTCATACTGGTGTTGAATACGACTTCACCTGCTGTTTCCTGTTTTGAACCAATCCATTCACCTTCAAATATTTCTCCTGTCTCAAGAACGAGATAACCCTTAGTCATGAAGCATCCTCCTGCTCATTCAGTACATCTTTTAATAGTGATAAGAAATGATTAATTTCATCTTCGGTTGTATTTAAAGGAGGGAGTACACGAAGGACAGCCGGTCCTGCAATAAGACTAAGTATTCCTTTTCCGTGCAGGGCTTTAACAATATGTTTTGCATCCCCGTTCAGCTCCATCCCGAGAAGGAAACCCTTACCCCTTACTTCTTTGACTAAAGAAAACTGTGTTTCCAGTTTCTTTAATTCATCAAATAAATAATGACTCTGTTTTTCTGCATATTTGAGAAAACCTGATGCTTCTACTGTCTCAATAGTTGCCAATGCAGCGGTCATGGCGAGCGGATTCCCTCCGAAGGTACTTCCGTGAGTCCCGGGTTTAAATGACTGTCCCACAGACTCTTTTGCGAGCATTGCACCGACAGGAACACCCGATCCCAGGCCTTTAGCCAGTGTCATGACATCCGGTTTAATACCGAACTGTTCATAAGCGAAGAGTGTGCCAGTCCTGCCTATTCCTGTCTGTACTTCATCTATAATAAGAAGAATATCTTTTTCTTTACAGATCCGGGATAGCTGCTTCACCCAGCTGACATCTGCCGGCCGGACGCCGCCTTCCCCCTGAACCAGTTCGAGCATGACCGCACATGTTTTTTGTTCATCAAGAGTGAGTAAGGCTTCCTGATCATTAAAAGGGAGATAGGAAAAACCCGGTGTTAAAGGGGTGAACCCTTCATGAATTTTCTGCTGGGCTGTGGCTGCCATGGTCGTTCCTGTCCTGCCGTGAAATGAATCCGTAAAGGTTACAATGTCTGTTTTATTAGTGTATCCCTGGTCTTTGGCGTATTTTTTGGCCAGTTTAACAGCTGCTTCATTTGCTTCAGCTCCACTGTTGCAAAAGAATACTTGATCATGGCAGCTGAGGGATGTCAGTTTTTCTGCCAGCTCATTTTGGGAAGGAATATGGTATAAGTTGGAACAATGCCATAAATGGTCCAGCTGATTTTTCAGTTTTTCTGAAACAGCTTCTGGTAAATGCCCAAGGTTACAAGTAGCTATGCCGGACGTATAATCGAGATACTTATTACCTTGCTCATCCCATACATAGCTGCCTTTTCCTTTTACAAGCGTGATTGGAAAACGTCCGTATGTTTCCATCACTGGGGATATTTTCTGCGCAGATAAATCAGGCATGGTGCACCTCCTCCATTACAATTTTCGTTCCTGCCTTTTCTCCTTTTAAATACGTAACGATATCCTGAGGGTTTAACCCGTTAAGGATAACCGGCGCTTCGACTCCTTCTTCGAGTGCGTTCAAAGCTGACAGGACTTTAGGGATCATTCCTCCGTGTATAACCCCTTCCTTAATCAGCTCATCTATTTGTCCTTTTGTTAAATAATCATATATTCGGCTATGGTCTCCCGGCTTCTCCATGACACCCGGGATATCACTGATAAACGCGATGCCCGCTTTTAGTTCTTTAGCTATAGCTGCGGCGGCCATATCGGCATTAACGTTGTATCTCTGCCCTTTCTCATCAATTCCAATAGGAGAGACAACAGGGATACCGCCGTTATCCATAATCAGTTCCAGCCATTTTTTATTTACCTGGACCACCTTTCCCACGTAGCCCAGCTTTCCTTGCGGATCGGCAGGCTTTACCTTCAATACGCTGCCGTCTACTCCGCTTAATCCGAACCCGGGTGCTCCAGCTTTTACAATCTCTGCTGTAAGATGTTTGTTAATCGTCCCGCTTAAAACCGATTCAGCTATTTCGAGGACTTCTTTTGTGGTTACTCTTAGCCCGTTTACAAATGACGAGCTGACTTCCCACTTATTTAACGCCTCGTTAATTCCCGGACCTCCTCCATGTACGATGACCGGGTAACAGTCTCCTGTTTTCTGCAGTTGGGCGAGCGTTTGGAAAAACGGTTGTTCAAGCTGGTTAATAATACTTCCGCCTATTTTAATTACAATTATTTTCATGGGATCTCCTCACGTTCGGTAGGATGCGTTTATTTTGACATAATCATAGGTCAGGTCGCAGCCCCAGGCAGTTGCTTCAGCATAGCCATCATTCAGATCAACTGTAAGTTTCACAGATGGCTGATCGAGATAGGTTTTTCCCTCTTGTTCATCAAAATCAACCGGCAGACCGTTTTTAACGACTGGAATCTCACCTAAAAATACATTCACTTTATCAGGATTAACCGGTTCCTCACTGTAACCGACGGCACAAATAATTCTGCCCCAGTTAGGGTCTGACCCGAAAACTGCAGATTTAACGAGGTTGGAAGATATAACTGCTTTGCCTACTTTTCGCCCTGCCTGCTCAGAGGATGCCCCCTTAACCTTCACTTCTATAAGTTTTGTAGCTCCTTCACCGTCTTTTGCTATCTGTTTTGCCAATTCTTCGCTGACAAAAGTAAGCGCATGAATAAATTTATCCCACTGCGGGTGGTTTTCATTTAAAGGCTCGTTATTCTGCAGCCCGTTTGCCATAACAAGAACTGTATCGTTCGTGCTGCAATCTCCGTCGACAGTTATCATATTAAACGTTTTATCGGTTACAGCTCGGAGGGCATTTTGAAGGCTTCCCGGATCCGCTTGAGCATCTGTCGTTATATAAGCGAGCATTGTCGCCATGTTCGGGTCGATCATTCCTGACCCTTTCGCTGCGCCTCCAATCGTAATCGTTTTTCCATCGATCTCCAGTTGGACCGCGATAGTTTTGGTAATCGTATCGGTTGTCAGTATCGCTTGCTCAAACCTTTCCGGAGCCTGGTTTTCCGGCTCATTCATGGCTTCTATTCCAGCCTCGATTTTTTCCATAGGAAGGGTAACACCAATAAGCCCTGTAGATGCTACGGCAACGTGGTTTTGTTTTACATTCATTTTTGCAGCGGCGAGCTCCTGTGTTTTCTGTGCATCTTCAATTCCCTGCGCTCCTGTGCAGGCGTTCGCAATGCCTGAATTAACCACGATTGTCTGTAATTTCTGATCAGCTGCCAGACTTTCCTGTGTCACTTTCAAGGGAGCTGCCTGAAAAGAGTTCATCGTGTAAACTCCTGCCGCACAGGCAGGAACTTCAGAATGAAGCCATCCGAAATCCAGTTTCGATTTACGGAGGCCGCAATGCATTCCTCCTGCTGTGAATCCTTTTGGACTCGTCACATGCCCGTCTTTAAGAAGCTGGAATTCGCTTTTGGACTTAACTAACATCGTATAATCTCCTTTCAGTTTATGGATATACTGGTACCTGTTTTAACCCTTTATCTGTCTGCCAGCCGTTCATAATATTCATATTTTGAATAGCCTGCCCAGATGCGCCTTTAACGAGGTTATCTATTGCCGAAACGATTACAAGCTGATTTGTCCGGTCATCTGAATAAAGGCCGATATCACAAAAATTACTGCCGGATACTTCTTTTGTTGAAGGAAACGTTCCTTCAGGCCTGATTCTTACGAAAGGATCGCCTTCGTAATATTCGGAATATATTTTTATAACCTCCTTGGTGTTAAGCTGCGTTGCCAGTTTTCCGTACATAGTGCATAAGAGGCCTCTCGTCATTGGAAGCAAGTGAGTCGTCATATTTATGCAAACCGGCTTGCCTGCTTCTTTCCCTAAATATTGTTCAATTTCAGGAATATGCTGGTGCCTGCCAATTTTGTAAGGTTTCACATTTTCGTTCGTTTCGGAGAAATGCGTCATAGGGGACATCGTTCGCCCTGCCCCGGACACGCCTGTTTTTCCGTCAATAATAATAGACTCGTTATCTATTAAATTATGAGTAATGGCCGGCATGAGCCCAAGCAGACTTGCTGTTGGGTAACACCCTGGGTTGGAACAGATTTTCGCTTTTTTAAGCTCGCTTTCATAGATTTCACTGAGTCCGTAGACAGCTTCATCTAAAATTTCCTGTGGTGCCGGTGTCTTCCCGTACCACTTTTCATAATTTTCTGGTTTTTCGAGGCGTAAATCTCCTGACAAGTCTATACATTGGACCGATGTTCCTGCTAATTGCGGAATATAATTTTTACTGACGCCTGGCGGGGTCGCAAAAAAAATAAAGTCTATCTCATTTACTAAACTTTCGACTTCAAAGGTCTCCATAGGTCCATCCAGAAAGGAGGCCAGATGAGGGTATGTATTTTCCAGGTACTCGCCCTCCTGTGAATGAGAGATAATCTTTTTAATTGTTACTTCAGAGTGGTTTTGAAGGAGCCGTATTAATTCCAGAGCGCCGTAGCCGGTGCCCCCGATAATAGCTGCTTGTTTCAAGTAAATCATCGTCCTTTCCCGTCAAAGTTGAATTAATTAATTATTATACTTACAGCTACATATATATGCAACATTTTTATTAAAATTAATTTATTTTTATACAATAATTAATGTGGATCCTTTATAAATTCTACGTTCTTTCTTTATATAAATGCATAAAAAAACAGGCGCTATGTATGCGCCTGTCAGTTTGTCGAAGAATCCACGTTTTATAAAAGTGCGGATTTCTTTTTAACTTATTTTAATGAAAAGTAAATTTGAACTGTGATTGAAGAATGAAAGATGGCGACTCGAGTGGGAACAGCAATAGGTGAAGATCCCCGAGAGTGATTTTCTTCGGGAACTGAAGCATTGCCCGCCGAAAGCGTCCACCTGAAGTGATGAAATCACTTGTTATATATTTAGGTATTAAAAAAGACTGTTGAGAAGACTTTCTCAACAGCCTGACAGGCACTATGTATGCGCCTGTTTTATAAATGGTTTTAATTCTCAAAGTATCCCCGCCTCATTCACCGGCGGGCAGCCTTATGAATAAGCCGTTACAGAATAGGGGATAAAAGCCGTGAGATTGATTCTTTAAAACGTATCCAGCGTGGCCGTTTGTTGTAAAGTTCTTCTGTTAATTTAGTAGATTCCATCATATCTTTTTCAAATGCCTGTGCTAATTCTTCTGACGTCTCTTTATGATAAATAAACGCGTTAACTTCAAAATTAAGTTTAAAACTTCTCATGTCGATATTTGCAGTCCCAACGGTATTCATCTTCCGGTCTATAACAATCGATTTAGAATGAATAAACCCATTTTCATAAATATAAACATTTGCCCCTGTCTTTAAGAGCAGCCCAATATAAGAATAAGTCGCCCAATAAATAAAAGGGTGGTCAGGCTTGTTCGGGATCATTAATCTGACATCCACTCCGCTGAGAGAGGCCACTCTTAAAGCGTCAAGAAGACTTTGATCCGGGATAAAATAAGGAGTCTGTATATATACAGATTCTTTAGCGCTCATAATCATTTTCATATACCCGTTTTTAATCTGTTCCCATTCAGACTCAGGTCCGCTCGATACTATTTGTACGGTTGCGTTCCCTTCGTTTGATTTCATAGGAAAATACCTTGGCTCGTAATCAATGGAAAAATGTTTCGAAGCCTGGTTCCAGTCCAGAATAAACCTCGTCTGCATCGGATCGACTGCATTGCCTTTAATTCGTAAATGGGTATCCCGCCAGTACCCGAAAGTTTTGTCTTTACCCAAATACTCGTTTCCTGCGTTAAACCCTCCGACGTAGCCAATTTGTCCGTCTATAATTGTCAGTTTCCGGTGGTTGCGGTAATTAAGACGCAGATTAATCAGAGGAAACTTTGATGGGAAAAAGACCCCCACTTCTCCTCCGGCTTTAGTTAAAGAGCTGAAATGCTTTCTCTTCAGTTTTCGGGATCCCAGCTCATCGTATAGAACCCTTACTTTAACTCCTTCTTCAGCTTTTTTTGTTAACTCTTCAATTATTTTTTTGCCGAGAGAATCATATCTGAAAATATAATATTGGATATGAATATGATCTTTTGCTTTTTGAATATCTTCAAATAGCTGGTTAAACTTCTCTTCTCCGTCGGTTAACACCTGAATCTGATTATCCTTTGTCAGGATGGCGTCATTATTTATAAGATGCATATAAATTAAATCCCGGTACTCGTCTACGTCTTCGTCGTGGAAAGAAAACTCGGGATTACGGATCTGATCCATCTGCTTCGAAATAATATCCACGATGCCGATCTGCCTGAACCGTTCCCAGTCAAAGAGACGGCGTCTCGTAAGGTTTTGCCCTAAGAATAAATAAATGACAAATCCGATAAAAGGAATGAAAAAAAGGATCATAACCCAAGCCCATGTAGCGGACGCATCTTTTCGTTCAATAAATATAATAATTCCTGCAAATAGAATATTAAATAAAAATAAGACCACTAGGAAAATTGATAGAATATCCATAATGCCTCCTTTGATTAACTGCCACTTTTTGTATTCTATCTCATTTTCCCGCAGTCTGTATAGACGTTTACCGTTTTGTCGCTAAAGGTTTTAATTTAGCCTCAATTTCTTCCCGCCTGTTTTCGATATAAGGGGGTAAAGACAGTTTTTCACCAAGCGTTTCAAATGGCTCATCTTTTTCAAAACCCGGACCGTCAGTTGCCAGTTCAAACAGAATGCCGTTTGGCTCACGGAAATATAATGAGCGAAAATAATACCTTTCAACTAACCCTGAATTGGCAAATCCTCGTGACTGAATATATGTGACCCATTTTTGGAGTTCCTCTTCGTTTTCAACCCGGAAAGCCACATGATGGACGCTTCCGCGTCCCGGACGTTCCGCAGAGAGGGCGTTATTTTCCACCACGTGGACTTCTGCTCCTGAACCGCCTTTTCCAGTAGAAAATACAGTGACTTCCTGGCTGTTAAGTTTATATTTCCCTTGCTGAGAGAACCCCATGATCTCCGTTAACACATGATGGGTTTTCTCAGGCCTAGGGACTGTCAATTGAACCGGCCCAAGCCCAATAATGCCCCGCTTTTGAGGAACGGGGCTTTTTTCCCATGGGGTTCCTCCTTCTACACCGGTGTTTGTTTCATCCGATATGAGCTGAAGCCTCTGCCCCTCAAAGTCTCTGAAGCTGATGGCCTTCCTTCCATTCACTGTATTGATTCCTTCGTGCACTACTTTAAATTTATCAAACCTTTCTAACCAGTAGTGCAAAGCCTCATCATCCGGAATACGCAGAGCTGTTTGGCTGATACTGTGTGTCCCTGCATACGTTCGGCCGGCTTGTGGAATTTCAAAAAAAGTTAATTCTGTCCCGGGATTGCCTCTCTCATCAGCATAAAATAAATGGTACATACTCGTCTCATCCTGGTTAACCGTCTTTTTGACGAGTCTCATGCCCAGAATCGCAGTATAAAAAAACAAATTTTCCTGCGCGTCTGCAGTCAGCGCTGACACATGGTGAAGACCTTTAAGTTCTTTCAAATGAGCTGCCTCCTCTTAAAGAAACTGACGTCATATTCAATTGGCAGATTAATATATATCCCGTTAATTCTTAATCCAGTTCTTTATTCAGGAAAGTGTAAAAATCTGCCCACTCTTCAATTTGTTTAGACGTTGGCTTACCTAGTCCATGACCTGCTTTTGCTTCCAGTCTCAACACCGCCTTAGAGTCTGAAGAAGCGATATCTTTCAAAGCGGCAGCAAATTTTTTGGCATGGGCCGGCACCACCCTGTCATCACTCTCAGCCGTGGCTATAAGTACAGGAGGATAAGTCTCTCCTTCTGACAAGTTATGAAGGGGTGAATAGCGGTACAGAAAAGAAAATTGTTCATCCTTTTCGGGATCGCCATACTCAGGCATCCAATAACGCCCTATTGTAAATTTATGATACCTGAGCATATCAATTACCGGGACACGGCAAATAACAGCGCCGAACAGATCCGGTCTTTGAACCATGCTTGCCGCGGTAAGGAGGCCGCCATTTGATGCACCCATAATAGCCAATTTTTCCGGTTTCGTATAATTTTCGTTTATAAGCCATTCAGCTGCTGCAATAAAATCATCAAATACGTTTTGTTTTTTCTCCAGCATTCCTGCTTTATGCCACTCTTCACCGTATTCACCGCCGCCGCGGAGATTAGCGACTGCATAAATCCCCCCCTGTTCAAGCCAGCGGACGATTCCCGGGTTGAATGAAGGCGTAACAGAAATATTGAAGCCCCCGTAACCGTATAAAAGCACGCGGTTTTGCCCTGTTAACATGAGATCTTTTTTATGAGTTAAAAACATGGATATTTCCGTTCCATCTTTCGATTTGTAAAACACCTGTTCCGTTTTATAATCTTCAGCTGGAAAAGAAGGTTCAGAACGCGCCCATTCCTGAAGATTTTCGGTTTCCATATCGTACACATAAATAATCCCCGGGTTAAGATAAGTCGTTATGCCAAAAAACATTTCCCTGTCGTCCTTGGACGCTGTTATACCTGTTAAAGACCCTTGAGCGGGAAGTGGTATCGTATTAACAAATTGGCCATCCAGGCCGTAAACCGATATTTTATGCACTGCTTTATCAAGATAGACAGCAACAAACTTGCCATTAGCGACCATAACTCTTTCTAACGTTTCTTCTTTCTCAGGGATAACTTCTCTCCAGTTTTCCCGTTCGGGTTTTTCGATATTCACTGAGATAATTCTGCCTTTTGGGGCGTGGAGATCCGTTTTAAAATACAGCGTACTATCTGTGTTCCCGATAAACGTATATTCTGCATCCTGCTGATCAAGGAGACGGATAAAAGGAGAATCAGGTTCATCAGCCGGCCTGCAGTAAAAACGGTTCTGTGAAGCCGTCCCTTCATTCACGTTCAGGCAAAGATACTTGTGGTCTTCCGTTATAATCGGAGTGAATAACAGCTCCTTTTGTTCCGGGTGTTCATATATCAGATCATCTTTATTTTGAAATGAATGGAGTGCATGATAATACACTTTATTAAAATTATTTTCATCTTTTTTCTCTACCGTTCCTTTTTCAGGAAAACGGCTGTAATAAAAGCCGCGGTTATCCGCATCCCAAGCAATCGATGTGAATTTAACCCAGTCAATTTTCTCCGGCAGATCCTGTCCTGTAGATAAATCTTTAATTCTTATCTGCTGCCAGTCGCTTCCGTGGACGGCGGTCGAATAAGCTAAATACCGTCCATCCTTGCTTACAGAAGTTTGAATTAAAGCGGTTGTCCCGTCTTCGCTTAACGTAACCGGATCCAGGATCAATTTTTGTGCAGCCTTCCACTTCATATACAAACAAGCCTGATTCTGCAGCCCGTCATTAAACTGGTAGAACAATTGCCCGTTTACTTTTTCAGGCACGAAATACTTTTTATAATTCCATATTTGCTTTAATCTATTATATTCTCCATCTCTGTCATATCCTTCAGAAAAGTATTTATCGCTTAATTTCCGGTGTACGTGTGTCCACTCTTGTGTCTGCGGGTCTTCCTCGTCTTCCAGCCATCTGTAAGGATCTTTCACTTCAGTACCAAAAAAGTTTTCTGTCGCATCTGATCTTTTCCAGCTCATACATACCAGCCCTCCAATAGGAAAATAAAATGAATGTCGGTAGTGATCCAGACTGTTAAGTTATTTCCCCTGTAATGTACCGGACAAACCATTGATATGGAAGAAGGCTCTCTTTTACTGTTAAATCAGCCGTAAAAACAGCTGCCAGATTCTGCTCAGGAACAATGAAAATAAATTTACCGCCCCGTCCTGCCGCATAGTATAATGCCGGGTGTTTTCCGTTTGATCCTTCACTTACCCACCAGTGATACCCGTAATACTGCTTAAATTTATCTGTTTTGGTATGCTTCTTAAGGGCTTGATTGATCCACTCGGCGCCAATCACTTCTTTGCCTTCCCATTTACCATTCTGTAAGACCATTACTGCATATTTCAGCAGATCCATTGGTGTTAAATAGAGACCGTAGCCTCCGAGAGAGACGCCGTTAGGGTCTTCTTCCCACTCGTAATGTTGTATTTGGAGAGGCTCAAATAAATATCTGGCGGCAAACTCCTTTGTTTTCATGCCAGTAACCTCTTGTAAAACCGCGCTGAGCAAATGGGAATCTGAATTATTATAGGTCATTTTCTTTCCTGGACTGGATACAGGAGGTTTTGACATTATTGCACGGATCCAGTCTGGAGACTGGCTGATCTCTTTCCACGATTTCAAGTCGAACCCTGAGGTCATGGTGAGTAACTGTTCCAAACTCATTTGCAAAACCGTTTGATCTGTCTCTCCATTTGAAGGCAGAATGTCGCCAATGGAAAGATCTAACGAACTCAGATAATTTTCCTCCAGTGCTTTACCTATTAATATAGAAAGGACTGATTTTGTCACAGAATTAATTTTGTGCGGAGTCGTCAGAAGCCCCTTCTCTCGTTCATATGTGTAGGCTATTCCGGTATCTTTGTAGATGAGGCATGTTTCAATTTCCTTTCCGGCGAACTGCTTTTCCATTCCCATAAGTTTCTCTTTTTGAATTCCTGCTTCTTCGGTGGATATGGTCCCGAATGCTTTATAAGGTCTTCCGGTCACTGCTTTCACTCCTCAATCCTGCTGATTTGTTTGATCACAGACTGCTGGTTTAATTATTCTGCTCCTGTACATAAGCCATTCCTTTAACATCTGAGCAAGTGCTTAAGTCCAGTATTGGTTAATAAAGTTTTCTCTTCCCGATTCTTCTCTTTCCTGCTGATATTTAGCCGGATTCTTTTTATAGAACTTTTGATGATGCTCTTCTGCCGGATAAAAAGGCGCAGCGGGCAAAATCTTTGTAACAAGCGGCTTGTTGAACCTCCCGCTTTCTTCAACCTTCCGGAGCGATTCTTCTGCTATTAATTTTTGTTCGCTGTCATGGTAAAAAACTGCTGTTCTGTACTGGCTGCCGCGGTCAAAAAACTGGCCTCCGTCATCGGTAGGGTCAATTTGAGGCCAGTAAAGATTCATCAGTTTTTCATAAGGAAATATTTCAGGGTCATATGTAATTTCTATCGCTTCATAATGGCCTGTTTCTCCTGTTTTCACTTGTTCATAGGAAGGCTGAGGTGTCTTTCCTCCTGTGTAGCCTGATACGACCTGTATGATCCCTGGCATTTCATCAAAAGGTTTAACCATACACCAAAAACACCCGCCTGCAAAAGTTGCTTTTCTATATTGGCTTTCCATTTATTCTGCCTCCTTTGTTTAATAGAACCTGTAAGAGTTTCCCGCATTCATTTTAACACCGCTATGATATCATTTCACATTTAACGGCCCGCTCCTGACCCTTTAAAGTAAGCCTTCACCTTGAGTGAAACTCTTACATTATTATCTTATTAATCAGTAAATATATAAAGGAATGGCTTCTGCGAAAGAGCCATTCCTTTATTATCTAAGTTTTATACCATTCTGGAATTAATCTTCTTCAAATAAATACAAAAATTCTTCGTAGCCTTTTTGCTCCATTTCTTCTTTAGGTATAAACTCTAAAGCTGCTGAATTTATACAGTACCTTAACCCGGTAGGCTCCGGTCCGTCTTTAAAAACATGGCCTAAATGGGAATCTGCATATTTACTTCTTATTTCAATCCTTCTTACAATCAGTTTCCAGTCGTTTTCTTCCACAATAGTTTCCTCAAGAATAGGCTGAGTAAAGCTGGGCCATCCCGTTTCTGAATCAAACTGATGAGTCGAACTGAATAAAGGTTCACCTGAGACAATATCAACATATATGCCATCTTCATAATTATTCCAGTACTCGTTTTCATAAGCAGGCTCTGTTCCATCTTCCTGGGTCACATAAAATGCCATATCGCTCAGCTCATTTTTCAGCTTGTCATTATCTTGTTTTTCATATTGCCGCCAAAAAGCCAGATTTTCTTCTTCAGGTTCCGGCATCTCATAATCTCTTTCTTCCGGCCAATGGTCATCTAAAAATTCATCTCTGCCGGAATTGGACCTGTAAAACTCGTATCTCACAGGGTTTTCTTTATAGTAGTTCTGGTGATAATCTTCTGCCCTGTAAAAGGTATCCGCCTCAGTTATTTCGGTAACTACGGGATCTTCAAATCTCCCTGACTGATTCAGCTCCACTTTTGATTCTTCTGCCAGTTTTTTCTGTTCCGGATTATGATAAAAAATTACAGGCCGGTATTGCTCCCCTCTGTCGACAAATTGTCCTTCATTGTCGGTAGGGTCTATCTGCCTCCAGTAGATCTGAAGAAGGTCTTCGTACGAGACGATATCCGGATCGTAAATGACCTGAACCGACTCAACGTGCCCTGTTTCTCCGCTTGCGACATCTTCATAAGACGGGTTAGGCTCATCACCGCCCATATAACCAGCTACTACTTCGTTGACTCCTTCTATTTTCTCAAAAGGGGGTTCCATACACCAGAAACAGCCGCCTGCAAATGTTGCCGTATGCCTCATATCTTCTTCCGCAAGTTCAAACGGTTCGCTTCCATAAGATCTGCTGGTGAAATAATCGTATATAACAGGAATAAAAATAAATGCGCCCGCAGACAAAGTCATCACCAGCAATAAAGCAGTGAATTTTTTCAAGGCCGCCCCCTCCTTTCATACTTTAACGTATATCTATTATACGTCTCATTTAAGAATTTTTCACGGGCTGGGATTCAGGCAGCACGCCGCACAAAAAAAGCCCGGAAATTTACATTTCCGGACTATTGTAAAACGTCTATTTCGTTTTTACAACTAAATCGACATCAATATTTCCTCTTGTAGCTTTTGAATACGGGCAGAATTCGTGAGCTTTATGGACGAGGTCTTCAGCTTCTTCCTGGCTCACTCCGCCAATTTCCGCATGAAGTGTTACAGCAAGTTTAAATCCGTCATCCGAAGAATCCTTCAGGAGGCTTACTTCCCCTGTAAGAGTTGAATCAATTTCTTTACCTGCTTTTGAGGCCATTAAATTTAGCGCACCGTCGAAACAAGCTGCATATCCCGCTGCGAATAACTGCTCCGGATTTGTCGCATCACTTGGAAGATCTTTTCCTTTCGGCATGGACAAATCAAGATCAATGACTCCGTTATCAGACTTAACATGTCCTTCACGTCCACCTTGCACAGTTGCTTTAGTTGTTAAAATTTTCTCAGACATCGTCTCACTCCCTTAAAAATAATTGGATTTCTTCTTCTACTCTTATATAAGTTCACGTTAATGCCACAATTTAAACCTGTTTGTCCCAATCAGTGAGTTAGAAAATTTTTAAAACCGTTGTTATAATTGTCCTAAATCGAATTAAAGGAGTTACAATCCATGGCAAGAGTTACGTCGCTGTTTACATTTTCCGATAAAGTGAACATCCCCTATTATGAATATCCTTCAAAGGTAAAAACTGACAGCGTGATGTTATGTATTCACGGTCTGACCTCTGAAATGGAGCATTTATTCACGTTTGCTGAAAAACTCAGCGGGAAGCTGGACGTTGATGTCCACCTTCCCATATTGCGCGGCTATACGTCTTTTGAGACAGGCGTTGGCGACCTACCTGAAAAAAATAAATATGATTCCGATTTAAAAGAAATGATCAATGAACTGGCACAAGAGTATAAGCATATTTATTTAATGGGCCATTCCATTGGGGCCGCAAATGTGATGCGATACTTTCTGGAAGAGCCGCATTACAAGGTTAGAAGCTTTTTTCTTGTTTCGCCTTTTCTTCATCCTTCACTGAAAGTTTCCAGGGACCAGAAAGAAGACAATGGAGGCGATGACTTTTATGAAGTCTTTTATACACGTGCCGTCATGCTGCGGATGCTGGACCGGTTTAATATCCAAGTGTTTTCCCAAAAGCCGGTAGTGAAGATTCCAATGAGGGAAATTCCATATGAACCTGACTCTGCCACCGTTCCTTATACATTAAGCTACCGGCTGATTACCTCCCGGTTTATAACAAAGCCAGGTATATTAAAAAACCCGGATTTCAGCCGGTTTAACGTTTTTATCGGAAATAATGATGAAGTCATTGACGGACTGAAGTTTCAGGACATCTGGGAGAAGAACACGGGCGGTAAAGTTACCCTTTTAGAGAAAGAGGACCATAACCGTGTCTTATACAGCCCTCTGTTCCTTGAAGAGGTCGGGCAAACGATTAAGTCTTAACTGCTTGCAAATTTTATACTCTTCTTTTTTGGAATACTTCAGTTCCGTTTTTTAAAACAGTCAGAAAAAGAGACAGCAGAGGCGAAAAGGCAGGTTTTGGCCTTTTCCCTTTTCCAATTCTCGCCAGTTGCTGGCTGTACCATGTTAATTCAAGCATGGCATGGTCATCCAACAATGAAATTCCTGTCTTTTTCTGAGTTAAAGTAAGCTTCTGTAATTTATTTTCTTTAAGCAATTGAGGAAGTGCCGGATAGACAGCCATCGGGCGTGCAATTCCGATAAAGTCTGTTTTTCCGCGAAATAATGCTTCCTCCATCCCCTCTTTAGTTCTAAAACCGCCTGTTACTGCGATCGGCACATCTGTCTCTTTTTTCAGCCGTTCTGCGTACTCAATAAAGTAAGCTTCCCTTTTGGCTGTTAACGGCTTTATATTCCTGCCGGTCATTTCAGGTTTTTCATACGTTCCGCCTGATATTTCAATGAGGTCCGTCCCCATGTCTGCCAGCTCTTTTATAACATACAACGACTCGTGTTCCGAAAAACCGGATTTAATGAAATCAGCGCTGTTTATTTTAACACTGACTGGAAAACCTTCTCCGGTTTCAGCGCGCACAGCTTTATATATTTCCTGCAGAAATCTGAAACGGTTTTTGATGGAGCCTCCCCACTCATCTGTTCTCCGGTTATGTTTATTGGATAAAAACTGGCTCACTAAGTAGCCGTGAGCAGCGTGTATCTGAACACCTGAGAAGCCGGCATTTTGGGCTAAACGGGCAGTTTCGGCAAACTTTTTTATTATCGCTGTAATTTCTTCGCCTGTTAGGGCCCGGCATTTTGGAAAGAATTTTTGAAGTGAGGGGTCAAATGGAACAGCGGAAGGGGCTACGGCTTCGTCAACTACTCCTTTAAAGACTTGTTTGCCTGGATGATTAATTTGCATCCATAACTGAGTGCCATTTTCAGTCCCTGCTTCTGCCCATTTTTTGAAAAGCGTTAAATGCCGGTCATTTTCAAGCACGACATTCCGTGGTTCTCCTAACACTTTTCGGTCAACCATAACGTTACCCGTGACAAGAACTCCCGCTCCACCCCTGGCCCAGGTTCGGTAGAGCCGTATCAGTTTGTCAGAAGGCAAATTGTCTTTTGTGGCTAATGCTTCACTCATCGCCGATTTAAAAATCCGGTTCTTTATTATTATATTCTTTAGTGGATAGGGCTGAAATAAAAGAGATGGTTTGTTCATAAGCCGCTCCTTTAGGATTTTTCATGGTAATATTGTTTCTTTAAGACGCTTATATTAAATGATTTATTCCTTCAACACCGGATACTTTTCCTCTGATTTTTTTAATTCTTAACCGCTCTCCTTTCAGCCAGTCTGAGAAAGAAATGATTACTGGGAGAGCGTTCAGACCGACACCTGCAGTTACCTCAAGAAGCTTAGTATCATACAGAGCTGTGTGAATCGTTCCGGACCAGTTTCCATAGTCGCTTTTCCCGACACCGTAAACCGATTCATTTAAAAAACTGAAAATATCCCTTCTGGAAGGCGTTTGGCTTATAAAACCCTGCAGCCGAAGAAGACGCTCTTTTGATTCGGATATTTTATACCGATTCTCCTTTTGCCTGGAAGGAGTCTGAAAATGGTTAGTACAGGCCCCCTTCTCACTCTCAAAAACGGTCACTCCCAGCGATGAGCCTTCTACGAGTGCCCGGTCCCCATGTCTGTCTGCTAAAGAATAATTAAAAGCGTGCCTGTGCGGAACTTCTTTAAGCAGGGCGATCGCTTCCTGGACAGTGGCGCATGAGTCAAGAATAAACCGTGCAATAGACGTACATATAAATCCATCTTCAGGCCTTAGCCGGTTAACAAAATGATAGCCTGCCGCCAGACCTTTTTCATTCATTCCGTCCATTCTCCCGATCATTCGCTGGGCAAAGCCGATATGGGCATAACCTTTTACAGGCTGCCAGAGTAAAAAACGGCCATCATAGGTTTTTGGATGATAATCGTAATTCCGGGCGTAAATCCCCCCGCTCATTATCGCGCTGCAGCCTGATTTTTTCCAGCTTTGCTGGTACCCGGCATATTCATGATAAACATCTTCTGTTCTCCATCCTAACCCATCTGCTAACCCTTCAATCTCATCAATGAGAGAAGGTGAAAACGCCTTAATATATGATTTTGCTTCTGTTAAATCCGTTGTATATTTCCTGATAGATTTCCTGCGTCTTTTAGTGTGTTTATTAAACAGAGCGGTTTTTTTCATCGCTTCACCCTGTTTTAGGCCGAAAACGTAAGGATCTCCCCGGCCTTCCACCACATCCACTTCTATCATTAACTCCACGGCTCCTTTATCAGCTTCCAAAGTCTTCTCTGTCCATTATACTAATAATTTCATATAAGCTGAAAAGAACCGCTTAGTACAAATAGAAAGCCGGGGTTTTATTACCGTCCGGCTTTGCTTTCTGCTCTATAATCTGTTTTTTTATTCAAATAAAGAATCCGCTGATTGGAACTTCCACGGAAATCTAAAGTAATGTCTCTCAGATGATCTTTATAAGGTCCGTCTACAAGCACATCAATATAAAATAAAAGCCTCTTTTGATTTTCATTTCCAAATTTCAAAATCCATTCAAGATGATAACCAGTATAGCACCAGATGTTTTTATCTCTTGCTTTTAGGGTTTCAGCCAAAGGAAGAAGGGCTTCAGCCTGGAAAAACGGTTCCCCGCCAGAAAATGTCACGTCGTTCATCTTGTTTTTTTTTATTTCAGTTAACACTTCTTCAAGAGAGAAAACTTTGCCATTATTATAATTCCAGCTCTCCGGATTATGGCAGCCTTCACACTTATGAGGGCATCCAGAAAAGAAAATAACCGTTCTTAAACCTTCACCGTCTGTGATAGAATCTCTTTCAATTGATAAAATTCTCATAGGGAATGTCTCACTCTGTCCGATTCTTCGTGCCGTTTAGCATTATTCCACTTTTTCATATCTCCGACAAGGTAGCCTGTAATCCGCCGTATAATCCGCAGCTTATTTTTGTCTGTTTCCCCGCAAGCAGGACAAGAGTTCTGAATCTCTCCCTGAAACCCGCATTGGAGACATTCGTCAACCGGATGATTAATTGATCCATAACCAATCCCTGACTGTTTCATTAAGTTAATAATTTGGATTAACGCCTTATGATTTGCAGCCGCTTTCCCATCTACTTCTGCATAAGTGATATGACCTGCCTCGCATAACTCATGAAAGGGAGCTTCGACCTTAATCTTCTCGTAAATGGAAACAGGAAAGCCAACCGGCACATGAAATGAATTTGTATAATATTCTTTGTCGGTAACTCCTATAATACTTCCATAATCCTCTCTGTCACGGTAAACAAATTTTCCGGATAAGCCTTCAGCCGGAGTAGCAATAACCCCAAAATTCATGTTACGGGATTTTGCTTCTCTATCTATTTGCTCTTTCATCCGGCTAATAATTTTCTGGCCCAGTTTCCAAGCCTTTTCAGATTCTCCGTGATGATTGCCTGTCAATAAAGTGAGTGTTTCAGCTAACCCGATAAAACCGACACTCAAAGTCCCTTGCTTAATAACTTCTTCAACTTTTTCAACAGAGTTTAATTCCTCTCCACCTCTCCAGACACCCTGAGAGTATAGAAAAGGGAATTCATTCGCTTTCTTATTCCTTTGATAATTATATCGTTCAACTAACTGGATAATCGCCACATTCACAGCTTCCTGCAATTTAACCCAAAAGATATTCTGTTTTTTTTCTGCCAGCAGGGCTATGCGTACGAGATTAATTGTAGAAAAGGAGAGATTGCCTCTGCCAAGAGAAGTTTCTTCGCCATGCTTATTGGCCATAACTCGTGTCCGGCAGCCCATGTAGGCAACCTCACTTTCCGGCGTGCCATTTAGATAGCATGAATTAAAGGGGGCATCCAGAAAGCTGAAATTTGGGAAAAGTCTGCGGCTGGTTGTTTGCACAGCTTGGAGAAAAAGATCATAGTTGGGATCTTCCTCTGTTCCATTAATACCATCCTTAACTTTGAAAATTTGAATCGGGAAAATGGGTGTTTCTCCATTACCCAGGCCTTTTCTGGTTGCTCTTAACAGCTCTACTGTCAGCAACCTGCCTTCCGGTGATGTGTCTGTCCCATAATTTATTGACACAAATGGGACCTGTCCCCCTCCTCTGGAATGCATACTGTTGGAATTATGAATAAAAGCTTCACATGCCTGAAAAGTTTCTTTTCTTGTCAGTTCCCACGCATAATCGCTCAGCTGATTAAAATTTTGAAAAGAGGACCGGTGGCTGTTAATCAGCGTTTTTTCTATATTTTCATATGATCTGCGGACATAGGGCGCTAAATCATAGTCAAATTTTTGATACGACTGGCCCCCATGCTGGTTATTCTGGTTTGACTGTACAATAATCGAGGTTAAAGCCATAGCTGTTAGAATTGATTTGGGCGGCCTGATCCACCCGTGGCCTGTATAAAAACCATTCCGCAGTAATTTATCCAAAGGAATTTGCGAACAAGTGGTTGTTCCTGTTGGATAAAAGTCTTTATCATGGATATACAGAATATTATCATCTTGTGCTTTTTTTACTGCTGGAGACAGTAAAAATGTATCTGTATACCACCTTGAAGCTGCCGAGGCAAAGTGGTTCATCTTCCCTAACGGAGACAGACCATCTACATTTGCATTTTCCTGCAGCGCTTCACTATTCGCCTGTTCAATACCTTGTAATTCATCGATTAACTCCCTCATTTTTTTCCCCCTCTTCTACCTATAAGTCATCGAATCCGTTTTCCTCAGACACTTTCGTATACTGTCTGGACTTTTGTTCAAAAAAGTCTGTCTTTCCCTGATTCACATCTTCGTACACCTTAATCCATTTCATCGGATTTGTTCTGTAGCCTTCAAACGGCCTCTCGACTCCAAGCTCATTCACACGTTTATTTGCCATAAATTTAATGTACGCTTCCAAATCTGAAATGGGAATTTCCGGAATTCTGTCACCTATAATGTATTTCGCCCACTTAATTTCCAGTTCAGCTGCTTTTACAAAGGTTTCCTGCACAAATTTATCATTTTCTTCAGTCTGAAGTTCTGGACACTCCTTACGCAGTTCCTTAAAAATATTGGCAAACAAATAGACATGGAGCTGTTCATCCCTGTTTATATAGTTGATCATTGTTGAAGTAGAGACCATTTTCTGATTCTTTGCAAGATAATAAAAGAAACTGAACCCTGAATAAAAATTAAGTCCTTCCAATATCACATCGTATACAATAGATTCTAAAAGTGTCTGAGGAGTCGGGTTATTAACAAAAGATTCATAACCTTCAGCAATAAAGTCATTTCTTTCCCTTAAAACAGGATCGTGCTTCCAGTATTCAAATATCTCATCTTGTTCATCCTTATTGACAAGGCTTGATAAAACATAAGAGTAACTTTGGTTATGCACTACTTCCTGGAATGCTAATACAGTCATTAAGGCATTTAAGCTGGAATCGGTTAGATATTTTGACACGTGCATCGCATAGTCTGTCTGAATGCTGTCTAAAAAAGCGAGCAGTCCAATTATTTTTTTAAAAGCGTCTTCCTCCGTTTCAGTTAGTGAAGAGAATTGTTTTATATCTGAACTCATATTAATTTCGAAGGGTGTCCAAAAATTCCCGAGCATATTTTTATATAAAGGATATGCCCATGAAAATCTCACGTCATCCCAGTTTAAAACATTGGAGCTTCTGCCTGAAATAATTCCTGTACTCGCATTTGGTGCTGATACATCGTAAAGTTTTCTTTCTGTTAACTTTGCCATTTATATTTCCTCCTTTGTGTTAGTCATTAGCTTGAGCAGCTTTCGCAGTCCTCCAGATCAGCAGAGGTGGACCGGACGTAATAGGTCGTCTTTAAATCATTCTTCCATGCGCTCATATGCAGGTCTAACAGTTCTTTTGCTTTAATTGCATGATTGACATATAAATTAAATGAAACAGATTGGTCAATATGTTTCTGCCTGGCTCCGTTCTGGGAAATGCTCCAGTGCTGGTCAATCGTATGTGCCGGTTTGTAGTACCAGGTGGTTTCACTATTAATATCCGGGGCGGTAACCGGTATTTTGTAATTTTTCTTTTCTTCTGCGTATTCTTTTTTAAACACTGGATCAATTGAGGCTGTAGAACCAGCTATTAATGACGTGCTGGAATTTGGGGCCACAGCCATAAGATAACCATTCCGGAGACCGTGTTTCTGAACGTCTTCCTTGAGGGCTGTCCAGCGCCTGCTGTTGTATCCTCTTTGTTTGAAATACGTGCCTGTTTCATAATCAGATCCTTTAAAGACCTTATAAGCGCTTTTTTCTTTCGCTAATTTCATGCTTGCCTTTAAGGTGTAAAAATGAATATCCTCATACAAACGGTCAGCAAAAGCTGTTGCCTCAGCAGATTCCCAGCGGATATTTTTTAACGCGAGTAAATGGTGCCAGCCGAACGTTCCTAAACCGATGGCGCGGTACTTTTCATTCGTTGCTTTTGCTTGCGGCACTTCAATTGTATTAAGGTCAATGACATTATCAAGCATACGAACCTGGATAGTAATTAACCGTTCCAGCACGTCGTCCGTTACAGCTTTCGCCAGGGAGACAGAGCTCAAATTACAAACAACAAAATCACCAGGATGTTTTCTGATTACAATTTCCCCGTCACTTACCTTTTCTTCTTTAACCACGGTCGGACTCATATTCTGCATAATTTCTGTACATAAATTTGAAGAATAAATCATGCCTTTATGCTTATTTGGGTTCATTCTGTTTACTGTATCTCTGTAGAACATATATGGTGTTCCTGTCTCAAGTTGTGAAACCATAATTCTTTTCATAATGTCGATTGCGGGTACTTTTACCGATGTAAGGGTTTCATCGTTGATGCATGCTTCATATTTTTCACGGAAGCTCCCCCTGCCTTTTTCTTCGTCATAATAGTCTTCAAGGGAAAAGCCTTTCTTTTGCCGTATTTCGTGAGGATCAAACAAATGCCACTCTTCTCTGAGTTCCACTTTTTCCATAAACAGATCAGGCAGACAGACACCAGTAAAAAGATCATGTGTCCGTTGTCTTTCATCGCCATTATTTAATTTAGCATCTAAAAAAGAAAAAATATCTTTATGCCAGACATCCAGGTAAACGGCGGCTGCTCCTTGTCTTTGTCCAAGCTGATCGACACTTACGGCTGTGTTGTTTAACTGCTTCATCCATGGCAGAACGCCGGATGATGTGCCTTCAAACCCCTTGATTGACGAACCCCTTGCCCGTATTTTCCCTAAATAAAGGCCGAGTCCCCCGCCATTTTTGCTAATCGTAGCAGCGTCAGTATTACTGTCGAATATTCCACGCAAGCTGTCATCTACCGTATCAATAAAACAGCTTGATAATTGCCCGTGAGTTTTTCCCGCATTGGCTAACGTAGGAGTCGCCACGGTCATATATAAATTGGACAATGCCCAGTATGCTTCTTTTACAAGACTCAGCCGTTCCTCTTTTTGTTCATTCAGCATCAGCGTCATGCTGATCACCATAAATCGTTCCTGAGGGAGTTCGAGAAGTTTTCCATCATGAGCTTTGGCAAGGTAACGGTCAGCAAGGGTTTTCAGCCCTATGTAAGTAAACTGTTTGTCCCTGGATTCATCGAGCCACTTTTCCATCGCCATCAAGTCACTTTCTGAGTATGCTTCGATTAAGTCCTTACGGTATAGACCGCGGCTGGTTAATAGGGTAATTAATTCGCCGAACCGCTCGTAAGCAGGTATTCCTCGCGTATCTCCCACCTGTTTTTTTAATTTTTCACTAAAAAGATCTGCGGCTACAAACGTCCAGTCCGGCTCCTCAATTGTTAATTGGTCCAAAGCGGATGAAATGAGGGAGGATATCGGGTTTTCCACTTCATTAACAGCCTCAAGTCTCTTTTTAAAAGGGGGCCAGTTTAAATGGGGAAACCTTGTTTCCAGTTCTCCTGCTAACGTTGATAAATTGTCTTTCTTTAAAGTAAATGCGGTCATTGTTGTCATCCTTTCGATTTTATTAATCAAATAAAATAGCTTAGCCCCAAGTTTTAAAGGGATGCAATGGCCTTTTTGTCACCTTTTAACCCTTTAACTTAGGAACATTTTCAAAGTACAAAAAAGCCTTCCCTTGGAAAGGGAAGGCTGAAAAACGGCAGAATGAGGCGTAAGACGACTGCCTCTTCACTTGCAAGTGATCTAAATATTGGCAGCCTGCCGTTTCTCACACTCAACCCCCGAAGGTCAGAAACTACAGAAAACAGGCAGGTCTCCTGACTTGTGCTTCTTCCTACTTTGAGCCTTCCCGTATAAGCGCCATCATCCGATAACTTTCTTATACAGTGGCAATCTCATTTCGTCCACACTTACAGTTGCGGGGACAGTTCCGGCTTTTAACCGGATTCCCTTTTAAGCTTGCACGGCAAGCACCTGATTTCCACAAATATTGAATTAAACACAATATATAGATGAGATAATTACTTTCAAACTATATAATGTACTAAAAGCATAACGTCATTTTTTAAAAGATGCAATGGTTAATAGAAAAAAATGTTCCTTGAATATTCCCTCTATCTCTAGTAAAATACCTGAATTGTGAGTGAAAAGTACGCTGAAAGGAGTAATGAGTTATGTTTGCGCCTGCCACTTTAGATCCAAAGCAGGATAAAAACAAAGAAACCCTTATAGAAGAATATGAAACGCTTGAATTTCAAATGTTCAGGATGCAGGAAAATATAAAAGAAATCGCTAAAAAGTGGGATATATTAGGGATTGACCAAACTAAAGAAGAAAAATGGGTAATCGTTTATGCCGCAGATGACGGGAACATCTGTAAAATCATGGCTCACGACTGTGAAACACCCTTTCTCGGTAAGTGGGACTTTTCCATACACGCCCAATATAAGAATGATCACCAGGTTCATATCGATGATATCCGCGGGGAGGAAAACCGCGGCTTCGGTTCAGTCTGTATGAATTTTCTAAAGGAATATACGAAGGACAAAAATATCCATACCATTTCTGGAGATATTTCCGAACGCGACTGGGATCACCTGGACAGACTCATTCATTTTTACAAAAAGCACAGGTTCTATGTGGATATTGAATATGCAGAACAAAAAGGCGCCATTCACTGGCACCCTTAGATAATATATGACGAGGGAGGAGGCGAGCATTTGGGCCGGTCTCTCTTTTTACCTTTCGACTCTCCGCTGCTGCCATTCGGGCATAAGCGACGCTCTCTTTTTACCTCTCGACTCTCTGCTGCTGCCACTCGGGTTAGTCACTTTCAAAGGACCTCGCCTTTATTTTCGCTGAACTGAAAGCCAACTGCTTCAAGCTTTTCCTCCAGCTTCCTGTAATACTCGTCAGACAGTCTGCCTTTTGCCCCCCGCATAATTTCTGTCGCATAGTGTTCCGGCGGCGCTGAACAAGGCTGTTTATTAATGACTGTGAACGTGAGAACATTTTCGTGTATTTTTCCGTTTATTTCAACATCCACAAAAGTTGGCCGATAATTGTTTGAATAGACACCTTCTCTTTTAAAAAGGTAGTCCACGGCTTCCTTTGAAAGGGTATAAACTATTCCTTCTACGTAATCATCATCTGTTGTTTCTATAATATTTGCCCTGGCACCATCTGGCCGGGGGATAGAATAAGCAAAACTGTAATTCATCACTTTACCGGTCTCTACATTTTTTGAAAAATGGTCAAGCATTCCTGCTTTAGTAATCCTTTCCGTATCCATGCAGGAGCCGTAAGCAAAATATTTCACCTCATTTAAAGATTTAGACCATCGGTCAACTTTCCAATCCTGAAAAGGCACTCGCTCTTTAAGGGTCTCTTTATGAGACTCATTTAATATATAAACCCAAGTTTTCACAGGGCTGCCTTCTGTCTCCACTTCCATCTCTGCCCTGTCGTAAAGGTTGAGTTCTTTCCCTTGACGAAACCCCTCAAGTACATCTAATGCAGCTAGTGTTTCTTTGGTAATTTCATAGATTTCACCGTAAACGTAATCGTGCCCTTCAAGAACAAAAGCCGGGTATCCTTTTCCGGTGTCATAGAGAGATCCTCTTATTCTGGCCTGCTGGTAAACACGGCGTGAGTTTTTTAATAAGTAGTGGTTGCTTTCTCCCTGCCTTAACGTGCCATAGACAAAAACAAAAGATTTACTCGTATTCATTTTGCGCCTCCTGGTGTATTAATAATATTATCAACTGTCTCCAGCTAAAATTCTTCTTTATACTCTAACATATATATGTATGCAGTAAAGGCAAGTGCACCATCTTCCTGAAAACCAGCAATAGTACGAGTAACATGATGCCCTACTGTGACTGACCGTGAACCGCAGTTCAAATTTAAATAACTATTAATCTTCTTATTTAGTTTACATAATAAAAATATAATAACTTCATGCTGCTCGTTGTGTGATTCGTTTTTTTCTCAGGATAAAAAGAACCCAACAGCTGACTGTTGGGTTCAAACTAAGCTTTATAAACTTAACGTATTTTACTTAAACACCTTTATAAGCTAAACGGTAAATTTCAGCTAATTCTGAGACTAAAGGCAGTTTAGGGTTTGCTGTTGTACACTGGTCTTCAAAAGCACGGTCAGCAAGAAGGTCTACTTTTTGTTCAAAATCTTTTTTGTCAATACCGCAAGCTTCAATACTCATAGGAATGTTAAGCTCTTTGGCTAACTTAATGACCGCCTGGACGAGACTTTCTACTCCTTGCGCTGTATCTTTTGCTGGTAAACCAAGCATTCTCGCAATTTCTGCATAGCGCTCATCGGCCCGGAAGTGGTTATACTTAGGGAACGCCGTGAACTTTGTTGGTTTTTCAGCATTGTAACGGATGACATGCGGCATTAAAATGGTGTTGGAACGTCCGTGTGCAATATGGAATTCAGCACCTAATTTATGCGCAAGGCTGTGATTGATGCCCAGGAAGGCATTTGCAAACGCCATACCTGCGATCGTGGAGGCATTATGCATTTTTTCACGAGCCAGTTCGTCATTTCCATTTCGATAAGCTTTAGGCAGGTATTCAAATACTAGCTGAATAGCTTTGATAGCAAGTCCGTCAGTATAATCGTTGGCCATAACTGATACATAAGATTCGATGGCGTGAGTGAGAACATCCATCCCTGTGTCGGCAGTAACCGAAGGCGGCACTGATTTCACGTAAACCGGATCGATGATCGCCACATCAGGTGTCAGCTCGTAATCGGCCAGCGGATACTTTACATTATTTTCTTTATCTGTAATGACAGAGAACGATGTAACTTCTGAGCCTGTTCCTGAAGTTGTCGGTATAGCTACAAATTGCGCTCTGTTTCCAAGTTTAGGATATTTAAAGACACGTTTACGAATATCAAGGAACTTCTGTTTCAGCCCGTGGAACTCAAGGTCCGGGTGCTCATAGAATACCCACATGCCTTTTGCGGCATCCATGGCCGAACCGCCACCTAAAGTAATAATGACATCCGGTTCAAATTGTTTCATCATCTCTGCCCCTGCCATAACCGTTTCAATTGACGGATCCGGCTCTACATCTGAGAAAACTTCATATTGAACACGGTCCTGGCGTTTATTCAAGTAATATAATACTTTATCGACATATCCCATTTTCACCATGATCTCATCTGTAACGATCATAGCCCGGGAAATGTTAGGCATTTTTTCTAAATACTGTGTGGCATTCTTTTCAAAAAATACTTTTGGCGGAACTTTAAACCATTGCATATTGTTTTTTCTCTTTCCTATTTTTTTAATATTTACGAGGTTAATCGTACCTACATTTTGAGACACTGAATTGTGCCCGTAAGAACCGCACCCAAGTGTCAGGGAAGGAATATACCCGTTATAAATATCCCCGATGGCTCCTTGAGAAGACGGTGAATTTGAGATAATTCGCCCTGCTTTCATCTGAAGGCCGAAATCACGGATCACATCATCATCTCCGGAATGGATGACCGCAGAGTGCCCAAGGCCTCCAAAGTGAAGCATTTCATCAGCTCGTTTGAAGCCTTCTTCCCGGTTTTTAACTTTGAAGCACGCAAGCACAGGGCTGAGCTTTTCTCTGGAGAGTGGAGACTCAGGACCTACTGTTTTCAGTTCAGCAATAAGAATCTTAGTTTTTTCATTAACCTTTACGCCTGCCATCGCTGCTATTTCCGCAGCTGGTTTCCCGACAATGTGAGGGTTAACGGCGCATGTGTCTTCATTGATCACAAGCTTCTCTACTTTTTTACGCTCCTCATCAGTCAGGAAGTGGCAATTATTAGACTGTAATTCTATCTTTGTTTCTTCATAAATTTCTTTATCTATAATAACCGCTTGTTCAGATGCGCAGATCATCCCGTTATCAAACGTTTTAGACAAAATCAAGTCATTAACTGCCTGTTTAACATTTGCACTTTTTTCTATATAACAAGGTACGTTACCCGGTCCAACTCCAAGAGCAGGTTTTCCTGTGCTGTAAGCTGATTTCACCATTCCTGCTCCTCCAGTGGCGAGCACGACAGCGACTCCCGGGTGGTTCATTAACTGTTGTGTTCCTTCAATAGAAGGTTTTTCAATCCATTGAATGCAGCCTTCAGGCGCTCCTGCCTTTAATGCCGCCTCGTACATGATTTCAGCCGCTCTGGCACTGCATTTCTGTGCAGATGGATGAAAAGCAAAGATGATTGGATTTCTCGTTTTTATAGAAATAAGAATCTTAAACATCGTAGTTGAAGTTGGATTGGTGACTGGTGTCACTCCTGCAACAACACCGACAGGCTCAGCAATTTCTATCATTTCTTCATGTTCATTCTCGTGGATAACTCCAACTGTTTTATCATATTTTATCGCGTGATAGATATATTCTGTTGCAAAAATGTTTTTAATGATTTTGTCCTCGTAGACACCTCTTTTTGTTTCCTCAACAGCCATCTTGGCAAGAGGCATGTGCTGGTCCAGCCCTGCAAGAGCCATTTCTTTAACAATGTGATTAATCTGGTTCTGGTCAAAGTGCATAAATTCCTTGTGCGCCTTTTGCCCTTTTACTACCAGATCATTAACCATAGAAGCAGCGTCATCAGCTTTTTTTAATTGCTTTTCATTTACAGCCATTTTCATTTCCTCCTCTTTATGTGAATCATTTCACATAATATCTTAAAAAAATTTGTTTTTTCTTGAGGTGTTTTGTTTACAGGTTCATTATAGCGTGAGGAAAAAGAAAAATAAATGAACAAATTGTGAAGTATTTCACATTCACAATGATACCGTATTCATTGTGACCTTTTAATGACAAATAAAAAATCCAGTTGATTTTTCGTAAGGTTTTAAAGATTTGCCCATAAATTTAACATTATTGTAAAACAATTATTTTAAAGGGTATTTACCTGAACCCTTTAATAGGATAAGATGTTCTTCGGTAAAAAAAATTAATAAGGGGTTGTAGTATGGACATTGCAGAACAAATTACCAGTTTACAGCTATTAAACCAGTTTTGGATATTATTATTCTTCCTTATACCTATGGTTATTATTTCAAGGACTGTAGTAGCTGGAACGAGATATTCGCCTATTCTTATTATCGTTATTTTCGGGTTGTCACTTGGGTATATCCTCGTTTTAAGTGATGTGGGGACTCCTGGGCTGGGAGAGTTCCCTTTCGTCAACCTGATGGCTGGTACCACCATTATTGCATTAACGGTATCTTTCTTTGTGGGGGGCCAGGAATTGAGGAAAATTCTTGGTAATAAGGAAGAAGAAACAGACAGTATGGTTGTGCCATCCGAAGAGGAAACTGTATTAGGGACTACAAGAACCCAATTTATTTTCATTTTACGTTCATTTTTTCTCCTGCTGGGAATTGAAGGGTTATCGAGAATGATTCTTGGGACCGGCCAGGATAAAATGCTAAGCACGTATTACCCTCTGATTGCTTATATAGGTCTTGTCTGTGCGATTATATTTATTGATAATAAAGCGCGTATTACAGACAAACGCCTTTACATTCGCAAAGGATTGCTCGAAATTACAGCGATTCTTGCTGTGCTGTTACTTTCTTATCATGTTGCTCAAATTGTACAGCCGCTTATAGCGCTTCCGCAAATATTCTTTGCGATGATGATCGCAGCAGGACTTGGAGCGGTGCTCTACCGCTGGACTTTCGGCCCTACTATCCGTGCTCTGTTATTTGGAGGAATTCCTGTGGTATTAGCGGCAAACTTTATGGTGGGGGGCTCACGAGTAGGTGAAGCGTTCACCATTGACGGTATGAATGCCGTACTTGCTTACGGGTTTTTCGGACAGTTACTGTGGATGTTCGGAGGAATTGCATTACTAATGTATTTTGCAAGAACTTCTCATGCCCGCAACCTGGCACCGGGAATGGCAGGCGCCCTTTCCCACTCCGGGTTAACCGGAGCATGTACAGCCGGCGACTTTGGAAATACAGCTGCAAAACGGGCTCCGATCATGATTAATATTCCGTTTTTTGGCCATATTTTTGTTTTCTCAATCCTGGCTATCAGTGCAGACAGAGGCAGCTTGTGGCTTTGGCCGTCTTTCATACTAGTAACCATTGGTGTGGTTTTAACGGTGCTCTCTTTAAGAAATTTAAGAGCAGCTAATGGCAGCGATAAAAAAGAAGTCAATGCTTTAATGCAGTTTTCTTTCGGCTGGCAGATCTGTGCTGTATTTGGAGGGCTCACCATGCTGAGCTTAAGCGCCATGGCAATGGATTATGGAGCAATGGCCCAGGCGAGCGCCATTTCGCATTTCGGTTTATTTGCCGCCATTCAGGAAGGTATGTTCGGCAATGAGGCTGCTTTATTAATTCCATTTATTTTCTCTATGCCGTTTCTTGTCCATCCTTTAGTCTTCTATATGTTTGGTAAAGCGATGGATAACGATGGAGAAATGCCTGTTAAGCCGGTTTATATCATGGCATTAATTGGTGTCGTTGGCATTACAGCTGCATTACTTATCTTCTAAAAATCATTTTTTCTATTCCGCCTGTGTTAAAACAGGCGGAATTTTTATATAAATGAAGGATTTTTTCTCTTCGCTGCTTTAATCATCATGCTAACCGTAATTAATTTCTGAATAAAATATTCAAGATCCGCTGAACTGTAATCGTTAAGAAAGAAAGAATGATTATATTGAAGACCCCATTTTTCAAGCAGAACATCCATTCTTTGGACATCCTTTTCAGTAACCTTCTCATCTGATACTGGTATTTCAGTAACAAACAAGCCTTTCTTCCAGTCAATGCATTCCTGCAGATCAACTCCTGCGATAGGCTCAGTATGTTCAGGCTGAACGGCTGCATTAGTTATTTCATCAAGGTATACAGTCAGATACCTGGGGATTTTTATGTCAGAAGGCGAATCCTCATATTTTAATACAAGCGATCCTTCGTATTTGAGCTTATGTCTGTAGTAAATTTGGAAAAGCCTTTTTTTATAACTGTCTTCCTTTTCTTCCATGAATGAGGATTCCTGCCCTGCTGCCAGAAGCACGAACTCATGCCAGCTCGTATTGAGATCTGTCCGGAATAACCCTTCCCCAAAGACAATTAATGCATCACTGTACTCAGATTTTACACCCTTATTTTGCAATGCGGTGCTATTCTGAGCTTTTTCTGTTAAATGTTGTATCTTTCTTTCGTCTAACTGAATCCATCTTAAATCCAGATTATCCAGCATTATTTTGTGGTGTTTATCTATTTTAGGGCTGGCGATGCAAAAACAGAAATTTTCGCTGTCTTTTATCTTCCTTGACATATCATCAAAAAAGGTACCAAGCTCGCTTGCTGTTATCCCTTCATAAAAAAAATATACAATCCATTCTTTCTTTTTTTCATCTTCATATATCAGTTGAGTTAATTTTTTAGTGTATGATGAAAAAGATTTTTTAAAAGTAATAGATGAATCAATCAGTTCGGGATGTTTTTTCATAAGATGAATAAGGTCGTGGTTAGTGATCATATAAACATCCTTTCTTCTCCCCCACGTTCTAACACCTTAAATATATTGCCGTTTTTACTACCGGTTAAACCTTATATGCTTCCTTAATTTTCTAATTATTTAAAAATTTTACTTCCAGAAAACAGAGTTACTAACTTCGCCGCATCGGAATCTCCCCATAATAAAGCTGGATCCTTTTTAAAGCGCTTTATAAAAGAAATTCTTGAAGTCCCTTGCTTCAAAACTCCCGATTTATGAATGTATAACAGTATAAGCATTCGATATTGTCTATATGACATCAAGATTCTTTGAGCAGAAACTCGTAATTATACTCTATTGATGTTATAATTTTCAACGTAATTTAACGAAGAGGATGAGATAAACATGATTAATGTAACAGATGTCAGCTTACGTTTTGGAGACAAGAAGCTGTTTGAAGATGTGAATATTAAA
Source organism: Salipaludibacillus sp. CUR1 (assembly GCF_021028955.1). Taxonomy (GTDB): domain Bacteria; phylum Bacillota; class Bacilli; order Bacillales; family Salisediminibacteriaceae; genus Salipaludibacillus. The sequence goes on from NZ_JAIWPE010000025.1 coordinate 113,479, forward strand.
TTTACCCCTGGAAATTGCTACGGGCTTATCGGCGCGAACGGAGCAGGCAAATCAACCTTTCTGAAAGTATTGTCAGGTGAAGTGGAATCGCAAACAGGCCATGTGCATTTGCCTCCCGGACACAGAATGGCAGTTCTTAAACAGAATCACTTTGAGTATGAAGACCAAGTCGTTCTGGATGTTGTCATAATGGGATACGAGCGGCTGTATGAGGTTATGAAAGAAAAAGATGAGATTTATATGAAGCCTGATTTCTCTGATGAAGACGGTATGAAAGCAGCAGAACTTGAAGGTGAATTCGCAGAAATGAACGGGTATGAAGCCGAATCTGATGCAGCTGTTTTATTACGCGGTCTTGGTATTACCGAAGAATATCATGCTAAAAAAATGGCTGAACTTACCGGAGGAGAAAAAGTTAAAGTACTTTTAGCCCAGGCGCTGTTTGGAAACCCTGATGTTCTTCTTCTCGATGAGCCGACAAACGGCTTGGATATTGAAGCAATTCAATGGCTTGAAGAATTCTTAATTAACTTTAATAATACGGTTATTGTCGTCTCCCACGACCGTCACTTTCTTAACAATGTCTGTACCCATATTGCAGATGTGGACTTTGGAAAAATCCAGATTTACGTAGGAAACTATGACTTCTGGTATGAATCCAGCCAGCTTGCTTTAAAGATGGCCCAGGAACAAAATAAAAAGAAAGAAGAAAAGATCAAAGAGTTACAAAACTTTGTAGCGAGGTTCAGTGCCAACGCTTCTAAATCCAAACAGGCCACCTCCCGTAAAAAGCTTCTTGATAAGATTGAACTGGATGATATTAAACCATCTTCCAGAAAATACCCATATGTCGCGTTTAAACCTGACCGTGAAATAGGAAACGATCTATTATCCGTTCAAGGACTGACTAAAACAATTGATGGCGAAAAACTTCTCGATAATGTGTCGTTTACGCTGAAAAAAGATGATAAAGTCGCCCTTGTTGGACCAAATGAAAATGCTAAAACAGTATTAATGCAGATCTTAATGGGAGAAGTAGAGCCTGACAGCGGATCTTTTAAGTGGGGCGTTACTACTTCGCAGTCTTATTTCCCTAAAGATAATGCTGCTTACTTTGAGGGATGTAATTTAGACCTTGTCGACTGGCTGCGCCAGTATTCACCTGAAGACCAGACAGAAACTTTTCTGCGCGGCTTCTTAGGACGTATGCTCTTCTCAGGAGAAGAAGCGAAAAAGAAAGCCAGTGTCCTTTCCGGAGGAGAAAAAGTCCGTTGCATGCTTTCTAAAATGATGCTCAGCGGTGCAAATGTTCTCCTTCTTGATGAACCTACAAACCATCTGGATTTAGAATCAATTACTGCCTTAAACAATGGTTTGATTAATTTTAAAGGGTCACTTATTTTCACTTCCCATGACCATCAGTTTAATCAGTCTATCGCGAACCGTATTATAGAAATCCGCGATGAAGGTGTATTCGATAAAGAAATCACTTACGATGAGTACCTTAAACTGAAGACAAAAACTGTGTAAAAAAGTTAAAATAAAAGCTCTGTCAGACTAAATCGTGATCTATCATCAGCAGCAAAGTTAAACAGAGCCGCAAATAAAAAAACGCTCCCTTTTCAGGGGGCGCTTTTTGTACTTTTTACTATTTTATCAGGAAGGCATAGGATGTCTGGAAAGTTCATAATGCTCGGTGCCTGTCACTGCATCTATATTTATATAACCGTAAATATGAGGCGACATTGTTCCACATTCATGGACATCTTCATAAATAATCACACTTTCCAGTTTATCCGGATCAATAGTTAAAAGTACTAAGGGTTCGTCAGTGAGATTCAGCTCATTGACAAGATGCTCTGTTTGACCGGGATTAGCGCATGGAATGTAGCCCCTGTCGTCAAAATCTTCTGGCCAATATTCTTCTTCTTCCTGGGCAAATTCCCACTCTTCCTCGGTTAAAACATATAAAATCATCTGTCTCCCCCCTCTTATATTCATATTCTCCCCTTTATATATATTTATTATAAACAATCACACGCTGTTTTTGGTGGCAAACTGGTGACATTTCCACTAACTTGATGATAATAATATGATTTTATTTTGTAAAGAGATTTTATGAAAGCGGTTAATAAAAAAGAAACTGGGACAAACCTAAATTAAATCCAGGATAATCGAACAATGAATTCACAATAGACCATAAGTTGAGATGAGGTTCATAAATACACTCGCTTGCCGCAGGCATCTCTTCAGCTCCTCGGCAAAAAGCGCCTGCGGGATCTTCAGAACATGCTTTTCCTGCAGGCGTCTCGTGTTTTTTGAACATCATCAATTTTTAGCTTTTTTGATTAAAGGACAGCAGGCGGCGACGCCACAGGGGTTAAGGCTGAAGATCCAATTTAAAGAAGCTCCAGGCTGAGTGAAATTTAGCCAATCATCTTAGAAAAAACGCACCGCTCAATACTTTATTTTCCCAGTGAACGAAGGCGAGGACACCCAGAGGATTGGCGAAGTCTGAAAATCCACTTTCCCGAAACAATCCTTCGGGAAAGTTAGTTGAAGACAAGCCCTCGGGTAAGCCTTCGCCGGAAGTGAACCGGCAGATTAAAAGGACAAGCCCCTGGGCAAGCGTCCGCCTGGCGGACTGAAATCACTCCTTTTCTAAAAAAGAACAACCGAACAAAATTCGAAAATTTTGTTCGGCTGTTCTTTATGATTACTATTCTTTTATTCCAACCTCGATCTTGCGATTATTAAAATCTATTATTCTGTTACTTTAATAATCTCTAAAAAGCCGGATTACGACGATGTCGTGAATTGTTCTTCCTCTGTCGATCCTTTAAGTGCTGTTGTAGACGATGTGCCGCCGGAAACAACTGTTGCAACACTGTCAAAGTATCCAGTACCTACTTCCCGCTGGTGCTTAGTTGCGGAATAACCGTCTTTCTCACTAGCAAATTCACTTTCCTGAAGTTTAGAGTAAGCAGCCATACCACTTTCTTTATACCCTTTTGCAAGCTCGAACATGCTGTGGTTGAGTGAATGGAAACCAGCAAGAGTAACAAATTGGAATTTGTAACCCATCTTACCAAGTTCCTGCTGGAATTTCGCAATTGTCTCGTCATCAAGTTTCTTTTTCCAGTTGAACGAAGGCGAGCAGTTATAAGCAAGCAGTTTGCCTGGATACTTTTCATGAATGGCATTAGCAAATTTCTGAGCTTCTTCCAAGTTCGGTTCAGAAGTTTCGCACCAGATCATATCTGCGTATGGTGCATAAGCCAGTCCCCGGCTGATTGCCTGGTCGATGCCTTCCCGTGTGCGGTAAAACCCTTCAGGGGTTCTTTCTCCATGAATAAATTCATGGTCATATTCATCTACATCGCTTGTAATCAGGTTAGCCGCATTAGCATCTGTCCGTGCGATAATAACTGTCGGCACACCGGATACATCCGCAGCCAGACGGGCAGATATTAAGTTCTTTACGGCTTGTTGTGTAGGCAGCAGCACTTTACCGCCTAAGTGACCGCATTTCTTCTCAGAAGAAAGCTGATCTTCAAAATGAACAGCTGCGGCTCCAGATTCAATCATGCTTTTCATTAGCTCAAAGACGTTCAGCTGTCCGCCAAAGCCAGCTTCAGCATCAGCTACAATCGGAGCGAACCAGTCTCTTTGAGCTCCGCCTTCACTATGTTCAATCTGGTCTGCACGCTGCAGAGCCTGGTTAATCCGTTTAACGACCTGAGGCACACTGTTTACCGGGTATAAACTTTGGTCCGGGTACATGTGGCCGGATAAGTTAGCATCCGCGGCTACCTGCCAGCCGCTTAAGTATATGGCCTTTAAGCCTGCTTTCACTTGCTGTACAGCCTGATTTCCTGTCAATGCACCCAGTGCATTAATATAATCTTCTTCATTAACCATTTTCCAGAATTTTTCCGCACCTCTTTTTGCCAGTGTGTGCTCGATTTGAAGGGATCCCTGAAGCTGATAAACTTCTTCAGCACTGTATGGTCTTTCAATTCCTTTATAACGCTCGCTGTTCCACTCATTTTCAATTTTGTTTATTTGTTGTTCTTTAGTCATATTAAACACTCTCCTTTTGTTTTATCATCGCTTCATAAGCTGGAATTGTCATAAATTCTTCGAAATCTTGTTTCTCAATCATTGAGGTTAACAGCTGTTCGGCTTCTTTGAATTTACCAGCTGAGAATTTTTCATCCCCAAACGTCTTTTTTAACTTTTCCACTTCTTCTTCTATAAGCTCTTTTACGAGCGTAACAGTAATTTTTTCTCCATCAGGCAATTTCCCTTCAGGATGGTTAATCCACTGCCACAGCTGGGCTCTGGAAATTTCAGCAGTAGCTACGTCCTCCATTAAGTTAAATATTGGAACAGCTCCTTGCCCTCTAAGCCAGGCTTCCATATACTGAAGCGATACTGTGATGTTTAACCGGACGCCTTCTTCTGTAATTTGGCCTTTTGGTACTGCCAGTAACTCTTTTTCAGTTATATTCACATCATCCCGCTGTCTGCTGACCTGATTGGCCTGAGGCATATGTTCATCGAATACTTCCATCGCTACCGGCACAAGCCCTGGATGTGCAACCCATGTCCCGTCATGGCCGTCTTTTACTTCCCGCTCTTTATCTTCCCTGACTTTCTGCATCGCTTTTTCATTTTTTTCAGGGTCATCTTTAACAGGAATCTGGGCAGCCATACCGCCAATGGCGTGGGCCCCGCGTTTGTGGCATGTCTGGATTACATATTGTGTATACGCTCTCATAAAGTTGACTGTCATTGTCACTTCAGAACGGTCAGGCAGTATAAATTCTTTATGGTTTCTTAACCTCTTAATATAACTGAAAATATAGTCCCATCTTCCACAGTTTAAACCTGCGCTATGATCACGAAGCTCATATAAGATTTCATCGGCTTCAAAAGAGCCTGTAAGTGTTTCAATGAGAACTGTAGCTTTAATCGTGCCGTGATCCAGGCCGAGCTCTTTCTCAGCAAAGGTAAATACGTCATTCCATAACCTTGCCTCTTTATATCCCTCTAATTTCGGGAGGTAGAAATAAGGCCCCGACCCACGTTTCAGTAATTCAACCGAGTTGTGGAAAATGTATAATCCAAAGTCAAACAGTGAAGCTGAGATAAATTCATTTCCTGCTTTCACGTGTTTTTCATCCAAATGCCAGCCTCTTGGCCTTACGATTAACGTGGCTGGATTCTCGGCTAAAACATAATCTTTTCCATTATCAGCCGTAAAATCAATTTCCCGCCGAATGGCATCGTACATATTTTTCTGTCCTTGAAGTGTATTCAGCCATGAAGGTGAATTAGCATCTTCAAAGTCAGCCATAAACACTTTGGCTCCGGAATTTAAGGCATTTATCACCATTTTCCGGTTGCTTGTAGGACCCGTTATTTCTACTCTTCTGTCCTGAATATCTTCAGGTACAGGAGCAACAGTCCATTTAGAATCTCTTACCTCTTTAGTTTCACCAAGATAATGAGGAAGAAGGCCACTGTCAATCTCACGCTGTCTTTCCCCTCGTTGCTGTAATAACTGTTTTCTTTCTTCCCCGAAGGACTGGTGGAGTTTCATCACAAAGTTCAGCGCTTCTTCTGTGAGCAAAAAACCGCAGCCTTCAGGCGGTTCTCTTAAAATCTTTAATTCTTTCATTGGTGTATCATCTCCTCCCGGCTGTTATATAACATTTTCTATTATGTATTGTATTATATAACAGGAGAAATAAATTGCAACCTTTTTTCAAAAAAAAATTACCAGCTTTTCTCATAAAAAAACTCAAAGCCTGATTTATCAGACTTTGAGAGTAATAATTTCACAAACTTTTTTTATAGGTTTTCCAATTTTATTGTACTGCCTTTTCCTCCAGGTTCAGCCGGGGTAACAAGAAGTTTTCTTGGAAGTCGTTCTTTTAACTCAGGGACATGACTGATGACTCCTACAGCCAGATGGTCTGTATGAAGCTGTTCCAGAGCAGATACTACGGTCTCCAATAATTCAGGATCAAGTGTTCCGAACCCTTCATCTAAAAAGAAAAACTCAAGAGAATGTTCCCCTTTTAATTGAATAGAAGCTGACAAAGAAAGGGCTAATGCAAGTGAGGTAAGAAAGGTTTCTCCGCCCGATAAGGTGGACACCGGACGTTTAACCCCGCCGTTAGCGTCATCTCTCATAATAAATCCTCCGCCAGAGTCCACTTCTATAGCGTACCGCCCTCTTGTCAGAACCCTTAAGCGTTCTGAAGCAAGCCTGCTGACCTGTACCAGCTGTTCTTCTGCAATAAAATCTACGAACTCTTTCCCGCGGAACACTTTATCTAGTTTAGTAAGCTGGTCTAACATATGCTCATATTCTTTCCTCTTTGTTTCAAGGCTTTCATACCTCTCCATTTTCTGCTTGATGTCTTCCAGCTGATGTTCAGCTGCTCCCAGTGAGGTGCGAAGCTGTTCCATTTCCACTTTCGCTTCCTTGAAACGCTGTTCCAGCACAGTTAAATCTTCCTCTGTCAGGTATTCATCGTTTAAATTGGTTTGTAATTCTTTATATTTCATGCTGAGTTCTTTATATTTGTCTTCGTGCCCGGAAATATCCTGTTCCCATTGCTGCAGTTTTTCCGGCTGCTGGCGGTAATGCTGCACCTCGTCAATGTCAGTGAAAGACGAGTCTTTTTTCTGATCGCGCCACCTGGCTAATGCTCTGGCATGGCGCTCTTCTGCTTCTTTAATCGCATGTCTGCATTCATTTAAAGCCGTTTCAGTATTCCTAAACTCATTTTCTGCCTTTTCCAGATGCTCTTTTGCGTTTGATGTGTTTGCTATTAAATTATTAAGCTTCTGTTCGTAGCGTTGAATAAGCGGATTTAACTCTTCTCCCTTGGTAACAGTCTCAATTTCCAGACTGATTTCATCTATTCTCTTTATCTGTTCATTATATTCAGATTCATATTTGGAATACTCCACTTTACAGGATTGAAGCTGTTCGTTAACTTTCTCTGCCTTAGACCGGCACTCATCTATAACAGGGACACTATTTTCCAGACGGCTTCTTGTTGCTTCTGCCTCTTCTTCTCTTTTATGAAACTTTTTCAGTATTTGTTCGACTTCGTTGTAAGGAATCTGCGGGAACTGTTTCTGCCAATCAGCCAATTCCTGTTTATAAGAAGCACGCTTGTCTTCAAGTTCTTTTTCCAGGTCACTGTATCTCTGTTTAGCCTGCTGTAATATCAGATTTTCTCCTGAAGTCTCTTCGTTAATTTTTGTCCATTCTTTAATCTCACTGTGGAAACGGCTGATTAAGTTATCTATACTTTTTCTCTGGCTTGCCCACTGCGTTTTCCATTCATTCCACGCGTTAGGAAAACGGGAGTCTTCCAACGGAGGCAGGACATCCTGTGATTCGTCCGTTTCATGCCTATCAGGAGAAAGATCCGCAAAAGGGGCTTGTTTTGCCGTCTGATCGAGCCTCCAGACAGATTCTTCAAACTGCCTTTCTGCCAACCGGATCTCTTCTTCTAAAGCCTCATAATTATCAGCTTCCTGAATTTCGGATGCTGCTGCTGCCTGCATATGTGCCGGTTCAACAGACAAGTGATGGTCTGTCGAACCACAGACGGGACAAGCCTCTCCTTTATTAAGAGACCGTCTTAATTCGTTGACAGCAGAATTAAAATAATTTTGTTTTTCACGCTCTTGAATTTCCTTTAAGCCAGCTTTAAGCGTGTCTAATAGTGTCTTTTTGTCTTCAACAAAGTTGTACCACAGACTGATTTGCCTGAACCGCTCCTTAAGATTGTCTGACAGGTTCATTTTACTTTTATTCACTGAATCAACTGCAGCCTCAGCTTTCCCGTAATCCTTTCCGGCTTTTTCAAGTCTTTCCTTAGTGTCTTCTATCTGACCTTCAAGGAATTTCAACTTATATCTTTTATCGGCCGCTTCCTTCATTTGATTTTTCTCTTCAGTGGCAGGCTCCGTTTCAGCAAGGCGTGTTTTCAGGTTCGCCTGAACTTCCTCATATTTTTGTTTATTTTTCATCACCTGTTTATGTGATTCACTCAGTTTTTCAATATCCTTACTCAGTTCATCACATTTATATCTCTTCTCATTTGCTTCTTTTTGACGGTATTGGAGGTCTTTTTGTTTGCCCTCCATTTGGCGGAAATTTTCAAGCAATAATTTAATCGGAACTTCATGTTCTTCCTGCTCTTTAAATGCTTTATCATATGTTTGTTTGCTGGCTTCAGCTTTCTGTTTAACAGATTTCAGCTGTTCTTGCGCTATGGTTTCTTTTTTTCGCCAGTGATTTAGCTGCTCGTCACTTTCATTTACTTCCTGGATATATGGAAAAAGAATATTTGCTTCCTTTGCCAATTTAATATTTTCTTTCTTTTCTGCAATTTCAGGCACTTGTTTTTCAAGCTCAGCAAGTTCTCTTTCCAATAATTGAAGCTGTTTATGCCATTCTCTCTGCTGTTTGCCTTTTTCATAGTCTTTCTGCGTAACCTCAACCGTTCTTTCCTGCTTTTTAATTTGTTTCTGCAGTTGAGCCACATGAGATTCAGCTTTCTTTAAAGACTGTATAGATGCCTCGCCTAGACCGGCTTGCTCTTTTTCAATCAGTTCTTTTTCATGCCTGGCAGAAACGAGTCTGTGGCGCAGTTTCTGATTTAATTCGTCTCCGTACTTTTCAAGATGGAACAAGCGTTGGAGCATTTTCCTTCTCTCTGTCCCTTTTAATGACAGAAATTCCGAGAACTTCCCTTGCGGAAGCACCACTGCCCGTGTGAAATCATCGATAGATAATCCAAGAAGAGATTCAGCTTCTTTCGTTACATCACCTGCTTTATCAGCAATAACGGCAGAGTTTTCTGTAACGTTTATCAAGCGGGCTGTAGCCTGGCGCAATCCGTTCTCTTTCGTCCGTTTAAACGTTCTTTCAACTTTATAAGTATTTTCCTTTTTGCCTTTTCCCAGTGAAAAAGTAAATGATACGGCCAGCTGTTCTTCCGCATGGTTTAGTATCCCTTGCGTATTGCCCGGTGCTCTTTCAACTTTTCCGTATAATGAGAGAGTCATTGCATCCAGAATAGAGGACTTCCCGCTCCCCGTCGGACCGAAAATACCAAAAACTCCTCCTTCACATAAACTGGAGAAATCAACTGTCTGTTTATCTCTGAAGCTGTGTAAACCTTGTAAGGTTAACTCAATTGGCCTCATTGCCCCTGCTCCTCCTCTTCCTCATTAACCAATTCCAGAAATAGACGTGTTAATTCCTCATCAGGACTCGCACCGCCTGTCTGCCTTTCATAGAATTGTTTAAAAAGTTCATCGATCGCCACATGTTTCCGTTCATAAGAACTGTCTTCCTCAGTATCCGGAAACACCGGCCGGATTGTCAAAATGCCGGGATATTCTTTTTTAAGTCTATGAATCTCTTCCATAGACGGAATGTCATCCATATGGATTTCAAGATCGATCCACGCATGGCTATCCTTTCTCTCCAGCATCCATTTATGCACTTGCTCCATTCCACCAGCAGCTTTCCATTTAACAAGAGGCTTTCCCGCAGATAGAGGGATTTCCGTAATCCTGGCATCCTGCATGGGATCTACTTCTACCATCGTCACCGATTTCGTGTAGCCTGTTTCTGAAAAACTGAAGGCTAACGGGGAACCTGAATAACGGGCTGGCGCCTGGCTATGCTTGATATTCTGTGGTCTATGCAAGTGCCCTAATGCCGTATACTGGACGTTTTTAGGGAGCTGGGTGCCTTTTACAGTGTAAGCTCCGCCGACTTCAATCGGCCTCTCTGACTCAGTTCCCGATCCTCCCGCCACAAACAGATGGCTCATCGCAATTCTTACATCCTGCTCTGAAAAGTCCTTTGTTAAGCGATTAAAGAACTCATTGATTTTCTCCCCGTAGACATCTCTCAGAACAAGTTCATCATTTAATTCGGAAAAGCTCTGTTTTAATCGTGATTCTGATGGATAAGGAAGACCTGCTATACTCAGAAATGTCTCCTTGCCCGCCACCGGAATTCGGAGCGGCATTAAAGACGGCAGACCCTGAATATAAATATTATGATTCTTAAGAATCGTCCTGGCTGCCGCAAGCCTGTCGGGATGATCGTGATTTCCGGATATGATAATTACCGGCCGCCTGCCATTATCTGACAGACGTGCCATACTTTCATAAAATAATTCTTCTCCTTTTGCAGGCGGGTTTACTGAATCAAATACATCACCGGCCATCAGCACTGCATCAGCTTTTTCATTTTCGGCTATCTCTGTAAGTTCTTCAAAAAAGGCTTCATGTTCACTGTGCCGGTCCCTGCCCTCGATTGTCCGGCCGATATGCCAATCGGCCGTATGAAGTAGTCTCATAATTCTGCTCTCCTTACATCTCCACTGTATAGTCGCCGTCAAATAAATATAAATAGGATGCTTTTACCGGTTCACCCCAGCTGTCTGAGAGAGCCTGGCGGTACACTTCCAATTGAAAACGGTACGTCTCTTTAAAATAGCTGGTAATCGTCTCCTTACTTTCTAAAGGAAATCTGTCCTGAATATTATCAGTCTTGTAATCAAGTAAAATCAGCCCGCCATCTGAATCTCTGAACACGGCATCAATCATTCCCTGCACAAACACCATTGCCTCATCTTTCTGCTTCCAGGTGGAATAAGCTTCGGAGGCAGGCATGCAATAACTGAATGGAATTTCCCTGTAAACGGCACCTGATTCAACCACTTGTTTGCCTAAGTCTGATTCAAAAAACCTGACGATATAGTCGATATTGACATGCGCCGCTTCTTCAGGAGTGAAAATTTCTTTCTTAACGAGCTGATTCACTTCTTTCTCTACTGTTTCCGCTGCTGGTTGGGAGGATAATGAAATATGCTGCATGACCGTGTGCATGATAACCCCCTTTTCAGAAGGTTTTACGATATCTTTTTGTAAAAATTTCGGTCTGTCAGCATATTTAGACTGAAAACCTGGAACCATTGACCGGTCGCTGTATTCATCTTCCAGCTCTCTCTTTAATTCGGTCACTGACTGCTTAGCCTGATGCATCGTTGCATCCGTATAAGGGTACCGCCACTCCAGCCTCGCATTCACCTCTTCTTTACAGTCTGACTCTTCCCGGACTGCTTTCAGTTCCCTGATGTTTCTCTCTATTTCCTCATCAACGGCCTGTCCTGTATTTTCCTCTTCGTACAAATCTGATAAAGTCAACACCTTAACCTTCCATGATGAAGGATCTTCCGCTACTCGTTCCGCCAGACTTTCTGTATTTATACCGTACAATTCCAGTAAAGAGGCTGCTTCCTTATGGCGGAACACACTTGGTGCCACCCAGTCTAAAAAGCTGGATGCTTTCTCTCGTACCATATCAGGCAAAGTCCAGTCTTTATGGGTCAGCGATTCAGTCCACTTTTCAAGAGACTTTTCAAATTCCTTTACTGTTCCCGTAATAAAGAGCTTTTCTTTTGCCCTTGTCAGAGCCACATACAGCACTCTCATTTCTTCAGCAAGGGTTTCTGCCTTAATCCTCTCTTTGATGACTTGCTGTGCAAGAGTAGGATAAGCGACTCTTAACTCCGGATCAATACGTTTTGTTCCTATGCCAAGTTCCTTATGAAGGAGGTAATCCCCTCGGATATCCTGCCTGTTAAACACTTTGTTCATTCCTGCAATAAACACGACAGGGAATTCCAGGCCTTTACTTTTATGCACGGTCATGATTCTTACAACGTCTTCCTGCTCACCTAATGCCCTCGCCGTTCCGAGGTCGTCACCACGTTCTTCCATCCGTTCAATAAACCTTAAAAATCTGAAAAGCCCACGGAAGGAAGTGGCTTCGTAGGAACGTGCCCTGTCATAAAGAGCTCGCAGATTAGCCTGCCGCTGCTTACCTCCAGGCATGCCTCCTGCATAAGTATAAAAACCCGTTTCCTGGAGAATGTCCCATATCAATTCAGACAGCGCACCGGACCGCGCTTTCTTCCTCCATGAACTGAGCTGGCTCAAGAAATCAGCACACCTTGTTCTTAAATCGCTATCCCCGTTAATGTCTGTTGAGGCGGTTTTTAGACAGTCAAAGTATGATGCCGACTGGTCAAACAGACGGATCGATGCAAGCTCTTCTTCTGTCATATTCATAACCGGCGACCTTAAAACAGAAGCAAGCGGGATATCCTGATAAGGGTTATCAATAATTTTTAATAATGAAATCATGATCCGCACTTCTACAGCTTCGAAATACCCGGTTGAAAGCTCAGCATATATGGGTATCCCGGCTTTTTTGAATTCTTCCATCATCGTTTCTGCCCAGGGCATAGACCGCATAAGAATAACCATGTCCCTGTATGTTACTGGCCGTGTCTTTTTCATGTTTTTATCATAGACAGGGTATTGGGAATGAATTAGAGATTTTATTTCTTTAATCAATGTTCTTGATTCCATCTGTGAAGTTTCAAGTTCTTCTTCCATAGACATTTCCGAATCGTTAACTGTTTCTTCATGGGCAGAGAGTCCTGTCTCTCCCTTATTTATTAACAGCAGGTTTGGTTCAAGCCCTTCCTGGTCAGGATAATCCCGGTTCCCCAATTTAAGCTCGGCTGCTTCATCATAAGCAATTTCCCCGACTGCTTCATCCATCACCTGGCGGAAAATAAAGTTCGTACCGTCCAGCACTTGGGAACGGCTTCGGAAATTCCTTGCCAAATCTATTTTCATTCCTTCCCCTTCTCCTGCAGGGGTGAAATGTTTATATTTTTTCATAAATAAAGAAGGCTCGGCGAGTCTGAACCGGTAAATAGACTGCTTCACATCCCCTACCATGAATAAATTATCCCCTTTTGAAACCAAAGTTAAGATGGTTTCCTGAACGAGGTTTGTATCCTGATATTCATCGACAAGAACTTCATTAAAGAAGTGGGCATATTCTCTTGCTGCTCCTGATGGGAGCAGTTCAGACGAACGCTCCTTGCTTGTGAAAATTTCCAGGCACAGGTGCTCAAGGTCGCTGAAATCCAGTACGCTTCTTTCTTTTTTCTCGTTCATATAGCGGGAAGCAAAATCTTTCACAAGGCTTGTCAGTTTTCTTATCCCCGGCGCCATTTTGTTCATATCCTCTATAATTGTATGGGGAGAAAGACTGAAAAACGCAGACTTGCAATCAGTTACGGTTTTTTTAGCCTGGTCACGCAGATCTTTGGCTTTGTTCTTTAATGTCTCATTTACTAATTCCTTCTTTGCGATAGGCGGCATACGGCCAAAACTAACCGTCTGAAAGCCTTCAAATAACTCGTGCAAGGAATTTTTGCCCTTTAGCTGCTCGAGTTGACTGATTTCATTTAATAACGTTTCTGCATACTTTGCCGGACCGTCGGGTTCTTTTGTAAGTTTAAGGGCCTGCTCCAGTAATTCAACCGCGTTTCTTATTTGTTTATCAGCATGAGAGGCTGCTTCCTTTCCCCATGGCAGATCTGCTAACGCCTCCGCCTCTTCCACTTCATAATTATGGACTAATTCATCAAGCCACCGGTACGGCTCGGGATGGGAACGGGAAAAATCATATAAATGAAGGATCAAATTCCTTAGTTTATCATCAGACCTGTCACCGCTGAACTGGTCAACCACATTAAAAAATGCCTGATTATCTTTTCTCCCGTATTCTTCTTCAAACAAGTCATCTATCATTTCTTCTCTAATCAGTTCGCCTTCCGTTTGATCAAGGATGCGGAAATTTGGATCTACGTCCACTTCATAATAATATTTACGGACCACATTCATGCAAAACGAATGGAGCGTGGAAATATTTGCTCTCTGGAGTATAGAGAGCTGCCTCCTCAAGTGGAGGGACCGGGGATCAGAGGCAAGTTTTTTCTCGAGAGCTTCCCCAATCCTGTGTCTCATTTCAGCTGCTGCCGCATTAGTAAAAGTAACAACTAAAAGTCTGTCCACATCAACAGGATGCTCTGCATCTTCTATCTTCCTGATAATCCGTTCAACGAGCACCGCAGTCTTTCCACTGCCGGCAGCTGCCGCCACAAGAATATTGTTTCCTTCAGCAGCAATTGCTTGCCACTGTTCATCAGTCCACGTGACGTTTTCAGGTTTAGCTTTCATTTTCATCTGCATCTCCTCCTCCCCGAATTACTTTTAATATGTCGTCATTTGATTGAGCCGGCAGATGCCGGTAATCATTTGAATCAAGACTTGCATCAAATTGGCAAAACGATTTGAAAGAACAAAAGGTACACGGTATTTTCTGTTTCTTTTTATAAGGTGTAAGAGCAATATTACCATTTAAAATAGATTCGCCTATCTGTTTGACATGATTTCTTAAATGACTCCTTAAATTTTCATAGTCACCAGGAGATATCACCTTGGAATTTGCATAAGGCTTTCCGTCTTTTTTTAATCCTGCAGGAACAATGTCTGAATGGCCTTGTTCCAGTGTCAGATCCATTTGCTTAAGCGCATTTAAAGAAGAAGACAGCAGCCCTTTCATTTTAAATTCCTTCAGTATTTTTTCTTCTATTTCTTCAATTGTAAGTTTCTCCTCTGCCTGAATCATTGGATTGTGGACATGGAAGTAAAGAACGCCTGCCGGCGATACTTCTGCCCCAAGCCAATCTCCAGCAAAACTGAGAACAACATCCAAATAAATAAGCATTTGCATCGCCAGACCATAATAAACGTCGTCCAGATTAATGTCTTTGGAACTGGATTTATAATCAAGGATTCTGACATACAGACCCTCTTCACTCTCTGCTTTGTCAACACGGTCTATTCTTCCTGCAAGCTCCACCGTATACCCGTTTTCAAGCTGAAATGTTAACGGAGGCAGCTGTTCGTCAGGCCCAAAACCGACTTCCAGTCCTGCAGGAGAAAAACCGGTTTTTTTCGCCTGCTCTGCAAGTACTGCTGAAGCACGTGCTACAACCTGTTCAAGCTTCTGCTGGATATAGTTGAAACGGCTCGAGCTGAGAAGAATTTGCCTCTGAATTTTGGGTGCCAGCTGGTCTACAATTGTTTTAGCCATATGAGCGGCTTCCTGTTTTGACAAGTGAGAGAAATCTTTCCCTTTCTCCCTCAAAGCTTCAGCCATTTCTTTCAGCGCCGCATGAAAAAGTGTCCCTATGTCCGGAGCTTCGAGTTTGTACGTTTCTCTTTCTTTAAGTTTCAATCCGTAATTAGCAAACTGCGAAAATGGACATGCGTTAAACTGCTCCATTCTTGATACACTGGTTTTAAGTTTTTTTCCATATAATTTTTCAGTCAGCTGCCGGGAGATAGGTTCCGGTTTATTATGATAGGTAAGGCTTCGGAGTACTTGCTCTGCTTTGCCGGACCAGACAGGCTGATTAATAAACCAGTTATAGGTATCCCACCATACTTTTGAAATAGGATAGCCTCGTTTCCAGCCTTGCAATTGCTGAGTTAAATAGGATAGAGTTTTTTGCGGATGGTTAATAAACTCTATTTCATTTGACTCTCCAGCATCCGCAGGTGTATCACATGCGAATTCCTGTTCCAAAGAAGGAAATAAGTCATAAAGCTGGTTTAAAATCATAGAAGGCTGCAGGCTCCGCCCCTCTTCATCTGCTAACGGATAAGTCAAATAAAGTTTTTCAGAAGGGGTCGACTGGGCCATATAGATCAGAAAATTTTCATTTAATAACTGGCGCTGTGCACCGGGGGCCAGCTCAAGCCCCTTCTCCTCCAAGAGTTCACGTTCTTCTTCCGAAATCATTCTTCCTTCATCAGGTTTTGCCGGGATCACTCCATCATTGACTCCCATAATAAAGGCACAGCGGATATTGGATAACCTTGACGTCTCCATACTGGCTACAACGACCTGGTCAAACGCTGGAGGTATAATCGAAAATTTCATGCTTTCAAAACCTGTGTCTATCATCTGCATAAATAATTCGAAGCTGACCGGCTCATCCCCGCTCGTTTCTACCATTTGATCAAACAGATGGATGACTCCGTCCCACATCTGATCATGCTCCCGGGCTTCCCTTAAGTTTTGATCACCGGCAGCCTCATTTCTCAATCGTTCGAGTTTTTCAGCAGCCCTAATATCTTCCAGCAGTTGAAACAAATCGGTGCAATAGTCTTTGACTGTTCTTGATTTCTTAAGGCGCTTCTGGAACAAAAAAACTGGACGTAATAAATCTTCTCTTAAACTGTTAATCTCTTCTTCATACAGATATTCTTCTTTCGTCTTATCTCTTTCATACTCTGCCGTTGTCTTCATCCGGTGATAAGTCCATCGCTCGTCACTGTACCATCTTTTACCCTGTATTCCATAAGCGAGAACATAATTCTCCAGCTGGTCAACTTTCTCGCGGATATTTTCTGATTCAGGGAATAAAAATTCTGTTTTCAACGCCCTGAAAACAGATTCATAACGCCAGTGACGGTGAATAATTTCAAGTGTTGACCGGATAAATTCCACTAGTGGATGATTAAGGGCTGAACGTTTTTCATCCATAAAAAACGGGATCCCTTCATCCCGGAAAACTGTTTCAAAATAATCGGCATATTCTCCCATGTTCCTAAGCAAAATAGCAATCTCACCATAACGGTAATTACGGGAGCGAACGAGTGATGTTATCTCCCGTGCCACTCGCTCCACTTCTCCCCTCTTATGCACGGCACTTATGAGATTCACGCCATCGCTGTCTTCTGAGGAGGGGGCAGGCCTTCTTCCGCCGTTGGCTTCCAGATGCTGCAGCCCTTTAGTTTTAAACCGTTTAGCCGCATCAAGAACCTCAGTGGAAAAATCACTTAGTTTACAGTCTTCACATAATAAAATCAGCTGCTGATATGTAGTGCCGGTTTCATAGAATAAGTCCAGCGGGTGAAGTATATGACCGGGAGCTTTAGGTTCGTCCAATGTGAGAGAAATAGTGACATCCTCCGCTATTTTAAATATCTCCCTCAATACATTCATCTCCACAGGAGTGAAGCTGTAAAATCCATCAATATAAAAAGCAGTGCCGTTCAGGTTTCCAGACTCAGGCAGTTTTTCTGCAAGCAATTGGAGGTAGTCTTCAGAACCCACGTATTTATCAGCCAGCTCTTTTTCCAGACGTGATAATATGATATGGATATCAACGAGCTTATCAAGCATCATCTTGCCGGAGGCTGAACGTTCTTCTTCATTTTCCAAAGAATTAATTTCTTCCTGAAGTGTTTCAGCATCTATCTGATAGCGTTTCATCTCTGTGATAGTCTGTTCCATTTTTTCCACAAAACCAGGTCTTGCAGACGTTTTTTGAAACATTAGAAAACTGTCTTTGTTCCGTTCAATTATTTTCCGTATGAGCATATGGATCCCGGTCTTTTCAATATGATAACGGGAAATCCCTCCAACTTCCTGAAGTACACGCAAGGCAAGCCGTGAAAAACTCAGCACCTGAACACGAGTCATCCCGCGTCCAAATTTCTTTATCAGGTTTCTTTCTACCTGGAATGTCATCTGGTCAGGCACAAGATATATGACAGGAGCCCCCTGCGGGTCTGCCCTCGCCAATTCAAGAATTTCCTTTTCAATGCGGGTCGTTTTACCGCTTCCTGCCCGTCCTGTCACAAAATTAATAGCCATCTTGTTCACCTCTAAGCTTTAAATGTAAAATATACAATCATACGTTCGTACTTGTCATTGTATCAAAAAATCAGGAACTAATATAGATAGTTCTTTCCATGATACAATCAGACTGATGATTACACAGATTCGGAGTGACTCACATTGAAATTGAAAATAATTAGAAAAGGAACCATAGGCAGAAGAATTATCAAAACAGCTATTGCCATTTTTATTACTTCACTCATTTGCCTTGCTCTGGGTCTTCCGGCTATTTTTGCAGTGATTACTGCGATTGTAACCGTGGAACCGACGACACACGATTCGATAAGAAAAGGGATGGAACGGTTTCCTGCCTCAGCCATCGGCGCCGGCCTGGCAGCCGGCTCTGTGTATTTATTTGGAGAAAGCCCTTTATCTTACACTCTAGCAGGTTCTTTAACCATTATTTTCTGCCAGAAATTAAAGCTCCATTCCGGGACATTGGTAGCTGCTTTAACTGCGGTCGCTATGATTCCTGATTTGCACGGGGATTTATTTTATTCTTTCCTTATCCGCCTGGGAACGACGTCAATTGGGCTTCTTGTTTCCACGTCTGTCAACGTGCTGATTCTGCCTGCTGATTATTTACCAAAAATTAAGCAGCGGCACAAAAGCCATATTAAAAACATGGAAAAGATTTTATCCGGGACCCTCGACGAAATAATTAATAACAAAGAACATATCCGGCAAAGTACCTTTGCCGCCAGTCCTTATGATTTACTAAAACGGGAACTTTCACATACGCAGCAGCTTATTGAATATCAGAGAAAAGAGCTTAAATATCACCGGTTTAAGATTACAAAATTCCGCGAGCTGGTCAAATTGAAAAAAACAGCCGATTACCTTCAGCGGGCAGGTTTACATCTTGGAAATTTACACTTTTTGCCTAAGACAATGGATCTGTCCGAATATGAAAGAAGATTAATCAAGCTCACCCGGGAAGAAATCAGCCATATGCTGTCCCACATGGACGAACCTTTAAAAGATGATTACATCAGGCTAGTAGATGAGCTTAATAATCATTTACGTTACGAATTTTCTATTTCCGGGCCGGTTAAAAAGTATAATTACGAGCATCAGTTAAGTGAAAAAATTATACTGTTCTATGAACTGATAGCTCTCCAGGATTTATTTGAGGACCTTCACCATCACTTAATCCATACTCAAAATAAAAAGCCCAAAACCGCCGAATGAATTGTTTTCACGCTGATGCTGCCTTCCTCTGTCTGGGCCACAGATTTCCATAACCATAAAAAAGGCAGCTGGTTAAACCAGCTGCCTCTGACTGACTATTAAAGGATGTATAGTTATCTCCTTGTTTTTCTTCTTTTAATAAATCTGTAGACCATTGTTGCCCCTTTACCGAGCAGAATAAGTCGGGGAATATTTAATTTCATTTCCGTCACTCCTTTGATTGGCTTCTTTCCTCATTTTTAAAATGCCACGGATAATCATTTTTATAGGAGAAAAGCATCTTTTCACTTTTTTTCTCAAAACGTTTTCTGGAAAATACCTTGCCCGGGCCTAAAAATCTTAATCCATCCAGTACACTGTATGGCCACCAGCCTATTCCGGAAATATTAAGCATATGTTTATAATGCAGCACCGGGTGTCTTTCAAGCCTTTTTAACGCAAACATCCTTCCGCGCTGGACCCATTTATAAGGCCAGGAATAAGCTAAAGCCGAAAGATGGCTAAGCCGGGACAGCCTGTCTGCCCGTTTCTTTCTTACTTTTTCAAACTTTCTTAGATTGGCAGGATCCAAACGGGCTTCTCTAAACATCCAGACAAACAGTTCGCCTAATACAGCTCCGTCCTGTATAGCCAGATTCATCCCTTCACCGGCCATCGGATGCACTGTATGGGCAGCATCACCAATAATGACGGCATTTCCTTTTACATAATTAGGTATATTATGCCGGATAGGAATCATTAATTGAATCTCTTTCCAACTTTGTATATTTTCGGGATACCCTTTTAATCCCGGTTCAAAACGTTCAAAAGGTTCATAAAAAGTGTGGAGCCCCTTCTTTTTCATTTCTTTATACTGTCCGGGTTTTATGAGCATAACACTGCGGACTTGATCTTCAGGAAGAGGAAATAAACCGATAAAGGAGTCATGGGTAGCATACATTTTAGCTTCAGTGAAATCTTTTGGTCTCGGAAAGGTGACTGTAAGGAACTGATGGTTATACTGGGTCGTTATCACATGCTGATTCATTGCTTTCCTAAGCAAAGAAGATCGTCCTTCAGCCCCTACAAAAAAACGTGCCTCGACTTCTACTTCTTCTCCCTCATATGCAATTTTGGCTTTTTGAAAACGTTTCTTACGCTCCTCCTTTGCTGTAAAGGTTTGGAACGTTGCAGGGTTCCAATATTTAAAAGCAGTGTATTTTTCAGCTTCTCGGATTACTATCTCTTTCAATTTTTCATGTGGAATCATTCTTGCCTCAGGGAAGGAACTGCTCAGCCGGTTATAATGTAAAGGTATATAAAGGTCTTCTTTAAGAGTCCCGTCTTTAGTCTCAGTCATTTCATAAGTATGAATTGTCGGGAGTGAGAAACTTGCTTCCACTATCCTGTCCGCAATCCCCATCTCTTTGAAAATTTCTAATGATTTAGGCTGCAGAAGTTCACCTTTATAAATTTTCCCCGGTTGTTTAGCTTTTTCAACTACGAGTACCCGTACGTCCGCCTGGACGAGTTTGAGGGCCAGCGTCAGCCCTCCTACCCCGCCTCCTATTATGGCTACATCATACTTTTCCAACGTCTCACCGCCTTAAGTTAACGTAAAAAACAGCAGAAAACTATACTTGTTTATCATTTGCCGTAAAATCGACATCTATATTTTTTTTCTTTAAAAGTCTAAGGACGATCGCCGGAAGACCCAGAAAAACAGCAAATAAAAGAGCTGTAACTGCAAGCATCCGTGCATTTAACTCTGCAAAAGAGGCGCCCAGAAAATTAAACGCCAGCGTCCCGGGAATAATCCCGACCATAGTGCCCGCTAAATATTTATTA
Source organism: Salipaludibacillus sp. CUR1 (assembly GCF_021028955.1). GTDB lineage: Bacteria > Bacillota > Bacilli > Bacillales > Salisediminibacteriaceae > Salipaludibacillus. The sequence continues at coordinate 134,177 of NZ_JAIWPE010000025.1, forward strand.
AAAGGAATCCGGGATAAAGCAGACAAGTAACTTACAAAATCAAAATTAATGACTGGAATGATTCTTAAAGCAGTGATATAAAAAAAGCCGTTGTCCTCTATTTTTTTCTGGATATGTTTTCCGCGCCCTCTCCAGCTTTTCTGAATAAAACGGCTGCCGAGCCTTCTTACGAGGAGAAATGAAAGGATTGCCCCCGTAAGCGAGCCGGCATATGTGACGACAGGACCCAGAAAAGGCCCGAACGCCAATCCTCCAGCTACAGCAAACACTGAGGCCGGGAATAACACAAAAGGCCTTAAACTGAAAAGTAAAATATAGATTAACGGAGCCCAGATTCCAAACGATAAAACAGCTGCTTGAATTCTCATTGGATCAATATTTATATGGTAATGGTTAATGTAAAAAACTGTTCCAATAAGAAAAACAAATAGGCCAATTTTTAATAGTAAATTTGCAGGCATGTCTTTGGTGACTCCTTTAAAGTTATTTAGTTTATATATAACCTTTTTGACTCCAGTTTAATCTGCAGGAACATTTTCTTTGTATCAGCATTTTAACCGTCAGGATGTTCCCGCTCAATTGCTTCATTAATGTTATAATCATTTAGATCCAATTCGACTGTTTTTCCCACTACCAGATCCGCCAGCTGTGAACCTAAGTAAGGGCCTGACGTCAGCCCTGAAGCACCCAGGCCGTTAGCAGCAAACAGCCCCTTTGTCCCAGGCACTGGACCGGCAACAGGTAAAAAGCCTGGTGTAAATGGACGGAACCCTACCCGCGCTTCTACATAGGCACTTTTTGCAAGACCAGGGGCAACAGCTAAAGCTTCGTTAAACACTTTCTGAAGTGCGCCGACTGTCAGTGTATTATCAAATCCTGTATCGTCTTCCCGCGTTGCCCCGGCGACAATACGCCCGTTTCCGAAACTTAAAATATAATAATCGCCAGGCGGGATGACCACAGGCCACCTCTCATTATTTGTATTCTTCATCTTTAAATGGACAATCTGGCCTTTTTGCGGCTTTACTGAGAAATTCAAGCCTATCGGCTTAAGGAGCTCGTCAGCCCATGCTCCGGATGCAGCTACCACTGCGTCTGCTTCTACTATTTCTCCATTAACTTCTGCTCCTGCAGCTCTGTTATTTTCCATAATAAGCGAGGCGTTGCCTTTTATTATCCGGACGCCGAGTTTTTTTGAGGCATTGATAAGTGAATCCCGGAGAGCTCTTCCGTTCACCCTTGCACCTCCGCTTACATAAACGCTTCCGTATCCGTCGGCGAGAGGGGGAAAGTAAGCTTTTGTCTCTGCTGAAGTCATCCGTTTAATATCGCCAATTTCAGGCGCATCTTCCCGGCGTTTGTAGGCCCGCTCCTCGATCTTATCAAGTTTTGTTTCATCATGATGAAGGGTGAGAGCTCCCACGCGGGCATACCCCGTATTAGACTCTCCAAGCTCCTCCAGTTCTTTAATAAGCCCTGGGTAAAATTTTGCCCCGCCTTTAACCAGCCGGTACCAGGCTTTATTACGCCTTTGTGATAACCAGGGACAAATAATGCCTGCTCCAGCATCAGTCGCCTGACCATGATCGTGCCGGTCAATTAACGTCACACGGCATCCTTGTTTTGCAAGATGAAAAGCAGTTGAAGCGCCAAGAATGCCTCCTCCTATAACAATGTATGATTTCATAAGGGCCCTCTTTTCCTTAAAAATTATATGTAATTGTTTATTTTACAAGACAAGCCAGCCAGTCTCAACGCTCACGCCCCGACCGGGTGGAAGTTACCTAACCGTCTCTTCTGAATAAATATTTTAAACCTCAGCAGTTAATATTAAAAATACTGACCAAAAAGGAGGCGATGGGACTGTGAGCAAAAAATCAAAATCCAAGCGGAATATTCAAAAAGGAAAAGAAGCTGTGCAGCCGGCACAAGGTGAAGAAAGAATTACTATTTCGAAGTCTAAAAACCTTCCCGTTAACGATAAAGCTTAAAATAATTATTAAGGAGCTTATATATGAAAAAAACAAGTAAGTCTGAATTCGATAAAAGTAATACAGCTGAAAAAGACTTCTTTAACGATGTGGACCGTATGATCAATGAAGGGCTTGGAGGCGGCACTGTAAACAGAAGAAAAAACTCCGGGAAGATTGAAGAAGCAAGAGACCTTGAAGAAGAAGAGCCTCCTCATTTTGTTAATAATAGTGAAGATGACTAGCTAAGAGAGGCTGATACAAACCAAAAAAGGAATGACTCCTCACGTGAGGAGCATTCCTTTTTCCTGTGTTTAATATTCAGCAATTACTGTGTATTACCTTTAGCCGGGATAGGATTTTCCTTTAAGATTCGGGACATATGAACGAGGTTATGGCTCATCATTGTTACGTTTTTCTGAGTGAACTCGCTGTTCTGTCCGGCTTCCAGATATGAAGGACCTGGCCCTGCTTCTCCTACCCAGTAGGCTTCGGCATTAGGAGGAATCGTAAAACCAAGATGCTGAAGTACAAAAATGACCGGCATAGCTGTCTGTTTCCCGCCATCTTCATTCCCTGTCACAATAGCTCCGGCTACCGTATTGTAGTAAACCGGCTGGCCTTTCTCATTCGTTTCACTGCTGCTTGCATCCAGCTTTTCCAATACCAGTTTGGTTATACTGCTCAATTGTCCTTCCCATACAGGAGAGCCTATGACAAAGATGTCAGCCTCTTTTATTTTTTCGAAAAGCTTGGGCCACTCATCCCCTTCTCCCATATCCGGTTCCATGCCAAAGGGGATATTATAATCAGCGGCTCTGATTTCCTCTGTCTTCACCCCTTCATTCTCCAGTATTTTAGCTGATTCCTGAATTAAACCGCTCGTGTTCGATTTCTCATCACTTGTTTTTAAAGACGTATTTAAATACAGTGCCTTTAAAGTCATTAGTTATCACCCTTTATACAAATCAATTTTATGCTGATTGTCTATTCCCAAACTCTTTAATTTTAAACATTTAATGGAATAAGGGCCGGATGTTTGGCGAAACCTCAAATAGGAAACAGCGGTAATAAATTAAGTTATTAACAAACCTGCATTCCCTTTATTAACCTTAAGGACTCCCGGGGGGGAAAATGTATTGCAAATCGTGAGGAACTTTGGTAGAGTGAAGTCAAAGTTCATATATTTACTTCAATACTTTTGAAGTGAGTTTAGAGGTGCAAAGGCCATTAGTACATGCCGGGAGGATAATGAGGTCCAGTGAAAGGCATAGAAAGGGGAATTTGCCGAAGCAGCAGGCGGCTCATTTGTTTGCTGTTGGGTCTGTGATCAAATAGATGCAGAACTGTCGTATAGCCAACGGGCTATATGGAGGGCTATCTCACGCTGGATGACCGTTTTAAACACTTCCACGCAGCAACGAGCCCTTCGTTGGTGCTTTTTAATTTGTATAAACGGTTCTTCATGCGATTTAGCTCTATTCAGGAACTTAGCGTCACCGGATACTGGTGGCAAATATTTCGAATAGAGGTGATTTACATGAATTTCGGACAAGTTTTAACAGCTATGGTCACACCATTTGACCAGGATGGTAATGTCGATTTTCAGGCAACTAAGGAATTAATTAATCATTTATTGGAAAATGGCTCTGACGGAATTGTAGTAGCCGGTACAACAGGTGAAACCCCTACCCTGTCGATTCAGGAGAAAGCTGAGCTTTACAGGTTTGCTGTCGAGACAGCTGACGGCCGGGCGCCGGTTCTGGCGGGCTCGGGTACAAACAGTACACGGGCTGCCATTGAACTGACACGTCTCGCTACCCAGGCTGGTGTAGACGGCGTCATGCTCGCCACACCTTATTATAATAAGCCGAATCAGGAAGGGATGTATCAGCATTTTAAAGCTATTGCTGAGTCTACCCACTTACCTGTTATGTTATATAATGTACCTGGTAGAAGTGTCGTTAACCTTCTTCCCGAAACAGTGGTCCGGTTATCGGAAATTTCCAACATTGTATCTATAAAAGAAGCCAGCGGTGATCTGGATGCCATGTCAGAAATTATCCAGAATACGCCGGAAGACTTTACACTCTACAGCGGCGATGATTCCTTGACTCTTCCAATCCTTTCGATCGGCGGGAACGGTGTTGTTTCAGTTGCCTCACATATTATAGGCAATGAAATGAAAGCTATGGTAACAGCCCACCAGAACGGGCAGCCGCAATATGCTGCTTCTATTCACAGAGAGCTGGTACCTGTTATGAACGCCATGTTCAGCGCACCTAGCCCTGCCCCTGTTAAGGCTGCTTTAGAAATGAGCGGAATTAAAGTGGGGTCCGTCCGTCTGCCTATGGTTCCTCTTACCCCGGATGAGTCTCAAAAGGTCTACAATGCCATCCGGCATAAAATTTTTTCATCAGCAGTATAACAGCAACCCCCACTTTATAAGTGGGGGTTTTTGTTTAGAAAAATCCTTTTCAGGTAATAAGTGGAATGTATGCCCAAACCTCTAAGGGAGGAAAACTTAAAATATACAGGTCACCCAGCTGTGCTCTGTGGCTTGACAGGAAGAATGAGAAGTTATTTAGACCACTCTGCAAGCTTTAAAGAAGCCTGCCGGCAGATTTTTTTTATTTCTTCCTCTTCCATCATAAAATGATCAGCAGTCGACTGAACAGGAGTTTTACCATTAATTACTAATTTTCCGGACTCACGAAGATTTGATTTTTCGACCTGCCGGAAATAAGCATAAATTGATTTTTCAGGCTCTGGAAGCTTTTTAATTAATCTATCTTTTAATTCAAAATAAAAATCTTTATCATAATTGTTCATATTATAATCCTCCTTTCCTATATTTTTTGATACAGCTTACTTTTGTTATTAATCACACTTAACTAAATTCGGGGAAAAATTCTTTTTTCCTTCAGTAATATAATGGCTTCAGTAATGTGTCCCACTACCAATCCTGCAAACTGTTACACTCACATTCATTCTGCACATTCAACTACACTTATTATAATCATCCGTACCTAACGCTTTCCTTTTAACGATTAATCTTTTCTCACACTAAACAAATCAAACCTGTTACACAATAAATCGGGGTCTGTTATATTTTCATAGAAGTGTCACAATTCCCTATTGTTGATAAGGTCTTTTAATTTTATACTGAAGGTAGTAGAGCAATGTGAACATATTCACATTTTTAAAACTGTTTGAAAACCCTTAAATTTTATTATACGGAGGCGTTAATCATGGGTAAAACAATGGAGAAAGTGAATCAACCCGCCTGGATGAACTTCAGCGGCGGAAACTGGGAAAAAGAGATTGACGTTCGCGACTTTATTCAAACTAATTACACTCTTTATGACGGAGATGAGAGATTTTTACAAGAAGCAACTGACGCTACTTCCGACTTATGGAAACAAGTGATGAACCTTACTAAGGAAGAGCGTGAAAGAGGCGGTGTCTATGATCTTGATACTGAGATCGTATCCACTATTACTTCCCACAAAGCTGGCTATTTAAATAAAACACAGGAAAAAGTAGTCGGGGTACAGACAGATGTTCCTTTCAAACGTTCTATGCAGCCTTATGGCGGAATCCGCATGGCAAAAGCAGCTTTGGAATCTTACGGATATGAATTAAACGAAAATACTGAGAAAATTTTTACCGATTACCGTAAAACGCATAACCAGGGCGTATTTGATGCTTACACTCCTGAAATGAAGCTGGCAAGAAAAGTAGGTATTATTACTGGGCTGCCTGACGCTTATGGACGCGGCCGCATTATCGGCGACTACCGCCGTGTGGCTCTATACGGTGTGAACAAACTTATTGAAGGCAAAAAAGAAGAATTAAACAGCCTTACTGGAGAAATGTCTGAAGAAGTAATCCGGTTAAGAGAAGAAATTGCAGAACAAATCCGGGCATTACAAGAACTAAAAGAGCTGGGTACAATTTACGGCTTTGATATATCCGAACCTGCCAAAAATGCAACAGAAGCATTCCAATGGCTTTACCTGGGGTATCTGGCAGCTATTAAGGAACAAAACGGTGCAGCAATGAGCTTAGGACGGGTATCAACTTTCCTTGATATCTACATTGAGCGTGATCTCGCTAATGGGACTTTAACTGAAAAGGACGCTCAGGAACTCGTTGACCACTTTGTTATGAAACTCCGTTTAGTTAAGTTTGCCCGTACACCTGAGTATAACGATCTCTTTAGCGGTGATCCGACATGGGTTACTGAATCAATCGGAGGAATCGGCGTTGACGGCCGTCCGCTCGTCACTAAGAGTTCTTTCAGATTTCTTCATACGTTAAACAACCTTGGCCCTGCCCCAGAACCAAACTTAACAGTTTTGTGGTCGCCTGACCTGCCGGAGCCTTTTAAGCACTACTGCTCTAAAATGTCTATAGAAACAAGCTCTGTCCAATATGAAAATGATGAAATTATGCGTCCTGAATACGGTGATGATTACGGAATTGCATGTTGCGTATCAGCTATGGAAATCGGGAAACAAATGCAGTTCTTCGGTGCCCGCGCCAACCTGGCTAAAGCTCTGCTATACGCTATCAACGGCGGAGTGGATGAAAAAGCAAAGATAAAAGTTACACCAGGGTTAGAGCCGCTAACTTCAGAGTATCTAGACTATGAAGATGTCGTCAAAAACTTTGATACGGTTATGGAATGGCTTGCAGGCCTTTACATCAACACGCTAAACATCATTCACTTCATGCACGACAAATACAGCTACGAAAGAATTGAAATGGCTCTGCATGACAAAGAAGTACGCCGGACGATGGCAACAGGGATTGCCGGACTTTCAGTTGCTGCTGATTCCTTAAGCGCCATTAAACACAGCAGAGTGAAAGTGATCCGTGACGAAGATGGTCTCGCAGTAGATTATGAAGTCGAAGGCGAATATCCTCAATACGGAAATGACGATGACCGTGTAGATAATATTGCTAAGGAATTAGTAATGAAATTCTCTGACATGCTGAAAAAACACGGCACTTACCGAAATGCTGAAACAACTATGTCTATACTGACCATTACTTCCAATGTTGTTTACGGAAAGAAAACCGGGAATACACCTGACGGTCGTAAAGACGGCGAGCCGTTTGCACCTGGAGCCAACCCGCTTCACGGAAGAGATAAAAAAGGCGCACTAGCTTCCTTGAACTCTGTTGCTAAAATGCCTTATAAGTATTCACTGGACGGTATTTCAAACACCTTCTCTATTGTGCCGAAAGCACTCGGTAAAGAAGAAGACGTTCAAAAAGCCAACTTAGCCGCTATTCTGGACGGATATACTGAAAAACAAGGACACCATTTAAACATTAATGTGTTTAACCGTGAAACTCTTCTTGATGCTATGGAACGCCCTGAAGAATATCCGCAGCTGACTATCCGTGTGTCCGGTTATGCGGTAAACTTTATAAAATTGACTCGTGAGCAGCAAATTGATGTCATTAACAGGACATTCCACGAATCAATGTAATGTAACGTAACTTACTGGAAGCATCTGCAGAGCAGTCTGCCGGTGCTTCCCCATTTTTAGGGGGTCATTTGTATGGAAGGACGAATTCATTCAGTAGAAACATCAGGCATGGTAGACGGACCGGGGATCCGTTATGTTATCTTTACTCAAGGATGCCTGCTTCGTTGTCAATACTGCCACAATCCTGATTCATGGGACCGGGATGGCGGAGAAGTAAAAAGTGTCGACTCTTTAATGACTGATATAAAGAAATATGTGCCTTATATGAAACATTCAAAAGGCGGTGTCACCGTAAGCGGAGGGGAACCTCTTCTTCAAATGGATTTTTTAATTGAATTATTTAAAGAATGCAGAAAACTTGGTATCCATACAACCGTGGATAGTTCAGGCGGCTGTTACTCTTCAAATGCCACCTTTCAGAAAAAGTTTGATGAACTTTGCTCTTATACAGATCTTTTCCTAGTTGACTTAAAGCAGATTGATGATCAAAAACACCGCCAGTTAACCGGCGTTTCGAATAAACATATATTAGAATTTGCAAGAAAACTGTCAGACAAACAGGTCCCTGTATGGATTCGCCATGTACTTGTCCCTGGTATTTCTGATAATGATAATGATCTTATAAAGTTACACCACTTTATTTCGTCTCTTACTAATGTAGAAAAAGTAGAAGTTCTTCCTTATCATAAAATGGGCGTATACAAGTGGAAAGAGCTTGGGTTCACCTACCCTCTTGAAGGAATTGAATCACCAACAGAAGAACAGGTTGAGCACGCTAAAAGCCTGTTGAAAGCCGATTAAAAAACACTGCCTTTTGGCAGTGTTTTCAGATTGTCGAGGAAAGGCGGCGACGCCCTCGGGTAAGCCTTCGCCGAGAGTGAACCGGCAGATTAAAAGGACAAGCCCCTGGGCAAGCGCCCGCCTGGCGGACTGAAATGACTGCCATTACTATTTATCAGAGTTAAGTACATAAGCGAAAAACCGAACAAAAATCATAAGATTTGTTCGGCTTTCTTTATGATTACTATTCTTTTGTCCTAGTCTTTTATAACTTTTCACTATTTTTTAAATAAGCAAAAGTCCGTTTCTTCCTCTAAGCTATTTCAGATTGGGATAACGCAGTCTTAACAATCTGTAAACATTTTTTACAATAGCCTTTGTAACTGCATAAAATGGAATCGCAAGTATTAAACCAACCAGTCCAGCAAGGTTTCCCGCTAATATTAAAAGCAGAATAATGGTTAAAGGATGGATGTTTAATTTGTGCCCCATCACATTAGGGGAAATTAAATTACTCTCAAGCTGCTGAATAACAATAATTGCTAAGATTACCCACACTGCCATCATAGGCTCGGTAAAAAAAGCAACAAAAACTGCTGGAATAGTACCAATAAATGGTCCAATAAACGGAATTAAATTTGTGAACATGGCAATCAGCGCTAATATAAGCGCGTAATCCAGACCAATAATTAAATAAGCAATCAAAGAAAGAACACCTACAAATACACTTACAATTGCCTGCCCCTGAATATAGGCACTCAAGGTCTCATCCATATCTTTCATAATTTTATTGCCTTCCTGAGTTTGTTCCTCAGGTAAAAAGCGAGTAATATTGCCAGGCAGTTTATTGCCGTCTTTTAAAAGGAAAAACAAAACAAATGGCAAAACAACCAGCAAGGTTGCCAGACTAAACAGCATTCCGAAAAAACTGAGAATATTTCCTCCCATATTTGCAAGGATATTAGAAAAATTATCCGCAATGGCTGAGGGCTCAAAATTCTGAAGGGCCTCTTCATTTTGCAGCCTGTTCACCCACTCCGTCTCCATAAGGTCGTTCAGCCACCCTTCCATCTCATCAACGAATCCAGGAATATTCTCTATAAACTGGTTTATCTGAGAAACAAGAATAGGACCTACAAACGTAATGAGTGTGGCCGCAATACCAGCAAACAGCAAAAATATGACTGCAATAGACAGGGTGTGGGGCATTACCTTTTCCATCAGCCTTACAAGGGGCCGAATGATATAAAACAACACACCTGCGACTATTAAAATAGGAGTGAGTGTACTAAAAGCTACACTTATCGGGTGAAAAATAAAAGGAACCTGGTTAGCCAGATTTACTGCTACTAATATAAGAACTACACTGTATAAAAATAAAAACCATTTTGACTTAGGCATTGTCTCCCCCCCGCTCGTTTTCCTTTCCATATTCCCTTAAATACAATTAAATTAAACTGAAACAAATAAAATGATTAAAGAAAATCAGTGCTATTGTAAAAAAACAATCTCATTTTCCCGAATCTTGTGATAGAATATTCTCTATATTCAGGTAATACATACCAGACAAAAAGGAGAGGTGACAGTGGAAACAGTAGAGAATATTATTAATCAAGTGAGCGGCCTTGTTTGGGGGCTCCCGCTCATCATCTTGTTAGTTGGTACAGGACTTTATTTAACTTTCAGACTAGCGTTCTTTTCCTTCCAGCAGCTCCCGTATGCCTTATCTTTAGTATTTAAAAAGAAAGATACTAAATCCCAGGGAGATATCAGTCATTTTCAGGCGTTAATGACTGCCTTGGCAGCTACAGTTGGTACAGGGAACATCGCAGGGGTCGCCTCGGCTGTGGCAGTCGGCGGGCCGGGTGCGGTTTTCTGGATGTGGATTACAGCTTTCGTAGGAATGGCTACTAAATACAGTGAAGCCATCCTGGGCGTCCACTATCGTGTCAAAAATGAACGCGGAGAAATGTCCGGCGGTCCTATGTATTATATTGAAAAAGGACTTAACATGAAGTGGCTGGCTGTAATATTTGCGGCCTTTGCTGCTGTCGCAGCTTTCGGGATAGGAAACATGGTCCAATCACACGAAGCTGCCGGGGTTGCCAGTCAGAATTTTAATATCCCCGTTTGGGTAACAGGCGCGTTTCTCTCCGTCTTAGTAGGATTAGTTATCCTTGGCGGGATCAGAAGTATTGGTAAAGTTGTGGGCATTATCGTCCCTGTTATGATTGTATTTTATATCGGAGCAGGGCTCCTTATCGTAATTTTAAATGTTGCCGATGTGCCAAGCGCATTTGGGCTGATTTTCTCAGATGCGTTTACAGGCCAGGCAGCTGCAGGCGGGGCAGTCGGCGCCGTAATTCAGCAAGGCGTAGCCCGGGGCATCTTCTCCAACGAAGCCGGACTTGGTACGGGTGGTATAGCGGCAGCCGCTGCTAAAACGGATATGCCGGCAAGACAGGCGTTAGTATCTATGACGCAGGTGTTCATTGACACAATCATTGTTTGTACAATTACAGGCTTGGCGCTCGTTATGAGCCAGATGTACTTGCGGGCAGACGATTTTGACAGTTCAGCCCAATTAACTTCAGCAGCTTTCGAGCAGTATCTGCCGGGAGTCGGTGGTTACATCGTTGCTCTGGCTTTATTGTTCTTTGTATTTTCCACGATTATCGGATGGTCATATTTCGGGGAAAAATGTTTCACTTATTTATTCGGCGGAACCGCATCTATCCCTTACCGAATAGCTTTTGTAGCTGCCTTATTCATTGGTGCTGTCGTCTCCCTTGATGTTGTATGGGGTTTTGCGGACGTTATGAACGGATTAATGGCCTTTCCTAACTTGGTGGCGCTTCTCCTTCTCTCGGGTGTAGTAGTCAATGAAACAAAGAAATTTAAAAAGAAAAGACAACAGGAAAAAGAGGAAGAAAAAAACGCTCAGGCGGGAGCATAACGATATAGAAAACGTAGGCAACGACAAAAGAAGAATAACCAAAAGACATCCGAACAATCATTGTTCGGATGTCTTTATTATAAAAATACAGATATAGTCCAACAGTAGGTGGACGCTGTGTTTTCTTTTCCCGGGGGCTTCTTTTCTGCTTTACTCAAATAATGTGCTCACCGACTCGTTATTCTGCACTCTCATAATCCCTTCAGCCAGTAACGGGCCTATTGAAAGAGAGATAATTTTCTCGTCTCTTCTTTCTTCGGTCTGATAAATTGAATTAGTAATAACGACTTCTTTCAAATCTGATTCCCTGATTCTTTCTACAGCTGGTTCTGACAGGACACCATGGGTGCAGCAGGCATATACTTCTTTGGCTCCATGCTTGATCAGCGCCAACGAACCAGAAGTTACCGTTCTCGCCGTGTCGATCATATCATCAATAATAATTGCGGTTTTCCCTTCAATTTCTCCAATAACATTGATGCCGTGGACGGCTTCAGGGTCTGAATTTCTTTGCTTATCAAGAAAGGCAATCGGGGCATCGAGTTTATTAGCTAATGCTCTGGCTCTTGCTGTCCCAGCATTTTCAGGAGCTATAACGACGACATCCTTAAATTCCTTTTTAATAAAATAGTCGGACAGAAGAGCATTAGCTTTTAACTGATCGACAGGAATATTAAAAAATCCTTGAACCTGAGGAGCATGCATATCGACTGAAATTACTCTGGTAGCCCCTGCTGACTGCAGTAAGTTCGCAATTAATTTAGCTGTAATAGGCTCCCGGGAACGGGCCTTCCGATCCTGCCTGGCATAGCCGTAATAAGGCATTACCACGTTGATAGTTCTCGCTGACGCCCGCTTCAATGCATCTATCATAATGAGAAGTTCCATCAAATATTCATTTCCTGGTTCAGAAGTAGATTGTATTAAATATGTATCAAAACCTCTCGCGGTCTCTTCAATATTAATTTGCACTTCTCCATCACTAAACCTTTTGATAGAGCTTTTACCCAGATCAAGTCCAATATGATCTGCAATTTCCTTAGCTAAAGGTGCGTTTGAATTGAGTGTAAACAATTTCATTTTTGATGGGTCTCTGTCTCTTCTCATTTTTACCCTCCATAGATTGTGTAGTTTAAATTTATTCTATCATATTGTGTATGAACTGTAGAGTGCCACAGTGTTAATCCCTTTTTATGAGTTCAATCATAAGATCCGGCCGGTCGGTAACTATTCCGTCTGCTCCCAGATCAATAAGTTCTTCCATTTCTTCCTGATCATTAATCGTCCAGTAATAGACATCCATGTTTCTGCTTCTTGCTCCTTGAATCAGCTTATTGTCTTTCAAATTAAAGATACTTTCTTCAACGGGAATTTGTATCGCATCCACTTTTGGAACGTATAAACTATTAAGAAATAATTTATGGAAGATAACAAATCTTGTTACTTCCTGGCGCCCACCGCTAACAAGGGCTTCTCCTTCGGATATGTCAATTATTTTATCAATAATTTGCTGATCAAAAGAAGCAATTAATACTCTTTCCTTCAGCCCGTATTCTTTAATAAGGCTCCACAACTGGCTGGATATCTCTTCATATAAAGCTGGATCATTAGTAGCTTTAATTTCAATATTCCAATCCATATCCTGAATATCGTTAAATATCTGTTCCACTGTAGGAATAAAAACGCCTTGTCCCCGATAACTGTATTCCCCCTCCAGATCCCTGAAGTAATGTCCTGCATCAAGGCTCTGTATCTCCTCGAGAGTCAGATTATTGACCTTCCCTTCCCCGTCTGTCGTCCTGTCTACTGAATCATCATGAATAGCAACAAGATGGCCGTCTTTTGTCATATGAATATCAAATTCAATCACATCTACTCCCAGCTCTTCAGCCTGGCTGAATGCTTCTAATGTATTTGAGGGAGCAAGGTGCTCTCCTCCCTGATGTGCAATAACCAGCGGCTCTTCAGATTGAAAAAATGTGTGTTCAGGCCTCTCAGAAACCGGAAACAGGTAGATCAGCCCCCAAAGTAGTGATATACCTGCTAAAACGGCTGCCGTAATTAAAACGGCACCACCCTCTCTCTTATGAAGTGACTTTCTTTTCAGATTTGGCATCCCGCTTTCTCTCCTTTTTGTAAAACTTTCTATTATGAAGTTTTGCTCCTTAACCTTTACATAACTAAAAGCTGTCTGCAGTTTACGAAATGAAACAGTTACAGGTAAATTATAACACTCATAATTGTATAACTTTATACGAAACGATATAATTTAAAGGGTGCAGAATATTGCTATTTACATAATAGATTCCATTATTTTTCAGCAGTATTTAAATGATAGGGCATTAATACTTGCCTTACTTATTACTATTTTTATGAGAAGGAATTGGCCGTCACCCGTCTTTAAGATTTTTCATCCTCCGGCGTCTGCCTCTGATCTTAAAGGAAGAGTTATAAGGAGGCTTATAAATAAAATAAGGAAGTGATAATTTGATTCTAATTAAAAGAAACATCCCGAACGGTATTACGATGGCTAACCTCATTTTCGGTTTTTTATCTATCGGCTCGTCATTTCTGGGGGACTATCAAAATGCGGCCATATTTATTCTTGTAGGTATGATGCTTGACAGTATGGATGGCTGGATGGCAAGGAAGCTGGGCGCAGAAAGCCCTTTTGGAAAAGAGCTGGATTCATTAGCCGATATTGTTACTTTTGGTGTCGCTCCTGCCATACTTATGTTCGGAACAACTTTCTCTTACATGGGAATGACCGGTTTGGTTATAGCCGGGATGTTTCCTGTGTTTGGGGCTATAAGACTGGCAAGGTTTAATATCGATGAAGAAACGTCGGTGAAAAAGTATTTTACAGGGGTTCCTATCACGGCTGCTGGCGGTATTATTGCTCTATTAACTATTTTTAATTTTGTAGTCCCTGAAGCAGCTGTTTCCGCTATTTACACCTTACTGTGTGTCCTTATGGTAAGCAGGCTGAAGATTCCAAGTCTTAAAGATGTGCCAATCCCTAAGTACGGAACCATTATTACGGCTCTTTTATTATCGTTAATTGTAGTTACACGTTATAATGCTGCAATTGAATATTCCAACTGGATTATTTTTGCCATTTTAGCGTACCTTGTTTTTATGCTGATCCACTTTCTCCTCAAGAAAAAACGACTGAGCGAAAAGTAAAAGAAATCCTGCAGTTTTTTTAAATGGTAAGAGGGTACATTTAAAACAAACTCATAAGGAGGTTATTAGATGACTATCTTTAACCGTGAAGCATTTAAAGGAAAACATATACTTATTACCGGCGCTACTGGAGGCATCGGTGAAGAGCTGGCTTATGAAGCTGTAAAGTACGGAGCCAGTCTGACGCTTACAGGACGTAACAAAGAGAAACTGGAAAATATCAAAAACAAATGCAGACTGCCGGATACTGACGTAAATGTTCTCGCAGTTACGGCCGATCTGACAAATGAATACGACCGTAAACAGCTGATTGATAAAGCGGTTAACGTCCAAGGGTCAATTGATGGGCTGGTTAACTCAGCAGGTATTACCGGCGGAGACACCGTAGAAGATTTAAAAGAAAACGACTTGAGACTGGTTATGGAACTCAATTACACATCAACAGTAATGCTAACCCAACTGGTTTACAGACATATGAAAAAACGGAAGAGTGGCGCCATCGTCAACCTGTCCTCCCTCTCAGGGCTGAGAGGCACATACGGAAATACCGCATATAGTGCGTCTAAGTTTGCCATCACCGGATTTACCCAGTCTTTTGCTTTAGAAGCAATTGAACATAATATCAGGGTTAATGCTGTTTGCCCCGGATTTGTCGATACAGCAATGGCAAGGGAAATTATTTCTAAAAAAGCGGATAAAGCAGGAAGAAGTTATGATGAACAGTTAGCGGTTGTTAATAAAGGCCTTCCTTCCGGACGAATTACTCAGCCACTTGAAGTTGCTAACAGCATCCTTTTCCTGTTAAGCCCTGCGGCAGAAAATATTGTCGGTGAATCGATGAAAATATCGGGAGGAACCGTCATGAGGTAAGAGGCAGAGGTTAGAACGAATCCTCGCTAAAAAGAAAACATCAGGAAAAAAGAATAGATCCATTAAGAAATCCGGACAAAATTTTTAAAATCTTGTCCGGATTTCTTATTTAGAAAAGTATTAAGGGCAGTCTTTCAGGCGAATGCCTGCTAAGGGGTTGGCTTTATTCATACTCTCCCCTGAGTTTTACAAACTGTACATGTTTAATTACTTGGCTTTTAATCTCTTCGTTTTGTTTTTTTTCTATAAGCTTCAGTTCCTGGATATTATCATCGCCAACAGGGATTATCATCTTTCCTCCCGGAGACAGCTGTCGAAGCAGCTCTGCGGGTATTTCTTTCACTGCAGCCGTCACCATAATCCGGTCATATGGGGAGTGTTCCTCCCAGCCTGATGTTCCATCTGCCAGCTTGAAATGAATATTATGGTAACCTAATTCCAACAGACGTTTTTGTGCTTTCTTTAGAAGAGGATTAATTCGTTCAACTGTATATACAGCCTCTGAAAATTCTGCCAGCAGGGCAGTTTGATAGCCTGAACCTGTCCCTATCTCCAATACTTTTAAATCAGGATGGAGATCAAGGGAAAGCGTCATTTCCAACACAAGAGTAGGCTGGGAAATTGTCTGGTCATAACCTATGGGCAAAGGACGGTCATAAGAGGCTAAATGCTGGTGGTCTTCAAGAAAAAAAGTTCTGTCTAATCGGGTAAAAAAAGCTTTTACTGCCTCATCGTTTTTTTCCATAATGAACCCCCTAAGTCCTTTAGACCTGTATCTTTTGGTTTTTTGTAAATCCAGTTTTTTTATTAATTAATAGTCCTCTTTATCTTCGTAATCAGCAGGTGTATTGGAGGTGCCATGATCCCTGGCAGATTCCCACGCCTCCTGCCTCATTTCTTCTTTGTCAGAAGTATTTTTATCGTTTAACGGGGAAGTGACATCTTCTTCAGCCGGCCTTTCTTGTGTTCTGTTTCTTTCTTCAGCATACTCTACTCTATACTTAGTTTCGGGCATTATTTTAAGACGTTCAAATGGAATTTCTTTTCCGCTCACTGCACATATGCCGTAAGTTCCCTCTTCAATTGCATCGAGCGCTTCGTTTACTTCATCCAGTTTAGCAGCTGTGTGCTGATCCAGCGTTAAACTTTTCTGCCGTTCAAACATTTCTGTTCCCTGATCCCCGGGATGATTACCGGTATTGGAAAGCTCCCCAGTATCTGCCTCATCTTTGTTTGTTTTTTCATTATCTGAAAGAGCTGTTTCATACTCTTGTTTCATTTTGAGCAATTCGTCTTTTAAATATTGTAATTCTTTTTCTTTCATGATCGTTTCCCTCCTAATGCAATGTAACTTTGTATAAAACCTTCAATTTCCTTATTCACCTAATCTGCTGAAATTAAACTCTCCTGCAGGCCACTGTGATTTACTTGTCAGTTATTTACTCGCAGAATAAGGGTAAAGACAGAACGAACAGGATTATTAAAGGAGGGAAAATAAAGTTGGCTGTGCTTTGGAGCTTTCTTAGTATTACCGGTTTTATACTTATCCATATACTCTCGAAATATATAAATTTTTATCATCACATCCCACGCAAAAAGTTATTATCCGCGGCAGGCGGATTGTCAATTGCTTATGTCTTTTTGCATATTATCCCTTACCTCCATTATTATCAGGCTAACCTTACTGAAGAGGCAGCTTACGGTTTCTATTTTGAGGACCGTTTTGTATATATCGCAGCATTGGCAGGGCTCGCCGTATTTTATGGATTGGAAAGAGCTGCTAAACAATACAAAAAAGAGAATAAAAGAAAATTACCTGTGAAAGAGGAAATTTTCTGGATCCATTTAATGGCTTACAGCACTTATAACGGTTTAATTGGCTATCTAATCATCGGAGGAGAAAATGAAACGATGATGGATTTTTTTCTGTTCTTTCTTGCACTTTCTATCCATTTTGTTATAAATGACCAGCATCTGCGCGACACGCATAAAAAGGATTATGACCATTATGGGCGTTGGATATTAGGGTTCGCTGTATTTTCGGGGTGGCTGCTAAGCCTTTTAATTAACGTGAGCCAATACATTGTCGCCCTCCTTTTTTCTTTCATGGCGGGGGCCCTAATTTTAAATATCTTGAAAGAAGAATTACCCGAAGAAAGGGAAAGCCACTTTGGAGCTTTTTCAGCAGGTGCTCTTCTTTACACCCTGGTATTACTAGTCAGTCTGTAATCTATTAATGTTTTTATATTTTTATATAAAAAAGTCCAGTTTCTCTTAAGATTATCTTGAATAATATGCCAAAATATAGTAATGTTCATTATAAGTAGTTCATTAGTAATACGTGCAAATATTAAATCATATGGATTAGGAACGATCATGGCAAAACTGTGGAAACGCAGTGACGCAAAACTACAGGGGCTAAAGCGATGCTATGCCAGCCAGTTGCCGTTTCAGGATTCACATCCTGTAACACTAAGGATGTGTTTTTTTATAGTTGAAATATATGTAACTAAATACTGTGCATATGGCTGGCCTCGTGTAGTCTCAAGACTATACAAGAGGAGGAAAGTTCATGGTTAAAGTAAATGAGAAACTTCATTCCCGCCCTTCTTATAAAGTCATATTTAACGACCGGGAAAACCATTTTCCCAGGCAATTAATGAAGGATATCAGAGGGCGTCTGGAATCAATTTATTCAGAGAGCCGTGGTTATTCAGAATACAAAGGGAAAAATCAATGGGCTTTCTATCTCGTCCAAAACTATGACAAAAAAACAAAGTTATTTTTGGAAAGAGAGCTTTTGTTAAACCAACATACATACGCACTGGTGGTTGTAAACACCCGGGTGACTAAAGACATGCTGGATTACCTTTCACTTCCCGTACAGGGAATTGTATCACTGTCCTTCTTAAGTTCCCGCTGCGGTTTAGTCATCGACAGTTTAACCCAAAACGGAATTTTTCTGGAACCTGAATTACATTGGGAGCTGAGCTTTGAACTATCTGAAAAGAAATCCTTTCATACTCCCATTAAACAATTTATATTAAATAAAGAAAAAATCACAGCAGATTTATCACCGCGGGATCAGCAGGTCCTTCAGTTATTGCTGGAAGGTTATAATAATGCTCAAATAGCTGATAAGATGCACTTTGCCCGTTCTACTATTTCTACTATTATCAGTTCTCTATTAAAGAAAATGAAAGCTAATGACCGGACAGACTGCACCGTTAAAGCGATAAGAAATGGCTGGGTGGATTGCCAGCGGTAACTTAATAAATTGAAGCCGCGGCAAAAAAAGGAACCACTAAGAGGCTGGGACAAAAGAATAGATATAATGAAAGCCGAACAAAATTTACGAATTTTGTTCGGCTTTCATTTGAGAAAAAGAGTGATTTCAGCCGCCAGGCGGACGCTTGCCCAGGGGCTTGCCTTCAGCTGCTTCGAAAAATCCGTATTCTTTCTATAAAAATACGCGTTGCTTCATCAGCCGGTTGACTCCCGGCTAAGTTTTATGCCTTGTCCCGTTAGATAGATAGAATTTCATTCAGTTTATACATCTCCCGGTTAAAAGTTTTTTCTGTAGTTAAGGACTCTGTAATATCCATATTAAATAATGAGTTGTTTTTTATACCGATGACCTGATTCGTTTTTTTGTTCAGTAACAGTTCAACTGCCATGACTCCCATTTTACTGGCTAAAATCCTGTCAAATGACGTAGGATCGCCTCCCCGCTGGATAAATCCTAAAACAGTAATCCTGGCATTAACGTCTGCCTGTTTCAGCAGTTTTTCCTGCAAATCAGATGCGTTCCCTGATCCTTCAGCCAGCATAATAATGTGGTGCAGCTTTCCTCTTTCTTTTCCCTGGATTATTTTAGCTATAATTGTTTCTATATTGCCTGGCTCTTCAGGTATAATGATACTCTCCGCTCCGCCGGCAATACCTGCGTACAGAGCAAGATCCCCGCAGCTTCTCCCCATCACTTCTATAATAGTGGCTTTCTCATGAGATGTGGAAGTATCCCGGATTTTTGTTACAGCTTCAAGAACTGTATTAATAGCAGTGTCAAACCCAATCGTATATTCTGTGTAATTAAGGTCATTATCTATTGTGCCGGGAATTCCGATTGTTTTTATCCCCATTTCGCTGAGTTCCTGAGCCCCTCGGAAAGATCCATCTCCTCCGATGACTACTAATCCGTCAATCTGGTGTTCTTTTAACACCTTTAAAGCTTTTGCTCTTCCTTCAGGCGTCCTGAATTCCTCTGACCGGGATGATTTTAAAATGGTTCCTCCTTTGTGTATAATGTCCCCAACCGATGACGCGTCCATTTCTATCAGATTGCCTTCAATAAGCCCTTTATATCCTCTGTAAACACCATAAACTTTTAAATTAAAGTAAACTGCTGACCGTACTACTGCTCTTATAGCTGCATTCATTCCAGGTGCGTCTCCTCCGCTTGTTAATACGGCTATTCTATTCAATTAGCATCCCCCTTCTCGCTTCTGTGGTCTGACGTCTATCATATATATTTTATGATACATACAATTGTCACATTATTCTAGCTTTTTTTAAAACCAATTTAAGAATTTATTATAATAAAAAGTTAAAATTTCAGCACATAAAAAGAAACAGCCATGGCCGGCTGCTTCCGTAAACCTATTTTTTATAAGCGAGCCCGACGATAATTAACAGGACAAACATGACAACAATGAGCAGAAAAGTCATCGGATCACCACCTTGCATTTTGGCTTACATAATATGCTATGATGGTTTGTTCTGTTTTGCCTGGACAATTCTATTTGTTAATCATTTATAAACTCTTCAAAAGCATTCACCGGGATGGCCAGCCCCACTTTCGTATTTGTACCCTCGTAATCCATTCTCGTTGTGGCATAGACCATGCCGATCACTTTACCTTTATTGTTAATTACAGGACTTCCGCTGCTTCCCTGGTAAATTGGAGCGTCAAGCATCAGAACTGGCTCTTCACGGCTTTGGGTGGAGGTGGTTCCTATAATAGCGCCTTCATTAGCAATATAGTTAAAGAAGAGAGGGTTCCCAATGACGTAAACAGAGCTGTCCATTTCCCAATTGTTTTCAAACTCAAGGGCAGGATAATTTTTTTCTTCCTCAGTGTCGATTTGCAGGACAGCCACATCGAGCTGGTCGTCTGTCTCTATGACTTCAGCTCTGTGATGGTCACCATTCTGGAAAGATACCGTCGGCTGGGGATCATTGCCGATCACATGCTCATTTGTCATAATATAACCTTCTTCTGAAAAATAGAACCCCGTCCCTTTACTGTTGCCAGCTCTTACAACGACAATAGAGTCTTTATAATTTTGAACCTCCTCATTATTCGATAGTTCCTGAGAGGTAGCAAGGAATTCTATTGCCGGGAGATTAAATAATCTGGGCCAGATGGCAAACACATTACTTAATAAAGCGACAGCAACGAGTGAAGCGATAAATATCTTGATTCCTTTTCTTTTGCGCTTCGGTTTCTGGTCTTCTTCCTCCTCGTCAGGGTTAAAAAACTCTTCTTTTGTATAATACTTTTCTCCATCGAAGAAAAGTTCTTCTTCTTTTTTTTCAGTGGAAAGTCCGGTTTCATCTATCTCTTTATCATAACTTTCATCATCACGCTTGTAACTGATTGTCTTCCCCTCCACTTCTTGAACAAAAACTTACATGATTCTCCACATATTTTATCATAAAAATATTTTAAACACAGAAAACGTTCCTGGAGGAAACAACTTTTACCCTTATGTGATTGTTTTACACTTTCGGTCACTGTAAAATTAAATAGAAGCTGTTAAGAATATGAGGTGATTTTATGAACGGCCCAGCTCCACAGCATCAGAATAAAAACATGACACAAGGTTTCGATAACAATGTGAAAGCAATTATCTCTGCTTTTTTTGGTGCGCTCTCACTATTATCAATGCTTGTTATCGTTTTTGTCGGCATGCTTTTTGGTTTAATCAGTATTGTATTAGGTATTATCGGACTTCGGGAAATGCGTCATTCAGGCCAATATGGCAAGGGAATGGCAATAACAGGCATTATCTGCGGCTCTGTTTCAGTCGGGCTTCCTCTCTTAGTCTCTGTCGCATTCATGGTGGCGGGTTAATTAGTCTGCTAATAGCGTCTTTGGAAGAAGGACTTACTTGACAGGGGGACTGAATTTTGGAAAATAAATATAATGACCTGATCGGAGACATTATTAAATCTTCGAAAAGCATGAATGATATTAAAGGAAAAGGGAAGCCGCTCCCAAAAGAGTATTTAAGGAAAGACACTTTTCAGCAATTCCAAAAGATCGCTAAAGAAGCCGGCTATCTGCCTGAATGGCTTAAACTGCAAAAAGAAATTCATCATGAGCTTAAATTGGTTCAGCCCGGTAAACAAAACATGGAAAAAATAAATAATAAAATCAGGAGATATAATAAACTGTGCCCTTCTCCGCTCCAAAAACCACTCGTTAATGAAGACAACTATAAAGATGAAAGCCACAGATGGAAATGAAATCTTTATACATGAACAGCACCAGTGAAATGCTTCTTAGCGACACTCCCTTTGTTTCAAGGGCAGAGAATAAATATAAAAAAGCACCCGGAAAAGTTCCGGGTGCAGTTTGCATGGATAAAGGTTAAGCTTTAGTTTTTAATTTCTTTTTCGCTTTTTCTTTATCTTTTTTCATTTGCTTACTTCGCAGCTGGCCGCAGGCGGCATCGATATCCGAACCTTGTTCGTGCCTCACGCCGCATTGGATGCCGTTTTTCATCAAAATATCGTAAAAAGTGAGAATAGATCCTTTTTCACTCTGTTTATACTGAATATATTCATCCACTGGATTGTAAGGAATCAGGTTTACGTAAGAAAGTTTTTTCTTATCTTTAATAAGCTCAACAAGTTCTCTTGCATGTTCCGGCTTATCGTTTACTCCATCAAGCAGAATATATTCAAATGTCAGCCTCCGGTTCTTTTTCTCCAGATAGTAATCAACGGCTTCCATCAATTTTTCAATAGGCTGGGCTTTATTAACTTTCATGATTTTTGTCCGCAGCTCATTGTTTGGCGCATGAAGGGAAACAGCCAGATTAACTTGAAGGTCTTCCTCTGCAAATTGGTATATCTTATTAATGATCCCGCTCGTGGATACTGTGATATGGCGCGCCCCTATTGCGAGTCCTTTATCACTGTTAACTACCCTCAGGAAGTTCATCAGGTTTTCATAATTATCGAATGGTTCGCCAATTCCCATTACCACAATATGACTGACGCGTTCACCTTCTCCTGCGTGATCCATGCTGTGCTGGACATTCATAATTTGCTGGACGATCTCACCGCTTGATAAATCCCTGTCTTTAGTCAGCAGGCCGCTGGCACAGAAACTGCAGCCGATATTACAGCCCACTTGAGTTGTTACACAAACAGACGATCCATAGTCAAATCTCATCAGAACAGTTTCAATTAAATTTCCATCTTTTAACCTAAACAGAAATTTTTCAGTTCCGTCCTGTGAGACTTGTTTAGAATGAAGCTCAAGCGACTGTATAACAAAGTTCTCTTCTAAAAGTTCTATACATTCTTTTTTTAAATTCGTCATGTCAGAAAAACTTGTGACACGTTTAATATATAACCAGTCCCAAACCTGGGAAGCGCGGAACGCTTTTTCTCCCCGTTCTGTGAACCAGATTTTTAATTGATCAAAAGTTAATCCATAAATGGATGGTTTCTCCATTGTAAACCCTCATTTCAGATGTTAATACTAAAAAAGAATTATACTTTACTAAACGCCGGTTTTCAAGCCATCTGACATTTTCTCAATTTCACCTTAATTATTCAAGCATGACAGCTCGTCATTTCCATAGAATAAACTACAAACTGTTCTTCCTGCTTATCGGCATCGTCATACAACGGGGCCCGCCGCGTCCCCTGGCGAGCTCTGAACTAGGGACCTCTATGACATCAAGACCATAAGATTTAAGTGTATCGTTTGTAACATAATTCCGGTCATATGCAACCACTGTCCCAGGAGCCAATGCAAAGGTGTTGCTTCCATCATTCCACTGTTCTCTTGCTGCTTCAATAACTTGCCCGTCCCCTACCGGGATCAGTTCCAGTTCATTAAGGTGCAAACATGATTTTAAAGTTTCAATCAGGTTGGACTTTCTCTCCACTTCCACCTGTCTATTACTATTCTCTCTTAAAATATACAGGTTCATTTCATCAGCAATTTTCATCACAGCAGGATGAACAGTAAATTTATCAGTATCAAGCTGGGTAAATACCGTATCCAGGTGCATAAAAGCACGTTTTTTTGGTATTTCAACTGCAATTACTTGTTTAATAGGAGAATTCATTGAACGAAGCTTTTTGAACAGTATTTCAATTGCTTCAGGACTCGTTCTTGCACTTAAGCCTATCGCCAGTGTATCTTGCGAAAGCACAAGTATATCGCCCCCCTCAATCGGAAAACGCGATTTATCATCGTTTACTTGGGGAATATATGAATCGCTAAAAAGCGGGTGGTGCGCTGTAATATATTTCATAAATAACGTTTCATTTTTCCTGGCCGTATGATCCATACGGTTGTATGAGATACCATGACCGATAATTGATGCGGGGTCTCTCGTAAAATACATGTTTGGCAATGGGTCGATATAAAAAGGTTTATTACTGTCAATTAACCCCGGAAGGACAAGATCTGTTTCTACTTTAACCTCTTCTTTGCGTATCCCGCTTATCAGCATGTTTACAAGTTCCTCGGGCTCTCTATCAGCAAGATACTCGTACAAATATGTATACACCTTGTCCTCTTCCTGATGAGTTAATTGAGAAAGTTTTATAAAGTCTTTAATAAATGCTTTTTTTACTTCTTCAGCTTTAAGTGCCTCGGTTGCCAGATCCGTTAAATAAAGGACTTCCGCCCCTTTACTTTGGAGAGCTTTAGCGAATTGGTCATGCTCTTTTTGAGCCACCCGTAAATTAGGAATATCATCAAAAAGCAGCGCCTCCAGATAATCAGGGTATATATTTTCAATTTCTTTACCCGGACGGTGAATAATTACTTTTTCAAGTGTTCCAATTTCTGAATAAATATTAAAAGGTGATGTCATAGCGGATTTCTCCTTTCATATCTGTGTAATGTATAAAAATTGCGAGTTTAGATTATCTACCCTTAAAGAGACCCGATCAACCTGATTATTCTTAATAAACTATTATGTATGATTCCTTCAAACCGAATTACAAGCGTTTCAACAGGCAGAGCTGTGTACTGAGACTGTTTACTAAATTATCGGCTTCCGTCCTTAAAAGCTAAGAAAGCCTGGTGCGAAAGCTACATTCACATCAGACTTCCGAAAGGGTTTATTACTACTTTCATTACCAGACTTAAAAGGCTTAATCGTTTCTCTCCCTGTCTTTTTCCTGATCAATGGTACCTTCGTTATAAACATCGGAAACTTGTTCATGGACGACGGCTAAACCTTCTGAGGCAGTGGTTTGATTTTCCTCGCCTGCCTGGTAATTTTTCTCCAGCGCCTCATTTTGTGATTTATTATTTTTTCTTTTCATCAGCAAGGCCTCCTTTAAAATCATCTTTAGTATCCCGTTTCAAAGAAGAATCTATGCAAAATCGGCCTGCTAAAGACGGGGTTATTGAACAATGAGTTATGCCAGTCTTTCTATAATTGTTGCATTAGCCATTCCCATACCTTCACAAATAGCAAGTAAACCATACCTTTCTTGCGACCTTTCCAGTTCATGGACAAGGCTGGCCATCAGTTTCGTTCCTGTAGCTCCGAGCGGATGCCCCAAGGCAATAGCCCCTCCGTTTACATTCAATCTTTTCGGATCAGCCCCTGTTTCTCTCAACCAGGCCAGAGGGACAGGAGCAAAAGCTTCATTCACCTCATACCTTCCAATGTCATCTATTTGCATCCCCGCTTTTTCCAATACTTTCTTCGTTGCTTCAATAGGACCTGTAAGCATTAATGTAGGATCAGAGCCGATGACTGTTCGGGCAATAATACGCGCTTTAGGTTTTAAGCCTGCTTTTTCAGCCATATCCCGGGACATAAGCAGAACGGCAGATGCTCCGTCACTTATTTGACTAGCATTACCTGCTGTAATGACTCCGCCTTCTTTAAATACCGGCTTTAAACTGGTTAAGGCTTCCAAAGTGGCATCTGCCCGTGGGCCTTCATCGGTATCAAAGATGCTTTTAGTGCCTCTCCCGTCATAAACTGAAACAGGGACTATTTCTCTGGAGAACTTGCCTGAGCGAATTGCATCACAAGCTTTATGATGGCTTTCCAATGCAAACTGATCCAGCTCTTCCCTTTTAAACCCCCATTTTTCCGCTATTCGTTCTGCTGACTCTCCTTGATTAATTATTTCGTATTTATCAGTTAGCCGGCTGCTTTGTTTTGTCTCTCCAATTGCAGAAAACATCGGCTCCCTTGTCATACTTTCTATCCCTCCGGCAATGGCAATATCCATGTCTCCGCTTATTATTGCCTGGGAGGCAAAGTGCAAAGCTTGCTGGCTTGATCCGCACTGCCGGTCAATCGTTACTCCCGGAACACTTTCAGGGAATCCGGCAATTAGTGCAGATGTCCGTGCTACATTTCCTGCCTGTTCACCTGCCTGTGTCACACAGCCTAAAATGACATCCTCTATCATCCTGCTTTCTATACCTGCCCTTTCAACCACATGTTCAAGCACTTCAGCAGCCAATTCATCAGCTCTTTTGTGAGCCAGACTTCCTTTTCTTTTTCCTGCAGCCGTTCTTACTGCTTCAATAATAACAGTTTCCCGCACTCCTATCCCTCCATTAACTACCTAGTTTATCCATCACTATTAAGTATAAACTGATTAAACCGCTTACAAAAGAACTTTCAGATTTATCGGGCAAAAAAAAGAGGCTTGCTGTAACTCAGAAGCAAGTCTCCTCCAGTCAGTTTAAAGAGAATTCTCGGCAGATTTCTTAAATATGATACTTCTTTTACCCATTTCTTCTTCTAAAATCCGGATAAATTCTTCATCAAGATTTAAATCTAACGCATTTTTGTATACTTCGAATAATTGTTCATCATTTAAATGTGTAATAGATGAAGACATCCACAACCCTCCCCTTTCTTAACCCGGGTCGGTTGCACTACCAGCTCCAAACTATTCAAGTGCCCACCTACGAATAGTTTTTCATAGCTCCCCAAAGTTCGTTATACGTAAAAATACTAAACCGGCTACTATAATCTAAAAAGTTATTACCCTTTAATATTTTTCATAAACTACTTTTTATTGTTTCTATTACTATATTAGCATATTTCCCACAAAAAGGAATAAACGTTCCCCTTATTTTTATTAAAAATGGAATATTTTAAATAATTTAATTATTTTGTAA
>NZ_JAIWPE010000026.1 GCF_021028955.1 Salipaludibacillus sp. CUR1
TATTAGAAGTTGGTTTGGCGGCCATCTTCTATTATAACGAGAGGAGTTTTTTCTGTTACCACCCTTAAAGGTTAATTTTCACACAGGCAGAGCCTGTGGTTTAAAAAGACGTAATAAAAAATCCCCGCTGACTTAACTGTCAGCGGAGATTCAGCCTTCTCATTATTCTTCTAATCCAAGCCGGCGATCGGCTCTTATGTTATACTTACTCCTTTATTTATCCCCTCTGAAAGACAATCCTTTTAAGAAGAACTGGTTAAAGAAAATGTAGAGGAGCAATACGGGCAGCGTAAATACCATTGAGGCTGCCATAATATAGTTCCAATAGGTGGCGTAATCTGACTGGAAAGCGTTCAGCCCGACTGGCAGGGTGTACATAGAAGCGTCCGTCATAATAATGAGCGGAGCCATGAAGTTGTTCCAGAACGCCATAAAGACAAATATAGCCTGGGCCCCTAAAGCTGGTTTTGCCATTGGCATAACAATTCGGAAGAATGTACCTATCCTGCCAAGGCCGTCGATGGCCGCCGCCTCTTCCACTTCTTTTGGAAAGTTCACGAAAAACTGTCTCATCATAAAGATAAACGTGGCGTTAATCATCCCAGGCACAATCAATCCCTGATAACTGTTAAGCCACCCCAGTTCTCTTAAAATTAAAAAGTTAGGTATCATCGTGACTTGCATAGGGATCATGAGAACGGCCAGTACAATGATAAACCAGACTGTCCGTCCCGGGAAACTGATCCTAGCCAGGGCGTACCCGGCCATAGAGTTAAAAACCAGGTTAAGAGCTGTCCCAATAACAGCTACAATAACACTGTTTAACAGCCAGCGGGGAAATAACCCCTGCTCTGTAAATATCGTAATATAATTATCAAATGTAAATGTTTCAGGAATAAAATTCAGCCCGCCTGATAATATTTCATTCAGCGGTTTAAATGAAGCTGATAATGCCCATACGAATGGAATTACTGTAATGACTGCATAAATGGTTAAAAATATAAACAGAAATGCTTTTCCTACATTTATTTTTTTCCTCATCCCATTCTCCTCCTTTCAATATTAGTAAACTTGTTCATCTTTTTGAAGTTTACGCTGGATTAACGTGGCCGTCAGAATAATCAGGGCCAATGCTACAGCTAATGCAGCCGCATATCCCATTTGATTATTTGAGAAGGCATATTGATAGATAAGGAGAACGACTGTTAATGTAGAATTGTTTGGTCCCCCGGAACCGCCTGAGAACATATATGACTGGTCAAACAGCTGGAAAGTTCCAATGATCCCCATAATTACTGCAAACGCTGTAACCGGCCGCAGGAGAGGCACAGTCACATGCCAGAATTTCTGAACACCGCTCGCGCCGTCCAGTTCTGCTGCTTCATACAGCGAGTCAGGAATATCCTGTAATGCTGCGAGGTAAATGACCATAAAGAAAGGCGCTGTTGCCCAGATATTCATAATCATAATTGAAATCAGCGCCACACTTGGATCGTTCACCCAGTTATAAGTCGGCAGACCAACACCGCTTAAAAGTGTGTTGATCAGGCCGTCCGGACGGTACATCCACATGAAGATCATAACCAGAACAGCAGACGAGGTTAAGGTAGGTAAAAAGTAAATGACTCTGAACCACTTCTCTCCCTTCATTCCTGCATTTAATGACGAAGCAAGAACCAAGGCAAGGATCGTCTGCACGGGTACAACTATTCCGACGTAAAAAGCTGTATTTTTTAACGCAATTAAAGCCCGTTCATCATTGGCCATCCGGGTAAAATTATCAAACCAGACAAACTCAAAACTGACGTCACCCAGCAAATTCACTCTGTTAAAAGCAAGAAATAAAGCAAAAAGAATCGGTCCGATCAGAAAAACGACAATGGTAAGTATAGCAGGGGACATAAATAGATATCCTTGACCTGTTTCTCTTAACTGGCTTTTCGAAAGCTTCCATTTAGCCATGTTGTATAACCCCTTTCTCATCCGTTTAAGAAATATGTAAGGGCGTGTCCCAAAAGAGTTTATACTTTTGGGACAGCCCACAGCAATTAATTATCTATTTCGTTATTTGCGACGCGTTCAGCTTCTTCCATTGCTTCTTCAAGTTCCTGATCGCCAAGGAAGGCACTTGCAAACTGGTTTTCAAAGTTTGAATTAATAATCGGCAGGTTCGTATCATCTGCCCAGACTGTTGCATAGCTCGCACCTTCAATGAAAGGCTCATAAATTGCTTCATCTGTATATTCAAGACTTTCCGCAACTGATTGGCGGGAAGGAAGCGCTAATCCGCTTGAAGTCCAAATTTCCATCCCTTCTTTTCCGGTTAAGAACTCAATGAGCTGCCACGCTTCTTCTTTTTGTTCGGATGCGCCGTTCATGGAATAAGACACGGTGTAAGCCATAGTTCCTTTGTTATCATTAATGGTCGGTACTTCAACTACTCCGTAATTTACATCCGGGAAAGCATCTTCCATAAATTCAATCATCCAATTCCCTTCAATTATCATTGAAGCTCTTTCGGTGCCGAACATGTCTCCGCCCCACTCAGCTCCAACATCTGCCGGTGATGCCGCAATTTCTTTTTCATTTCTCATATCGACAATCGGCTGCAGGGCGTCAATCACATTCGGATCCGTGAAATTAGCCTGGTTATCGACGGTTACTTCGCCGCCATGTGACTCTGCAATAAAATACAGTCTGGCTAAATCAGTAACAACTCCAAAGCCGTACCGGTTATCAACAGTTAACGTCTCAGCCATTTCTTCCATCTCTTCCCACGTTTCAGGAGGAGCATCTATACCTGCTTCTTCAAAATGATCTTTATTGTAAAATAAAGCTAGAGTCGACGTATCTTTTGGGAGGCCCCATAACTGGTCATCTCTCCTGAAAGCTTCAATCAGCGGCTCTTCAAAGTCATCCACATCAAATTCTTCGGTGATATAGTCGTCGAGCGGTTCTAAAACACCCGCTTCTATTAACCGCGGGGCTTCAAAAGCATCTAAAAAGAAGACATCTGCCGCTTCCCCGCCAATTAACCTCGTTTGTAAAACATCCATATACTGGTCTGCGATTGTATCCATTTCAACATTAATGTGAGGGTATTCTTCTTCAAACGCTTCGATTGTTTCCTCGAGGTAACGCTGTTCAGTAGGAGACGACTGCCAGCCAGTTAATCTCACTGTCACCTCTTCCTCCCCGTTTCCTTCTCCGTTTGCTCCACCATCTACAGCATTATTTCCGTCATCCCCGCAGGCCGTTAACACAGCTCCTGTCAAAAATACTGATGTCAAAACTGACGCTTTTAACCACATTGCTCTTTTCATCATTTGAAACCCCTTTCATTTTATATTGGCAAGGGCAGAGTCTGCCCTTTACAACCGTTACCTGTTAAATAACTTTAAAGCCCGTCGTATTTTCAATAATGTCTATCTCGTGGGTCTCCTCAGCTTTCTTAACGAGGACACTTAAGATGCCGTTGCCTATTTTCACATTTTCTACTTTTAGCTCTTCGACTCCGTCAGGAAGATAAGGATTGATCCTCACTGTTTGTTTCATAGCATCAGGAAACAAACCTAACATTGATTGAACAAAAAGCAGGGGGGTCCCGGCTGCCCATGCCTGCGGCGAACAGGCAACAGGATATTTAACGGCTTTCCCGTTTGCTTCATATCCGCAGAACAATTCAGGTAACCTGTCGTATTCAAAAGAATCTGCCGAACGGATTAACCCTTCCATCGCTTTAGCTGCCTGCTTCCGGTTATTCGTTTTGCTCATTCCTAAAATAATGTAACTGTTGTCATGCGGCCAGACTGTGCCGTTGTGGTAACTCATCGGGTTATATCCTGCTTCTCCGGTGCCCATCGTACGGATGCCGTAGCCGGAATACATTTTATCTGATACAAGCATGTCACTAACGGACTTCGCTCTGGCTTCATCAAGCATGCCGGAAAATAACACATGTCCCGGATTAGAAGTCACCGTGCCAACCTGGTTTTTCTCTTTATCTAAAGCTAGGGCGTAAAACTGCTGGTCCTCCATCCAGAATGAACTCTCAAACCGTTCTTTTAAATCAGCTGCCTCACGCGTTAATTTATCTGCTTTTTCATTAAAGCCTAACTGTTTATAGATGTCAGCCATACTTTCCTTTGCGTGATACACGTACCCTTGTACTTCCGATAATGCAATTGGTGTGTCGGCATACTCTCCGTTCCGGTGAACAATAGAATCGCCGGAATCTTTCCATCCCTGGTTAGCAATCCCTTTTGACGACTCCTGGTGGTATTCAACAAACCCGTCACCGTCCCGGTCTCCATAGTGGTCAATCCAGTTCAATGCGTCCCTGGCATTTACTTCTAACTCGTGGAAAAGCTCAAAGTCACCGGTCCATTTGATATACTCGCTTAACAGTACTAAAAATAAAGGGGTGGCATCGATCGTTCCATAATAAGGGGTAAAAGGAATCTGTCCGGTGCTTGCCAGTTCTCCAAATCTGATTTCGTGCATAATTTTACCCGGCTCTTCGTCTCTCCAGCTGTCTTTCTTTGTCCCTTGCTGACTGGCCATTGTTCTCAGCGTTCCTTTGGCCACCTCCGGGTTGAACGGAAGCATCTGAAGCGCTGCAATCAGGCTGTCCCTTCCAAATGGCACTCCGAACCACGGTAGCCCGGCTACAGGAAACTTTCCATGTCCAAGGTCAGTCAGTAAAACTCTCAAATCAGAAAGGCCACGGTCAATTAATCTCTGGAGCTGGGAATGATTTGTCGTCACCTTGGCAGATGATTCCTCCCATTCGTTATAGGAATCTTTTAATCTTTGAAAAGCTTCTTTATACTCCAGCTGGTCCGGAGATTCACCGTCTACTCCCGGGATCATAGTCAGTGACACTGTTTTTTCTTCGCCGTGAGCCAATGTAAATGAGAAATGAACATCGCCCTCCTCAGTCGTGCGGGCAGGCACCGCGTCCCATTTGACATCAAGTTTACGTGTCACCTCATCGGAGCCTAAATACTGAATGGCTAATCCGGTATCGTTTATTGCCGTGTCGAGCTTCCTTCCTACTTTCCCGTCCTGGAAACCCCTTACAAGGAACATATCTTTAAAATCGGCATCTAAGTGAAGACTGATTTCAAAACTCGTCTGTTTCGGATTGTAATTCTTTACTCTCAGAGATTCATAAAGGACGCCTCCATATATAAACCTCTTTCGTTTCAATTCCACCGATTCGCGCCAAAGCTTGACATCTCCCTCTTCTTCCATATGAGGGTTAGTCAGAAGCATTTCGGCAAAATAAGTTTTATCTGCTTCAGATGATAAAAGAATCGGATCTTCACCGTTTATTTTCAAATCAAATTTACTTAAAAAACGCGTGTCCTTTGTATACAATCCTGGACCGTAAGGATGGTCTTCAGGAATATTGCCATTTTCATCAGTTAATAAGAATAAATCGTTCTCTTTTATTACTCTGTAATCCATTTCATAACCTCCAACTGGGACAATTTATAGATCTTTTTAAGTTACCCGAAACGTTTTGGTTAATATGTAAAAAATATGCCCGAAACGTTTCGGGATAGAAGATAAGAAACATGCTCCTTATTTTGGAGGAGCAGTGGTTTCCCTCAAAAGCAGCCGGTTATCAAGCACTGCTTTCTTCTGTGGTGAGTTTTTTCCGGTTAACATGGAAGTTAACAGTTTGGCTGCTTCATAGCCCATTTGGTACTTATCCTGCCCGATTGTTGTTAAAGGCGGGCTCGTATATTGGGACAAAACGATATCATCAAATCCGACAATGGATAAATCCTCGGGAATATTAAGTTCTAAACGCCGTGCAGCTCTCATCACGCCAAGTGCCATTAGATCACTGGCACTAAAAACAGCAGTCACTTGTCTGTTTGTTTTAAGAAAATCATAAGCAGCACTTTCTGCTTCTGATTCGAGAAACCCGCCGTTCAGCACATAATCTTCTTTTACAGGAAGCTCCGCCTCTTCCAGTTCCTTCATATAGCCTTTCAGCCTTTTTTGACTGACTTCTGCTTTATCATGGCCGTTAACCATGGCAATATGCCTGTGGCCGAGGTTTATTAAATGCTTAACAGCCATTTGAGCTCCAAAAACATTATCAGTAGTTACAAACCCGACATTTTCTCCCTCAATTTCAACGTCTACAAAAACACAAGGAATATTACTGTCAATAACTTCTTTAATGTAAGGATCATCTTTCTTAATCCCCTGCATAATAACTCCTTCTACCTGTCTTTCCCGGCAGAGCTGCGTATAGCTCTTTTGTTTCTGTTTAACAGTATTAGTGCTGAATAAGATCAGGTCATAGCCAACGTCTGAAGCTGCATCATTAATTCCGCACATCACTTCATATGTAAACATGTCTTTTGCACCTGACCGGTTTAATTCGGAAACCAGCAGACCGATTGTCTGGGATTTATTCATGACCAGGCTTCTTGCTACAGCGTTAGGGCTGTAATTCAGCTTTTTCGCTGTCTCTTCGATATGTTTCCTTGTCTTTTCGTTGACATCCCCATAACCATTTAAAGCGCGCGAGACGGTTGTGACGGACACTCCTGCGGCTTTTGCAATGTCTTTAATGGTTGCCATGGCCCACCTCCCAAAACGTTTCGGATAATTTAACACCACTATACCTCATTATGAAAAGGGTTGCAAGGGCGTTTTAATATAATTTGATTTCTGTAATTCCTTAAACGGTTGTTCCACTCTTGTTAAGCTCTTAAAAATCGCGATTCATTTGATCCACTTCTGCCTCAATATCATAATGATCCGCATATATTTTATCTGCGATGAGACTTAGCAGACGGCCTGTTTGATTTAAATGAGCGGCTTGCTCTGCTGTTAAGCCATCTGTTTCTATTTCTTCCAGTGATTTTCTTAAATTAGAAAACATAAGACTGAGTGCTTGATAGTCCTCCTCGTTTTTTGTCCCTGCCCTTGCTTCAAGTATAGACATGAAGCCCAGCTCGTCAATTAACCGGACATGCGACTTTAAGCTGTTAATTGAATTGCCTTCACTCATACGGGTCATGGAGTCTGCAGCATAGCCCAGGACACGGCCTATTTCCTGATTACTTTGCCCCTGGTCAGCGTCTTTGTCATCAGTAAATATCCCGCTGCCGGCTAAAAACATAACTAAAATAATTACAGCCCCGGAATAAATATATATCTTGTTAAGAGTTCCTTTCATTCATATTTCCTCCAAAGTAATTTTTCACCTGCTTTTAATTATACGTTAATTATTCCTGTTACTGGTAGAGGAACTTCAAATTCTTCATTCTCACGTACTGCGCTTTAGAAAATAATGGGCAGCATTCATTTATCATAATTCACTTTTGCCTGGTTAAGCTAACCTCAAGAGAGGAGGGGTTTTGATGGCTGTAGATGTATTATGTGAAGTAAGCAACTGCGTGCACTGGGATTCAGGCAACAAGTGTGCCGCAGACCGTATTTATGTTGTAAGCCATACAGGTAAAGAAGCAGATAAACAGGAAGAAACAGACTGTAAAACCTTCGAAACCGAAACCACTCGCTAAATCTCTTGAAGCACAGGGAGAAGCTCTCTCTGCCTGTGCTTTATTATTTTCCTTCTTAATTCTGAAAAAACTTCAGAATTAAGAAGAGTTAAATCTCTTCCTCCAGACCATAAAAACTATTCAGCAGGTGACTATACATGGCAGAAATTCAAGAGATTATTTTACGCACAGGGCTTGCTTATGTTGCCTTTTTAGTAGTCGCTCGGTTCCTAGGCACACAAACGTTATCTCAAATGACTCTTCATGATTTTATTGCAGCTGTGACACTGGGTGGAATAACTGCAAATTTAGCATTTAATACTAAACTCAGTTCCATTAATATTCTTATTTCATTAATTCTTTTTGGGATAATTGCTTTATTAGTCACTTTGGCTTCACTTAAAAGCAGGAAGGCACGGTACTGGCTGTCAGGCCACCCGACAGTACTTATTCAGGATGGTACAATTATGGATAATAACATGAGAAAAGCAAAGTATACGCTCGATTCTTTAAATCAGGCTCTGAGAGAAAAAGATGTTTTCAATATACATGAAGTTGAGTATGCAGTTTTAGAGCCTGATGGGCACTTATCAATTTTAAAAAAGCCGGAATTTCGACCTGTTACAAAACAGGACCTGAATATCCCCGCCAATTTAAAAGAGTCTTTTCCTGTGGAATTAATTATGGACGGAAAGATAATTCATAAAAACATGAAGGAAAATGATCTGTCATACAGCTGGTTAACTGAGGAAATAAGCAAATACGGGGTCACGGTGGAAGATATTTTTTATGCAGTCAGGGGAACAAACGGACAGTTATTTTTCGACTACTATAAAGATGGGATAACCTCCCCCCTTGATAAGGAATAAATTAAGTTCATTTTTATACCGTTAACCACCTGTTAATCTTTATAAAGCCATATATTGACGCGCATTTTCATTCTTTATAAAAACTGTCTTTTTTGATAAAACTACTATTTTGTACTACCCCCTACCATTTAAACCCATTTATATGTTACACTGGGTATTAAGTGGCAATCACCTCTTGACTCTAAGGAAGGAGGAACTGAATATGGATAAAATAAGCGTTTTTCTTGATGATTATCGTGAAGCTCCTGAAGGTTTTATTCTTGTTGAGACAATAGACCAATGTAAGGAATTACTTCTGAATTATGATATTAATCATCTCTCTTTAGACCATGATTTAGTAAGTAAAACGAGGAACGGCCTTGTGCTCGTTCAGATGATGGTTAAAGAAAATCTTTACGCTGACAGAATTACAATCCATTCTGCCAATGCAACAGGCGGCAAAGCGATGTATGAATCGTTAAAACAAGCAAAAATTAATTTTACTATGCCCCGGTCTGTTACTTTATCATTACGCCCTCTCCCACTTCGAAATTACTCTCAACGAGCGCTGCGGCACTATCAGTAATAATAGATGCTCCTTAAACCTTCTCTTATAATTCCTAAATGATTAAATTATAAAACATCCCCTGAATTTGCCTTCATAATTTGCAAATGCAGGGGACTTATTAATTTATTTAAGATGATCTATCCTAGATATATACTCTGGGCACACGGTTGATTAATATCTTTTCAGAGTGCCTTAAGACAGCTGTCATCTCCATTAATAGGAGTTATATTGGAATGCAGGCGTTTGCTCCAAATAAGGTTTTAAAGGTATTTTAGGGTGACAAAAAAGTGCTGCAGAAAAAAGTCTATTCATAAACATCATCAGCATGGTTATATCTGAGTTCTTCAGAGTTAATTTGGTCTTTGTGATCCTTTTTAGGGGCCTTTTTAATATCAGCCATATCTGTACGGTTTAAATCTTCATTTATTGCCGGTGCGTCTTCACGTTTAAACTTTTTATCATCAGACATAGGAATCCTCCTGTTTATATATTTTTCTTCTATTCTGCCCAAGGTGAGGCCGTCCAATGTAACTAAGCAGAAAACAAAATTAAGAGCCTGCAAGTAAACATAGAGAAGCGGGAATTACTAAAAAAGACGTTGAAAGATGCTTATCAATCAACTTTCAACGTCTTTTAAGTTTTAAATTAATTCTGGGATGAGTACCAGGCTTTCGTGACAGACTGGTGTTTACCAGCACTTCCCTCGGTACTTCATGCATCTTTTTCACATTGCCGGACTGCAGGAACACCCTCTTTTCTCTCTTTACAACTTTATCTCTTCCAGAAAGCGCCCTTTATAAGTTTATTTTATAATTTTCTCAATAATTTCTTCTGTTTCCTCTGCTGCTTTTTGCATGACTTCATTAATAACTCCTCCGAATGGACGGGCCATTAACGTTGAATTCATTCGTGTAACGTAGGTGTTACCATCGCTTTTTTCATAAATTGAAATACGGCAAGGCATTAACGGTGAAACAATACGTTCATCATCTAACTTTAAAATTTCTGCCGAATATCTTGAAGAACAAAGTTCAAATATTTTAATTGAAATGACGTCATGACCATGCCCTTCCAGAATCTCCTGCATGTCATGGCTGCCAGCTATACTCCAGCCCGCTTCCCTCACTTCCTCTTCAAACACTTCGACTGTTTCATCGAAGCTGTATTTACTCTCATCTTCAACCATCATAAGGTCCGGGGCTGCTTGATAAATAAATATGAATGCTATTAATAAACCGGCAACCGCCCCGATAACTCCTATCAAAAGTTTACTCATAATTGTTACCTCCCAGTTTTTTATAATACCCTATTGGGTATTTTTATTATATACCCAATAGGGTATATTGTCAACTTCTCAATAACTGGGAATTTGGAGGCAGGAATGTAATCTTAAAATTCAGCAGCAATTTTAGATCTTGTTTAACATAAGGAATAATTACCGCGCTTTACAGGCTATATCATTCATTTTGATATGATCAACCAGTTCAGCTAATAGTCAGTCTCCTATAAAAAAGAGCAGCCAAACAAATTGGCTGCTCTTTTTAGCAAATAATGTTAAGTTTTAAGTTAGATTTTGTATGAACAGGCGAATGACGTCTGCTCCTCCGATCATTGATCCGATCGTGCTACCAATATTACTCAACATAACAACGAGTAAAATACGGGTCACTTTATTATCTTTAAAACCTTTCAAAGTATAAACATCTTCTGACAGACTTTCGAAATCTCCAACACTCGGTCTCCGGTAATAAGCTTGCGCGATACCTGCGAACCAGCCAGCAGCCAGAACGGGGCTGAGCGAACTTAAAGGAGAAACAACAAAAGCTGTAGCAATTGCAGCGGGATGCCCAAAAGCAAGCAGGGCACCAAGTGCTGCAAACGAGCCGTTCCAAAGGAGCCAGGCAATAATCTGCTGCATGCCTGCTGCCGGGTTCATATACAATGTAAAAGCAATGATGCTGATAATTACAACAGGAATCGCCCAGGCAAGTATTTTAGGAACTTTGGATTTGGGAGGCCTCTCGCACAGTGCTTCCAGATCATGCTCATTATAAAGTTCTTTTTTAATGCCCGGTACGTGGGCTGCCCCGAGAACAGCCACCACTTTGTCGCCAGGAGCGTTTTTAATTTTTTGTGAGAGATACTGATCCCGTTCATCTATTAATGGAACCTTTAACTTGGGAAAGGTATTGGTAAACTCTTTCAGCGCTGAGTTCAGCATATCTTCGGTTTTCATCTGTTCCAGTTCTTCTTCACTGATTTCCTCGTTGTTAATAATGCTTCCGATGACAGCAGTGATCAGTTTCATTTTTCCCCATAAACCAATTCCCTGCCAGATGCGCGCAAAAGTGATCTGAATATTCCGGTCAGCAAGAACGATTTCAGCTCCGTGTTCGTTGGCCGATTCAATCCCCTGAATCATTTCCTGGCCAGGTTTAATCCCGAGCTGTTTAGCCGCCCTTTTTTGAAAGGAGGATATAAGAAGAGTCATTAAAAGAGCTGTCGCTTTCTTATCTTTAATGACTTTAAATATATCCATGTTCTTCCATTGGTTGTCATCCATAATGGCCTTATACCTTTGCTCGTCCAGTTCCACACAGACTGAGTCCGGCTTTTCGGCTGCAATAACTTCTTTAACCTGCTCCGCACTGTGTCTGGAAACGTGAGCTGTCCCAATAAGGATCAGTTCTTTGCTGTTAATATTCAATCTTGTAATGTTTTGTTCTGACATATAATTACCTCTGTTAACTTAATATTTTCTTCCAATTGACCAGTTATTTTAAATATCTATCTTTGGAAAAATAGGTGTGCTGATAGAACAGAGAGTGAACTGCAGTGATAATTCCACTCTTCCTGTACTAACTGATAGGTTTATTCAGTGGAAAAGTGATCGATTTCACAAGAAACCCAAATCAGTTATTTATTGTGCCATACCGTTACTGCTTCAGACAGTGCGGCATGCCTGGCTCTAACCAAACGGGTTTTTTTGAGCTTTGCAAATCATTTGTCTCTTTGATTCGTCCCCACCCTTACTATGTAATTTGCTGAGTTTATTAAATACAAAATCAGTCCACCCTTTCTATTCTATCACGAAAGTTCTCTTCTGTTTATTCGTACGGTTGCATATTTTTATGACATTCGTTGTCACTGTACAAAGGATAAGCTGAACAGGGCAACGTTTTCTGCTTATGAAAAAGTTGCACACGGCCAAATTGGGGTCTGACCCCAATTTGGCTTTGTGCAACAATTTTGGCAGGTTAGATACTTTCTCCAACGGCTTTTTTCTTGTCTTCATTTAAGGTTTCCCGGTTCTTTTTATTAATAAATGGGATGACTTTAAAATTAACAATCATGACGTTGACCATTAAAAGGATGGCCGAAGCGATGAATAAGCTCCGGATGCCTGCGACAGAAGCGAGCCACCCGCCTCCAATAGGTCCGATCATTGTACCGAGGTACATAAAACTGTTGGAAAAACCGTACGTTCTGCTTTCCATCCCTTTAGGAGCTAAATGACGGAGAAGCGAGTTAATCGAAGGTAACAGTCCGCCTAAACACAGTCCGAGCAAAAAGCGAAATATCAGAAGCGTCCAGTAACTCTGGACAAATGCCTGGGGGAAACTGATAACCGCTGCTCCAAGAAGGGCAAAGACCAGCACGTACTGATGCCCTTTCCGGTCACTGAGCCGCCCTAACAGCGGGCTTGCCGACATATTCGCAAACCCCATTACTGACATAGCCAGCCCGGCGTAAAATGCCAGGTTTTGAGAAGTTGTGAGCTCCTGTACGAATAATGATAACAGAGGGTTGATCCCGATTAGAGCACACTGCACTATAAAAAACACAATATACAAAGATAAAATCGGCGAAGTAGAAGCTATTTTTTTAAAATCCTGCAGTGTATTTGTTTTTACTGTTTCAGTTTTTCTTTCAAACTTTTCTTTCACTAAAAACAGCACACCGAAAGCAGCGATAAGTATGGTCACTCCTGTTACGTAAAAAATCATTCGGAACCCCATTAAATCGGCCATTACTCCTCCAAATAGCGGGCCGCATATTCCTCCTGCTACTGCGCCGGCCTGAAGCATTCCGAGCGAGTAGCCCATTTGTTTCTTCGGTGTACTCATCGACATTAATGCGATAGCGGCCGGTATAAATCCAGAGATCATCCCGTTTAGAAGTCTCAGTAATAATAACGACCAGGGGCCGGTGGCGAAGCCTGTAAGCGTCAGAACGACCGCCATGCCGAAGCCGGATCTCAGGAGCATCGACTTACGGCCGTACTTATCAGCGAGCTTACCCCACAAAGGGGCAAATAAAAAAGCGGTTAAAAAATTCGCGCCAAATATCAGTCCTGACCAGCGGCTGACGGCTTGCGGATCCGTCACTCCGAGTTCCTGCAGATAGAGAGGCAAAAACGGAATAATCATCGTCATCGCTGCCATTACAAAGAACTGACATACCATTAGAATATACAAATTTCGTTTCCAGTTTGTTTGATCCACTTCAATTCACGTCCTTCTCGTTACCCCCATTATATATTTCGCAAACCGAAGTTTTCAAGGGCATACGGAATAAACTGGGGGGTCAGACCCCCCAGTTACTGGAAAAAGCGAGCGCCTTAAATTAAATGGCACTCGCTAGTGTATATTAAAGAGAATAGGTGCTTGCAGCATGAGTTTTCTCTGGTGAGTGCCTCTGCCACCAATCAGCCGAGAAGTTCTTTTATCATTTCTACCCTGTTTCCAAATGGATCTCTGAATTCAAAACGTTCATATCCCGGTATAGGCACCGATTCAATAATTGTTATGTTTTGCTTTTCTAATACTTTTTTCCAGTATGTAATGTTCTCAACCTGATAAGCCAAATGCGCTTTAGTGGATAACCTGTCAAAACCGTCTTCTGTTCCTACGTGCACTTCCTTATTGCCGACTTGGAGCCAAAACCCTCCGCGGCCTTTAAGGGTTTCAGGTTTCTCTTTTTCCGGAAGGCCTAA
Organism: Salipaludibacillus sp. CUR1; assembly: GCF_021028955.1. Lineage (GTDB taxonomy): Bacteria > Bacillota > Bacilli > Bacillales > Salisediminibacteriaceae > Salipaludibacillus. Next base: position 13,945 of record NZ_JAIWPE010000026.1, read on the forward strand.
AACCTTGCAGTAAAAACGTCTGCCTTCCTCTTCGCTCCCCTTTGGCAGGGTGATTTGCGCGTGATGTAACCCTGTGATCATAACCTCTTCCCCCTTTGAATAAATCTTTAATAATCCTCCCCATCATATTACCATACATTTATTTCCTATTTTTTGATGTCTTAATAAAAGACAGAGGGTGGTTAAATAATCACATTTAAAGGTTTTGGGTCATCAGTCAAAACAGTTTTCACATTTATAAGCTCCACTTGCTCCGGTCAGCGCAATCACACACTCCATAAAAATTAAGTGACTGACAAAACCTGGGGGGACAGACCCATAACGATTGCACGTAAGTAAAATAAATACACTAATGTTAATATATGTAAACAATATTTTGGGTTAATTTTAAAAAAAGGCGGACGAGGCATATAACGACCTTGT
>NZ_JAIWPE010000027.1 GCF_021028955.1 Salipaludibacillus sp. CUR1
AAAGGTGCAAGGTCCAGCGCACTCATCTACAGTCTTATAGAAACCGCAAAAGAAAACCAGCTGCATCCGTTCAACTATTTAACATTCTTATTTGAACGACTGCCAAATCTGGATATGGAAGATCCTCAGGCTATAGACAGCTGCCTTCCCTGGTCGAAAGAGCTTCCGCCTGATTGTTATCTTCTTAAAACTGAATAACTAATCATAATTCATCCCCATCTTTATTATAAGGTGGGGATTATTTGACGCTTACTTTGTTCTTACATTCATACAACTAACTCCTTCCAACCTGCTTGTTAGTTCAATTAAAGAAGTGGGCTCCTTTATTAAAGTTTCTCCCCTTTAGTTTAACATCATTTTCCAGTTATAAACTAAACAAAAAAGCTGCATGTGCAGCTTCCTGGGCTTCAACTATTACTCTCCCTTCACTTTAATAATACAAACAACCACACTTCATCAATTGAAGAACTACGACTGTTAATTATTTCTATGTTGTTTAAGCTTTTTTATTTCTGTGTTTATTCCAATTGCGAGGATAAATAATGCTGTATGTAAAGCCAACACTAAGCCGTTCCATTCCCCATCAAATAAGGTAACATTGATAAGCGTGGAAAATTGCATAATAATTATAATAACTATTAAGAAAGTTCTAATCATCATTTGCAAATTCTCCTCCCTTATCAAGTTGTATCAATTTATCTTATTTGTATTGAATTGTTTCCTCTTAAATGTATTCTCCCCTTTAACTTAACATCATGTGCCATATTTAAAAAGTTCCACTAATAATCCAATTTTCATTTGAAAATATTTATAAATCTGCCGCATAAAGAATTTAGCTTTTTTTCTCATATATTTTTACTGCTCTGACTAACCAATACAAAACAAGCCAAGGTAAAACGAATTTGGTAGTCCATTCAATAAAGTTTAAGATGATATTAAAACTATAGCCAAAATTAGACAGAACAAAGACGAGACCTACCATAAAGACAGCAGAAATAATCGAATATTGAACTGTCCGGTTCAAATGTGGTCTTCTAACAAAGTATGTAACCGCAATTAAACATAAAATGATAAGTAATAACACTAAAACATCATACACTATCCAGTAAATATTAGAAATCCAATACACATCCCCCTTTCACCAAGGTTTTTAAATAAGAAAAAGTGCTATTTGGAACTCTTTTTTTTATCTTTAATTAATCTTGTTATTTTCGGAATCCATATAATTAACCCTGCCAGCGCTAAAACAACAACTGGTTCCATTCGAAATAGTAACTCCTTACGAGAAAGTATAGAAACAAAACAGATAATAAGAAAAAACGAACTGGCAATAACATAGGGTCGGTCTTCTTTCGTATCAAGCAGCAATAAACTCACCCTCTTTTTACGGCAAAAGCCACAAGTTATTTTAAGTCACTCCCCTAGGGTAATATATAGAATTTTTCAATAACAGCCTGAAATTCTATTAAAAATTGTGCTATTATACAACTAAGAAAAAAGACAGAGGGAAACAATTTGTTTACCTCTGTCTTTTTTTGTATTCCTGCTTTATTCAACAATTAACTCCCCTTTAGTATTATTTTTCCAAATAGTTGTTTAGCTAAAGGGGATAATTATCAAAATATTAAAAATATTCGCGGTACAATTCTCGTTGCATCGCTCCACTAAGTTGTGCAATATCCTTGTTGTTTCACTTTTCTCGTGTCCTAACAGATTCTGAATTACTTCTAACGGGGTACCGTTATTTAACATATGAGTTACGTAGCTGTTATAAGTAACTAAGGGTAGGCGATGTTATTCAGTTTAGAGATTCCTCAGGAGCCTCGGTGAAGGAAACGTTACTTTTTATTTAACAGGACATACATCCAATGTATTGAACAGAAATATCCATAATATTAGTGGATATAGCAGTTATAGAGTCTTTAAATTCAAGTAATGAAATAAATCAGTCTTTTACCTCATCTCAAAGTAGAAAATATGTTATAAAATCAGGAAAATAATGTGAGGTGAAACGAATGAAAAAATTTATAATTGCTGTTTCTGTCTTTGTAATTACATGGATCTCTATCTCATTCTTCCAAACTCCTGTTCTTCACGGTCAAACGGAAGGTAAAAAATGGACCGCATCCTATACAGTGTCCCACTCCCTAAAAAACCTGTGGGAAGGGGAACTGAAATGGAAAGAGAAACAGGGATTTATTAACCAGATAAATCTGCTTATTGACGGAGAGCAAAGCACCTCTATAGACGGTGATGCCCCTATTGATATGTCCGAAAAAAAATCTTATACGTATACGGCTGTAAGCACTGAACCTCAAAGTAGCAGCAGATATGAACTTCTTGTTGAATGGGAAAACGATGGAAACACACATGAAGAGTTAATCCAGTTGGAGCCCAAAAAAAGGCTTTTCGTAATACCAAAATTGGATTAATTATAAATAATGAGTATCTCGTTAGCTCAAAAAATGAATAATTAAAAAAAGCAGACTATAATATGCTCCCCTAAAGGTCGACAGATGAAATAAACAAAATCTGTTTACCTGTGGGGGAGTTTTTGTGTCCAGAAAAAACTTTAAGGCATTAGAAAAGCTTAGGATTATCGCTGCCTTTTTTGTATGTATGCTTTATTTAAGAATCTACTTCTACTGTTTACATTAGTCCCCATTTCGTATGCAATTATAAAAGCAAGCATATGCAGCTTCTAGGATCTTCAACTATCGCTTCCGTTTGTTGAAGTATAAATCTTCACAAAGTTGGACTCTATTCAAACCACTTAGGTTTTAATCTGTCGAAGTAATCATGATCTTCTAAATACATGTATACTTTATCTAACATCTCATTCATATTGTTAGGAATAGCTTTTAAAGTCCAAACTACAGGTGAGAAGACACACATTGCCAGGTATAGTGAATACAACCTCCAAAATTCTTCATCAGGCTCATTATTATTAAAATATCCTCTGATTTGTCCTATTGAAAAAGGAATGCTTACTCCTCGGCTAAAGATCCCTATCTTAAGAAATTCGTGCATAGGATCTCCCCCAGTCATACCTGTTAAAGTCTATAACCCCAGCGAATTTTTTATTATTCACAATAATGTTTCCAAGGTGAAAATCATCATGTTGAAATAAGTTCGGTCGTTGTTTCATTAGATGGATATTTTCATCAATAAAATTAATTATTTTTCGGTCATTTTTAACCTTTACCTCACACGCTAAGTAAGCATCCATTAAATCACAAGCTGGAAATTCTTCTTTCAATCCATGAGATTAGTGAGGAAAGTTGCTATGTCAGTTTATTACTATCAATAAATTAATTTTGGAACAATAAAAAAACGCATGGGATTTTCGTAAAGAAAACCCATGCGTTTTTTTATTAATGCACCACGGTTTAGTAATCAACCGCCGGCAGCTTTTCGCCTTCTACTTCCACTTCTTCAAGCTTGTTGCGGAATTCCTGCTTCTGGTCTTCGGACAAGGCAATCGTTTTTGTACCGTCTGTTCCGGTTACGACTACTTCGCCGTAAATATAATCATTTAATTCTCCTTCGTGTTTAAGCACTAGCGTCTTCTCTTGATTGAGGACGGCCGCTCGTGGATTTTTCCAAACCACAATATTATCAGGAAGATAAAGAGCTTCCGGTGGCCCATTCACCAACCCTTGGATCGATTCAATATCAAATGAATTCAAGCTTTTTTCTTCAAAGCCTTTTTCCTTATCGCTTAAATATAAAATACTCATCGTCTCATCTCCTTTAATCTAAATTGTTTCCCACTACTTCTTTAACCCTTTACATGGAAAATAAAACGTAAGCTGTTAATTTATACAGTGAGGGCCCCTCTGGAGTTCCTAACTATACAGTAAAGAGCTTGGATATGATGAGGCATTCTCCCCAGTGGTGTAGGCACTCGGCGGGAGAGCACCCTAAGCTTTGTCCACCTGCAAAAATGCCGCACTTACGTTACAGATCCCAAGCGAACCTTTTAAAGAATCAGCATTCACATATCACTACCCAAACTAAAAAAGACAAGGCATATAAGCCCTGTCTGTGATGCGTAAAACGGTAAATTTTTAAACGAGTGACGAATGGCTGATCCTAAATCTTTGAGAATGATTTCAGTTACATCCACGATTCAGCCGGTTCAGAAAAATCCAGCTTGGAATTAGCGTTAGTTATTTTCTTTTCAATAAACCTGGCTATTTGCTGGCTGGCATACTCAGCATCTTCACCGTCAAGATGGATCATCAGCTCTTCTCCGCTTTTTGAAGTCGATAACAGGCTAAGGGTTCCTAAAATACTTTTCGCATTAATAGTTCTGTTATTCTTCACGACGGACACTTCACACTCAAACGAACTGTTAAAGTTTACAAATTCCAATGATTCCCTTACGGTAAAACCGCCTTTCGGGATACAGAACATCAATTTCTTTTCCATGCTAAGAACCCTCCTTTCAAATTTGCAGTAATAATTAACGTACTAAAAATGTATCATACGTTTTTATGGAAGTGGCATTTAGTGTTAGCTCATCTGACCGTTTTTTTTAAATGCAGCCAAGAAACAGGAAAGGGGCCGCACATCACCTTTCAGCGGCCCCCTTTTCTTCAATTATAGACTCTCCATAGCCTGTATTCTTACATTAAGAATTACCAGGATTCTGCTGCTTGCGCCACTGAAGTTCAGACACTGCTTCATTAAACTCTTTTTCTGTGTATTTATAGAAATACATCAGCACAAGACGAATGATAGAGCCTAAAGCCGGCAATAACGCGATGACGAAAAAAAGTCCTGTTAACGTTCCTTGTGACTGGGCCTGGTTAGGGACGTAGTTGATTACCGTCAAAATAACCCCTGTCGCACCGCCTGCGATAGCAACGGAAAGCTTGCCTGTAAATGTCTGGCCGGAAAAAGTAACCGCTTCAGACCGCTGGCCGGTACGGACTTCTGTCAGTTCGATCGTTTCCGCAAGCATCGCGGAAATAAGCGGACCTGTCGCTGTATACAAAATCATTGTCACTGTTAAGAACGCGAGGACAACGGTTGTGTTGCCGTATCCCGTCATAAAGAAAAGCACTCTGACAATAATGTCGGCAATAAGAACAGTCATTAAAATATGCTTTTTGTAAAAATATTTAGTAAGCATTGGTATGAAAAAGAAACCGATGCAGCTCACCAGGCTGATAATTCCAAAGGCAGCCATAAGGGAAGCGTTTCCAAGATTGTAAGTGAAAAAGTAAATATTAAGCGTTAAAGTGATGTTAACAAACACATTACAGAAGAAAGTAGCCAGAATAATAAACATTGGTTTGTTGCCTTTGATTATTTTAATAGCGTCGCGGATCCGCACACGTTCTTTCGGAGGTTCCACGCGCTCGCGGGTATTTTTAAAACCAAGAAACATGAACGGAAGCATCATTAGCGATAGAATCACGACTGCAAAGAAAAATCCGTCATTCAAACTGCCTCCGCCAAGAAATTCGGCTAGCGGCGTAAACAAAAGCGTTGGGATACCGATCCCTACGAATACACCTAAATTAGCGTACGTCACAAGCTTTGTCCGTTCCTGAGGTTCCTGGCTCATCACTGCTGACATTGACCAGAATGGAACATCCGATAACGTATAGAACACTCCCCACAAAATATATGTGGCTCCTGCAAAAATCACGGCTGCGGTCGGGTTAAGGTTTAACGGCAGAAAAGCAATTATTGTAATAAAGAATATGAAAAATGGCATGTAAAGAAGATATTGCCGGAACTTTCCGTGCTTAGACTTTCTCGTATCCATAATCGACGCCATCAGCGGGTCATTCGCTGCATCGAACGTACGTGCAATAACAAAAATCGTACTTGCTGCAAGAGCCGAAATTCCGAGAATGTCGGTGTAGAAATACATTATATAGGTACCTATAAGCCCGAAACTGATGCACTGGCCCATCCCGTAACTGAAATAAGAGAGCACCTCCTTATTACTGATTTTCTTCCTTTCCGGTGCTTCAGGCTGAATCATTTGTGCTCGTTCTTCCATTTTAATGTCTCTCCTTTCCTTTTATTCAAAAATAAATCCTCGGGTATGCTTCTGGTTTAACAGTTTTTTTACTTTTTCAGGGTCAAATTTATAGTCATGATCGTGTGTCAGCAAGCCATTGACCTCCTGCTGGACGTCTGAAAGCTGCGTATAGCAAAAGCCGCAAAAGTGTTCGTTATCCATCACAGCTGTAATTAACGCCGAGATCCGCTCCCAGGCTTCCTCTTTCGATTCCGGACGGTCGCCATATCCCCAGTCTTCCTCTGGAGACCCGGTTTGTTCAGTAAACGCCACTCCGCCAAACTCACTTAAAAGGACAGGCTGCCCTTCGTATTTATAGCCTTGGGCATACGTGTATTTATTGCTCGTCTTAGCAGGGGCTCCTTCAACGAAAGCTTCTTTTGAACGGTACGCCTCATTTAATTTTTCTCCGTCCTGTGTGTAATCATGGATGGTTAAAATATCCGTTTTCGTCTGCTCCCACCCGTCGTTTCCTATAACAAGCCTCATAGGGTCAAGCGCTTTCGTCAGGGAATAAAGCGCATCCACAAAATGCTGCTGCTGCTTATTTGAATAAACCTCATTGACTCCCCAGGACTCATTCATAATCGTGTAAATAATCGTACTCGGATGGTTGTAATGTTTCTGGATAATTTCCTGCCACTCTGAGCAGGCTCGTCCAACTGATCCGCTATGAAACTTGTAAAAGCTCGGCATCTCTGCCCAAGTGACCAGTCCTAATTTATCGCAGAGGTACAAGAAACGGTGCGTGCCGACAGTTTGGTGTTTCCTAAGCCCGTTGAATCCCATCGCCTTGATCTTCTCAATGTCCTCCAGTTCAGCCGAGGCATCAGGCGCAGTCATTAACGTGTCTTTATAATAGCCTTGATCGAGAATCAGTTTTTGGTAGAACTTCTCGTTATTCAGCAAGATCTCATTATCTTTCACTGACACTTTTCTCATCCCGAAATAGCTGGCTACGTTATCTTCCACCTCGCCGTCTGCTTCAAGAGTAAAAATGATGTCATAAAGTTCAGGCGACTCAGGTGTCCAGTATGCGAGACGGAAATCAGGAAAATCAGAGTCGACCGTAAGGGTTGTTTTTGTATAGGGTGACAGGTTGTTTACAGTGACTTCAGTAATCTGTTTCCCGTGCAGGTAGACTGTCATCGTGAGGGACGTTCTCTTCTGATACTGCTCAGGAATGCGGCTAAATGCTTCAACACTTACCTGCCCCGTGTCAATATCCGGTGTCATTTGAACGCTTTCAAGATAGAAATCGTTTACAAATTCCATCCAGACGGTTTGCCAGATTCCAGTCGTCCGTGAATACCAGCATAAAAAATTATCTTCTTTCCAGGATTGTTTCCCTACCGGCTGATCCGTTGTATTAAAATCTTCAGCACGCACGGTTACCGTGACAGTTTCTTCGTTGCCTTCCGGCTTGTAAGAGACCTTGAACGGGGTATGCCCCCCTTCATGTTCACCGGCCTGGAATCCGTTTATCCAAACTGTTGTCTTGTAATCCACCGCTTCAAAATGAAGCAGGATCGTTTTATTCCTCTGCTGTTCGTCTAAGCTAACTTCTCTCTCATACCAGACAACAGAGGCATATTCAGTGTGCGTGGAATTCCTGTCGCTTTCCTGGACATAAGGCACGTCTATGCTGTCTCCTGCTGGAAATTCTTTAAACCAGCCCTTCTTAATCCCCTCGTTTTCAGGGTCTGCAGCGAAACGCCACTCACCTTGCAGTTCAAGCCAGTTATTCCGACTGAATTGGGGATTCGGAGAAAGAGTCTGGCCCACCTCCTGAGCTATATCCAGCTTCATCATCGCTATCAACCTTTCATTCTCATAATAATAGTTTTATTACCTTAAAGTTAGTAATAATAGATAAAAAAATAAATCGCTTTCATCAACTTGATTTTATTGTAACCGCTTTTTCAGTAATAAACAAGAGCCTTTATCAAAAAAATTATTTTTTGATAAAGGCTCCTGAAACATTTTTGTCACATATATACTCTTAAGTCTCTACTGTCAGTTGAATTCCTTGCTCATAGTTACCAAATTTGGGGCCGAATAAATTAAATCCGCCTTTATTTTCGGCCTCATCTTTTACTCCAATTTTAATGGATATAAAGGGGTGTTTCTCAAGTTCCACATCCTTAATTGTCAGTTTATCGGTTATTTTATTTCCGTCGATAAAGCACCCTTCACTTGTTATTCGCCACCGTTTAAGCATCCCGTACTGTGTATAATTTGTATGCCACCATGAAGGTGTTAAAAATCCGCGCTCTCCTCCAAAGTCGCTGGGAGAAGTCCATGTCCCGGCCTCTTTTCCATTGATCCATACCGTGATATCCGATGGCCAGTCCAGTTTGTGATTCGGCGCTTCAGAACACAATTCAGCTGCGACTTCGACCTCTTTTGGTTTTGTTCCATAAGGAATCTTATTTTGAAACCGGTATTCCACATACCCGTGCCGCATGAATAAGAGCTGTGCGTCTTTTCTTCCCGGTTCGTAAAAGGCGCGGGGGTCATCCTGCATCCCAATATAATCTTTTTCGCCGACAAGCCCGCAGTTAGGCTGCACTTTACAATCGAAATACTCCCCTATTGGCATATCAATAAAAAACTGTTTATCATTTATTTGTGTTTCCTTTTCAAACAGGTCAACAATAATCCGGTCAAAATTTTTCGCGTTCACTTTCTGCGTGCCCCGTCCCGGTACAAGTTCTGTAGATATAAGTTCAACATCTTCCAGCTTCTTAACGTTTGTCGCTGTGGTCGAGAATGGAAGATTTAATTTAGCTGCCAGTTCATTAACGTTGTGAGGCCTCACACTTAAAAGCCGTAAAATCTCAAGGCGGTGTTTATTTGCGACAGCTTTTAATACTATTACAGCCTCTTCATCGGGTGACAAATGCTTCGACTTCAACTTCATCCCTCTTCTCTCTTTATAATCTTAAATTCCTCTCATTTTTTTAAATCCGCACATTAAAAAATGTCATCATAATTTAAGTATACCAATTAATGAACAGGTATTTCACCCTTTTGTGAGTCGTATTATCAAAAGTTAAGTTTTACACAGTAATTAAAACGAGAACTTTTGATTGAACAGAAAAAAGCCTTTGAATGTGAGTCACTTATCACGATTCAAAGGCTGTTCTTGTTTTGCCAGGTGCGGAAATGTTTCGCCTGATTTTTCCCCGGGGCCTTAAGGGTTGCTTTGTTTCCATTCACTCTGAAATGACTTAGTGAGAGAGTGATTTTCCCGTCAGGTGTTTTCTAAAGACCTTCACGGCTTTTGCCGGATGAGTGGAAAAACCTAGTTCATTCATCGCCTCTCCGATCAGCAAGAGTGCTTCTTCAAGCATATGTTCTGTTGTATTTCCCATGTGGCCGATCCTGAACGCATTTCCTTGTAAATGCGCCAGGGCGCCTGCGACAATGAGACCTTTTTCCGCAAGGGCGGCACGGAACGCGGCATCGTCCACGCCTTCCGGGTAAAGAATACAGCTGAGGGTTGGAGCCGCAGCCTCTTCATTCGCTAACGCCTTCATTCCATAAGTCTCAAGCGCTGCTCTGATTCCTTTCCCGAAGGCGGTATGGCGGTTATAGCGTGCCTCCAATCCTTCTTCCAGCACCAGCTTCATCCCTTGATTGTAAGCGTAGATCAGATTTACTGGCGGTGTGGCGAAGTATTTCTTCGGGTCATCCATAATCGGAAGCCAGTTATAGATATCTGAATAGTAGGCTGGCACGCGCCCAAGTTGTTCGCGGGCCAGTAAGGCCGTCTTGTTAAAAGCTGCGATAGCCAGACCCGGGGGTACGCCGATCGCTTTTTGGCAGCCTGTTATGACGACATCAATCTTGGCATCAGAATCGCCATACGTCTTACTCATATCTTCTTCAATTGCAGCGGTGGCACAGACGCCGTCAAGAATGACGAGTGCCCCGTGTTTTTTAATGGCCGGGACAAGCATATCCAAATCGGCAGCCACCCCTGTCGATGTGTCGGCGTGGGTAATCGTCACCGCTTTATACGTCTCCTTCGCGAGCTTTTCGTCCAGCTCATGAGCATCAACATGTTTTCCCCAGTCTGCCTGAAGCACCTCTGCTTCTATCCCGAACGCTTCCGCTAATTTAATGAAACGGTCACCGAAATAGCCGTGGCTAATGACTAATATTTTTTCACCGGCTGCAACGGTATTTACAATCGCCATTTCCATCGCTACCGTGCCGGAGCCGCCAATGACAAATACTTCTCCGTCTGTTTTGAACATCTCCCGTGTTTTCTCAATCGCGTCCTTGTAAATTGCCGCAAACCTCGGATCCGTGTGATTCATTGTTTCCTGTCCCAGCGCCTCATACACAGAGTCGACGACCGGCGTCGGTCCGGGAACGAGTACCATGTCTTTCTTAAGCATCATCCATCCCCCTCAAACTTTAGCTATTTTTTTAATTGGTAATATATAGTCATTCTACTATTAGACATCAAATCCTTTTTTTCGATGAAATTATTTAAAAAGTACAATGGGGCACCTTGTCCTTCACTAGCGTTGTTTATAAATGAAAGGTCCAGGGGAAATCCATTATAAGGAAATCAGTTTACTAATAGGAGGAAATATGGCTTATGCTTCCCTTGAAAAAAGTTGTATGGATCGTTGCATTTGGTTCGATTGCCGCCGGGTGCACGGATGATAATGCTGATGAAACCGGCTTGAATTCTAATGAAGACCTGACAGCTGAAAATGAAAATACAGAAGCAAACAACAATGACCGTGATGGAGATGACACTGAAGAACTGACAGCCAACCATATTTTAGAGCGGTCACATGACACTTACCGTGACATAACTGATGTCTATTATCACACGGTCAGTAAGGTTAGAGAGACAGAAGAGAATGGAGATACTGAGGAGACAACAGAAATTAAGTATTGGGAGTTTGTCACTGAGGACGGCCACCACATGAGACGAATAGAAAGGACCGAAAATGACGGTCCAACTGAATACACCATCACCATTGAAGAAGGCCGGTATATGCTTACTTATACTGCCGGCGACGATACCGCTTACGTCAGGGATCGCGATGAGGACGCTGCGTACGGCTTAGGGGGATCGTTAAGCAATGTGTCTGACCGTGAGGACGCTTCTATTGCGGGGACTGGTGAAGTGAACGGTTATGAGGCGTATCACATTTCGTTTACCGGTACGAGTGACTTGTCCGATTACTGGATCGACCAGGACACCTATTATATTGTCCGGCAGGAACAGCTCGATCATTCGCCTTACACAGAAACAGACACAATTGACTATGACCTTGAGCCGGACTACAATCCGGAACTGTTTGACGTTGATTATATTCTCCCTGATGGCGTGGAACTAAGCCGGTAACACCACTGTCAGGTCAGTTGGCCTGGCCCTGACTTGCGGCGGCTGCATTTTAAAAATATTCACGATATTTTCAGGAAAAACAGTACGAACAGGTCCCCCCCCTGCTCGTACTGTTTACGTTTATTCCTCTGTATTTATCTCCTCAGGCAGACGCGGTGACGCCATTGGCACTTTCCGGGGTTCGTAGTCGATCACATCAGAGGAGTAAAGTGACACAGAGATACTTCCCCCGAACCGTTTCGTCCGGATTAAGATCGGCTGATTGTAGTTATTCCGGAAGCGGAAATCAGGCCCGTACCAGCTCACAGTCGCATCCCTTCCCGGCGGGACGTAGCGGACGCTTCTGCTGTGCGTATAGCGCTCGACAATTTCCAGCCCGACTTTGTCTACAGCATTAAATAACGTAGAAGACACCTGGCAGATCCCGCCGCCTACACCTTCAGACAATTCTCCTTTAACGATGACGGGTGCTGGCAAATAGCCGTTCTCTTTCGTCCGCTCACCAACAACTTTGTTGAAGGAAAATGTCTCGTTTGGAAAAACCACATAATCGTCAATCGCTTCAGTCGACAGGGTAATATTGTGGGCACGATTTTCGTTATTAGAATTAAAATAAGTGACATACTCCCCTATTTTCTGAACCCGTATATTAGCTAGCAGCTCACTATCCACTCTCGGATGAATTTCAAGCTCCGGCACTTCGACTTTGGAAGCTCCGCTGCCATAAAAATAAGTATTAAACTGTTCCATAAACGCTTTCCGGTAAAGCCTGTGCCCGCTTTGCTCTTTAACGACTGTTTCCTGGTCATTGATGTACGCATTAACAGGCTCTTTGTATACCTTTTCATCAAGTTTATCGATAAAGTCAAGATAGGTGTCACTATCAATCATAGGTGTATCAATAAGACCAATATCAAAGTGTTCTCGGTTAACAATCGCGATCGTCTCCCCTTCCTGGGTCACAGTTAAACTGTCAGGAAGTTCAATGGGCTGGGTCGCTAATAAAAGTAAAACCAACCATATCTTTGTCATAAGCCGCATACCTCCTGGAATTAGTATTCACAGGGGTATATTAATTATGTGAGACCTTTCTTGAAAAAATCGGATGGATCCCTGAACAGGACTCATAAAGTTTGTCTAATTTAACAATGACGAAATTTTTTATTTAGAGACAAAGCGTAACGCAATAATAGTAATACAGGCCAAAAGCGAATGAGCAGAAAAGCGCCAGCAAGATCCGCCACAGCCTATGGGTGATCTGTTATTGTTTGTTTTTGTTTATCTCTTCAAGTAATTCAATCATTCTTTTATTTTGCTTAGTTTGCTCTTTTAGATACCCTATAATTGTACCAATACCTATCACAGCAAGCAGTATCAAAATCCACATCCAATACCCCCAATTGCAGAATTAATTACTACCTATAACTTTACATTCCGTTTCTTTAAAAAGGAGCTATTTTTTAAAAAGGCGTTCCCCTTTAAAAGGAATCATCCACTAATTTTTCTTTAATTTACTGACAGAGACTTCTTATGTGAAACACCGAGGTGCCGGTATTTTATTGTAACTTGATTAATGGGCTCGTGATGAATGAACGAAAGGCCATAAATAAGATCATCTTCTGTTGCTGTGCCGGCATTTACTTTTTCGAGTTGTTTTTGCGGGTGTGTATCAGGTTGAATAGATACAGCATTCACTTCTTTAAAAGTATACTCGCTCTCAACTTCTCCATCAAAATCGTCTGTAATAACAAACCCTTGCATGTGATGGCTTACTTGAATTTTGACTTCTGAAGGAGAAACCTTATTATTGACAAGCACCTCTTCTATTTTTACTGCGCCTATTGGACTCTTGTTTCCTGCCTCAACCAGCTGAACTTCTCCATCTAAACCAAAACCGCTTGAATAGACGGCTAAAGGCGAATACCATTTTAAATATGTATAAGCACCTGCCGCAATTACGAAAAAACTAAAAATCAGGATTAAAACCTTTCTCACGGTATCACTCCTTCGTTATCTCCTCGACAATCTCCCGGCCATACTCCTGGTTGATAAGTTGTGACCTGTCATCACTTGGTTGAGCATAAAACTTTCTGGTCATTTAGACGCCTAAAAGAGAATATTTAAATGAAAAAAGTGTAAATCGTCCAAAATATGAAAGTTAAAAGATACATTATCAATTGGAAAGCTACTATAACTAATATTATCCACTCGGCCCAACGCTTCCTCCGTAAACCAAAAATTAAAATAAAAAGATGCCCAATAACTATAAAAAGGAGACCGTATATAGAGATCGTGTCATGCCAGAATTCATTTATTCCTAAACCAATATTGATGACCGTAAATGCATAAAGGACTATTTTAAATCTCTTGTCCCTTTTTTTATTTTCAGGGCTGAATTTATCCATATGTAATACCTCATTTATCATTTTTATATAAACAAGCAGGAAGCTTCTTTATCATTTCAATTTCATGTCAAAGACAGTATATGATACGGGGAGAGATCTCCCCTCCGCCTGCTGAATTTATTTGAGCGGAATCCAAATTTCTGAATAAAGAACTTTACTAATTGTCTTTATTAACGCCTCGACCCACGTCATGATTTGACCTCCCTAATACCATTTTAATGCCTTTATCTGAAGGGTTCCTGTCATTTCCCCTCACGTGAAGACTGTTTTTAAATACACTGCTATTGTACCTTTCCTTCAGATGCTTGCATATGTTCAGGCATAATACTCTCCTCTTTCTTACCGCACAGCGCAGGCTCGTCCCTCGATAAAAACACTCTCATCTTACTTACCGCACCACGCTTTGAACTGTTAAATGTAAGGTTAGCAGGTAATTAATCTATCTATAGGTTGCACAAATCCTCTCCAAAACAAGAGTCTCTTTATAGCATAATGAGTTACCTGGCCGTATTCTCTAAGATTTAGTCTGCCATTTTTGCCGTGGATAACGTTCTTCCACGATGAGTTCAGAATTTTAGCATCGCCACATAGCACCGGCTTCCCTGAGAGATGATAAAGAAACTAATCCTCATTGAAAATAGGTTTAGTCTTTTCGAATGACTATTATCTATGATTCGCCCCTTTTAATAGAAAACGCGGCAGATACATAAGCAGCCATTCTCTAAAATCATAGTATGTAACTGTAAGGTGCGAAGCCTTACAACGATATTATTAAGAAAGGGGGAAAAACAATGTTAGCACTAGTAGTTATTGCGTTGCTGTTTTTAGTTGCTTTACTAGTGGCCATTTTAATTGGTGACCAGGAACAGCGTAATCTTATTATCAGATGTCTTCAAGAACTTCTGGGACAAGGGTCTGCTGCTGCAACAGCTTAAGAATAACCTTGCCCCACACATCTGGGAGAGCGTTTATACGCCTCCTGGATGTCCTAATTTAAAAAATGTTTACACATTTTTATTATTTATATGATTCAATTTGGCACACGTTACTTAAAGGCCACACTTTAAGTAAATTAATTCAAATGAAGAAAGGTGAGATAAATAACATGAGTGAATTTAATGCCAAAAAGAAAGAAGATAAAACGCCATCTAACCATGCCACCTATGATGAAGATGTCAATCTCGGAGGAATCCTTAATATTGCAGCAAATTTATTAAAGAACACTAATGCAGATCAACTTAATAACCTTTCAAAAATATCGTCTTATGATTCCCTCAACAGTTTAAATAGTCTTTTAGACGGCATAAAAGCAGTTGATCATTCAAATAATGAATCAGATAATGTAAATAAGATGATGACTAATATGAGTTCTATTAATAATGAAACTCATTTAATAGATAAATTATCACCTGTACAAAATGAGGAAAATAATGATTTGAAAAAATTGGAGTCTAAAATGGATCTCATACTGGAGGAGCTAATAGATTTAAAAGAACAATTAGATAAAGTTAAAGTCCAAGTTAAAAAAATTAAAAAAAAATGTTAAAAAAAGGGACGGCTGTAACAACCGATGTTGCAGTACCGTCCTATATTTAATTAGATCAAGTAGTTTATTGGCTCTCTTTACACCAGAATGAGTTTACTCCGCAAGGACCCTCCCGTAAATTTCATCGGCAATTTCTGCCACTGATAACGTTCCGTCCACGATGATGTCTGAATTCGGTTTTATGGTGTTCAGCATTTCCACATAGCCCTTCCTTCCCCGGTATATGTAATTCCCCATATCTGCCACGACCTCTTCCATAATACTGTGTTTAAAATCTCTCATGATCCGGCGTGCCATAGCCATATCCAAAGGAGTATCAATAAACACAGTATAGTCAATTAACGGCCTCATCTGAGAATGTTTATAAGCGAATGGATAATCCAGTACTATATAATTCAACGGTTCCTTTAACAACCCTTTTAAATCTCTAAAAAATGGGTCTAAGTTCCATTTGTCATAGTCCGCTCCACTGTCAACCCAGTCAATAAGGTCTTCTGGCCCTTCCAACTCGTAGTCATCAAAATAAAGTATGTCAGATTTATTCAACTTTCCCTTTAGATACTTCGCAATAGTTGTTTTCCTTCCGCCGGAGACTCCGGCAATAGCAATAACAACAGGACGCTTCTCTTTTTTCATAATTATCCATCTCCTATCCTATTCAATCTTACCATGTACTTCCTGTCTGAAATTTTCCGCCTGTCAGACGTTCACTCCGTAGCTATAGTTGACTTATTAATTGCCCATTTCCATGCTTTTTTTCTCCGCTGAAAGCATTTTTACATAAAAAATCAAAAAAATCTCTTCAAATAAAAATCTATTATGTTATACTTGTAACCGATTAGTATAACACATTAGGTTTTTACAAAAATTTAGAGACAGCAGGTGGTGTTTTTGAGCAGACAAAGAAAAGTATTCATCCTATCGGATTCCGTGGGTGAAACGGCTGATCATGTCGTCAATGCCGTGTCCAGTCAGTTTACGACTGATAATGTGGAATTCCACCGGGTCCCCTATGTCTATGCGACAGAAGATATTGAACAAGTGATACGAGAAGCCGGGCAATATCAGTCGATCATTGCCTACACCATCGTTATTGATGAATTAAAGCAATACTTAGATCAGAGGGCAGCAGAAGAAAACATTAAAGCAGTCGATCTGCTGAGCCCTTTGATCAGCGCATTTAGTGAGTCATTTGGTAAACTCCCTGGGCACGAACCCGGGATGATGAGGAAACTTGATGAAGATTACTTCAGGAAAGTAGCTGCCGTGGAATTCGCGGTAAAGTATGACGATGCACAGGATCCAAGAGGGATATTAAAAGCAGATCTTGTCATTATTGGGGTGTCACGGACGTCGAAAACGCCTTTATCAATGTATCTCGCTCATAAACGGTTCAAGGTGGCGAATATTCCTTTAGTCCCTGAGATTCCCCCGCCCGAAGAACTGTTTCAGCTCCCGAGAAACAAATGCGTCGGCCTTGTGATTACACCTGATAAATTAAACGAAATACGCAAAGAACGCCTGAAAACAATGGGCTTAACCTCGGGGTCAACGTACGCTAAATATGAACGGATTCTTGAAGAACTGGAATATGCCGATAAAATCATCAAACGCATCGGGTGTCCGGTCATCAATGTATCCAACAAAGCTGTAGAAGAAACTGCTCATTATATTATTGAAGTGCTGAAAATAGAGAGGAGCCAATAGATATGACAAAGCTCGTTTATATGTTTGATGAAAGCAAAAGCGGAATGAAAGAAACTTTAGGCGGCAAGGGTGCCAATTTAGCTGAAATGACGCGGATCGGTTTACCGGTACCAGAAGGGTTTACTATTTCAACCCAGGCGTGCAATACATATTATGACCACGATCAGCAAATAACGGGTGATCTTAAGGAGCAAGTGATTGACTCTCTCCATAAACTTGAACAAAAAACCGGTAAAAAGCTCGGCGATCCCTCCGATCCTCTGCTTGTTTCTGTACGTTCCGGTGCAGTCTTTTCAATGCCGGGCATGATGGATACGGTGCTGAATTTAGGTATGAACGAAGAAACAGTTGAAGCGGTGGCCGAATTAACACAGAACTCCCGTTTTGCTTATGACTCTTACCGCAGGTTCATTCAGATGTTCAGCGATGTGGTACTGAAAGTAGACAGCTACTTTTTTGAACAGCACCTGGAAGAAACCCGAGAGAAAAAAGGCTATGCGGCAGACCCTGAATTAACAGCTGAAGACTGGAAAGAAGTGATCACAGGCTATAAAAAAATCGTCCGCGACCATACGAAACGGACCTTCCCTGAAGATCCTCAAGAGCAGATGTTTTTAGCCATTCAAGCGGTATTTGATTCCTGGAACAACCAGCGGGCAATCATCTACCGCCGGCTAAATAACATTCCCGGTCACTTAGGAACGGCTGTTAACATTCAAAGCATGGTGTTCGGTAATATGGGTGATGATTCCGGTACCGGCGTGGCGTTCACAAGAAACCCTTCCACGGGGGAAGCGTTGCTTTACGGAGAATATTTGATCAATGCCCAAGGCGAAGATGTGGTTGCCGGAATTCGTACTCCCCAGCCTATTCATACGCTGAAAACGGAAATGCCTGAGGTTTATCAGCAGTTCGTTGAGACGTGCAACCGCCTGGAAAGCCATTATGGGGATATGCAGGATATTGAGTTCACGGTTGAGCGGGGCAAATTATTTATCCTTCAGACGAGAAACGGCAAACGGACGGCACAGGCCGCTATACGAATTGCGGTTGAAATGGTGAAAGAAGGTGTCATTGACAAGCAGCAGGCTCTGCTCCGTGTGGATCCCGACCAGTTAAACCAGCTGCTGCACCAGCGAATTGACGACTCCTACGAATTGAAGCCGCTTGCCAAAGGCTTACCCGCCTCTCCGGGAGCCGCTACCGGCCACGTCGTTTTTGACTCTGATGATGCTGAATTGCTAAGCCAGAGCGGGAAAAAAGTAATTCTCGTGCGCCCTGAGACAACGCCGGATGATATCCACGGTATTGTCGCATCTGAAGCGATCGTCACAAGCCGGGGCGGAATGACAAGCCATGCGGCAGTGGTCGCCCGCGGGATGGGAAAAGCGTGTATTTGCGGCTGCGAAAGTTTAAAAATTGATTTAAAGAAAAAAGAATTCCGCGTTGGGGAGACCGTCGTTAACTACATGGATACCGTTACGATTGACGGAGCGACTGGGGAACTCATGCTTGGCGACATTCCAATGATTCCACCTGAACTGTCGCCTGAATTCGAAATGCTTCTTTCGTGGGCAGATGAAGAGAGATCGCTAGGTGTTCGGACGAACGCCGATACGCCGGAAGATGCCTATAAAGCGCGGGAATTTGGTGCAGAAGGCATTGGCCTTTGCCGGACGGAGCATATGTTTATGGACGCGAAACGAATTCCAATTGTCAGGGACATGATTTTAGCCGGGACGGTTGACGAGCGCATGGCAGCGCTTGAGAAGCTTCTTCCGATGCAGCAAGGTGATTTTACTCATATATTTGAGGCGATGAACGGGCATCCGGTAACGGTCCGTCTGCTGGATCCGCCCCTTCATGAATTTTTGCCTGATAAAGAAGAGTTGCTAGTTGAGGTGACGAAGCTTCAACTGACTGACCCTGAGTCACCGGAGTTAAAAGAGAAAGAACAGCTGCTTAAAAAAGTCCGCCAGCTTGATGAATTTAATCCGATGCTCGGGCACCGCGGCTGCCGTTTAGGAATGGTTTATCCCGAAATTTATATGATGCAGGCAAAGGCCATTTTCTATGCGGCTTCAAGTCTTATCGAGAAAAACATAGAGGTGAAGCCTGAAGTAATGATCCCGTTAGTCGGCCATGTCAATGAACTAAAAGCGATGCGCCAGGTTGTCGTTGAAGCAGCGGAGCTTGTTGCAGAAGAAACTGGCAAAACGGTCGATTACACGGTCGGCACGATGATAGAAATCCCCCGTGCAGCTCTCACGGCTGATAAAATTGCTATGGAGGCAGATTTCTTCTCGTTCGGCACGAATGATTTAACGCAAACCACATTCGGTTTCAGCCGCGATGATGCTGAAACGAAATTCCTTCAGCACTACATTGAAGAAAACACGCTGCCTGACAATCCATTTATGGTATTGGACCAGGAAGGGGTCGGAAAGCTCGTTGAAACCGGAGTCCAATTAGGACGCCAGACGAAACCTTCTTTGAAAACAGGCATTTGCGGGGAACACGGCGGTGAAAAAAGCTCGATTGAATTCTGCTTCAAGAAAGGCCTTGATTATGTCAGCTGCTCACCTTACCGGGTGCCGTTAGCCCGTTTAGCGGCCGCTCAAGCAACGGTCCGTCATAAAGAGACAGTTTCCAGTTAATCGGCTTGAAGAGTCGCGCAACGATTTAAAAATGAGCACTAACATAGAGGCAGCTTCTATCCAAGGTGATTAAAATGGATGTGGAAGCTGCCTTCTGTTATTATGCCGGTAGTTTATAGAGTAAGGGCCCCCACTCTAATAAGGGAGGCTCACCTTAATATGCGGGTTAATGACATAGCTTACTTAAAGATCAATAGTCCTGTGGGGTTTACTGAAATGGCTCGTGCCTCCACCGCCTACAAGCACTCTCCCATTTCTGGGGAAAATCAGCAGTTTCTTTAAGTCACCTTGAAGTAAAAGTTCCACTTTAGCTTGATCCCTCGTAGCAGTATATACAACATATCCTGCATTAGAGAGAGACGTTCGCCAGTTATCATCAAATTCAGCCACTAATACGCGGTTTGAATACGTTTGATTTTTCCTTTCGGAATTTTTCATGAGCTTTTGCCCTCCTTCCGTTTTGAAAAAATAGGATGTCTTTATAACGTATTCAACAATCCCGCAATTGAATGGATACTTACCGCTTTTTATGAAAATTAGGTATTAAGGGATTTGGAATAGGCCGGTCACGCTCTGGAAACATATAAATAACCTTGCTCGAATGACACATCGAGCAAGGTCAGAGCGAACGTTTTTTTCTTATCTCACAAGTCGACGCAAAAAAGGACAGCGCGTTGGCGCCGTCACTTTTTTCAAATGATTAAAATTCATCCAGGATCCAGCTCTTAGCTTCTTCTTCCTCTTCAGGACTAAACTGGCGGATATTGGTGTTTGAAAATACATCAATTGTTTTAGAAATTGCCTTTACTGTTTTCGCATCGCCTACAATGGCATATTTCTCTACCTTATCCATGTCATTGTCTTTCAGGAAACGGAATCTGTCATTCATCGTAGATAATTCCGTCCCCTCAAAGTCAATTATTCTCGTGAACAGTTTGATCTTATCATACTCATTCATCACTTGTTCCACTTCAGCGAGCATCTCTTTATATTCCTGCTCCTCCACTTTGTTGTCAATTTCAAATGCCAGAAGGTTGCCTCTGCTCCAGTTTAATTTTCTGTTCATATTTTAAATCCTCCTTTTCAGGTCGTTGTTACTCTATTTTCCTGAAAAGTGGAAGGTATAAACAGTTGAATTCTGTTTCCGTCCCGGTTAAATGGGTGTTTATAACAGGTTTACGTTTTCAGCATACACTGGGAATATACTGACTCATTTAAGGAGTGATTCGTTTGTTCTACCCTTACGCCTTACCTCCTGGAAGCTATACTGGATATTCCTATTCTCAGGCTCAACCTGTTTTTAATCATCATCTAATACCTTTGAAGGAATCTCCTTATCACCTGACCCAGCATCAAGCATTCTCTCATCGCTCTTCCCGCCAGATGGAACCGCTGGACCCCTCCATGTTTATGGACTCAGCAACGGATGGCCAGCTGTTTTTGCAGGAAGCAAATGCGATCCTCAACAAAATCACAACCGACCGTGAGTTTGCCCGGCAAGTGATGACGGCTGCACGGGAATCAGATTACCAGGAAGTTGAACGGCTGATTATGGAAACTGGGATAACCCGACGACCGAGGATCTGGTTTAACCCGGACGGCATTCGTTTTGAATTTCAGTCTTCACCCGAGCAAGTGTATAAAAGCAGTTTAAGTATGGCCGTTAAATGGCAGCAGTTCATGGGGTAAGTATAATAATTCTTAAATGAACCCGTTTAATATCAGTCTGATACTAGACCAGCCTCCCCCTCGTTTCCCTGAAGCGAGGTTTTTTCGTTATTCAATCAGCCTTGAGTTTGTTAATAAAAAAGAAGCCGCCTAAGCAGCTTCAATCACACATATTTACTACCTTACACTTTGCCGTCTCATCCATTGCGTGGCCGCCCATTTATCCCCAGCTATAACCGGTGCGCCGCCATGAAATGTTAACTCATTTAATTCTTTGTCATTATAGAAGTACTCGAAATACACCGCCATTCCCTTTTGAGGAGACACTGAAAAATTAAGTTTAGGGAAAAATGTTTCTCCCCCCTGCTCGACATCATTTAAGTACATCACTAACGTGCTGATTCTCGGGTTGGTGACTGTTTGATTGGCGGACGAAAAATAATCAAAATGGGCTTTGTACTCCTGTCCAATTTTATAATTGAGAACTTGCAGGCCTTCTCCATTTTCTGAAGGGACACCCATAATCTGTGAGACCCTTTTATCAATTCTCTTAACGACTTCATTGCCCTCTTCGTCTAAAAATGTACTGCTGCTTGTTCTTAATTTATTGACCTCGCGTGTATTCCCAATTTTAGAACGTTTAAGTTTATCTTTAGACAGCCTGATTAACTCGTCACATTCATCATCACTTAAAACATTTCCTAAGATGACAATTAACGGTTCTTCTACTTTAGCAATAATGTTTATTTCTCTATCATCTGTCTGTATTTTATTGCCGGCATGGTGAAAAATTGTTTGTTCCTTAATTGATAAGTCTTTAAATTCCATTGACACTTTTCATCAACCTCTTTTGTTTAAATTTTCAGAAAAAACAAGCCAACGGACGACGATTCCATTTAAACCTTTTGTTCCTTAAGTGACATATCAATAGTCTAATTTTACACTCAGCATCGGCATTAATCTACCATTTTATTACTGTATTACATAAAAAAAGAAAACAATTTCTCTAATTAAAACGATTTTTATCCACTGATCCAAATAAAAAAAGAGCTGTATTAACAGCTCAAAAAAGTAAATTCATTTTTTCCGCTAAGCATTCATCTGATATTAATAGTGGTGATGCTCTTCTGCAGCAATTGCGTCCTCTTTCGTTTCGTGCACAGTTCCGAATGGATGCTCAGGCGGGGCATAGATTGAATAAACTTTCAGCGGTTTGTTACCCGTATTGGTCAGATTATGCCATTTCCCTGCAGGGACCATTATCGCAAAATCTTCTGACGCCCGGCGCTGAAAATCTAAATTATCCTTACTGTCCCCCATTTGCACAAGACCCTCACCGTCCTCAATACGTATAAACTGGTCCACGTCAGGGTGAAGTTCCAAACCGATATCATCGCCCACATCAATACTCATTAATGTGACTTGTAAATACTCCCCAGTCCAGATAGCCGTCCGGAACGTCTCGTTTTCCTTAGTCACTTCCTCAATATCCACTACAAATGGCTGAGACCCGTAATCCTGTAAGGCGTTATGATTCATATGTTCAAATCGCTGGCCCCCTGAAGAAGCATGTAAAAAGACATTTTGAACGAGAGGATTAGGCGTCTGCGAATAATTTCTTTGATATTCACTATACCCTTGAGCTTCTGATTCCGAAGCCTTTTGTACGCCTTCTCTGTAGCTGTCAAAAGCTATTTCGTCGATTTGGTACTCCGGCTGTCTTCCGGTCATTGTGATATAAAGATTAGTAAAATTATTTAAATGGTACCTTTTCTCTTCCAAAGCCCGGAGAATATCATGCTGGTGTTTTTCGTTCGGTGCCGCTTTAACTAACCGGCTGTAAAGATCAACCGCTGAAGCTTCCCTCTTTATTCCTGAAAGAATCGCATCAATCATCTCCTGGTCATTTTCCTGATAGCCTCTGGACATATAGCCGGCAGGAGTCATCGGTGTGTACGCATTTGCGTAATAAGGATAGGCATACATGTTAGGATCGTAATACATAATGGTCATCCCCTTATTTATCATATACATACAGCCTATGCCTATTTTCAAAAAACGTACGTTGTTTTAATGGGTGATTTTATACAGGATTTCCCCATGAGATGTCAAATAGTCACAAAATTATAACATATCACCCGGAAACTGAGGAATATTCAGGGTATCATAAAGATAAGAAAAGTTTTCATTTTTTCCCATTTAATCATTTTTGTGTGGACATCATGGGTGCAAAAAGACGAAAGGGTGATGGAAATGGAATACCAAAAAGCTAAAGAGAAATTAGAATTATTAAAAGCGGAATTAATAGGCAAAATGGACAACCCGTCTTTATCCGAAGAAGAAAAACAAACCATTCAGAAATCTATTGATAATTATGACTATATCATCGAATTAACCGATA
This sequence comes from Salipaludibacillus sp. CUR1, assembly GCF_021028955.1. Classification (GTDB taxonomy): domain Bacteria; phylum Bacillota; class Bacilli; order Bacillales; family Salisediminibacteriaceae; genus Salipaludibacillus. The sequence goes on from NZ_JAIWPE010000027.1 coordinate 23,805, forward strand.
TGAACCACTATTACCGTGGACCAAACGTTCATTAATTAAATCCGCAGGAAATAAAATCATTGAGCTTTATTTGCCAGCACCGCATTTTGCGGTGCTATTTTGTGTTTTTACATTTAAATTATTATGACCTCCGTTAACATGCGAGGTAAAAGCATCAAAAGGAACTACTAAGCTAGCAGTGACCTTCTCCTTCAAAATTAATTCGTCCTTATCTTTTTAAGCAGAACGCCATTGGCAATGATGCCAATTAACCCGGTGACAGCAAAAATCCAGGCAACAACTAAAGGAATAGAAGCTAATGATTCTGCAGTTATTCTAAACACTCCAAATCCAAAAACAAGCAAGCTCCCGATGAGAGTTAAAATTACTTTCATTAAGTTTGACACATTAAAAACCTCCAATAGCAGCGTGTAAATATGTTGCTAATAGTATGATTGAAATGAAAATTACATCATTTCATAAGTTTAATAGCTGAAAACGCCAATCAGAACAGCTTATGGGTACATGCATAAACCTCTCACTCTTTTATATCAGGCTACGTCCCCATCCATATTAACATTATTTTCCACAAAATAGGAAGGTGGCTTTTATGGTTTATAAAACTCTTATGTAAATTAAAATCTATTAGTCTCTTTTTACCTTTCATCGCTTTCATCCCTTCTTTCGGGCATTTGCCCCACTCTCTTTTTACCTTTCACTGCTCACTCCTCTTCCTTCGGGCATTTGCCGCCTTCTCTTTTCACCTTTTATCCCGCCGGTCCTGAAAAAGAGAGCAGCATCAATGGTTATTAAACGGTTCCCTTGCTCTTAACAACCCATTTTTTGTAAAAATTCGAAACTTTATATTTATTACTTCGTAAATAAGTATCAATATTCCAGTTAGTGATCACACGGAGGTGGGCTGATTGCAAATAGAAGTTCTCTTTACACTTTTGATAGGCATCATAATAATGGGGCTGGGCTCCCTTATTTATTTGAAAAAAGCTTTATTTCTAGTTAACTTTAATTCATGGACGGTTTTTGGAGATCATCAGGTTCCAGTTGCTAAAATACTGGGGTTTCTCGTTTTTATTGTTGGAGTAGCGGTGGTTTTCCTGCCATTAATTTTCGGAACTGAGAACATCAATCCATTGTAGAATCTTTCACTTTCCTGCGGCTCAAACAAACTTTATTTAATGAAAAAAGGCAGCCATTAGTAATCAATTAATCTTTTGATCTTCTACGCTTTTCAATTTCCCAAACGAAAAAAACTCTCCACGCCGCTGCTGCCAGGAGAGTTTTTTCAATAAAATCAGTTATCCCGTACGTCTGGGAACCATTCGTTGATGGCTTGCAGGTGTTTTTCATGGTTCACTGATTCATCGATAACATTTTCTTTCGTGAGTTTAATCTGTTCTTCAAGTTCATCAATGTCTTCTCCAACGGCCATTAATTCTCTCGTAGCTAAAATAATAGCTTCTTGAGATTTATCAATGGATCGTGTGAAAGATGCCATCGCTCCGTCAGGGTTATGGAAACCGTATGAGTTTTCAGCAGCCGGCATATCCCAGAACCATTGGCCTTCGCGCACAAGTGCCTGCGCTTCTTTGACCTTCTCTTCGTCTACGCCGCTTGTGATCATCCTGTTCACATAGTAATGAGCGGAAGCGCTGATGTCCTGTGCCCTTAGAAGCTGTTCTTTATGGCGTTTCTGGATATCATCGACACGGTTTTCTAAATAAGATGGTGTTTTGTCGCCGTGGCATGTGCGGCATGATTCTTCAAGCGTTTCCATCGGTGATCCCCAGCGGTGGGAACTCATTTTTTCGCCGTCGACGCGCTGGTAAGGCATATGGCAGTCGGCACACGAGACAGTCTGGTGAGGGCCGTAGCTCCACAATTCATATTCCGGATGCTGTGCTTTAAGAATCGGGCCTCCTGAAATAGCAGACACAAACTCTCCCTGAAAACCGCCGTCTCTCTCTGCCTGGGCTTCGGAGTAGTCCCATTGCTCTTCAAAAGTCAGGCCGTCTCCCCAAGGCAGGGTGGTCTGCAGGTCATTAAGCGGGTCAAAATAATATTCCACATGGCATTGGGCGCATACAAGGGAACGCATATCGTGCTGGGTCGCATTCTCTATGTCAAACCCGAGTCGTTCCAATCCATCAGTTAAATGTGGTGCCGTAATGCGCAGTTCCATCGTTTCAGGGTCATGGCAGGTCGAACAGCCGACAGACACATGTCCCCATTCAGCGCTGTGGCCTTTACCATCAATGACTTTCCCCTTATCCTCTCCGGCTTTTTCTTCAAGCCAAGGCAGGGCTTCTTCGTGGTAATTCAGTTTGTACGCCTCTTCTGCCCCAAATTCCTCAATCATCTCAGGAAACAGGGTAGTTTTGCAGGACATACACGCCGAAACGGCATTAGGGTTTTGTGTGATCCGTCTCACATTCATTTGGTCTTCAAAAGCATAAGTATGTCCCCTGGTGAGGTTGTACTCAACAGCAAATCCGAATCCGTTCCAGACAATCGGCAAATACGGCTCAATTGACGGATCATTCTTCGGCAGCACCTCATTCTGATTCTCCATATTTTCTAAATAACTTTCCCAATGGAGCGGGAATTTGTCTTTAAAAGCCAGGTTGTTCCATTCATTGGCATCAAGGCCCGTGGTCAAAGGCTCGCTTTCCTGTGCTTCAGAACTGGCGCAGCCTATTAATGCTAAAAATAAGAATGAGGCTATGACAAACAGAAAAGATTTCTTACTGATCCTCCACATTGGTTTCACTCCTTTCTTCATCTATTCGGTTCGGCAAATTGAAATGACTGGGGTTCAAACCACTCATCCGGTCTGTAATCTCCTTTACCATGAGGAACCTGGCGGTGGCAGTCGATACAGCTGTCGTAAGCTCCGTCATGAGCGACATTTTTAATGCCCGTCTCATGGCAGTCAATACAGTTAGCATTAATGACATCTTTTGACTCAGCGGTAGCATGGATCACATTCGGAATATTGTTCGACCCGATCGTATTCATGTACACATGGCTTGCTCCAGCTTTAGCTTTATAAGCCATTTTAGATGTGGTGCTGTCACGCGGCGCATGACAGTCATTACACGACAAGGTCGCATGATTGGATGCCGAGTAACTCTCGTAAGCCGTTTCCATAAGGTGGCAGCTCGCACAAAATTCCCCGCTGTCTGTCGCTTTCATCGTTCCGGCAGTGCCTGCAAAAAACGTAATCCCCAGAAAAATACCAATTACGGTGAAGAGCAGCAGCCGTTTGTCCAGTCTGAACTTTTTCAGCTTTGCACTCACGATTTTACCTCCTTTCTGTACGTGTTGTTCCAAAGCAAAGGCCCGTGCAAAAAGCGGTGTGATATTTCTCACACCCTACTTTTATTATATTTTCTGAAAATTTTCCCAGGGGTGATTTATATCACATTTTTTGTGTCTGAAAAGTGAACGTCCTGAATTTGCGAAATCGCTCAATCCCTTGTATGGCAAGGATTCCGTCAGTTCACTGGCAGGTTTTAAGAATGGATGTGTGAATAGCGTGTGAAAATGTGATTTTTAGCACCTTTTCTTTAAATTTCACGCATCTCGCCCCCTAGTTTATAAGTCCTAATTTTTCCATTAATGTTTATGTTTGTTTTTCAGGGTGAATAAAACGGATAAGCTTCTATCTTTTTATAAAGGAGCATTCCTGTAAGAAAGAAATTTGGGGTTTGAACAAAAAAGAGCCCCCTTGGTATGATACGAGGTGTCCAAAGCTGATCAGCGAAAAGGACCCTTAATTGATACCCAAGGAGG
>NZ_JAIWPE010000028.1 GCF_021028955.1 Salipaludibacillus sp. CUR1
GGACCTAACCAGCCAGGAGATTATGGATCTATATAGACATCGCTGGAAGATCGAAACTTTTTTTAAATGGATCAAGCAGCACTTGAGTCTGGTAAAAATATGGAGCACGAAACCACAAGGAGTGTGGAACCAGATGTTCCTCTCTCTGACAGCTTATTGCTTAGCTCTGATCCTTAAATTAAAAACCGGAACAAATAAAACATTATGGGAGTTCCTTCTTCTTATGCGTGTGTATATGTACGACAGTTGGGACACCTTCACTGCAAAACTATTTCGAAAGAAATCAAAAACCTCAAAAGGAAGACAAAAGGTGCCGATTGAGAAGAAAAAGGATCCTCAGTTTCAGGGTAGTGTGGCGAAAGTTAAGGTTCAAAAAAGAAAGTAACTAAAAGTTTGGGTGAAAGCTAAATAGGAAAAAAAGGGAACAAGGTCGTTGTATGCCTCGTCCGCCTTTTTTTAAAATTAACCCAAAATATCATTTACATATATTACCATTAGTGTATTTATTTTACTTACGTGCAATCGTTATGGGTCTGTCCCCCCAGTTATTGGGTTTTATGCGGCCTGTCTGTCGGCTCGGGCCTGTCTTTTGAGCTGGGCCTGGAAAATGAGGCCGGCTGCCAGCATGGCAGCGAGCATCGCGGTGAGAGAGTAATAGATGGCGCCTTCTCCGACGACTTCAATCAGAATGCCGCCGACTACCGGGCCGGTCATACTGCCGACAGCAAAAAGTACGGCAGTCATCACATTGCCTGTAGGCAGAAGGTTTGCCGGAACCAGGTCTGCCAAATAGGCGATTCCGAGTGAGAAAAGAGAGCCGAGAAGCATACCGGCAATAACAAATAAAGTGAATAAGAGCCATGGAATATGTTCAACAAAAGACATACTGAAAAAGATGACAAGGCCTGTGGAAATGAGGCCAAGCAGGACTTTGTTCCGTCCTAATTTATCACTTAAAATACCTAAAGGCAGCTGCGTGATCAGGCTGCCAAATACAAAACCGGGAAGCAGTAAAACAGTCACAAACTGAATATCAATACCCATACGAAGGGCATATACCGGGTAATTGCCATGCAGGGAAGCCTCCATATACCCAAAGAAAAAACCGGGAAGAAGGGCAAACCAGGCGAGTTTTAAAACTTTCTTATAGCGGGTAAATGTATTAAGCTGTGAACCTGTTTCAAAATCACTGGCAGGCCACTCATTTTTAAGGAAAAGCATAAACACCCAGGCGATCACACTGGCAGCTGAGGCTATAATAAACGGCAGATACTCATTTATTTCCAGCAGTCTTGTCATCATGGGCCCCAGTCCAAAGCCCATTCCAAACGCGAGGCCATATAAAGACAGCTGCCGGCCGCGGTTTTTCCTCGAGCTTGTCGTACTTATCCACACCTGGGTGGAAAAATGAATTAAATTGTCTGCTATGCCTACTACCATTCTTAAGGCAAACCAGAACCAGAATGCCTGCCATAAAGGGAACAGCAATAAAGAAAAACAGACTAGAACCAGCCCCACTATAATAACGGGTTTATAGCCGTATTTTCTGACAGGCTTCTCAATAAATGGAGAGATTAATATAATTCCTATGTAGAGGGCAGCCGCGTTTAAGCCGTTGGCAGAAGAAGACACTCCGGAGCCTTCAAGCATAACAGCCAGAACAGGCAGCAGCATTCCTTGCGAAAAGCCTGCAATTAAAACCATGCCTACCAGTACCCAGTAACGGTAGACGGGATTGTTTTTCGTTTGTTCCGCAGATAATTGTGTGGTCATGAGCATGATCGCTCCCCGTACTAAAAAATATGAGTTGGATTTATATCCAAATTTAATTGTAATTGGTTTTTATAAATGTGCAAGGAAAATAAAACCCTATAACGTGACGTGAGTTTTATAAAAAAGTACAATAGTAAGAACGGGAAATAGAAAATGAAAGGATGTTTTGATGAAATTCACCTACACTGATGATGCATTTGAAACAGAATTTGAATACGGAAAGCTTGTCGTTTCAGGAAATGAGGAGAAAGGCTTTCGTCCTTTCCAGCTGATGGTCAGCTCAATCGCTGTCTGCAGCGGTTCAGTCCTTAGAAAGGTCCTTGAAAAACAGCGGATGAGCGTAAAAGATATCCAGGTGGAAGCTGACGTGAAACGGGACCCTGAGCGGGCTAACCGGCTGACACATATTATGCTCCATTATGTAATCCATGGAGAGAACCTGACGGAAAGTAAAGTGGAAAAGGCCGTCCACCTTGCCAGCAAAAACTGCCCAATGGCGCAAACTGTTGCGGATTCCGTCGAAATAACTGAAACCTTTGAAATAAAGTAATTGATCTAAAAGCAATATTTAAAACCGCAATAACTTACGATTGAGGAAGGGGCACCCTTCCTTTTTTCACACCATGAGAAGGAAACGGCTCAGGCAAAAGGGGGGATGCCGCCTTGAGTACCCGGCAGTATGATTTTACTGAAGGCAGTATTATGAAAAAGATGATCCTGTTCTCTTCTCCTATTTTTCTGACGAATATACTGCAGACGTCCTATCAGCTCATCGACTCTCTATGGGTAGGTAATCTCCTTGGAGCTAACGCCCTTGGTGCAATTGCAGTTTCGGGGACGGTCATTTTTACGATGTTATCGTTTATAATCGGCATAAACACGGCAGCTTTGACCATTTTATCCCAGCATAAAGGCGCAGCCGATGATGAAGGGCTTAAAAAATCGTTAAATGCCTTTGTAGTTATTTTAGGAACAATGACCGTGCTATTAGGTATAGCTGGTTTTTTTATATCCGGCTATATTCTCCAATGGATGGGGACGCCGGATGAGATGCTTCCGCTTGCTACATTATACTTACGTATTAATTTTATCGGGATTATTTTTTTATTTGGATATAATTTTATAGCGACTGTATTAAGGGCTTTGGGGGACAGTAAAACGCCAGTGCGTTTTGTTCTTTTGGCGGTCATTTTAAATACGGTGCTGGATCCTCTTTTTATTTCTGTGTTTAATTTAGGGATCGCAGGGGCTGCGTATGCTACGATTGTCTCCCAGGGCACCGCTTTTATATACGGGCTCATCTACTCTGTTTCTAAAGCAGGCGTGCCGTTTTCTGTCCCTTTTTTACCTTCTGTGGCCCAGCTTAAAAAGATTTTTAAACTGGGGCTGCCGTCTGGGCTCTCAATGATGGTGATTTCAGGCGGAGTGCTGGCTATTATGACGGTAGTCACAAACTTCGGGGAAGAAGTAGTGGCAGGGTTCGGTGCGGCCCAGCGTCTGGAAAGTTTAATTATGCTCCCTGCGTTGACTCTCGGTTCAGCGATTAACAGTATGGCCGGACAAAATATTGGAGCAGGGAAATGGGAAAGAGTCGGAGAAATTTCTAAAAATGGACTGATCCTTATTGGGATTGTGTCGTTAACGATCAGCGCGATTGTATTTCTAAGTGCTGAACATGCTATAGCTATGTTCGTACAGGAACCTGAAACTGTCGCGTTCGGCACAACGTATATTCAGACGGTAGCTTTTTTCTATACTTTTTTAGGCATTAATTTTGTTTTAAATGGTGTCGTGAGAGCAGCTGGAGCCATGTTTCAGGTATTTGTACTGAATGTCTTATCATTCTGGGTTCTCCGGTTCCCCCTGACGTATTTAGGTGCGTTATGGCTCGGAGAAAGAGGCATAGGTGCAGGGATGGCGGCTTCATTGTTTATTAGCAGCTTACTGGCTGTCGGTTATTATAAATTCGGCAAGTGGAGAGAAATTCAAGTGCTGGATAAGTAAAGGGGTCAGACCCCCCATTAAATTCCAATTATTTTTCCTGGTTAATGGACTGAAAAACGCACAAACAAACGAATTATATGCTGATATGTCGAAATTCAGCTGAATTAGTATAGCATAAATGGTACATTTAAAATAAGATAAGGGTATGGAATAATGCCTGTTCGTGCAGGTGTTTAGATTTGTCTGAACATTAAATGTTTACGGGAGGAATAAAGCATGATGATTGAAGAACATATGATAAATAAGACATATTTCAGGACTATTGTGGATGAAGAGCATCAGCAGTCCCCTGTTAAAGCTTTAGGTCATGCTTTTTATGAAGAACAGATGGACGAAACGACTGATCTGTCGTCTGTCAGATTTGCTCAAGGGGAAGTTTATTACCATCACCGGGATATGGAATCAGCGGTCTATAAATGGGGCCTCGTAAAAAATGAACTGGCGCCGTGGGCGAAAAAGAATATCGGGGATGCCTACTACGAGTTAGGCTGGCTCAATGAAGCCGAGAATACTTATACTTCTATTCAGACAGAAAGCACGGTTCTTTCAATAGAGGTTTCTTTACAGCTTTTAGCTTTGTACGCTGATAAAAATAATAAAGACAAAGTTCACCAGTATATTAAGAAAGCACTCGCGGTTGATCCGGATTATCCTAATGTAACTGAGATTGCAAGGACTTTCTATGAAGAAGAGCAGGATTGGGGAAAAGCTGTGGAGCTGGCTGTAAAGGAAGCTGTCCGGACAGAATCATCTCACTGGTTTACTGTTCTGACTACTTATGCTAATAAAGGATATACAAAAGATTTTACACCGGAATACTTTACCCAGGTTCTTCTGCCTCTTTCCAGACTGGACCAGAATATATTCTCAAACTTGACGAAATCCTTATGGGAAAGCTACAAGCATACCTCATCAAATCTTGCGTGGCTTGCGACCATAAATGATCTGCTGCGCCAGGTTGAGGTGTCGGAAGAAGAGGACTGGAGTGATTTATCCCGGCTGCACTATGACAGCTACCTCGCTTTGATGGACGGAGATTATTTAATTAATGATCTGAAACCCGTCGTTCCTTCCTTACTGGTTAACTGGATGAAAATTTCAAAGGCTGCCGGGCCTCTGTACGCATCTAGTGCTGTTCTGGCCTGGAACGAACTCTTTCCGGATACGTTTAACCGGAATACGCTTGAGGACGCAGAACGTCTTCTGGTCAGCGAGTACCCTTCAGCACAAAATGTGGAAGAACTTACTGCCTTACTGCAGACAGTCCTTCAATGGACAGAAGGAAATGACATAATAATCGGAAACAAAAACAAATGGCTGCTTTCACAAATGTGGAATCTGAACAAGAAGCATTTGTGTATTACGGGTAAATCACAAAAAGAAAATACAGCTGTTTTAAACAAACTTTTAGGTGAAGAGCTCTTTAAAGGGGAATCTTTGACCGTGTATATGAATCATGGAGCGGAACAGCCTGAAATGATGGAGATCACGGAAATGGGCTCAACGCTGGTGGAGGATATCGCTCATTTACCGCCGGACGCCCTGGTGGAGTTAAACTGGCCTTCCCATCTGCTGAACCAGATGGATAGTTCGATTATTACCGCACCTTATCGTAAAGAACCTGAAAACGGAAATGCTTTTGATTTTACTTTAACTTCAGACGGCGTTTTATATGTGGTGGACGGCTCAAGGCCGGTCACTGACCAGGAATATAAGGCATTAAGTGAGTTTTCGAACCGGCAGCCAGGCATACCTGTCCACTTTATTATAAGTGAATCAGAAGGAACAGATACTGACAGTGAAGATATAAAAAACAGTCTGGCCAACCTGTTCCCTTCATCACAAGTCTTAATAGTAAAACCATTTATGAATGGCAAGAATGTAGCAGATTTTATCCGCAATCATTATTTAATGAATATGACTATTAATGATAACAGGAAAGTGACAAAGCTTCTTCATGTTATCCGCACTCTGCTTGCCCATTTGAAAAACCAGAGGGAAACAAAAGAAAGTGTTTATAAAGAAACAGTGGCTTTCCATAAAGAAGCCCGTACGAAATACACTCACTATAAGAAAAACGTAGAAAAAGCAGAGATGGACAGAAGTGAGGGATTTAAGAAATCCTACCATGACCTTAAAGAAAAAATGAAAAGAAAAGTGCAGGAAGATATTCCGCCCCTTCTTCAGGATACTGCGGATGAAATTGAGGAAGACAGCGACTTCAGAAATATTCAGGATGAGTTAAATACGTTAATGAATAACAAAATCAATGACTATTTAAATCATACGATGATACCTGAATTTCAGTCCTTGCTAAACACCTGGATTCAGAAATCCCGTGAAGATATTTCTAAAACGCAAGCTTACCTGGATGAAGTAAATGAGACTTTTAACAATATGTATGGCGAAAAACGAGTGGCTTTGGCCTGCGATTTCCAGCTGCTCACAGACTGGAAAAGAGACCTGAACAGGATGCTTAACAGAATTGACGTGGAAGATATAAATATAATGAACCGAATGAAACCATCCCAGTTTTTATTAAAAAGTGCGGGTAAACTGTTCGGGAACTTTCAGCAGAACAAGCAAATGCTCTACAACCAGTACCGGAAAGCCATTGAAAATGACAGCTTTGAGGAAATAACTGATACGGTTATAGAAAAAGTATTTTTTGAATTTGATCTCTTTGAAAAGTCGTTGAAATCGGATATGAAAATGTGTTTTGAGGAGCCTATTCAGCAATTGGATAATGGAATAAGCCAGTCTGAAGAACAGATAAACAAAGCTGAAGAAGAATTGCAGCTGATGAGGGATAATCCCGCTGCCTTTTATGATCCAATAAAATTGTTTGAAACCAGACTTTTGCAATGCGAAATGATGGCGCTGGTGCCTCAAAACCAATAAATTTCAATCCCCGTTCAATAACGGGGATATTTTTTTGTTTTTTTAGATAAACTAACCACCAAGACTAACGTTAGAAGGAGGTATCACCTTCGTGAAAAAAACTTTAATATCCGTAATTATTCTTTTCGTCTGTGTAACAGGAATGCTTTCAGGGACTTTATCTGTTTTTGCAGCAGAAGAGGACGGTGCTGAAACGTCTGACATTCCCCAGTCTGTAATGAGTATAGCTAAGGAAAACACTTACCCTAATCCTGCACAGGATTTGCCGAGGCTTCAGCCCAGCACGTTAACTGAACAGCTCTTTGAATCAACAGAAGTTACCATTGAAAACCCGGAATTAATTAAGATGTTGAATGAGTCAACGATTAAAGGGTCTAAGCTGGCTTTAGGGATGAATGTTTCCATCTATCTTGGCCAATGGCCACTTTCCTACGAGTCAGATGATACCGTATTAAACTGGGATTACGAAAAAATTAATACGAATATGGTAGATAACAGAGGCGGTCAGGATCAGAAAAAGATTCAATACAGCCAGCAGCAGCAAAAACGGATTAAGGGCGGGCTCACTGCAGAAATAAAGGACAGCGAAATGGTGAAAAACATGATGAGATTAAAAGCTGAAGAAAAAACAAAGATGCCATTAAGTTTTTCCACTATTATCGGATTTGGCACTCAGACAGAAAGAGTATATAACGTAGCTCCCCGTACCATGGGGTATCTGGATACTTATGCATCAGCTGTGAACGAAAAAGGTAAAGTGACCTATGGTGAAGTATATTTGAAGATAAAAGGAGATAAACCTTCTTTGGAAATAAAAAATGTGACCCAGCAGGGGATAGGAGCATGGATTCCTATTCAGGATTACGTTAACTTACGGCTGGAATCAGCTAAAGCCCCCCGTTCATAAGGCTCCCGGAAGAAGGAGTTTAAAAGCAATACATTGCGCTTTCAGCAGCAGTGTATTGCTTTTTATAATTAATTTACTAATATAGTTCTTTGAAAATGGAATAAATGGAAGGATACGGGAGTTACTTAGCACATTTTCTTTAAACTTAAATCTTAATGTCAATAAATGTAACAAAAGGGTTGACTTTTAAAATTTGGGGAAAATTCTAAAAATTCTTTGTGAACTCAACTGTATTTTGATATAATTATGGCAAGTTTTTCTAAAGATTGGATAGGAAAGGAAAGGGGGCCAAAATGAAAGTTTATACGTCCATAGATATGGAGGGGATAACAGGGCTAGTCGACTTAACGTTTGTTCACCCAGGCGAACGCAACTATTACCGTGGACAACAATTAATGACGGCTGAAGCTAACACGGTCATTTCGGCTGCTTTTCAGTCAGGCTGTAAAGAAATAATAGTAAACGACAGCCATTCTAAAATGACTAATTTATTAATTGAAGAGTTACATAAAGAGGCTAAGCTTATTTCAGGAGATGTCAAACCTTACTCAATGGTGCAGGGTCTCGACCACAGTTTTGATGGCGCCATGTTTCTAGGCTACCATGCACGTGCCTCTCAAAAGGGGGTCATGAGCCACACGATGACCTCGGGAGTGAAAAGAATGTTTATTAACGGAAAAGAAGTCGGCGAGCTGGGGCTTAATGCGTATGTTGCAGGATTCTACAGTGTGCCTGTCCTCTTAGTCTCCGGTGACGATGCCACAGCCTCAGAAGCAGAAGAGCTGATACCCGGTGTCACAACTGCTGTCGTCAAAGAACAACAATCCAGATCGGCGGCATTATGTTTTACACCAGCAAAAACAGCTGAATTACTGACGGACAAAACAATAGAAGCGATACATAACCGGGCAAAAATAAAGCCGTTGGAACCTCCGGAAAATCCTGTTTTAACCATTGAATTTACGAATTACGGGGAAGCAGAATGGGCGAACTTAATGCCCGGCACCACTTTAGAGGAAGGGACGACATCTGTCTCTTTTAAAGCAAAAGATATTCTGGAGGCCTATCAGGCGATGCTGGTAATGACAGAATTAGCTGTCAGAACATCGTTTTCTTAAGGAAGGAGAGACGGTTTTTGCTGAAATACATACTTAAACGTTTTGCGTGGATGGTTCTTACGGTGTGGATTATTATTACACTGACATTCTTCCTGATGCACGCTATTCCTGGTGATCCTCTGGACGTGGCAGATGTGGGAAGCTCTGATGCGGCAAGTGCCAATCTGGCAGCCTATTATAATCTCGACCAGCCATTAGCTATGCAATATGTGACTTATTTGAAAAATGTAGTAACCTTTGATTTTGGTCCTTCGATGACTTCCAGATCCCGGACTGTCAATGACATGATAGAAAGCGGTTTTCCCGCTTCGCTTCAGTTAGGGCTGGCCACCTTATTTTTCTCAGTTATTTCGGGGGTGGTGTTAGGCGTATTTGCAGCGTTAAAGCATAACAAAATGATAGATTATTTAACTATGATTCTCGCAGTGATAGGTATTTCAATCCCTAACTTTATTCAGTCCATGCTGTTTATCAATTACATAGCCGTTAATGTGGAATTCTTTCCTATTGCAAGGTGGGGGACATACAGGCATGTCATTCTTCCGGCTATTGCACTAGCTTCCGGACCGATGGCGATAATTGCCAGACTGACACGGTCCAATATGCTGGAAGTACTTACCCAGGATTATATAAAAACCGCTAAAGCAAAGGGCCTGTCAACAATGAAAATCGTTGTAAAACATGCTCTAAGGAATGCTCTGCTTCCAGTTGTAACGATTATGGGAGCTTTAACAGCTGCCGTGTTGACAGGAAGTTTTGTGGTCGAACGGATTTTTTCCATTCCGGGCATCGGCCAGTATTTTGTAAACAGCATCAGTAACAGGGATTATCCTATGATTATGGCGACTACCGTTATTTACAGTACGATCCTGGTCGTTATGATGTTTATTGTGGATATTTTATACGGGTTAATAGATCCGAGAATCAAACTGCACTCAAAGGAGGACTAACATGCCGGCAACTCAGGAACGGGCGACTAAATCCCCTGTGGATGACAGTTTGTTTGCCCCTTTAAATAATAAGTCAGCTGAGCATGATGCCATTGTCCGCCCGAGTGTCGGATTCTGGAAAGATGCTTGGCAGCGGCTGTTGAAAAATAAATTAGCTGTGTCAGGTTTAATTATAATTGTTTTTTTAACAATTATGGCGATTATAGGGCCGATGTTAACGCCTTATACATACTCTGAACAGACTTTGAGCAACCAGAACGCCGGACCTTCGGCTGAACATTGGTTCGGAACAGATAACTTAGGAAGAGATATGTTCACCAGAACCTGGTACGGAGCAAGAATTTCTTTATTTATCGGTTTTGCAGCGGCCCTTATAGAGTTTGTTATCGGGGTGATTTACGGCGGAATCTCCGGCTATAAAGGCGGACGTGTCGATAATATCCTTATGAGAATTGTGGATGTATTATACGGTCTGCCTTACTTACTCGTTGTCATCCTGCTGATGGTCATTATGGGGCCGGGCTTGTTCACAATCATTGTCGCTTTAACACTTACCGGATGGATAGGGATGGCAAGGATTGTGCGCGGACAGGTGCTTCAGCTTAAAACGAATGAATATGTGCTGGCTTCAAAGGTGCTGGGCGCAAGTACGTCGCGGATCATCAAAAAACATCTCCTGCCCAATACAATGGGACCTGTCATTGTTTCTATGACATTAACTGTTCCGGGGGCCATTTTTGCGGAAGCTTTTTTAAGCTTTTTAGGCTTAGGTGTCTCTGCCCCGGTCGCAAGCTGGGGATCGATGGCTAACGACGCTTTAGGCGTGTTGAACACCGGCTACTGGTGGCGGTTATTTTTCCCGGCCTTCTTTATCTCGCTGACTATGCTGGCTTTTAATGTATTTGGAGACGGGTTAAGAGATGCCCTCGACCCGAAGATGAGGAGGTAGATCATGTCAGAGACATTGCTGGAAATAAATGATTTGGCAGTTTCGTTTTCTACACAGGGAGGAGAAGTCCAGGCTGTGCGCGGGGTCAGTTTTGCGGTGGCCCCGGGAGAGACCGTCGCTATAGTAGGGGAATCAGGCTGCGGCAAAAGTGTCACAGCCCAAAGTATTATGAGACTGATTCCTGAGCCGCCCGGACGGATAAAACATGGAAGCATCCATCTGAACGGGAAAGATTTAGCGGGTTTATCAGATAAACAGATGAGATCAGTAAGAGGTAAACAAATTGGCATGATTTTTCAGGATCCAATGACGAGCCTTAATCCGACTTTAACAGTAGGAGACCAGCTTACTGAAGGTATTTTAACTCATGAAAATATCAGTAAATCCGAGGCTGAAAAAAAAGCTGTCGAGCTGTTGAATTTAGTAGGAATAGCCAATCCTCAAGAACGGCTGAAACTATATCCTCACCAGTTCAGCGGGGGAATGAGGCAGAGGATCATGATTGCAATGGCGCTTATGTGCAAACCGTCGCTGTTAATAGCGGATGAACCGACAACAGCTCTGGATGTAACGATACAAGCCCAGATCATTGATCTGTTTAAAGAAATCCAGAAAAAAACAGGTGTAGCAATTATTATAATTACCCATGACTTAGGGGTAGTTGCACAGATAGCTGACAGGATCAATGTGATGTATGCAGGCGAGATCGTAGAATCCGGAACCGTAAAAGAGATTTTTTACGAGCCGCAGCATCCCTATACAAGAGGGCTGCTGACCTCGGTTCCCCGGCTGGACGGCGACCGTTCGCAGCCGCTCATCCCTATAGCGGGAACACCTCCGGATTTATTTTCTCCGCCTGAAGGATGTGCTTTTACCAGCAGGTGCAAGTACGCCATGGAAGTCTGCCGGGCGTATGATCCGGCTGTTACCCATTTAAGCGACCGGCATTTTACGAAATGCTGGCTTCAGGATGAAAGGGCGGAAAAGCCTTTTTAAAAAGATAAGAAAGTATAGATTTTGTAGATTTCATCACTCCAGGCGGACGCTTTCCCCCCTAAACGGGGACAAGCGTGGGGCTTGTCTTCAACTAATTCTGACTTAGCGATGCAGCGTCAGAATGGATTTTCAGACTGCTCTGATCCCATCGGAGTCGCCGCCTTGCGTTCTTCAATCTAAGTTAAATCGCTATCATCTTTATTTAACAGGGAGCTGATTCTATTAAGGGGGGTGAGCTCGAGCTCGTACGGCCGTCATTTAATACTTAATACTAATTTACAAGGGGGAAACATAGTGAAAAAGCTGAATACGAAACTATTATTTACGGGAGCGCTTGCCGCCTCTATGCTTGCAGCTGGCTGTGGAGGCAATGAAAATGCCTCAGGAAACAACGAGGGAAACGATGCTGAGACCGGAAACAACCAGGAAGCTTCCAGTGACGGAGATAAAATTCTTATTTTCAACAATAGCGAGGAGCCGACTTCTCTGGATCCGCCTATCGGGAATGACGAGTATTCCTACAGCATATTAAACAATGTGATGGAAGGTTTGACGCGTTTAGAAAAAGACGAGCCGGTTCCTGAACCGGCGATGGCTGAAGAGTGGGACGTCTCGGATGATGGTTTGGTATACACTTTTTATCTTCGTGATGATGCTTACTGGAGTAATGGGGAGCCGGTTACAGCCGAAGACTTTGAGTACTCCTTTAAGCGTCTGGCTGATCCCGAAACCGCCTCACCTGCCGCCCACCATGCCTACTGGATTGCCGGCGCTGAAGCATTTAACGAAGGCGAAGGCTCTGAAGACGATATGATGGTAGAAGCTTTGGATGAAAAAACGTTGGAAGTGACACTTGAAAACCCGGTAGACTTCTTTGAATCGATCGTGGCTATGCCACAGCTTTTCCCAGTGCATAAAGAAACAGTTGAAGAGAACGAAGACTGGGCAAACAGCCCGGATACATTTGTGGGCAACGGACCTTTTGTCGTCAGCGAATGGGAAAATGATGAATACTTATTCGTTACGAAAAATGAAGATTACTGGGATGCTGATACAGTAAACCTTGATGGGATTGAATACGTCATGGTTGAAGATTCCAATACAGCTTACCAGCTTTATCAAAATGATGAAGTGCATATAACAGATATTCCATCCGAGATGGCCGGAGAGTTAATTGACGGACCTGAAACGGCGGTTTATCCACGCTCAGGTATTGAGTTCCAGCGGTTTAACGTAGAGGAAGAGCCGTTTCATAACAGAAATATCAGAGCAGCGTTCGCAAAAGCGATAAACGCACAGGAAATTGTTGACTATATTACTCAGGAAAACCAGCCGGTTATGACAGGATATATCTTTGATGACTTCGCTCACCCTGCTGGCGGAACTTATCGTGAACATGCGGGCGACCTGCACGAATTCGATCCTGATGAAGCCCAGCAGCTTCTTGAACAGGGAATGGAAGAAGAAGGTTATGATACCCTCCCTGAAGTCACGTTAAGTTACAATACGGACGATACCCACCATACGGTGGCGCAGGCTGTACAGGAAATGCTTCAGCAGAACTTAGGTGTAGAAGTCACATTGGAAAATCAGGAATGGGCAGTTTTTCTTGACGCGCAGAGAGATCTGGAACTTCAATATTCCCGGTCATCTTTCCTTGGCGGGTATAACGACCCGATGAATTACCTTGATAACTTTACGACCGGCAATCCTATGAACAGGACTGGATGGTCTAATGAAGAGTACGATCAGCTTGTCTCCGAAGCTTTGTCTGAGCCAGATCCTGAAACGCGGTTCGAACTGATGGCGGAAGCTGAACGAGTATTTGTGGAAGATTATGCGATTGTTCCGCTTTATTACTACAACAGCACATTCCTCGAAAAACCAGAAGTGACAGACGTGGTGAGACACCCGGTAGGTTTTGTCGAGTTTAAATGGGCAGACCTGGAATAAATGCAACACGGTCACCCCAGTATCAGCCGGTACTGGGGTGACATTCCTTTAAGTTGTTAAGATGGGAAGTGATGGAATGAACGAGCTCATTAAGCCGAAAAAACTAAAAGAAGGCTCTGTCATAGGAGTCGCCTCTCCGGCAGGTATACCTGATAAGGAGAAGGCATTAAAAGCAGGGAAAAGGCTGGAAAATATGGGATTTACTATTCGATTTGGAGATGCTCTTGACCGCAGTTACGGATATTTAGCAGGCACGGATAAAGAACGGGCAGCTGAGATTAATGATTTGTTTCAGGATAAAACGGTCGACGCTGTTTTTTGCGCCTGCGGCGGATATGGCTCGCCCCGCATTGCTCCATTGCTGGATTACGAATTGATACGGGCTCATCCGAAAGTTTTTTGGGGATATAGCGATGTGACCTATTTGCATACCGCCATTCGTCAGGAGGCTGGACTTTTAACTTTTCACGGGCCGATGCTCAGTTCAGACCTGGGTCATGACGAAGCCTTGCCCCCGTTAACTGAAGAGCATTTACGTTTTTTAAAGCACCCTGGAAAGCTGGCGTATACGGAAGCAGCAGGACGGCTCGAGGCGCTCGTGGAAGGAGTGGCTGAAGGCTGGCTTGTTGGAGGGAACCTGACACTCCTTGTAAACTCACTTGGGACGCCTTATGAAATAGATACAAAAGGTGGATTACTTTTTATTGAAGAAACAGAGGAAGAGCCCTATCAGATTGACCGGATGCTTAACCAGTTGAAACTGGCTGGGAAATTTAAAGATGCCGGTGGGATCTTGCTTTGTGATTTCAATGACTGCAGGCCAAAAAAAAGAAAACCGTCTTTTTCATTAAAAGAGCTGTTCGAACATCACATCGTTCCAGCAGGAAAACCAGTGTTATCAGGTTTTAAAGCAGGGCACTGCACGCCTAATTTTCTATTTCCCGCAGGGGCAAAAAGCCGCATGAATACATATGCTAAAACAGTTATGATTGAAAACCCTTTCTCTTAAACTTATAAAACTTGATAAAGGCAGAAGGTGGAAAACATGAAACCTATTATTGGAGTAACGTCTTCATATACCGATGAACGCACTCTCCAGACGTCGTACGATAATATTAAGTCTGTCACGCGTGCCGGCGGCATTCCGGTTGTCCTTCCTAATTTGACTGACCCTGAAGAAATTAATGAGCTGGCAGAGTCATTGGACGGGGTGCTGGTGACAGGAGGGGGAGATATTGACCCTACGTTGTTCGGGGAGGAACCGCACCCTGAACTTGGGCTGATTCATCCGGACAGGGATACATTTGAAACAGCTTTACTAAAACGCTGTCTGGATAGTAACAAACCTGTACTGGCTGTGTGCAGAGGATGCCAGATATTAAATATTGCTGCCGGGGGAGATATGTATCAGGATATTTACAGCCAGACAGACCGGGAGCTGCTTCAGCATACACAGCGGGCTCCGCGCTCTCACGCCTCTCATTTCGTGGAAGTCGAACAGGACAGTCTTTTATATATGATTACCAAACGCAGGAAATTTAAAGTCAACAGTTTTCACCACCAGGCTTTAAGGAAAATGGCGGATAGTTTTCGCATAACTGCCATGTCAAGCGACCGTGTCATTGAAGCGTTTGAGAGCACTGGTCACTCGTTTGTGATAGGCGTTCAATGGCACCCGGAATGTATGACAGAAAAAGGTGATCTTCCTTCTGTTCAATTATTCTCAGCTTTTGTGGAAGCAAGTAAACAATCAGAAAAGTGAGTGGAAGAAAGTAGTGAAAATGGTGGAGGTAATAAAGCATGCCAAATAAATTAGTTGAGGTTAAAAATTTAAAGAAACATTTTACCGTAGGCAGGGGAAAAGTACTTAAAGCAGTAAACGATATTTCTTTTGATGTGTACGAAGGTGAAACGTTAGGCCTTGTGGGGGAATCCGGATGCGGAAAATCCACCACAGGCCGGACAATTATCCGGCTGTACGAGGCGACAGAGGGAGAAGTGTTTTTCAACGGCGAAAATGTACATAAAATAAGTGGAAAAAAAATAAAAGATTTTAACCGGAAAATGCAGATGATCTTTCAGGATCCTTACGCCTCTTTAAACCCCCGGATGAAAGTGGAAGATATCATCGCTGAAGGGATGGATATACACGGAATTTACAAAGGGGGAAAGCGCAGGGAAAGAGTGTTTGAGCTTCTTGAAACAGTTGGCCTGAATAAAGAACATGCCACAAGATTTCCGCATGAATTCAGCGGAGGACAAAGACAGCGTATTGGCATTGCCAGAGCCCTTGCGGTGGATCCCGAATTTATCATTGCGGACGAGCCTATTTCGGCACTGGACGTTTCTATTCAGGCACAAGTTGTTAATCTGCTTAAAGAGCTGCAGAAGGAACATGGGTTGACCTACTTGTTCATTGCTCATGATTTATCCATGGTCAAACATATAAGCGACAGGATCGGGGTCATGTACCTTGGAGCGATGATGGAGCTTGCCGACAGTGAAGATTTGTATGCTGAACCGCTTCATCCTTATACAAAAGCGTTGCTTTCTTCCATTCCGCTGCCAGATCCTGATATCGAAGAATCGAGAGAGAGGATCATTTTGACAGGAGACGTACCGAGCCCTATTTCCCCGCCAAGCGGGTGCCCTTTCAGAACAAGGTGCCCGGAAGCCATGGACACGTGTGCCGTTAAAAACCCGGAATGGCTGGAAGCGAGGCCTAACCATTTTGTAGCCTGTCACCTGTATGATCCGAATTTGCATAAAGAATGAGTCAGGGGAGTGATGTAAATGGTAATTGAAGAAATTGAAACGAAACGGATCGCCGTTCCGCTGAAAAAACCGTTCAAAACAGCTTTACGCACGCTGGAAACAGCTGAAGCAATCGTTGTGACTGTCCGTTGCGACAATGGTCTCACTGGCTTTGGTGAGGCGCCTCCTACTGTAGTTATTACAGGAGAAAGTATGGAAAGTATTGAATCGGCAATTCATTATGTCTTTCGACCGGCTCTTACCGGTATGAACGTCTTAAATTTTGAATCTGTTTTCAATACGCTTCACAGAGCTACAGTCGGCAACACGAGTGCGAAAGCAGCTGTAGACATGGCTGTATATGACCTGCTGGCTAAAAAAATGGACGTTCCCCTTTATCAGTATCTCGGAGGCTACCGGAAGGAGATCGAAACAGATTACACAGTGAGTGTCAATTCGTCTGAGGAAATGGGGGAAGACGCCGTTCAGTATGTAAATGACGGGTTCACAGTGTTAAAAGTTAAGGTAGGAAAAGATGACATTGAAAAAGATGTAGAAAGAATCTGTGAGATCCGCCGGCGCGTCGGAAGTGATATAAAAATCCGGCTTGATGCCAACCAGGGATGGAATGCCAAGGAAGCTGTCCGCTCCATTAGAAAAATGGAAGATATGAACCTGAACATAGAATTAATTGAGCAGCCTGTCAGAGCTTCCAATCTGGAAGGACTTAAAACAGTAACTGACAATACAGGAACACCGATCATGGCTGATGAAAGTGTCTTTTCGCCAGCAGACGCTCTTGAAGTAATCAACAGGCGCTGTGCTGACCTGATAAACATAAAACTTATGAAAACGGGCGGAATTTATAAAGCAGAGCTGATTAACCGGCTTGCAGAAATGGCAGGTATGGAGTGTATGACCGGAAGTATGATTGAAACGCGGCTTGGTATATCTGCGGCGGCGCATTTTGCGGCCAGCAAAAAGAATATTACCCGATTTGATTTTGATGCGCCCCTGATGCTTAAAGAAGACATTATAAAGGGCGGAATGACCTATGAGAAAAATAGAATTATTCTTCAAAGTGAACCAGGTCTTGGAATAACAGGAGCAGGGGTATGTGAGGAGGTGTTTGAATGACCACACACTATATTGTCCGGGTACCGGTGGCTACCGTCTGGACGTCACCTGAAAAGCCGAGAAACATAGATCAAAAAGCGCTGAGCTATCCGGTTGATCTGTCCGGATGGCTGGAAGGCATGACGACAGACGAACGGAGGCAGCTGACCGATGATAACATCGTACAGACCCAGGCCCTATACGGACAGACAGTGACCTTAATTGAGGAAAAAAATGAGTGGCTACATGTGTATATAAACGAGCAGCCAAGCTCCAAACTGGAGAAGGGATATCCAGGCTGGCTGCCGAAAAAGCAGGCAGTACCCTATGAGAATTCGGGTATGCCGGAGGGGCACAGCCCTTTTGCGGTTGTTACTGCTCCTTCCGCCTGGCTTTATAAGGGAGAAGAAAAGTATTTAGAAATCAGTTACCAGACAAGGCTTCCTGTAAAGGAAGATAAGGGGGAATCCGGCGGAAAGGTGACAGTTTTTACTCCGGATGGCATGTTGCTTCTTAATAAAAAGGATGTGGAGGTTTATAGCAGCATGAAAGGGTTTCCTCATCCTTCAGGCGAAGACCTCGTTAGAAGCGGAGAAAAATTCCAAGGCCTTCCATATTTATGGGGCGGGATGAGCGGCTTTGGATTTGACTGTTCAGGATTTGTGTATACTCTTCACCGTGCCTGGGGGATTACGATTCCAAGAGATGCCTCAGATCAGGAAAAGAGCGGAACACCAGTGGAACGGAAAGATTTGCAGCCGGGCGATCTCGTTTACTTTGCAAAAGATGAAGGGAAAGGCAACGTTTATCACGTCGGCATGTATTACGGGGGCGGTAAAATGATTCATGCGCCGAGTGCCGGAAAAGCTATAGAAGCAGTTCCAATTGAAGAAACGAAATACAATATAAACTATCATTCCGCCAGGCGGTTCTGGTAGTTCTGGTAGTAAAAAGCCCTTGAAAGATGAAACTTTCAAGGGCTTTGTGTACTTTCCTGGTAAATTAGATTAACTCGCCATTTACATCTACTTTTGCTGACCGCTTTTTAAAGTCGGCCCCTTTATAGTAGGCATCTTTTACAAGGAGGTTAGGACCGAGGCACTCAGCTGCAGGACAGTGACAGTCAACTTTTTTAGCAAGGTCTGTCTGTTGCCATTTTTCAAACGCTTCTGTCAGGGACTGGTCATGCACGGTTCCGAGAGAGCCGGCATCGGTGAAGTCAGTTACATGAATACTTCCATCAAAAATATTGACGTTTAACCTTGACCTGCCGTCAGGATCATTTCTCACGGATA
Source organism: Salipaludibacillus sp. CUR1 (assembly GCF_021028955.1). Lineage (GTDB taxonomy): Bacteria > Bacillota > Bacilli > Bacillales > Salisediminibacteriaceae > Salipaludibacillus. The sequence continues at coordinate 18,717 of NZ_JAIWPE010000028.1, forward strand.
CATTTTCAGTGCTGTAAAGACGGGAGAGCAATTCCACATCTTTTTGGTTATCATTGCAAGGATAAAAGGGCAACGTTCCGAACAGCATCCACATGTCTTTATTTCGGTGATCCAGCAGCCTGTGAATCCCTTCCCTGATTTCGTCTAAACTTGCAACAGACAGGTTTGAAGCAAAATTACTCGGATACATAGGATGCACTTCGTGGCGTTGGCAACCCATTTCCACAATTTGGTCATGGATCTTTTCCAGATGGGGCAAGGTTCGTTTGTTAAGCATTGTTTCTGCTGAAATAATGACACCTTCTCTGGAGAGAATTTTGCTGTTTTCTATCATCGTATTAAAATAAGCCTGGCGCTGTTTTTCATTCGGTTTTCGATCCATAACGGCAAAGCCTATTTCCGTGAAATCATCTATACTGCCGTAATTATGGGAGATGTGTAAAACATCAAGATAAGGCACAATCAACTTATATCTATCCAGCGGCATAGTGAGATTAGAGTTTATCTGAGTTCTAGCCCCACGTTCATAAGCGTATTTCAGGAGAGGGACGACATACTCTTTTACTGACTTCATAGACAGCATCGGCTCTCCGCCTGTAATGCTTAACGCTCTCAGACGGGGGATTTCATCGAGTTTATCAATAAACATCTGGAGAGGAAGAGGGTCAGGGTCTTTTGTCTGCAAGGAATAACCGACTGCACAGTGTTCACACCTCATATTACATAAATTAGTTGTCGTAAATTCAATATTTGTTAACTGGGGTTTCCCATATTCTTTTATATCAAGGTAAGCCTCCCATGGGTCATATGAAGGCCTGATTTTTTCTTTTGAAAGATTCATTGTGTTAAACACTCCTTTTAGCGGGTTCGCAAAAAAACCAGCCGGTTAATAATATTACATCACTTCACGGAAAATAGGAACAGGTGAGACAAAAAACGGACAGGGACTGGCGATTGACCTTAATATTGAATCTGTTACAATATGTTCTGGACATTATATTAAATTATAAAAGAACCAGAGAGAGGAGTACCGACATGGCAGATGTGGAACCTGGCAAACAGACGAAATTAGATGCCCTCCATCAGCGGATGGAAAATCTCGTGGAGATATTAGATTCACTCGATCCTGAAAAAACAGGAATTGAAGACATCGACCGGATTATAGCAATGCTTGATGACCTTGAAAAACAATGTCAGCAATACCGGCAGCAAGGTGAATAATATACAAAAAATGGGGGGTCTGTCCCCCCATTTTTTTACATTCTACTAAAATACATAATTTTTTATATTTTTATTTTGTGGCTCGAAATATAAGCAGGACAGGGGCTTTTGATATTTTAAGATAGTTAAAAAATTCAGAATCATTGAAAATGCTTAATTAAAGGGTAATAAACTGTTATAATCCAATAGGATAATATTCTCAAAATATGAAAGGGGTAGAAAAAATGAAAGCTATTTCAAAGGTCCTTATCTTCGGAGCTCTTTCGCTTGCTCTGGCAGCTTGTGGCGATAATGAAGATAACGGAAATAATAATTTAAATGGAAACAACACTAATAATGAGAACAATACCGTGGAAGAAAACAACAACAATGAGGTTAATAACAACGAAGAAGATAACAACATGAATGCTGTAAACAATAATGAAGAAAGTATGGAAGACAATGCTTCTGTTGAGGAAGACGGAGATGCTGAAACCGCCGAACTTCCTGTCACTGTCGACCAGGATGCTGATGAAAACGAGCTTGTTTATGAAATGGATGGAGAAGAGTACAGCCGCACAGCGGAAGTGTATGAAACAGATTTCGGTAAAGAAGTTAAGATTTTAGAAGGTATGGAAGCAGACTACGAAGAGCTTGGCAACCAGATCAAAGCTGATTTCACAGTCGAAGATGAAAGCCATGAGATGTACGGACTGACTTTCACAGTTCATGAAGCCTTCAGCTATGACGGGGATACGATCATGGTACAGGATGTTGATGTTGACCGTGCGATGACGCTCGAATCCTCAGTTACAGAAAATGCGGGCCACGTGGAAAACTTTAATGCCTATAAAATTGAAGATGATGAGGCAACTCCTTTTCACTTCTATTTTGAAGTTGAAGGTGATGCCAGCAAGCCTGGACAATGGTCCGAAGCTGTCAGCGGAAACGATTATAAACAGTATAATTTCTATGAAGTGGTAGAAGAAGGGCGTTATATTGTCACTATTCAGTTCCCGGCAGAGGTGGACGAAGAGTTTGAAGCGACCGCTTTAGCAATGGCTCTTTCTTACGGGCCGGAAGGAACAACTGCTGATCTGTCTGATGAAGAAGTGGAAGAAGAAGAGGCAGAAGGCGAAGGCAACGAATAATATATTAAACTGTAAGAGTGTTTCCCCAGCGGAAACACTCTTTTAAAATGGATATAACCGGGAGCATCTCTACTTTCCATGAAGTTAACAAAGCTCGTTCAACTTAAAGCTGTATTTCATATATGGGCAGCCGCTTTCCAGGAGCAATACTTCAGCTAGCCGACGCTTCAATTCATCAATTAAATATAAGGCTCTGTTAAAGTACAATGACCTCACAGTGCAGGATAAAGATACCTCACTCTGAGAAGAGCGGGAGGCGGCGACGCCTGAAGGATTAAGCGCAGTCCGAAAATCCATACTGGCGACGGTTAAGGAGCCAGTATTAGTTGAGGGCAAGCCCTTAGGCAAGCGTCCGCCGGTAAGCGATTCGCATAAATTAACATCAAACTTTAACATAGCAAAATTTAAAAAGAAAGCAAGCCGCCACGAAGACTTTAACCTTCATAGATAATGGGGTCAGGCCCCCCAGTTTTTGTAAACGTCCTTAATCTTGAAATTTATATAATTAAGTCAGATAATATTAAGTGTGTATAAATGTTGTTGGTTGAAGGTAAGAGGAGGAAATAAAACTTATGGTTACAGTGTATTTTATCCGGCACGGTCAGTCGGAAGCTAATCTTCAGGGGATCATTCAGGGGCATGCAGAGTTTCCGCTGTCTGAATTAGGCGAAAAACAGGCCTCTCTTGCAGGAGAATGGATGTCCAGCGTCCATCTGGATGCTATTTATACTAGTGATTTGCAAAGAGCACGGGTGACAGCGGAGGCCATTGCTAAGCATCATCCGTTAACTCCCCAGCCGTGGGAAATGATCAGGGAAGTAGGTCTGGGGCCGCTTGAGGGGAAAACCCGAAAGCAGATGTATGAAGAATTTCCTGAATTAAAGGCAGATGCACTTCTTACTTCCGGGATTAAAGGGACAGAGACTGTCGATAAGATTACCCTTCGATGCGGGTATGTGATAGAACAGCTTAACGCAGCCTATGAAAATAAAACGGTGGCTGTCGTGTCTCATGGAGGATTTATCAGTATTATGCTTATGTACCTTATTGCCGGGGAAAACTGGCATTCACTTCAAAGACCATTTGTGATAGGAAATACCGGTATCACTAAAGTAGTGCTTGATAAAGATAGCCCGCCTCAGCTTCATTTTACTAACCGGACCGATCATCTCGAAAAAGAAGGGAATTCTAAATCATCTACGGTCCTCTATTAAACAGTGGTAGCCAGTAAGCTCTGCCTGAGATGCAGGGCTTTTTATTACGTCTTTTTAAACCACAGGCTCTGCCTGTGTGAAAATTAACCTTTAAGGGTGGTAACAGAAAAAACTCCTCTCGTTATAATAGAAGATGGCCGCCAAACCAACTTCTAATA
>NZ_JAIWPE010000029.1 GCF_021028955.1 Salipaludibacillus sp. CUR1
ATTTGGATATTGATAATTATGACTGTTATGATCCATCTTCCCTTAAAGAAATCGTATCTGCTCTTGAAGACATTCATTTAAATAAAGATATTAATTATATAAAATTATAAAAAGCTGGCGGACATTGTCCGGCCAGCTTTTTATTTTACCGGATGAAAAGAAAACGGGCTGACGGACTGTATACATGCATGATGGCAAACTGCACACCCATTGCATAATTCCTGATTTAGTTCCAAACGCCCGGTTTTGTCCAGCGATAACGCTTTTTCCGGACATTTTCGTATACAGGAATCGCATAATACCCCTTCATAAGTTAAGCAATGATGGGAATGAAATTGTACTTTTGCAAGCTCCTGCCCATTTTCCCCTGTCAGGGCATCAGTGGGGCATACCTCTGTACATTTATTGCACATCGTACACGGATTAACTGTTAAGTCAATATAAGGGGTAAAGGCATACGCAGTACCCCCTCTTTCATTAAAAAGCTTAATAATACTTTGCGGGCAAACATCCTGGCATTTCCCGCATCTTGTGCAGGCTGACAGAAAAGACCATTCATTGTCGGCACCTGGAGGCCGTATAATAGTTGAATCTTCCTCATATGCAGAATTTACGAATTCTGCCAGGAACCGGAAAGATGATTTCATATTCACTTTTATAAAGTCTCTTCGGTTCATTAATTCTTCCTGTGTTTTCATGTTTCTGCCTGGGAATGGCCGGCCACTTCATCTTCAAAATTAGTATACACGAGACAAAGGTGAGTCAGGCCGGATATTTTTGAGATTCTGTCAGCTGTCTTGTAACTTTCATCTAATGTTTGCTTTTCAAGAGTGAGAATAAACTTAGTGTTATCTATCACTTTATGAATTTCCACCCCTGTAATTTTCTCCAGCGCGGAACGGACACCCTTCCTCTCTTCTTCTATGAATTCTGCAATAAAGCTGGAAATGACCATAATTCTTACCTCCTTAATCCTTGGCGTCTCTGTTGAAACCAGGCTTGTCGTCCTTCTGTTCCCCGTGGCACTGTATACAGTAGGTACGGTAAACGTCGTTTTCCGGATTATTATCTATATAATGATCGTCTGGAAGCATGGCAGCTCCTGTCCCTTCATTTTCATGGCAAGTTAAACAGCTGGCTTCCTGCTGCTCTGCATTCCACCTGTTCACATGGTCTTCAGGCTGAACAGGCGGGGCTGAAACGAGGACCATTGTCGCGGCGTCAGCTCTTTCTTCTGTTAACTGGGGAAGCGTAAAGCTTTCAGCTTCCGCTTCTTCTGCCTCGTCATTTCCGCTGCATGCTGCCAGTGCGAAAATAAACGCGGCTGACAATAAGAGTAATAGAGTTTTAGATAATGGTAATTTAAACATTTACAGCCCCCCTAAGCCTTTTCCAGTTTTGCGGCGCATTTTTTATAATCAGGCTGTTTAGAGATTGGACAGTAGGCATCAAGCGTTGTTTCATTTATTAATGTTTCTTCAGCAAAGAACGGTACAAATAAATAGCCTTTAGGCGGGTTTCCCCGTCCGTTTAATGTCGCTTTCACTTTTGTTTCCCCCCGCACCGTTTTAACTTTCACCCAGTCTCCTTCACTGATTTCAAGTTTCTCGGCGTCTTCTGGATGAATCTCGCAAAAGGCTTCCGGCACCGCACGATGCAGTTCAGGAACTCTTCTTGTCATAGAACCGCTGTGCCAGTGCTCGAGTACTCTCCCTGTACAAAGCCAGAAGGGATAATTATCATCCGGGATCTCAGGGGCATCCTCAAACGGGCGGAAAATAACTGATGGTTTTTTATCATCGGACTTATAAAATGATAAATCATCATATTTCCCCTGCTCTCCAAATTCTTTAACGCCTATCTGGTCAAATCCTTCTTCCTGTGGGCCATCTGCATAACGCCATTTTGTTTCCATCCATTCTCCGTTAACTTCGCGGACAGGCCAGCATATTCCATGCTGTTTCAGATATTCATCATAAGGAGCAAGCTGCTTAGCTTTCGTTTTTAACTTGTCACCAAGTTCCTGAACTTCTTTCTTTTCATGCAAATGAGGGCTGGAGAATTTCCTGTATTCTTCCCATACATTTCGGCAGACCTCTGTCTGATCTGCTTTCATATCATCGGTTTCTTCGTCCCAGATGTCTGTTCCGCCTTTACCGAATAGCAAATCAAACGCATCCTGCCCTCCGATTTTTTTACCTTCCAATACACGTTTAGCGACTTGGACTAAAGCCCATAAATCCCATTTAGCTTCGCCAGGCGGCTCTGTACATTTCTCAAAAATAGCATTTCTCCGCTCTGCGTTTCCAAACATCCCTTCTCTTTCAACCCACATAGCTGCAGGCAATACCACATTAGCCATTTCGGTAGACCGTGTCGGGTAGACTTCGCTTACGACGATAAATGCATCGAGAACTCCTTTTCCATCCTCATCGACTCCGCGGTATCTGTTGGCTTTAGGCATGGTCTGGCCCCAGTTATTTGACATGCTCCAGAGAAAATTAACTTTTCCGTTTGCAAGTTCTCTAAACATTTTTACGGTATGAAAACCAGGCTCACTTATCTCTTCAAGGTACCCTTCAGGCAGATTCCATATCATCTCTGCAAACCGGCGGTGATCAGGATTGTTGACGACCAGGTCTGCGGGAAGCCTGTGTGAGAAAACCCCAACTTCCCGGGCAGTCCCGCAGGCGCTCGGCTGACCGGTTAATGAAAAAGGCCCGCTTCCAGGCTTGCTGATTTTCCCGGTCAATAAATGAATGTTATATATTAAGTTGTTCATCCATGTCCCTCTTGTATGCTGGTTAACCCCCATAGTCCAGGTAGACATGATTTTTTTATCCGGGTCTGCAAATTCTTTTGCCAGCGCTTCCAACTGTTCTCTCGGTACGCCTGAAATTTCTTCCACATAGTCTAGCGTATATGGATCCACCATTTGTTTGAATTCTTGAAAACTGACGTTCCATGATTCTGTTGCTGCTGCTCCTTTTTCTGTTTCATCATAATCATCTTCAAGTGAATGCCCTAAATCTTCCGTTCCTGCTTTAAACTGGCAATGCTCTTCTACAAATGTTTTATCATAGGCCTCATTTTCAATTAAATATCTTATTATTCCATTGGCTATAGCCAAATCTGTCTGAGGCCTGAAAATTAATGTTTCTTCGGCAGCTTCTGACGTACGGGAGTAGCGGGTCGTTAAATCATAATGTTTGACGTGGTCGGCAGTCTGTTTTCTGTGCAAGAGTCTTGAATATAAAACCGGGTGCATTTCCGCCATATTAGCTCCCCATGTTACAAATACATCTGCTTTATCAAGGTCTTCGTAACAGCCCATTGGCTCATCTGATTGAAAAGTACTCATGAAGCCCGTGACAGCACTTGCCATACAGAGACGGGCATTTGGGTCTATATTATTATTTAGCAGACCTGCTTTCCATAGTTTGCTGGAAATATATCCTTCATGAATTGTCTGCTGGCCTGATCCCCAAAATGCTATGGACTGTGGATCTTTTTCGTGGGATTTTCTTAAATTATCAGCAACAAGATCCAGCGCTTCTTCCCAGGTCGCTTCCCTGAACCCTTCCATCGTCCCTTTTTTATTATTATCTTCCCTGATCAGCGGCTTAGTCAGCCTGTCTTTTCCGTACATAACTTTTCCCAGATAATAGCCTTTAATACAGTTTAACCCTTTGCTAGACCTGTTTTCAGGATCTCCTTTAACAGAAATAACTTTTCCCTCTTTTATGCCTATCTGTACGCCGCAGCCGGTACCGCAGTATCTGCAGACACCTGTTTTCCATTCATCAGGCTCAACTGACAGCTTACCTTCAGCCGCAGCTCTCATCTGTTCAGTTTCTCTGACTACAGGTTTCGAACAGCCTGCAGCGGCTAATGCTGCTGTTACAGCTGAGGCTTTCAGCAAGCTTCTCCTCGAGACTTTCATAGGACCCCTCCTTATTTTCAATAACGGTTCAACTTATCTATATTGTATAAAGGAGGGTAAATTAAAAAAGTGATAAAAATCACGTATAGCTAATATTTTTTAAAAATATGAAAAGTTAGTGAAAGAGTAACCAGACGATACGCTTCAGGTTTTATTTTTGATACTCTTAAAACGTTTCTGGTCCTCAAAGCCATTTAGTCCCCGCCCCTGCTCAAATGGCTTTCAGGCCGGCTCTGACCGGTTTTGTGCTGCCCAATATACCCTGCAAGGCAAGTGGGGTTATTTAATGACAATTTTTTGAAATTAATAAAAAAACTGTGTTTCAAGCAGCTGTCAGGCTGCCGAAAACACAGTGTAAAGTAAGTAGTATAGTTAACTGCCGGATTTGTCGGTACTTTCCTTTTCCCTTTTCAGCTTCCGCCTGTAAACAATCTTTGACATGTTAATACTGATTTCATAGAGAAGCAATAACGGAATAATAACTAATACATCCGAAATAAAATCAGGCGGTGATATAAGAACACTGACGACAATTAATGCAAAATAAGCGTATTTTCGGTTTTTCCTCATTGCCTCAGGACTGATTATTCCAATACTTGTCAGAAACATAACAACCAGCGGCATCTCAAATAATATACTGAACGGGAGGGTCATACGGAGAACAAACTGAAAATACTTATCTGCTGTAAACATGGTTTCAAATGTTCCGCTTCCAAGATCTATAAGAAAGTTCAGGACAATCGGCAATACAACAAAGTAGCCGAATGCCAGACCACCCGCAAATAAAATAAATGAAGCAGGCACATAAATAACAGTGGCTCTCTTTTCTTTTTCAGTTAATGCAGGTTTAACAAACAGCCAGATTTGAAAAATTAACACAGGAACAGTCAGTGCAAGAGCAAGAACCGCCGCAATTGTAAAATAAATAATTATAATATCCAAAGGACCTAATACAGCTAAGGTCATCTCAAGATCCTTTGTAAACCATTCGTAAATATCCCTCACAAAAATAAAGACCCCGATAAAGAAGACGATAAAAGCTCCTAACACGATCATTATTCTTGTACGCAGTTCATCCAAATGGTCCAGGATGTTCATGTTTTGATCAGTCATCGCTGGTCTCTCCTTAAACATGAAAAAGATGTAAGATGGAAGACACCTCACACCTCTTCGTCTATAATTTATCGTTGGTCATCCGATTTTTTGCCATTTACTGATTCATCATCATCATCTTTTGTAAGATCTTTTGTAGAATTCTTAAATTCCTTTAATGTTTGTCCCATCGCCTTACCTATCTCCGGAAGTTTTTTAGGCCCGAATATCACTAACGCGATTACAAGTATTAATATTAAACCGGGAATTCCAATATTGGATAACATACTAACCCCCCCAACCTTAATCTCAAAATGCAAGTATTACACCCTCTATTATAAAGGCTAAGACAGGATTTTACTATAAACATACTAAATTCTCAAATAAAGTTCATATTTCATTCACTTAGTGACAATGAATTAAGTAATTCTTCGATGGGTACGCCTGCTCCAAACCCTATTGCATCTCCTTCTCTCACTTCAGGGATATGCTCTTCGGAAAAAGTTATTTCTTCAATCCGTTGTAATTCCTCTAACTCCAGTTCGTTTTTAAAAGGATCTTCCTGTTTCTTACTTTCACTTTCATTAGGGACTGCCGGAGAATCAGAGACATCCCTGCTGACTGAAGATCCCGAGTCACTGTCCGCCTCATAGTTTTCTATTTCTGCCGTTTCACCAATACGGTCAATGGATATTAAATTAAAAAATACCCCCCAGACTGCAAACGTCATGGCAAAAAACACACCTAAAGTTACCCACTTTATCATCTTATCCTCATCTCCTGTGTACGTCTTTTTAAACAAAAATGCTATAATACGAGAGACTTACTCTTATTCAAACTATTATTAAGGAGCCTCTCTATGTTTCTCTTAATTGTAAACTCGTCTTCAGGACAATCTGTTTTTAAAGATTTTGCACAGAAGCTGACAATTAAACTGGACACATCTTTTGTACCATATTTTACCCATGATTATCAAGAGGATGATCTTTGGGTGCAGGTAAAAAGTTTTATTAAAGAAAAGAAAAGCGGGTTATCGGGAATTGTGGTTGTAGGAGGAGATGGTACTTTGCACCGGGCAATAAATGAATTATTCCAGTATAACCTTCCTTTCGGCCTCGTTCCGGCAGGGTCCGGCAATGATTTTGCAAAGGCACTTAATATTCCTTTACAGCACGAAAAAGCGTTCACAAGAATATTAACGCGAACACCTGACTCATACGATCTTATTAAAGTAAACAATCACCTCGTACTTTCTGTTGCTGGAGTGGGGATAGATGCAGAAACCGCTGCAAGGACACGTAATTCTTCACTGAAAAAATGGCTGAATCGTATTGGACTCGGTAAACTCAGCTATTTAATTACTTTTATTGCCATTCTCGGTTCCTTTACACCCTATTCCCTGGAACTGACCCAAAAAGACGGCCAAAAACATATCTTTACTAAAGTTTGGCTTACTGCCGTCGGTAATACCCCTTTTTATGGAGGGGGCATTCCTGTATGTCCTCAGGCAGACCCTCAGGATGGCTTAATGGATGTAACTGTTGTCCACCGGTTATCATGGTTTAAGTTACTTTTGGTGCTGCCTGCAGTATTTTTTAAGTTTCACACAAAGCTTCCGTATGTGACATGCCATAAAACTAAACAGATGACTGTCACTACTAAAGCTCCAGTATTAACTCAAGGCGATGGAGAATTAATCGGGCATACTCCGCTGGAGATCTCTATTCTGCCCCGCAGCATCAGGTTTTTCTAACAGGGAAATGATAGGTAATATTCAGAAATTCGGGCACATAACTTTTTTCTGTAAAGGTGATATTCCCGGATCGGTCAGCCAGAATAACCGTACTGCTTCTGGTCCCATAGTTTTCAGTTTGGATAAATACAGGAGAGAGTTTTCTCTCAAGGGCAATTCCTACTCCGGTATCCGGCAATTCCTTGTCGGCAAATGGCTCATTAAATGAAAGAAGCTGAAGTAAATATTCAACCAGCCTGCTTCCGGTATAGGAGGTGCTTTTTTCGATTCCTTTCTTTAACATAAGAGACTTTGGCCAAGGTGAATTTAAAGAGGCGTTACTTAAAACATGGATACCGCTTGTTAGAACCTTTTTCTCTCCAGACTGGTTAGTAATAAAAGTCAGTTTATTTAAATTTCCGTATAACAGGTTAAAGCCGCCGTACTTCTCTCTCATATTCAGAATTTGTTTGAAAGTGTTCTTTTTATTAAAGTACGTACTTATTATTTCCCCCCGGGACCTTAAAGCTTCAGTTTCAGAAGATGGTCTTCTGACATTGGTAAGAGCTGCCACATCCCCTGACGAAGAAATTCCAAGCCAGCTCCCTCCTCTTTCCAAATCTTTTCCTCCGAGTACAGAAGGATCCTCCGGCCAGAAATGAGCTTCCTTAGTTCTTCTGTTATAAAATTCGTCCCGGTTAGCTGCCATTATAAATGGATAGTCCGGATGCACATTCAGAGCCGTACCTATAATACACATGGATGGCGCCTCCTCGTCATTAAATAAAGTATCGTATAGCACAGCACAGAGAGGTTAAAAACGGCAAAGCCCGGGGAATAGCCTTCCGGAATAAAAAGGTAGAGCAAGATTCCCGCAAAAACAGTCATAAAAGCAGGAATATTTATTTTATTTCCTCCTTTGGCCAGATAATTTAACGCTTCTGCAGGTATGGACAGTTTTTTTACTATCACATAGTCAGCAACTACGACACCGGATAACGGAATAATCAAAGCGCCTAACGCAGAAATAAAAACTTCCGCTTCGTCAACGACCTGCGGTACACCGCTTAAAATAATTCCTGCCCCGCCGAAAAGAAGAGCACTCCTGATTCTTTTAAGTTTAGGAAAGGTATTCAGTAAGCTGTATCCCCCTGTATAAGCATTGTTCATATTGATAGTTACCATACTGAATAAAGCCGAAACCATTATTACAATTAACAGCACGCCCGATCCGGTCCATTGGCTGCTGATCAGAAAAGGATTCCAGTGACCCGCTGCGGCAGCTGTATAAGCTCCAAGCAAAGCAGTAATTAAAAATCCTAAACCATTGCCGATATAAATGCCAAAAAAAGCATGTTTGGAGGACTTGCTGTAACGGGCCATATCAGCAGATGAGCTGACTCCTGAAACGTATTGAACAAAGGCAAGACTCGCGTAAAAAAGCATGACAGGTATACTGCTCATTCCTTCCCCATAAATAACCTCCGTAAACGAGGCCCCTTCAGGGTGAGAAGTAATAAAAACATAAAACATGCCAGCTGCTGAAAATAATAAAAGAGGAATAAAATAAGCTGTAACTTTCCGAATGGCCTGAAATCCTATTAAAGCAAGGCAGACCATAGCGACAGCCAGCACCATTGACAAAAGAGTAAATGGAAGATGAATATTAAATCCCCGGCTTAAAATTTCCTGAACCATATATGTTCCACCGATGGTCTGTACACTGAACCAGTAAAGAGAAGTAACAGTCCTGACAGGCGAAGAAAGCCACATGGCTCCTTTATCCCCTATCATTGTTCTAATGACGTATTGTGCCGGCAAACCATATTTTGCCCCAGGCAGAGACAGCAGTGATACAAATAAAAAAGCAATCCACGCCCCAGCCACTGTGGATAAAACGGCTGCTGTAAACGTCAGGCCGCCTTCCAAAACGGCCAGAGCAGGAACAAGCATATTCCCTGCATTCACGGAGATACCCATTTGTATTTTTATATAATCAGCTGCTGTGGTGGTTTTTAAATGCTTCGGGACAGGTTCCAGACCAAGCCGTTCTATTTTGGAATGGTAATGAAGCTGTTTTACTTCTGAGGACAATCTTTTCACTCCTGTCTAATTCAGACCGGTTCATCTATAATTAATATCCGGTCATCCCTTCTGATCTGTCTATATACTTCATCAATAAAAGCTTTTTTGGTGACCGGATGTATCAATATGTATAATTTCATATTATGATACTCTTTCTCGTTAATTAAATTTTCATGTTTTAAACGGTCCAGAGCAGGAACTCTTAATTTATCTGAACTCATATAAGCAATATGTGTCTCTCCCTCTGCTGTTTTCAAATATATTCTCAACCCTTCAATTTCCGGGAAGATAAACGATCTGAATACCGGATCAGCTTTAAAGCGGGAAAGCGGAGCCTGAAAAATATCCGGGTTTCTGTTAGGGAGAGAAACAAAATAAGTCAATTCTTCATAAGAATAATAAATATCCTTGACCTGTTTATTTAACTTAACAAGTTTCTTCTTTGAGCTCCATTTTATAAGGAAGGTTAAAAAAGGTCTACTTAAAAGAATTGTACTTAGTAAACAGAACATAGTTAGAAACGCGCCAGTTAACTGAATCATAAATATACCTCTCTCTCTTGTTCGCTGTAAACGGCCACTTGGTCGCGTCCTTTCTTTTTCGCACGGTAAACAGCCTCATCTGCTTTCTGGATTAAGTCACTCCCGCTTTCTGCCAGTTCCGGATAACTGGCTACACCTATACTCACAGTTATACGCTGTAAGGGCTGGGTTTCTCTTCCATCAAATGGATAAGTCCTGACTGCCTTACGGATAAGTTCAGCCGTTTTTTCACCTTGCCGTAAGCTCTTTTTCGGAAGGAAAATAATAAATTCTTCTCCCCCAAACCTGCACACGATATCCTCTTTAGCTACCGCTTCTTCTAACAGCTTAGCAAATTGAATTAATATTTCGTTTCCCAAAAGGTGGCCATGCGTATCATTAAAACTTTTAAAATGGTCAATATCGAGAACAAGTGCTGTCAAACAATTATTTTTAGCAGCAGCCGATTCAAGTAAATGTGGAAGCATCCGGTCCAGAAATCTCTTGTTTTTCAATCCGGTCAAAGCATCTTCAATCGCAGTGTTTTCTGATTTCTCGTAGAGCATGGCGTTCTCTATTGCCATCGCTCCCTGTGTTGCAAGCGGCATGATATTATCCAGATCTTCATGCTTTATCGGTTCATTATCTACTATGTTATCTATAATCATTAATCCAATTACTTTTCCCCGGGTTAACAAAGGGATGACAGCAAATTCTTTCATTGAAAACGTCTCTTTCATATGTTTCAGCAAACTGTCTTCTTTATCGACCTCTCCCTTAACAATGATAGGTTCCATCTCTGTTAATACATGGTGGCACAATGGCTGTTTTTCATTAATTGTAAAAGAGTAAGACCTTATTTTTCGGTTTAATTCCTGATCATTTACTTCAGCTTCCCGCTGAAGCTTGATAAAATCTCGTAATGTTAATTTTTGCATTACAACATTTTCCCAAATAACATGACCCTCCTCCATACTTAAGGGCCCTATTCCAAGACGACCGGAGTATTGATTTGGGTTAGATTCTTCCTGAAGCAGAATAAAGGCTCTGTTGAATCCCAGTCCGTAACCCGCCGTTACCGCTGTTAAAAAAATATGCATCACTTTGTCCAATTTAAGGGTACTTTGCAGGGCAAGCGAGACCTCTCTTAATACATGAAGGTTTTTGGATTGTTTATAGAAAAATTCCTGCCATTGTTTCAATTGTGTATTATGCCGGCGGAAGTAATAGAGTATCCCCCCGGTCGATAATCCAAAGAAAACGTATCCGCCCGCTGCCATGACCCAAACTTCCAGCGTATATATATTAAATAATAATAAAAGACCTGCCATAACCGCGGCAATCGTCGCAGCCCCCATCCAACCATATACTGCGGCAAAAATGTACAGTAAAAAAAAACCCAGCCATCCTGAATGCTCAAAACCAAGTAATAAAATATTACCAACTGTAAAAATGACACCAGCTGCAATAAAAATCATCCTGTTTATATGACTGGCGAATTGAAACCTGTACATGTTCAAAAATAAAAATATTAAGCTATTAATAATTAGTAACAGAACTAACAGCATAATTTAACTCCCCCGGCCCCAAAATAGTAAGCAGCACTTCAGCTTATTTTGCTATTCCTTTTTTAAAAAAGAAATCGCTTCCATTATCCTGTTACCATTTTACCATATCCATCAGGGAATTTTGATTATTTATTTTATACAAAAGGGTACCTTTAGTTTGTGTCATCAGTTTTATAACTGTATAATTTAAGGTATATACGCATAACCTGAAACTTTTTTTATAACTTAACGTAAAAAAGCTTATTAAGATAAATCCCCTCAAAAACGGAGGTTTTAACTGTGGAAGAAAATAAAAATTACCAGCAAAAATCGGACAATGATTCTGATATTCAAAATAATGAGGACGAGATGAACTATATAGAAAATCTGCGGAACGAACAAAACATTGGTGAAATTCTTGATTCAATAGGAAAACTCGGTGCCAGAGAGCAGGAGAAGGCAGGTGAATCACTTGAGGCTTTAAAACGCCCAGTCAGCGATATGATGAATGAGCCAAATCATGACTTGCCTGACCAGCTTTCAAAGCTTAAGGAAGTGGTAGGCGAGTTAGAGCCTAATTATTTGCAGCAGGGGAAATTCAAACAGTTTTTAACAAAAATGATCAGGAAAAGCCCGGTTGAAAAGTACGCTCAGAAATATCAGTCTATTGAAGCTGAAGTGGATACTATTATCGAAGCACTGCTTCATGGGAAAGACCGCCTTCAGGAAGACACTGTCATGCTTCATCAGTTAAAAGATGTGGCCCGTGAAAGAATTCAAGGGTTAAGTGAGCAAATTCAGATTGGGAAACAGCTGAATGTGATGCTCGAAGATGAAATGAAGAAAGATGAGTGGCAGGAAGACCCTACACCAGTTCAAAAAGGGCAGCAGAAAGTCCTGTCAAGGGTAAAGAATATGCAGCAGGCGGTACTCGTGCTCCAGCAGTCGCTTGCCTCTGTAGATATTATTGTAGAAAATAACGAGAAACTTGAAGAAGCAATTTTTAATGCTATAACTATGACTAAAAACATTATTACGGTTACCGCATCCATTCAGCTCTCTCTCAGTAACCAGAAAAAAGTCATCGATGCTGTTCATAACGTAAACAAAACAACGGAATCCATGCTTTTAAATAATGCAGAAATGCTGAAATCCAATACAGAAGAAACATTAAAAACACTTGAAGAACCAGCGGTTGCGATGGAGACATTTAAAAAAGCATACGAGGATGTCTACTCCGCTATTGAAATGACTGAACAGTCAAACGAACGAATTATCGCATCGAGCAAAAAATTTATTACTGAGATGGACGAACTAAATACTCAAATGGAGCGGAAGCTGTTAAATTAATCCGCTAGCGAGGTGAAATCAGTGAATTGGCGTGAGCGGTTATGGGAACAAAACTGGGTTATCCCTCTGTTGCCCAACTACATGAAACCTTTAAATGAACCTGCGCTGTCAAATGAGCATACGAAAGAATTCGTTTATGAAGCCGAGGAATTTATTTCAGATCTCTCTGCTCTGTCCGAACTGCCTCGCTTAAATAAAACTTTTAAACGGAGCATACAGGGGTTCGCTTATAAAATTAAGATAAAACAAAAGAAAATCCATTTGGAAATGGCTGACACAAGCAAATCTCCATCAAATATTAAGAAAAGAGTATATATTACTATCTACAGGAAAAACGTTAAGATGGAAAATGGATTTGGTAAAATTATTGATTCTACAATATATTATCAGCTCAATGGAAAAGCAGTAGTCAGAAATATCCGGAAACACCCCTTATTTCTCTCGCTTTTTCACCATATTCACCGGCTGGATCTTTCCCTATCTGGTGAAAGTGTGAATGTTGAGGAAATAAGAGGCCACCCGGTTCAGGAGGAACAGAATTTAGCCCCAGCCGAAGATGAAAAAGGCCAGGTGAAGATTTTACTCAGTTCAGCTGAGCACACGCGCAACCATTATAGAGCTGTGGCGCCCGATGTAGAAAAGAGTCTGGAAAATATATATGCCGAGCTCCTCCGATGCACTGAGGAGTTTCATTTACTGGATCTGGAAGAAAAACATCATATGAAACGTATGATTCAGCATGATCTTCCTAACCTTTTAAATACTTTCCAATCACTCAATGAAACCCAAAAGGAAGAAAAGTATAAGGAAATGATAAGCACACTCTCTAATATGACTAATTTCCTGAGAAAACAAGCGGATGACCTTCAGTCCACACGGATGGACCGGATGAATCATCTCCTTAAATTAAACGAACTAAGGTACAGCAATGACCCTGACAAATAATCCTGCTGTCACGTATTAAAAAGATGTAAGCGGACATTGCTTACATCTTTTTTAATTTCCGTTACCTTTGTTGTTTCCTGTTTCCCCCTCATTGGCAGACCCGGGCTTTCCTCCGCCGGCATGGTCTGGCTTGCCGCTGCCTGCATGATCTGGTTTACCGTTCCCGGCATGGTCTGGCTTGCCGCTTCCCGCATGATCTGGTTTTCCGCTGCCTGAATGGTCTGGTTTGCCGCTACCCTTCCCCTCTTTATTACTATAGTTGCTTTTATCTTCTTCAGAGACCTGATTTTTATTGGAAGATTGCGATCTATTTTCCTGCGTGTTCTCTGTTTTACCCTCTTTATTTCCTGGGCTTTCATTTTTATTTTCAGAAGACGGACTTTCGGATCGGGGGTGATTATTCTTCCCCTCTCCTTTACCGGGATGTTCGTCTCTATGAGGATGACTTTGCTGTCCAGCCGGGTTTAAAGAAGAGGTGTCCTCACTGTCTTCCACCTCCGCACCTTCTGAAACCCCATCTTCCTCAGCTTCAGCTGGGCCGTGATTATTGCCGGAGTCACTCTCATTTGTCATTTGTTGCAGAGAATCTGTTTCATCCGGTGAATATCCTAATATCTCCTGAAGATCCTGAATCGGAATGTCACTTACAGATGAAGAGTCCAAATCTATTTCTTTGTTATAAGATAAGAGCAATAACTTTACAGGTGACATAGATGCTTCCCGGGCTTCATTTACGAGTTCTCTTTCTACGTTAACAAAATAAATATCAAATCCGTATTCTTCGGTAATTTCTGATGACCATGCTTCCAGTTCCTTTTTCCAGTTCCCTTTCTTTTCCAAAGAAAAAGGAGAACTGAAATATAAAGCATTGGCAGGTTCAACTAAACCATTCTCCAATCCTTTTTTTATAAGTAAAGACGTCGCATTCACTATAGACATACCGTCCATCGGCTCATCTACTTTACTTAACAGCAATTTGCCTTTTTTATTATATCCTTCAGTATATAAGATGTCATAATTTTCATCGACAGCCATCTCTATACTTGGGTTAATATCCAAGGAAACCACTCCATGAACCTCAGAAGACTGCAATAAGGAAGAAAAAGGGAAGACCAGTATGAAAATCAAAACAAAGGCTGCAGGTACACTATATAATTTCTTATCAACGTTATGGAAGAAGGTGTATAAAACAACTGGAGAAAATTCTATCTCCTCGCCTATTTGGGCCTGTTTTTCCGGCTTTGCCCGTATGAGTTCGCCATCCTTCGTTAACACGATTACATGACGCTTTTTCACTTCCATAACGACCCCTTTGTTCACTACAACCACTCCCTTAAATAATCCTTCAAATATTTATAGTCTTCGAGCAGAACTATCACAATAGCTATAATATACTTTCTGTTTCTTTCAATTGTTTTTCGGCTCATGGTAATATAATTCATGAGCTGTTTTACAGGCAGTCTTTTTTTTGTTAAAAGAGTATTGAGGATCTCTTCCTGCCCCACAATTGTTTTAGCTATTTCAACCATATTCATTCGCGCATCGTGATGTTTAGGACATTGTTCTGCCACCTCGCTCAAAACTATTCCGAAGGACTTGAGCCTTTCTTTTAAATGGAGAATTTCTTCCCGTCTATATTCGCTTTCAAGGTCTCTGTAATAATCCTGAAAAGCTGCCGACACTTCCGCTACGTTCTCCATATTTTCTTTGTCTTCTTCTTTATAATCAAAGGATAAAGGCGTTTTTCTTCTCTGTTCCATGCGTATGTAATCTATTACTCTTCTCCTGATTACTAAATTGGCAAATGAGAGAAACGAGCTTCCTTTATCCGGAGAGTACTGGTGGATCGCTTCACTGAAAGCTATCATGGCAATACTGAATTCATCATCGGTAGCCGGATTTATAAACCTTTTACAGACTCCGGCAGTAACTTTGCGTATAAATGGAATATACTGATTTATAAATTCATTTTCAATATGATTGTTGCCTGATTGTATCTCTTTTATTTTTAAGTTAATATCATTATTATGGTCAGGTTTCGCTAAAAGGCGCTTTAGCACAACAGACACCTCGCTATGTGTGCAGTATTATAATTCGGCTCCCCCGCTTATTTTAAGGGGGGCGCAATTAAACATCATATACATAATTTGTGTCTCTGACAGGTGACCTTACTCCTAACTATCAATTACATTTGTATGTTAGACCCTTTACAAAAAGATGACGTTTCACTACAATGATGACAATTAAATAGGACAGAAAGGATGACAAACCTTGGCACAAAGAGTGTACAGTATTAATAAGCATACTTACCTGATTGACGGTTTTGATTTGAACCAGGAAAGACGAACCGGTACTTACGTTCTAATCCATCCTATCAGCGGTGACTTCTCGATTATAGAAACCGGCCCCAGCTTATCTGTTCCTCATATAAAAGAAGGACTAAAAGAGCTGAATTTATCTTTAAACCATCTTAAAAATATTATTGTAACGCACATTCATCTTGATCACGCTGGAGGCGCAGGACTTTTGCTAAAAGACTGCCCGGCAGCTAAAGTATTCGTCCACCCTAAAGGAGCAAGGCACTTGGCAGATCCTTCAAGGCTTGTTAATGGAGCCAGGGCTGTTTATGGAGACAAGTTTGATGATTTATTTGATCCAGTTCTGCCGATCCCGGAGGAAGCCATTAGTGCCTTGGACGATAGAGAAAAAATACTGTTAGATGCAGAAAGAGAATTGCTTATCCTTCATACACCAGGCCATGCTGAACACCATATAAGCATTTATGACCCGCATACAAACACGGTGTTTACCGGGGATACAATAGGCATACGATATGCCAGCCTTGAAGAAAAGGGTGTTTATTTCTACCTCCCTTCTACTTCTCCAAACCAGTTCGACCCGAATAAAATGAGAGATTCACTCAGCGCAATCCTTGATCTCAAGCCTGAAACAATTGCTTTTGGGCACTTTGGTACGTCTTCAGCGCCTCTGCTCGTTAAAGACCAGCTAATAAAGTGGCTGAATGTATTTACAACTGAAGGGGAACAAGCTTATGAAAATAAGGAAGACCACTATCAATTGAAAAATACCCTTCTTAATTATGTAAGTGATTTTTTATCTGAGAAACGTATCTCTGCAAAGGATCCAGTATATGAAGTGATTCAGCTTGACCTTTTAATAAGTGCAATGGGGATCCTTGACTATTTCAGCAAAAAGGATAAAAACAAATAAAATTGTGGACAAAACTTATTAAAGTTCGATAAAGCAGTAACCGGACAGTAGTATGATAGTTAACGGAAATTCCTTTTCCGCATACTATTTATAGTAGTTAAAGTTTTCACTAAAGTGGGGTTTTGTATGGACAGAAAGACAGCGAAAGAATATACAGGTCACCAGGTTTTACTCGATGAAGGTGAGGAAGGCACTTACGTTGGAGTGCTTTTGGAAGTTCTCACTGAACCTAAGACTCCCTGGTCAGGCAAAGTACAAATAACAGGAGTACTATCCTGCCCGTCAATTAACTTAAATAACGGACAGGGGATACACCTGCTTTACAGCGCAGACGAGGTCACCGAAGTGGCAGGAAGAAAAATAAGCCTGCTTAAAACCGCGTTTAACAAGTCTTTTAATGAATCTTTTGCCGATGCGCTGAAAACAAAATGGGACAGTCTGAGGGATATGAGCGATAAAAATGATAAATATTTATCAATCATTCAGCAGGAACTGCGAAAAATTAATTCAGAGCATGTCATTTATGAAGAGGCTTTTGTCTATTATCAGTTAGTTAAAAAGGGAAGAAACCTTTATATCTATGATGAACAGAAACGGGAATCACTTTCTTTGGAGGATTGCCCTTTTGAATTTGAAGTGGAAGTTAATGGAGAATGGAAAACGGCGTTTTATAAAAAAGGGTTTACTTTTGAAACGCTGCAGCAGGAAAATGTTGAACTGCAACACGGGTCTACAGTCCGGTTGAACCGGGCTCAATTTGACCCTTACAGAATATTATTGAATGAACTTGACGACCCTTCTCTGATTGCTTTGGAAAAAGGTTTGGAAAAGTTAGGTATCGGACATGAGCATTCTGTTTATTGCCACAATTCATTACTGATTAAATTGTTAAGTTCATTTAACGAGACGTCGTTTTCCGGAGTGAACTTTTTATCCTATGCTAACGAAACAAACCAGTTTGCAGTCCAGCACCATTACGAACGGACGATGTTAGAAAACGAGCCTGACATTACATTTGACCGGTTTGAATTTACTTCTGATGATGGACAGCGAGTACTTACCTCTTATGCCACGCATGTTTCAAAAGATTAAGTTAGGAATGCTTACCGCCCCCTGCCTGAATAAATTAGGTTTTTAAAGAGTTATATTTTTAAAACTAACAAAAAAGACATCAGGCCTTCTCCCTCAGGAAGGCTCTGATGTCTTTTTTATTTATTGCCGTCTTCCGGTGTTTCATAGGAATACCAGGCATATCTATCCTCTATTTGCTGTCCGCTTACATGGCGAAGGGAGAACGTTTTTCCCATAAGACTCGTTAAAACAGACACATGAACCGTATATAAGTCATCCATCTTTTGCAAAACATTTTGTGTAGACTCAAGATCCTGTATTCGTTTTTTAGGTAAAAATACTTCCGTCTTAGATAAGGAACGGGATCTTATACAAAGAAAATCTTCATAAGCTGTAATACCGGCAGCCCGGTACTGAATATAGCCTATAAATGCTGCAACTAGCGGCAAAGCAACTGAAAACCATCCGTAAGGAAGAAAATAAGTAGCAGTCGCCGATAAAGCCACGGCTGGAACAATCAATTTAATCATATACCTCCGCAGGCTTTCTTTTGGAAGGCCTTCATAAACAGGCGTAAATGCAAATTCCGGAACAAACTTTTCAAGCAGTTCTTCCACTTCCTCCCGCTTACATAGCGGAATTAATACGGTAGAAAGGTCTTCTTCCTTTGTCCCTCCCCCGGTACTTTCAACATACACAGAAACAAACCGGAAAGGCTGGCGGATAGGGCTTTGCACTATTCTGACTGCGGTGATTCTTGAAGAGTTGAGAGTTAGTTGTCTTTGCTCCAGAACTCCTCTCGAAATATGAATATCCACCCCGTTTTTTTTGAGTTTAAAAAATCCATATTTCAAAATGGTACTGGTCAGCGTAAATAACCAGGCAATAAAAAGTATAATGACTAATAAAGACCCGATCAGAAGTATACTCGAATGGATAAACCAGCCGATGACTTGATCCAGCAGCCATTCAGGCAGAAATTGAGGGGCCTGGGAGACAACTGCAGCGATAAATGTGGCTGCAATCCCTACACCGCTTGATGTTAAAGCGGCTATGACGAGCCGTCTTGATCCAAGCTCCCACTGTTCGTCCGGCTCAGTTTCTTCAATAGTTTCTTCAATAGTCTCTTCAAGATGGTCATCAAACTCTTCTTCAGCTAAATGAACAGCAGCTGCTTCGGAATCATTTTTAACTTCCCCCTCTTGAAACGTTTCTTCCTCGGTACTTTCTTCAGATGGATCCTCGTTTTCCCGAGTGTTTAAGTCGTGTGAAGCGGCAGATACCGGATGTTTATTTAATAATCTGCTTTTAATTTTTAATGCTTCTTCTCTTTTTAAGGCTACGATACGGAACTCAGGTTCGCCGCCTCCTCCTGCCGTCTCTATTTTCACTTCTACAAGTCCGAACAGGCGCTGAACTAATTTGGCATTTATATCAATACTTTGAATCCGGTCTTTTCTTATAAACCTGTTCTTTTTAAATATTAACCCTTGCTTAATCTGAAGTTCATCAGATTTCAGATTATAATAAAACTTCCACCAGCTTACAAATCCATTAAGTACAGAAAATAACAGGATACCTGTGAAAAAGATAAAATAAAATATTGGATTTGCTGCCTGAGCTGACTGTCCAAAAATAAAGACAGCAATTAAGGTAATGATCATTTGTTTTAAATTACTTAAAAAACTGATAAATATGGATGCCGGATGTTGTCTTTTCCACTCATTCATCTGGATCAGCTTCCCTTGCTAATTGAGCGAGATGGTCCCGCAGAGCGTCTGCTTTTTCCAATGAAAGGCCGGGTATTTCATGAACCGTTGCCGCTGTGGATATAGTCACACTTGCCAGGTTGTAATAGCGGAGGATCGGGCCTTGACGCGTATCAACATGTTGAACCCTTATCATAGGAATAATTATTCTTCTAACGACAAAGACTCCAAACATTAACTCTACTTCATTTTCATAAATTTTATAGCGCCAGCGCTTCCATTGCATTTTCTGTATAACAAAAATATTAAGCAGTGATAATAAAATGGCAATTGCAATTAAGACATATAACGGCCAGCCGGGAAGGTTCCAAATGAGTGAAACTCCCCAGTAACCTAACGGGAGTAAGAAATAAAATAACGCTCCCAGGCCTGCTGTTATTTTCCAGACTTTTAAAGTTTGCTTTGCTAAAAATTCGTCAGGCTTTGGTCTCATTCATTTTTCTCCTTTTATGTACATTTCTCCTTCAGTCTTCCTCATTGACGTAAATAATCTCCACCCCTTCTGCTTTCAGATAGTTAATAACTTGTTCATTTAATTCTTCATCTCTTAACAGTCCTAGTGAGGGTGCGAGCTCCAATTGTTCCAATTGGCCCTTCTCTGCATCCTCAATAAGTTCAATAATCTCTGTCATTTTTCTGTCTTCCAAATCATTGATAAGCTTATCCCTGCTCATTAGAATTCCTCCCAATACTGTTGATAGTTGTATGCTATCATAGTCACATTTGTTTTTCCATTTATTATAATGCCCCGCCCCATTTAATAATACATAATTAATCAGGGCTGTTGAGTAAAGTGAAATCGTAAAAATCCAATGTCCTGCTCAGATAATAATTATTCTAAGTTGCTGATAGAAGGGGGAAATTCGCCGATTGATTTTGTTTTTCGCTGATTGAATCATGTTTTCGCTGATAGAAATCTTTTTTCGCTGATTGGACCCTCAATTTCGCCGATAGAGACGCTATTTCACATGCTGAATTCATTTTTAACTGGTTAAACACCTCCTGTTCTCATATCACTGCCTCTATTTTTTTAAGAGTTCCTCTTTTTTAAGTATATAAAAGCGAAAAACCGAACAAATACCCGTAAGATTTGTTCGGCTCTCTTTATCGTTATTATTCTTTTGTCCCGGCCTCACACTTTCCGCAGAAAGTTATTTCTCAAAAGCATCTGTCATCTGCTTCCAAACTGAACCTTTAGCTTCTTCTCCACCTTCAATTCGAGCTAGAGCTAATTTTGCCTGCATGCTCACTTCAAATTCAGGATCGTTTTCAGTCTCTTTTAAAGCAGGAATCGCAGACTCATCCCCTATTTCATAAAGGAACATTGCAGCCCGCCATCTAACAAGTTTACTGGAATCATCCAGGGCTTTAATCATCGCAGGAATTCCTGCTTTGCTTCCTATATCAGACATCGCATCACCTGCTGTACGCCTGACAGTTACGGTTTTATCCAGTAAAGCTTTTTCCAGATAAGGTATCACTGCCTCGTCTTCTATCATGCCTAAATAAACTGTAGCAAGCCGTCTAATCGAGGGTTTTTCATCCTGCAACGCTTTTTCCAGTACTGGAAGGTCTTCTATGTCAGGGTTCATCTGTTCCAGCAGAGCGAAACGTTTTTTCCAGTCTTCCTCATCAAGCATATCCTCTGTTACTTTTAACCATTCTCTTTTTGGCTTCTCAAGCGTCAAACTGTCATTACTATTTGTTGCAGTTTCAACTAACTCTTTCAGACGCCTTTCCGAATAGGTAGCCTGAATTTCCTCTGCCACCTCATCAGCCACTTCCTTAAGATCTCCGTAGCGCGGGCTCTGTTCACGCCATTTTCTTAATAGAACAACATTATCATCTTCCTTTGTAGCCTTTGCCACAGCTTCAATGAACCGTTCAGGCAATCCCACTCTTTCTTCTGTTTCTCCATCTGAAACTTTAATTTGCATGGGAATATCCTTAAATTCCTGTATTTGAACGTTCACTTCTCCAAAGTGCTCATCGACTTGCACCTGTGAAGATTTTTCAGCCTCTTCTCCAAAAACCTTTCTTACTTCAGGAAGAATAACTTTCCAATCCACTTTTGGCGTACGTTCGACCGCAATAAAATCTGCTACGTGATAAACTCCTTTTACTCCTTTAATATTAAAAATTTCCCGTATGAACGAAGGTGCCTCGTCTTTATTGTTTAATGTATAGTTATTCGCTTTCCCCTGGGGAAGAGACTCGCTCAGCGTCAGTTTCATTGTATTCGGACTTGGTGTAGGTTCCAAAGATACTATTTTCATTTTCAGAAGCCCCTTTCTACTATCATTATGTTGTTTTTTCATCTTATCATAAAGCTTTGTTTAACCCAATGAGAGTGCCTGTGGTTCACTTATTTCCTACAGTTTGTTAAAGTAGAGGCAAAATTAGTTTTAATAAGGGGGCAATTATTATGAAACTTGCTCTTATTTCCGATATTCACGGAAATGAACAGGCTTTCAAAGCAGTGCTCGAAGATATATCTGCTATAGGTGCAACTCATGTGGCTGTACTTGGGGATATTTCTTTTCGAGGTCCAAAACCTAAACAGTGTCTTGATCTTGTGAGAGATCTTGATGGGAAAGTGATTAAAGGAAACGCCGATGAATGGATTGTAAGAGGAGTTAATAAAGGGGAAGTCCCTGATAAAGCGTTACAGATGATGCAGGAGGAGCAGGCATGGGCAAAAGAACAGATGACCCAGGATGATTTAACTTACTTAAACGAATTACCCGAAACAGTCGAAATTCCACTTTCAAACCAGTGCCAGTTGTTTGCCTGCCATGCTACACCCGACAGTTTATTTGATATTATTTCAAACGAAGCTGACAATAAAGAGTTTTCTATTTTTACACAAACAAACGAACGGGCTGACTATTATGCATACGGCCATATCCACCTCCCTTTTTTAAGGTCTTTTGAAAGCAAAAAAATAATAAATACAGGCAGTGTTGGTCTGCCTTTTGACGGAGATGCACGGGCGTCGTATGTCCTCTTTGACAGGAGCCTGAAAGATATACAAGTGCAGTTCAGAAGAGTTTCTTATGATGTGGAAAAAGCATGTTTTGATCTTGATGAATGCGGATATCCTGAACCTGCACGGCAACTTATAAAAAACATTTACAGGAACGCTGTAAAACCTTAATTAAACAAGCAGATGTAAAAAGCTATTCCGCCAGCCGGAATAGCTTTTTTAATACTATAATTATTCTGATAAGACCTGTCCGATCCTGGAAACCATTTGCTGAAACGAAGCTTTGTCATTGAACCTTTCAACTATTTCATGCTCTTTATTAAGCAGGAAAGTTGAAGGTACAGACATACAGCGGTACGCGTCATACGTTTCAGTACCGTTATCAAAAAGAGAAGGAAAAGAAAAGTTGTTTTCCTTATAATAAATATCTGCAGCTTCATTTTTATGCTCTCTGCCTGGAACGTTAATCATCAGTACTTCAAGGTTGTCTGTCTGCATGGCCCGGTATAATTGTTCTTTATTTGCCAGGTCTCTTTGGCAGTCAGGACACCACGATACCCAAAAAGTAAGCAGGACTGCTTTCCCTTTAAAGTCTGATAAAGATCTCGTCTTATTACTGTTAAACATATCCCTTAAAGAAAAATCAGGAGCTTTCATGTGACTCACCTTTCTGTTCTTTATTAATTCCTGTTTTTTATAAAGTCATAAACGTTGGAAACCGATTCGAACGCATACAATTTACTTTCGGGTTTTCCGTCTTCGAACCTGACCAAACAAGGGACACTTTCAATCCCCCATACTTCAGCTTCTTTCTTAAAGTAATTCAGATCAGCTTCTATCGCTACTTCCGCCTGCTCAGCTTTTTCAACGATATTTAAGAAATAGCGCGCTAATTCGCAGGTTCCGCACAGAGGGGCGTAAAAATAAACCCATACCTGTTTTTCCGACTGCAGCCGGTATTTTAACGACTTATAATCATTAACACTTTCCAATGTCAATTCCCCCTATTTCACCTTCAGCAAACAATATACCATAGAGTTTCAAAAGACAAAAGGAAACCGTATTTACCTTAAGTTTTGGCGAAATCCACTCAGTATTACCGTCTGTGAACCAAGTCTTAATAAGGGAAGAACAACGGAATGGTGAACATCATCACAATAAACAATATAATCTGGAGAGGAACACCTGCTTTTACGAAATCCATAAATGAATAACCGCCTGCTGTCATAACCAGGGCATTTGGCGGAGAAGCAACCGGAGTTGCAAAAGCCATACTGGCAGCTACTGATACTGCAATTAAAAAGGGATAGGGACTGACGCTCATTTGCAAGGCAGTCGTAATTGCTATAGGTGCAAATAAAACGGCTGTAGCCGTATTACTGATAAATTGGCTGAAAAGCATAGTGAAGAAATAAAAACCTGTCATAACAGCTAACGGACCCAGACTACCCAGCCAGTCTATCATCACATTTGATAAAAACTCTACCCCTCCTGTCTTTTCAAGGGCGGTGGCCATAGGAAGCATGCCGCCTATTAATAGAACACTCTCCCAGTTTATTCTTGAATAGGCTTCATCCATATTCCGCAAACACCCTGTTAAAACCATCGCCATGGCCGCCAGCATTACTGCAGTAACCGGGGCTGTTATTTCAAAAGTCATGAGAAGAAGCATTAAAAGCATAATTAAACCAGCTAACGGAGCCCTTCCATTTGCTTTAGCCTTGGACGCCTGTTCTCCCGGCTGCCCTACCACCACCACATCCTGATATTCTTTAGCTATAAGTTCAATTTTTTTCCATTCTCCCTGAATAAGAAGAGCATCGCCAAACTGTAGCCTTTCGTCTGCCCACTCCTGAAAAAAGTAGCGTCCTTTACGATTCATCCCGACTATATTGAGTCCATATTTCTCTCTGAATTCCAGACTGCTTACTCTCTCATTAATGAACTTTGAATGAGGTGTGAGCAGCAGCTCCGCTAAACCAATTTCTGCATTAATCAGGCTTTCATGTATGTCTTCCTCTGAATGAGAGTACAGAAGTAAGCCGTAATCTTCAGTAAAACTGTCAATCCCCTCTTTTTCGCCTTCCAGAAAAAGAGTATCTCCTCTTTTAATGACTGTATTAGCATAGGCAGGTTTTCTAATTCTTTTTGACTGAAATGTTTTTTTATCCCGCCATTTCCGTTCAATGGTTAAAATATAAATGCCGTATTTGTTAGTTAATTTTAAATCTTTTAGTTTCACCCCCGTCAGCCTGCTGTCTTCATCCGGGAGTGAAACACGGTATATTTTCTCCGTTACACCGTAAATTTTCATTAACTCGTCAGGGGCAGTTGATGAAGACTGTCCGTCTTTTAGAGCTATCCTGTCCGGAATCAGATATTTACCGAAAACCACTAGAAAAAGTATGCCTGTAATAAGTGCAACTAACCCAATAGGTGTAAAATCAAAAAAACCGAGTCTTTCATAGCCGTAATCAGCAAGGGTCTGACTGGCGATCAAATTTGGAGGTGTTCCAATAAGAGTCAGGACTCCCCCAAGGCTGCTGGCAAACGCAACAGGCATTAAAAACTTTGACGGACTTTCGTTCATTTTCAAAGCGACGCTTATAATGACAGGCATTAACACAGCCACCGTGCCAGTATTACTCATAAACGCACTTAATACAGCTACTAAAATCATAAGCATAATTAAAAGTAGAAATGGGTTTCCCCGCCCCCACTTAATTGTAAGTTTTCCAGCGGCTTCTGCCAGGCCGGTTCTGAAAATCCCTGCTCCAACGACAAAAAGGCCTGCAATCATTATGACCAGGCTATTAGAAAAGCCGCTTAGAGCTTCTTCCGTTGTGATAATGCCGAGGAGTAAAAGCGTAAGTAAAGAAAGGAGAGCTACAACATCCGACCTGAGCTTTCCCCACATAAAAAACAGAGTAGTTACAATTAAAACAGTAAACGTCAGTAATAAATCAGTGTTCATTACATAACACCTCTTCCCTGATTTAAGGAAACCACTATATGTAAAGGCTTTCACACATCTCTTTAAACAGCCGGGAGCACAAGTGCTGCTCCCGTAGAACTATTGTATACCTCAACTGATTGACAGGGCGCTTTGCTGCAAGAGTCATGAGCCTTTAATGCTATTATAACTTAATGACAGGACGCAAAAATAAAATTATCATAACAACATTATGAACGATTGATTTCTTTCAGCACCGCTCTTACGGGTGAGCCGTCTCCCCCTTTCAGCTTAAGCGGAAATGCGGTTAGTTCATAGATGCCCGGCTGTACGTGATAAAGATCAAGCCCTTCAAGAATAAAAGTACCTGCTTCTTTAAAAGCATGGTGAGCAGGCAGTGTCTCACTCTCCAGAGGATCTACCGAGGGTGCATCAATGCCTGCAAGTTCCACGCCTTTCTCACCGAGCAGACGTGCGGCTTCCTCTGTAAACACCGGGAAAGAATCATAAGAATGCCCGCCTTCACTGCTTGTTGTTTTAAATAAAACTTTCCTGATTCCTTTAAAATGTATGTTTTGAAGAAAAGATTCTTCAATAACAGGCAGGTTCACCGCTTCCACTACGATACATTCCCCGCTAACTGATTCGAGAGGAATCTCATCGACCTTCATCCCTTCTTCATCATAATGATATGGGGCATCAAGGTGTGTCCCTGTATGAGTGCTCATGACCACTCTCCCTACATTTACAGACTCTCCTTTCAGTATTGCCATCGTGCGGTCGTATTCGAATGGCTGATCTCCCGGCCAGACTGCCATACCTGATGAAAGAGACCTTGTAATATCAATATAAGACATGCAATCACTCTCCTTTTTATAACCCAGTTTAACATGGTATTTTTTTAAGCAAAATTATTTACAAAAAACACACTATCCTTTATCCTTTCATATAGATTATTAATCCCGATAAAATCTATATGTTTTGGAGTGATAGTAATGAATAATCTCGCTTATAAATCCGGCAGAGAAACGTCAGCACCCCCTCTGCCACCGATGCAAACATCTTTTTTTGCAGCAGGTACCGTTCTTTTTATTGTATTGGCCGTTATCAGCTATATAATTGCAGGAGCACCGATGGCCGTACTGACTGTATTTGGCCTTGTACTTGGGTTTACTTTATTTCATGCCCGCTTCGGCTTCACTTCCGCTTTCAGGAGATTTGTTGCTGTAGGCAATGGTGAAGCATTACGGGCGCATATGGTTATGCTTGCTGTAGCAATTACCCTTTTTGCCCCTATTCTGTATTTTGGTGTTGGACTATTCGGGGCCGAACCATCAGGGTATGTCTCCCCGGTCGGTACAAGTGTAATAGTCGGGTCTTTTCTGTTTGGTATCGGTATGCAGCTTGGCAACGGCTGCGCTTCCGGCACTCTCTATTCTATCGGCGGCGGACGTTCCTCAATGATACTCGTTTTAATCAGCTTTATTGCAGGATCAGTTATTGGCGCATGGCATTTTGAATTCTGGACAGAAACGATGCCAAATTTCGAGGGGATTTCCCTGGCAACTGATACAGGACTTGGCTTTTTCGGTGCCTGGGTGTTGCAAATGGCTATTTTTGGCGGAGTCATCTTACTTACTTTTTATGTTGCTAAAAAAAGAAAATCCCCAGTGATGAGTACTCTTCCAACTTCAACAGGCCTTAAAAGAATTGTGCGAGGGTCTTGGCCCCTTCTTGCTGCAGCTGTTATTTTAGCCGTATTTAATGCTTTAACACTAATGGTGCGCGGAGAGCCTTGGGGGATAACTGGCGCTTTCGCCTTATGGGGGTCCAAGATCGCCCAATTTATCGGTATTGATGTCCTTTCTTGGGGATACTGGTCGGGCGGCCGTGAAGTCCAGCTTGAACAGTCTGTCTTCCAGGACACAACGAGCGTAATGAACTTTGCAGTTATGATAGGAGCCTTTATGGCAGCGACAGCCGGAGGGGTATTCAGCTTTAAAAAGAAAATCCCGTTTAAAATTGCTCTGGCGTCTATTATTGGAGGACTTTTGATGGGTTACGGAGCCCGGCTTGCTTTCGGGTGCAATATTGGAGCTTATTTCGGAGGTATCGCTTCTTTCAGTGTACACGGCTGGCTATGGATGGTCTTCGGCATGCTTGGCACATTTGCGGCATTATTTATCAGGCCGTTCTTCGGACTCCAAAATCCTAAAAAAGACGATAAGTTCTGTTAAATCTAAAGAAAGGGAGCCGTCCTCAAAAGCATACTTTTGCGGCAGCTCCCTTTTCTCTTTTCATAAAGCTGAATAGCTCTACTACTCGTTTTTATTAAGCTGAGTCTGGGACCATTCATACATATGTCTTGCAAACTCATCAACATCCACATCCAGAGGATACCCGTCTTTGAACTCATTTTTTTCATTCTCATCTAAGCGCATATATGAATTCTTTAATTCCTGGCTCAGGTGCGCCACTTCTTCAAGCTTTCTTCTAATCATTTGTAATTGCATTATACATCCCTCCTATACTAACAGATACCCAGTATAAAAAGGTTCCACACGGGTTATTTTACTTCCACTCCTTTTTCCACGACTTTAGCACCTAAAGTTTTGGAAAAATGATCCAGAGCCCAATCATGTCCTACCGGATTAAAACTTTCTACAGCATCCTTATGGACAACAATTTTAAAGCCTTTATTATAAGCGTCGACAGCAGTGTGAAGAATACATATATCTGTGCAAACACCCGTCAAATGAACTTCACTGATTCCCCGCTCCCGAAGCTTTAACTCCAGCTCTGTGCCTGCAAAAGCACTGTACCTGGTTTTATCCATCCATAAATAATAGTCTTTTTCATGAGAGGGGAGTTCTTCGATAAAATGTCCGAGTTGGCCGTATAATTTCCTTCCTTTTGTCCCTTTAATATTATGGAGTGGAAAAAGGTCAGCTTCAGGATGGTAAGGATCTTCTTCTTCATGTGCATCGACCGCGAAAACAATATAATCTTCTGTATTCATAAACAATTTAGTTAAGTCGGTGATTCTTTTCTCTATTGATTGTCCTCTTGCGCCACATGTGAGCTTACCGTCATCTGCCACAAAATCGTTTGTGTAATCAATTACAATGAGCGCTTTCATTTCATTCCTCCTCAGGATGCGTAGTCAGGAAACTTAATTCTTATTGTACCATGTTCAAGGAAAGTGATTTTATAATCACTTTTAAAATTAAGAGCATTTTCCAAAAAATATTTAACTAATATTAATCCGGACTGCTATAATTAAATTAGACTGCAACAGAAAGGGGAGCTATATGAAGATTAAATATAATATTATTCCTAAAGAAAAAGTTGTTTTCTGCAAGGCTTCTTATACAATTAGAGAGGCAGTGGAAGAACTTGAGCAGAGTGGGTACCGGTGTATTCCTGTTTTGGATGGAAGTTCCTTTAAAGGAAATATTTACGTTCAGGATATATACCGGGCAATCGTAAAAGAAGCTGTCTCCTGGGATGATTCTGTCATGACCCTTATTGATGATCAGGAAGTTTACATACAAGAACAGGCATCTTTCTTCAGAATATTTTCCAGCATTAAAATGTACCCGTATTTAGCTGTGTTAAATGAAAGCCATCATTTTACAGGTATACTTACTCATGCGAACGTTATGGAGATTCTGGAAGATTCCTGGGGTATTAAAACCGGAAGTTACACTTTAACCATTTCCACTCACGAATATCAGGGTGCCTTAAGCACTATTGTTTCGAGCCTTAAGAAATATACAAATATACAGAGTTTGATGTCCCTTGATAATGAGAGTACTTTCTTCCGGCGGGTGATCGTTACCCTTCCAAAGGAAACAGATGAAACCACTCTAAAGGAAATGATCAGTCATTTGGAAGCTGAAGGTTTCAGAGTTTTTGATGTAGAAAAAATATAAAATGTACGTAAGCGGGGAAAAAGAATGAGGCTGGGACAAAACTAAAGACAAGTTTATAAAGGACGAACAATAATTTTTATTAGACATCTTATGAGGTGGCCCACTTTTAGTTTTACCAATTATTAAATAGCCTTAGTTTTTTTGATTAAAGGACAGAAGGCGGCGACGCCACAGGGGTTAAGCGCAGTCTGAAGATCCAATTTAACGAAGCTCGAGGCTGAGTTGAATTTAGCTGAAGACAAGCCCCTGGGCAAGCGTCCGCCTGGCGGACTAAAATCACTCCTTTTCTCAAAAGAACAGCCGAACAAAATTCGAAAATTTTGTTCGGCTTTCTTTATGATTACTATTCTTTTGTCCCAGCTCCATCGAATTACCCAGGATCTGCCCCTTGTTATTCTTCTTCCTCTGCGCGTTCAATAGCTGTAATACGGTAACCGTCTCTGCCCTCAGCAATATAGTACGTCCTCGTTCTTTTTTCAGTTACTGTTATACCCACCTGGTCTACTTCCACCTCTTCGTTCCATGTAAACCGGTACTCATCATATTCATTCGCTTCAATAAGAAGATCAGAAACATTTAATAATGTCTCCTTTTTCCTTTCTCCGGTCAGCTGCTGATGATGTCTTCTTTCCATGTGATAAACATGGCTGTTACCAATAAAAAAAGGTTCCACAACAGAATAGGACTGCTGTTCCAGACTCTCTTCCCATGCTTCTTTATAATCGTCCATAAATTGAACGAGTTCTGAGGCTGTGCTCTCATTCTCCAGCTCTTCCCAATTTTCGGGTTCATCACACCCGGTAACGAAAAGCAGTATAACTATTCCCCAAAAAAACATAACTTTCCTTAACACTTTTTTCCACACCCTCTATTTTTTATCACCAATAGAGTATAACATAAAGATTCTTATAAAGTCTGTTGCTGAAGCCAAGAATAAAGAAACTCCTTCTGAACTGATAGAGACTTAAAATCGCTGATAGAACTCCTCTTTTCGCTGATTGAATGCCAATCCAGCTGAATAAATGCTGTTTCGTCTAAACTAATTTAAGGGATTCCCTGTAATTTCCCTACAAAGGTAAAGAGCCCAAACAAAAAAAGCAGAATCTGTTTAAAACCGCTTGTTATTGTGCGGGCTTTTCAAATCCTGCTTATTAAGCTGCCAGTATGTCTACGGCTGCAAAATGAGCGAGAGGGTGTATTCAATCGATTTGTATCGTTCAGTCAGTTTTTTTCTTTTCGTATCTTTTTGGAAACAAGTAACTGAAAGTATTTCAAAATTTTCCTCCAGCTGCTCAATTTGTTCAGGATGAAGATAAGGCGGCTTTTTCCATTTAATCCACTCTAAAGCGAGTGGCTTCCATCTATTCAGCTCTTCTTTTACCTGATCAGCAAAAGGTTTTACTGTCTCGATGAAATCAGCTGCTTTATCTCCTTCTGAATAGAGCTTGAAATAGCCGTACGCATCGTTGTTTAACTCCTTCAGTTTATTCGTTTGTAAATGTAATTTCTTTTGTTGGTCTTCTGTCATTAAACGTCACCTCAAGGAGATTGTAGCAAAAATAGCTTAAAAACTAAATATACCTGCCAGACGGCGTTTTTTCTGGGGCCCATTTTGTGCCGTGAGATCCGCATTTTCTTTTTGCTGCAAACTCTCTTCCAGAGTTTTTAATCGGGAAGATAAATGACTGATTAATTCATTCAGCTCATTAATTTCTTTGCGTTGATTGAGAACCTGATATTCCACTACTTCGTCAGCTTTATTGTTAAGCTGCCTGTCCAGGTGTTCAACCTGCCGAATTAACATGTCTATTTTTTCATCCATAGCACTTGCCGGTACCATCTTGCCGCGTCCAGTCTCCCTGTCTCCTTCCATCACTATTTCCTTCAGCTTTTTCCCCTGCTTTGTTTCAGAATGAATAAACTTTATTTTATCGTAAGTATCGTCTGTCATCTCAAAATGTCCTTTAGCATTAACTTTCGTAGTCAGGTGAAAGTATTTAATCCAGCGTTGAACTGTTGACGGGTTTACATTAATAGCCTTTGCAACTTCTCTCGTTTTCCACATTTTTTCAGGCATCATAATCTCCCCTTTTCATTATTTACTCTGATTTTCTCCAAATCTCCGTCAAACCCTTCATGCCTGACAAAACTAGTTTATATTCGGCAAAGAAAGAAAAAAAACCAATAAAACAGCCATGAATCTTTTTATAGCATGAGAGCAGAATAATTATAAGGGAGGTGAAAGCATGAAAAAGCAACGAAATGAAAGTAAGGAGCAGCTTAGGAAAGATTACCGCACGGATAGTAAATTTCCAAAAGACGCACAGGGCCATATAGATAAAAAGAACGTAGGTCCAGATCGTCCTTCCACTTAATTGAGCCTGTTAATAAACGAATTAAAACGGTAACGGGGCTTTTCCTGCATTACCGTTTTTTTACTTTGCTGTAAAAGCAGAAGCTGAACAAGCTACTAATACATTTTACCCCTCTTCTTTCAAATCACTAATTAAAAATGCAGCTTTTCCCGCAATTTCAAGTTGTGATTGTTTAGTTAAATACCATTTTGTCAGGCAGTATGAGCGGGGAGGCTTTACTCGTTTAATTAATTGCCTGTCTGGATTATACCTGGGGTCATTTGACCAGTCAGATCTATGTTCGTCATTATGGTGAATTTCCGGAAATTTGAACCTGAGTGGGAGGTGCCCGGCATTTTTATGGATATGGGGAATATCAATTGCCCGGTTGCCGAAGTAAGGATAATTAATAAAGTAGGAATAGATGCTGTGTTTCTCTGGTGACTTTAACAGGATCCACGCAAGTTCTTTCCCTAACTTAATTCTTTTTCTTACCTCCGGGAAGTGTGTGACCGATGCCCCGTAAAGGTTACCAGTGTTGGAAGGAAACAAAACGGTGTTGAAGTGGAGTCGCTCCTGCCACTTAAAAACAGCTTTTTTAAATAGAGTTTTTTTAAAAAATGGCGCATTTATTACTGGTATATCAATGACGTGCTGTTCATTTACAATTAAAGCTTCCACCAGCCTCTGAGTGTTTTGACTGCTCCAGAAATACTCCCATTCCTTAATCATCCATCCTGCGACTTTAAATTCTGCCAGTTTTTTGAACAAAGGCCTGCCAGTTTTTTTTGAGAACTCATAAATTAGTAATTGAGGATAGGCATCAGAAAATATCATCCAGTTAGCCCTTTCAAAAGTTATAAAAAACCTTCTTCTCCATTCTTTGGATAACAGCCGGCTCATCGGCTCTCCGGTTAAATCACTCATTGACCACCCCGCATTCCTCGAAACCATACTTGCTAAATAAGCCCACTTTATTTCAGGATTGCGGAGGAAATACTCTTTATATGCCTCTGTTCGTGAAATATTATCTTTATTTAAACGCTCAGTCTGCAGCTTTATCCAGCTAATTGCAGTTTCAGCCGGTTCCTTCATACAACCACCCTTTTCCTCTATATTATTACTTCCTTATTCTCTCTCGCCTTCTCGCTTCTTACTCACCTGAAAATAGCCTTAAAGTCTATTCTCTTAATAGTTAAATATGGTAAGATATAGTGATGATTTCTTTTCCTTTGAAAAATGATGTTAGAAAAGGAAGTTGATGATGACTATTCGATACCCGAACGGAAAAAAATTTGAAAATAAGCGAATCCTTTCAAGGAAAAAAAACGTCTATAAAAAAGATGAACGTTACAGTAATCGGGGCATGACCCTGGAGGAGGATATTAACGAATCTAACCAATATTACCGGTCGCATAAACGGGCCGTCATTCATAAGAAACCTACCCCCCTGCAAATTGTAAAAGTAAATTACCCGAAGCGGAGTGCAGCTGTAGTGACTGAAGCTTACTTTAAGAAACCTTCTACAACTGATTACAACGGGGTTTACAGAGGTTACTATATAGATTTCGAAGCTAAAGAAACAAAAAATAAACAAAGTTTCCCATTAAAAAATTTCCATTCCCATCAGATACAGCATATGAAGGAAGTGCTGAATCATGGAGGTTTAACGTTTGCCCTACTAAGGTTTTCCTTATATGAAGAAGTTTACTTACTGGAAGCTGAGGAACTCATTCGTTTTTATGAAGAACAGGACACAAAACGGAAATCTATTTCGAAAAAAGATATAGAAAAATACGGTTATCATATTCCTTTAGGGTTTCACCCAAGGATAGATTACTTAAAAACTATTGATAAAATACTGGAAAACAGGTAAAGCAGTTATCTGTACAGTTTGAAAGGAAGATGAACATGTCTGAAAACAATCTTTCCAGACAAGAGAGAAAACAAAACAATAAAAAGCGGAAAAAACCGTCAGGCGGGAAGACTTCAAACCGGAGCGGCAAGTTCAAAAAAATTATGACTGCTCTGGCTGTCATTCTTCTTGCCATGATGATCGCCGGAGGTATTTCAGTTGTTGCTATTATAAGCGGTGCACCAGATCTCGATCAGGATAAACTTATTCTTGCTTTAAACCCTGAAATTATGGATAAAGATGATGAATTAATTACAACACTCCATGCGGCAGAAAATCGCCGGATGGCTAATATTAATGATGTACCCGATGTGTTGAAGGATGCCGTGCTTTCGGTTGAAGATGCGCGTTTTTATGATCATTTTGGTATAGATATGCGCCGAATCGGCGGAGCCATCCGGGCAAATATTACCGGAGGTTTCGGAAGCGAAGGTGCCAGTACAATAACCCAGCAGGTCGTTAAAAACCTCTTTTTTGAATTTGATAAAACCATAACAAGAAAACTGCAGGAACAGTATTTAGCTGTGCGCCTTGAGCAGCAGTTTACGAAAGATCAAATTCTTGAAATGTATCTGAATGCTATTTATTTCTCAGATTCACGCTATGGGGTAGTTGAAGCTGCAAACTATTATTTCAGTAAAGACCTTGATGAGCTTACGATAGAAGATGCTGCATTACTGGCAGGTATTCCGCAGCGGCCCAATGCCCACAATCCCTTTAATAATCCTGAAGGGGCTGAAAACAGGCGTAATACAGTTATTAACCGTATGTTGAATAACGACAAAATTACGGCAGAACAAGCAGAAGAAGCTATGAGTATTCCGGTGGAAGACCAGCTTCAGCGAAGCGAACGGGAAAACCATCAATATCAGGCTTATATCGATCAGGTATTAGACGAAGTTGAAAGTATTGACGGTGTGGAAGCAAGCGATATATATACCGGAGGATTAAAAATTTACACCAACCTGGATCAGGACCTCCAGTCCCATGTCGAGCACGTCATGCAGTCAGGGGATGTTATTAATTATCCTGATGACCTGTTCCAGGCAGGCATCACCTTAATGGAAACAAAAACAGGCCAAGTAAGGGCTATTGGAGGCATGCGTGAGCCTGCACAAGGTGTGAGGCAGTGGAACTGGGCAACTAACCCGAGAAGGCAAGCCGGATCTTCGATTAAACCTATTCTTGATTACGGACCGGCTATCGATGAACTTAAATGGTCGACTTACCATCAAATTGTAGATGAGGAATATACGTATTCCAATGGAACTCCTGTCAGAAACTTTACCCGATCCTTTGAAGGTTCTGTTTCTATGCGGGAAGCACTGAAAAAATCCTTGAACGTCCCTGCGGTTAAAGCCCTTCACGAGGTTGGTTTAGATAAAGCGCAGGCGTTTGGACAAAGTCTCGGCATACCGTTGGATGAGATGCATGAAGCCTATGCTTTAGGAGCTAACGGTGTGTCTTCCTATCAAATGACGGGGGCTTATGGGGCTTTCGGAAACGGCGGAGAATATAACCGCCCGCACACTGTCAGAAAAGTCGAGTTCCCTGACGGAACAGTCATTGACTTGTCTCCTGAACCGGAGCAAGCAATGAATGACTACACAGCATTTATGATTTCAGACATGCTGAAAGACGCCGTACAATCCGGAACAGGAACAGAGGCCCAAATTCCAGGGCTTCCGGTAGCAGGTAAAACGGGGTCAAGTAACTTTACACCTGAGGACAGAGAAAAATATAATATACCGGATAGAGCGATCAGAGACTCTTGGTTTGCCGGCTATACCACTGAATTGACTGCTGCTGTTTGGACAGGGTATCCAAATGCGGAAGACGGGCAAATTCTTATGAATAACAACGAACATCAAATTTCCCGGCATATTTTCAAGGCAGTCATGAGTTATGCCCATGAAAACCGTGAAACTTCCGACTTTTCACAGCCTGATTCGGTTGTAAGAGTAGCAATTGAGAAATCAACCGGCAAGCTGCCGAGTGATTATACGCCGGAAAGCGAGATTATTCAAGAATATTTTGTAAAGGGAACCGAACCTTCGACCGTGTCTGAAGAGTTTGAAGAAGCGGAATCTATCCGCGGTTTAAAAGCTTCTTACGACGAAGAGCAGCATGCCATCTCAATTGAATGGGATTATCCCGGCAATTTAAGAGATGAATTCAGTTTCAGGCTGGAGATTAAAGACAGCCAGAGCTCAGATTATACTTTGGTAGATATAACTAAAGACATGCAATATATATTAGAGAACCCTGAATACGGGGAAACTTATTCAATTCGTGTCACCGCTCTCTCTGACGAGGATGAGAATTTAACAAGCGATCCTTCAACCGTTGAAGTAAGAATTCCGGAAGAAGGTGACGGTGAGGACGACGAATTAAATGAAGAAAACGAAATGA
The DNA here is from genome assembly GCF_021028955.1 of Salipaludibacillus sp. CUR1. Classification (GTDB taxonomy): domain Bacteria; phylum Bacillota; class Bacilli; order Bacillales; family Salisediminibacteriaceae; genus Salipaludibacillus. The sequence goes on from NZ_JAIWPE010000029.1 coordinate 35,842, forward strand.
ACGAAGAGAATGAACAGAATGAGGAAAATGAAGAAAACGAGGAAAATGAACTAAATGAGGAAAATGAGCAAAACGAGAATAATGAGCCTGAAAATAACAATGATATAAATGACGATAACAGCAATACTGGAAATAACGCTCCAGGTGATAATGACACAAATGCAAGCAATAATGAAAACAACACTGAAACTAACAATGAAGAACCGAACCAGAATGAACCTGAAGAAGAACCGGAAAACGCACCTGACAATACCGATAATAACGAAGAACCACAGATCGAAGTAAGCGAGGAACCATCAAATAATGAAGATAATAACAGCAACAACAGTTAATTAACCATAAAAGGGTATCATCCAATGTACAGGATGATACCCTTTTATAATAAGTACAACGCCCACTTTTTAGCTGATTCTGTATAAAGCTGATCAAGTGCTGTAAACGCATGGTGGTGGCCAGAGCACTCTAAAATAAAGTTTAAACGGTCTTCCAGGTTGACTGGCGAATATGGCATGCGGTTAATAGATGAAGCAATACGATGCAAGTCTTCTACCGGCTTTCCGTCCACCCAGTGATTACATTGGATGTAAAGCGCCGCATATTGAATCATTAATGATTTAGCATTAAACCTGTCCCGGTTTTTCAGAAAGGCCTTTATTAAAGGCTTTCCATTATCCTTCCACCTTGTTTGAGCCAAAGCCAAAGAGTTGGATGGCTCTTCCCATGGACTGTTAATCAGCTCTTCCTTATCTTTCTTAATAAAACGCGTGATGTCATCGTAAAATAATAACTCCGGTTTGTAATCTCCTGAAAGAAATCCTCTGTCCCCGTCTATTTCTATAAACGACGTGAGGTCATAAAATGGCCTGATACAGAATGGTTTTGGAACGGCAACTGAGCTCATTTTACTTCGATCCCTTTTTTCTTTAAACGTTTTTTACCTTCGCGACACATATGAAGCAGAGGACATTCCATACATTGGGGTGATTGTGACTTACAATGGTACCGGCCGAAAAAAATGAGTCTGTGATGCGTGTCGGACCATAACTCTTCAGGGATTTTCCGCATTAACGTTTTTTCCACTTCAAGCACTGAATCTTTCCACCTGCAAATACCGAGCCGTTTACTTACTCTTTCTACATGTGTATCTACAGCAATAGCCGGTTCATCAAAAGCAACAGATGCAACGACATTCGCGGTTTTCCTTCCTACTCCCGCTAAAGTCACCAGCTCATCTCTTTCACTTGGTACTTTCCCATCATACTTTTCTATAAGAGAATAAGAAAGCTTCTTAATATTTTTAGCTTTACTTCGAAATAAACCTATAGACCTTATATCCTGTTCCAACTCTTCCAATGGCACTTCCATAAAGTCTTCCGGAGACTTATATTTTTTGAATAACCCCGGTGTGACTTTATTTACAAGCGCGTCTGTGGCCTGAGCGGAAAGAACGACGGCTACCAGCAATTCAAAAGGATTCGAATGGGTTAATTCACACTCAGCTTCGGGAAACATCTCCCCTATCGTATCAAGGACGTAGTCAATTTGTTTTTTAGTAAGCATGTTTACTCTCCATCTCCTTCCAGCCAATTATAGCCCGGATGTCTTTTCTTCGGTTTTTCTTCAGTCTGCTTTGAATAATTTCTTGAAGAATGATGACTCCGCACCTTTTCCCCATGGGCTTTCGCCTGTTCAACTGTTTTAACTCCGTTCTTCTTCCAATCAAACAGGATCCTGTCAATGTATCGAAAGTTTAATCGGGAAGAAACAACTGATTCCCTTAATGCCGCTTCAATCATATACGGCTGGTGCCTGTCTTCGTCAAGCCACATAGAGACCATTTCCATCTCCATTGGCGATAAAGGCCTGGCAAATTCCTGCTCAAATCTTTGAAACAGACGCCCTTCTTCAGCTTTCTTCTCTTCGTCCTGCCCTTTCAATTCTTCTTCATTTAAAAGAAGGTGAAGTTTTTCAAATAAAGGATCGATTGAAATAGACTCAGAAATTTTTTCTTCCCTGTTTTTAACTTCTTCGATTTCAATAAAACGATTTGTTAAAAGCTGTTTTAACTGCCGGGTGCACTCCTGTTCATCGATTGTCATCCGGTTCACCAAGTCTTGAGGAGTGGGAAAATCATTACCTTCCTGGTGAAACTGGCGTATGTGTATAAGTAATAAAAATTGCAAATCCGATAATCCAAGAGCCTTATAATGTCTAAAAAGAAGTCCAGGCAAAGTAAACGGCTTTTCCAGGAGGAGCTGTAAACTTAAATCTTTTTCCAAGTTGGTTCACCTCTTTTCCTTAAATTTCTTCAAAAAGAAGATGGTGCTCCAAAAGGCCGGTTAAGCTCTTTTTGAAACACCATTCCCGCTTCTGTACACTACTATTGGTTTTTAGTAAATATGGCTGGTTCTCCTTTATGGGTAAAGGCGGTTTAACAAGCGTGGAAATGGAATGGTTTCACGTACATGTTCTGTCCCGCTTATCCATCCGACTGTACGCTCTAGCCCTAAGCCAAATCCTGAATGAGGGACAGACCCGTATTTTCTTAAGTCTAAGTACCATTGATAAGCTTCCTGTGACAGATTGTGCTCGTCATAACGCTGTTTAAGCAATTCTTCATCATCAATTCTCTGACTGCCGCCGATAATCTCCCCATAGCCTTCCGGTGCAATCAGGTCAGCACATAAAACGACATCGTCCCGGTCAGGGTGCGGTTTCATATAAAAAGCTTTAATGTCTTTCGGATAATTAGTAATAAATACCGGCTTATCATATTTTTCAGCTATAGCCGTTTCATGTGGAGCGCCAAAGTCTTCTCCCCATTCTATTTCATAACCTTCTTCTTTTAAGAATTCAATTGCTTCATCATACGAAATTCTCGGGAAAGGAGCTTTGACATTCTCCAGTTTAGAAGTATCCCTTTCCAGTGCATTTAACTCCAGCGGGCATTTTTCAAGTACTGACTGGACTATAAAGCTTACGTAAGCTTCCTGTAATTGCAGACTTTCCTCATGATCCATGAAAGCCATCTCAGGTTCTATCATCCAGAATTCAATAAGATGCCGTCTTGTTTTTGACTTTTCAGCACGGAATGTCGGTCCGAATGAGAAAACTTTCCCTAATGCCATGGCTGCTGCTTCCATGTATAACTGTCCGCTCTGGGAGAGAAACGCATCCTCATCAAAATATTTCGTATGAAATAAGTTAGTGGTTCCTTCTGCAGAGCTTCCTGTAAGAATAGGAGGATCTACTTTAACAAATCCGTTATCATTAAAAAATTCATAAGTTGCTCTAATAATTTCGTTACGGATTTTCATAATTGCGTGCTGCCGTTTTGACCGGAGCCACAAATGACGGTGATCCATTAAGAATTCCGTCCCGTGTTCTTTTGGTGTAATCGGGTAATCATTCGCTTCGTGAATGACCTCAAATCCCTGCACGGTCAGCTCATAACCGGATGGGGCTCGGTCATCTTCTCTTACGACGCCTGTTATGTACAACGAACTTTCCTGAGTTAATTCTTTAGCTTTTTGGAAGGTTTCTTCTCCGGCTTCAGCTTTAACTAATACACCTTGAATAAAACCTGTCCCATCTCTCAATTGTAAAAAAGCGATCTTACCGCTTGAACGTTTGTTAGCCAGCCAGGCACCAATTGTTACTGTTTCTCCAACATGTTTCCCAACTTCCGAAATAGTCGTTTTCACATTATTCCCTCCAGCAATTTGCATGTTATCTTTTAATAGTGACATATCGTTTTTTATTATACCTTTCGTGTAAAAAAGAAGTCAATCACACGGGAAGCACCTGTTTCCATAAATTGAAACAGGTGCCTCTCATTCAGTTTAAGAATGCTTCTCTACAAAACGCTTGATCCGCTCGAGCGCCCCTTCGATCTGATCAAGGCTGGTGGCATAAGACAGTCTGATATTATCCGGTGCACCAAACCCGCTGCCAGGTACTACAGCCACTTTTTCTTCTTCTAGAAGAGCTTTAACCCAGTCATCTGTTGTATCATATGAACTCTTCTCAACAGCTTCTTTGACATTCGGAAAAAGATAAAAGGCTCCCTGAGGTTTAACGCACGAAAAACCTGGAATTTCATTCAGTTGAGGATAGACTTTATTTAATCTGTCTTCAAACGCGGTGCGCATATGTTCAACAGAACCGTCGTCCTCTGTATATGCGGCAATTGCGCCGTATTGTGACATGACAGCCGGATTAGAAGTCGTATGGCTTGCCACATTAGACATCTTTTTAATAATTTCCTTATTACCGGCTGTATAACCGATTCTCCAGCCTGTCATGGAATGGGATTTGGATACGCCGTTCACAATAAGAGTCTGCTCTTTCAGTTCCGGAGACAGCTGGGCAATAGACACATGTTTTTTTCCGTCATAAATGAGCTTTTCATAAATTTCATCAGAAACGATGACGATGTTATGCTTCAGGCAAAAGTCTCCTATTTCTTTCAATTCTGACTCTTCATACATGACGCCTGTTGGGTTACTGGGAGAATTGACGATTAAAGCTTTTGTTTTATCAGTTACTGCCTCTTCCAATTGCGCTAACGTCACTTTAAAATCGTGTTCTTCCTTCCCTTCCACAAAAACCGGGTTCCCCCCGGCAATTTTCACCTGCTCAGGGTAGCTTACCCAATATGGCGTTGGAATAATGACTTCTTCACCTTCCTGTAAAATCGTCTGAAAAAGAAGTGAAAGAGAATGCTTGGCTCCACTTGTTACAATGATTTCCTCATTAGTATAATCAATACCCTGATCAGCTTTAAACTTATCAGCTACTGCTTTTTTTAAGTCGGGCAAACCGGCAGCCGGCGTATATTTTGTATGGCCCTCCAGCATCGATTTATAGCTCGCTTCAATAATGTACTGAGGTGTATTAAAATCAGGTTCTCCGGCACCTAAACCGATCACATCGTGGCCTTCCGCTTTTAACTGTTTAGCTTTTGCTGTAATTGCAAGGGTTGAAGATGGTGTAATGGATGTCACGCGAGAAGAAAATTTCATGATTTAATCGCTCCTTGTATATTAATTGGATTTGAAACAGCTTACGATAAAAATTGGTAATGGCGGATATACGTGCCATCTTCAAAAGTAAGATAATAAAATGAATGACGGTCTACTTGATCCATATAACTCACTTCATATACAGGAGTAGAGCCTGTCATCCCAAGCCGAACTGATTTTATAGACTGGATCTCCAGTTCGGATACGGCAATTTCAATAACTTCCTCTTTGGTAAGTCCTTCAGAATGCAGCCTTACCTCAATATTAACATCATCCCTGTCTTCATCCTCTTCTACCCATATGTAAATATCTTCTCCATCTTCATTAACCGCATCAATGACCTGATAGGAGCGGCGGCCGTGGTAATACTGAATATCACGCACTTCAGAAAGTGAGACATGTTCAGAGGCCAGCTGAACAGCCGCTTCTTCCCGTTCCCTGAGCGGTTCTGCTGTAACGTAATAAATATAAGAAGAGAAGGCAATAAACCCTATAATAAAGACAGCTGAAATGGAAATAATCCAAGCTTTCATCTTTCATCACTCACGTTTCATAAATGGTAAAAACCATTTTCTCTCTTTCCTGGTCATCCAGGGCTAATCCGAACATAAGGTCTCTGTCTTTCAGAGTACGGTTCAGATTATCTACTATTTTATAAAGGTCTTCACACTCATTAACTTTTACAGTACTTAACTTTTTTACCCCTTTTTCTCCCATTGTCCCACTCCACCTCCAACATGGATAGTTCTGCAGCTAAAACGGAGAATATGCAACCTATTTTATCACATTTAAAAATGAATGTTAGTATTATAAGAATTTTTTTGCCAGCTGATTGGCTTCAAAAACTATCTTTTCTTCATCAAACAGCAATAACTGACGATCAGAATAAACTGCCTTACCATCAATAAATGTATCAGTCACGTCGCTGCCTCTTGCTGCATAAACAAGGTGGGAAAGGAGCCTGTCTTTGTTCCAGGGAGTAAGATGGGCCTGGCCGGGGTCCACTAAAATAAAATCTGCTTTAAAGTCCCTCTCTATTTTCCCCAATTTATCTATACTTAAAGCCTCAGCCCCTTTAAGTGTAGCCATTTCAAGAGTATCCTTCGCACTGGTAACCTCCGGATTTTCCCGTGTCCCTTTATGAATTAATGCGGATAAACGGGCCTCTTCAAACATATCAAGATTATTGTTGCTGGCAGTGGAATCTGTACCGAGACTCACCGTGATCCCCTTTTCCAGAAAATCAGGGACAGGAGCTACCCCTGAGCCCAGTTTTAAATTACTTGCAGGGTTATGGGAAATGGCTGCTCCCCTGTTTTTTAAAATTTCAATTTCTTCTTCGTTAACATGAACAGCATGCGCGGCCAAAACAGGACCGTTAAATACACCAAGTTCATCCAGATGACTAACCGGCCTCTTTCCGTAAGTTTTGATATGCTCTTCCACTTCGCCTCTTGTTTCTGAAACATGGGTATGAATCATCATCCGGTATTTTTCAGCAGTTTCAGCCACACGTTTCAAGAAAGGAGGCGGGCAGGTATAAGGAGCATGCGGTGCAAGCACAATAGATAATCTTCCGTCTCCCCCCCCATTAAATGTCTTAAATAAGGAAACAGACTCAGCTAATTTATCCTCTTGTTCATGCGAAGGGCATAAACCGATCATCCCCCGTCCGAGTACAGCTCTTAAACCTTTGTCTATAACCAGCTTTGCTGTCTCCTCCATATGCAGATGGTACATATCCAAAAACGTCGTCGTCCCTGACTTAATCATTTCAACCATAGCCACCTGGGCTGCCTGCAATACTGTTTCCCTGTCAAACCGGGATTCGTTTGGCCACATTACCTGCTTTAACCACGTCATTAAAGGCATGTCATCGCCCGCTCCACGTAATAAAGCACTCCCTAAATGTCCGTGCGTATTAATAAAACCAGGAAGGAGCCATTTTCTTTTACCATCAATGACCTTGTCAGCCTGTTCAATTTCTATATCAGGGGGGCTTCCCTCACCAGTTTTCTCAAATGTATTATTTTTAATAGTGACATACCCTTCAAAAATGTCGTTATTCCGGTTAAGTGTGACAATGGTTACGGAATGAATAATGGTAATCACTAACCTCACTCCTTATTTATCAATTAAAGGCTGGTTAAACCAATCGGCAATTCTCTCCTCCATCTCACTCATAGGCTCTTCAATCATAGGAATATCCGGAAGAGAACGGGTAAACGATTTGCCGTACCGGGTAGTTGTTAGTCTTCTGTCCAGAACAACGACTATTCCACGGTCCGTTGAGCTTCGAATCAATCTTCCAAAACCTTGTTTAAAACGGATCACAGCCTGCGGCAGAGCCAGTTTCATGAAAGGAGAGTGGCCTTCTTCTTTCAGGGTATCCGAACGCTTTTTAAATACCGGGTCATTCGGCGGGCTGAACGGCAGACGGGCCATAACAATAGCACTCAAATCACTCCCGGGTATATCTACTCCTTCCCAGAAGCTGCTTGTTCCGAACAGAATGGCCTGTTCAAATTGCTGAAAATTTTTAGTGAGTTTAGATCTGCTTTTTGTTTGAATTCCTTGTGCGATGAGCATAAATGACTCATCCAGCATTTTTTTTAATTGGAAATACGTTTTCCGAAGCATATCATAGGAAGTAAACAGAACAAGCATTTTCCCCTTGGTGACATGAGCTATGCGGTATATTTGCAGAGCCGCTGCTTCAATATAAGCTTCCTCGCCTGCTTCCTGAATTAAAGGCATATCTTCTGGAACCATAAAAGACACTTGTTTATCCCAGGAAAAAGGAGAGTCCACCTGTTTTGTCTCCACTTGAAAGTCTTCCAGGCCAAGCCTGTGGATCATATATTTGAACTGATTATTGACTGTTAACGTAGCAGACGTCAAAATAACTCTGTCTTTTTTAGCAAAGAAATTGTCTGCAAGTTTATCAGCTATCTGAATAGGTGAACCATGTACAGCTATAGACTGCTTAGGGCCCTTCGTTTCAAGCTCAAGCCAGTAAACCGAAGAGTCTTCATGATTTAGAATGAGTTCATGAAAAGAGAGGTACTGTTCTTCAATTTTAAATAACAAAGCTGCCATCCATTCAGCTTCCCGCTGGTGATGATCTGAAGTTTCTTTGTCTTCGAGCAGTAAATCCGTCTCCCTGATGATGTGATTAAGCTTTTTAAGAAGAGCTTTAAATAAATTGTCGCACCTTCCAGCTGTCTCCCGTACTGTGTCCCAGAACTTGTCGGCTGAATTTATAATTTTCGATAGTCTGCCGGTTTCATTTTTGCCAGCCATTCCTTTACCGGCATACTGATTTAACAACAGAAATAAATCGTTCCACTCCTGTTTAAACTGACCGGATAATTCAAAGAACTCCTTGCTTATTTCCTTTAATCCGGGCCCCATCAGCCGCCAGATGTTTTCCGGCACCCATCCCTCTTTCTCTCTAACTAAATCATTAAGAAGCTGAGTCATTGTCAAATAATCCAGTTTCCCTCCAAACTGTCGTGTCGCTGAATCTTCCAAATGATGCGCTTCATCAACGATCAGAGTTGAATAGGAAGGAAGTATCTGATGTTCGGCCGCCATATCAGTAAAAAGAAGCGAATGATTGGTTATAATGAGATCTGCTTTCTTAGACTGCTTTCTTGCTCTTTGGTAAAAACAGCGGCTGAACCATGGACACTGAGGTGTGGAACAGGATCTCGGGTCACTTGCAACTTCTTCCCAGAAGCGGGAATTTCCTGATGCCAGACTCAGCTCTTCTACATCCCCGGTATCTGTTTCGGTTAACCAGACTAGTATTTGAGCTTTCGATAATGTTCTGTCATAAGAATCTATAGGATCATTCATTAAAATGTTTTCAAATTTCTGCAGACATAAATAATGGGATCGGCCTTTAAGCAGAGCAGCTTTGATCTTAAAAGGCAGAAGCTGCTGCAAAGCAGGAAGTTCTTTTGAAACAATCTGATCCTGTAACTGGACAGTTTCTGTGCTGATCACTACCGGACCACTTTCTGTACGTGAATAAAGAGCCGCAGGTATTAAATAACCGAGTGTTTTTCCTGTTCCTGTTCCAGCTTCAATTAATCCTATACTATCATTCTTAAAAACGTCATCAATAAACTTAATCATGTCCATTTGCCCTTCCCTGCGTTCATATGAAGGGATCTTTTCTTTCATAAAACTTACATTTTCCAGTGTCGAGTGAAGAAAATCAGTCACAGATTCAGGGATGGAACCTGCAGTTTCTTCTCCTGAATAACCAGCCGGTTCCTTAACTGCAAGACCTCTAAAGGCGTCTATCTCTGGAAAGTCCTCAGGGGAAGATTTACTGAGCTCAATCCATTCCCGCAATATAGACCCTGTATCACTCTTTAACCGGCCTTGCAGCTTTTCTAGTTGCTGCAGCGTGAGAAGCGGAAGAGCCGACAGCCTTTGAAAGATTTCTATTAACAGTAAAGCTGTAGCTTCTGCATCGCTGTCTGCCCGGTGTGGTTCAAAATGGTCCATCTCAAAACTTTCAGTCAGCTGAGACAGTTTAAAACTGTCCTGAGTAGGAAAGGCAATCCTGGAAAGCTCAACTGTATCAATAACTGGTCCTTCAAAAGGCACGTAACCTGCATTAACCAGTTCATCATTTATAAAATTCAAATCAAATTCGACATTGTGGGCAACAAAATAAGCTCCTTCTAATTCTTCAAGCAGGCCAGGAGCAATTTCAGAAAACACAGGCGCTTCTGACACATGCTTCTCGTGTATATTAGTCAGAGACTTAATAAATGGAGGTATAGAGCGCTCCGGATTTATGTAAGTGGAATAGCGGTGAATAATTTGCTCATTTTCCACTACTGAATAAGCGAGTTGAATAATCCTGTCCCCCCGCGAAAAAGACACCCCTGTCGTTTCCACATCAAGGACAACAAAACGGTTCATAACATTACCTTCCTTCTTCATCAAAAAATAAAGCATCTCACTTATTGTAGCATGTGAGGGTGGAGGATTCACCTAAATATAAATGATAAATCTGTCCATCTCCATAAATAAACAGAACCAGTGACAAAACTCAGATAAAAAAGGAATGGCCCTCACTTAAAGAGAGCCATTCTTTTTAAATTAAGTTGATTTATTCGAACCGCACCCGCTTGTATTCTGAAGGATGAGTGTTTGCTTAATCTGCCGGTTCAGCGATAGGTAGCTGCCGGTTCGGTGCCCATCATCTCAATAATATTATTTGCTTCGTCCAGAATAGCCACTTTAGGTTCGTGTGTAAGACATTCTTTTTCTTCCAGCCATTTGTAAGAAATAATTATTACTTTGTCTCCTGGCTGAACAAGCCTTGCTGCCGCACCATTTAAACAAATTGTTTTTGAACCGCGCGGTCCGGAAATAATATACGTCTCCAGCCTTGCGCCATTATTATTGTTTACAACTTGCACTTTTTCATTTTCCATCATTCCTGTCGCATCTAGCAGATCCTGGTCTATCGTGATACTGCCTACGTAATTTAAGTCAGCTTCTGTTACCGTTGCCCGGTGAATTTTCCCGCTCATCATTTCCCTGTACATTTAATTTTCCCCTTCCATTTCACCTTGTCTCCATGTCTGATTATCTATTAATCTCGCACCGCTATAAAAGACAGCAACAGCCAGTATAACATCACCTTCAAGCCTTGAAAGCGTCGTAAGTTCGGGAAAACGGTACACTGAAACATAATCAATCTTCCCTGAGATTCTTTTTTCGAGCTTGCTGCGTGTCCAGGATTCCAGTTCATGTGAAAACTGAAACTCCCCGCTTAATGCCTTTGTGACTGCCTCTTTCAATGTTTTATAAATTTGGGGTGCTTCCTCTCTTTCACTTTCAGTTAAATTAACATTTCTGGAGCTTTTAGCGAGACCATCTTCTTCCCTTACAATATCTACAGGTACGACCCTTACATCCATATGATAATCTGAAACCATACGTTTTATTACGGCAACCTGCTGTGCGTCTTTCATTCCGAAATAAGCATAGTCAGGATTCACCGCTTGAAACAGTTTCATCACAACAGTTGCTACACCATCGAAATGGCCGGGCCGGCTCGCCCCGCAAAGAACCTCCGTCCCTTCATGGACTGTTAACGTAGCGCTCATAGGCCCCGGATACATTTCTGATATATGCGGGTAAAAGAGCACATCTACTCCGTGAGCTTCAGCCAGCCTCTTATCTCTATCATGATCCCTGGGATAATCTTCAAAGTCTTCTCCTTCTCCGAACTGAAGAGGATTGACAAAAATGCTCATCACTGTAATGTCTGTACCTTCTTTTGCTTTTTCAACGAGTTTTAGATGACCTTCATGCAGGAACCCCATTGTAGGAACGAATCCAACGGTTTTCCCTTTTTTCTTTTCACTTTTCAAATAGTCTTTCAACTCACTGATTCTATTTATTTCAATCATTTGCTCCTCTACCCCCGTAAAGCTCTATCGCATCCCGTTCAACAGGCTTAAAGACGTGTTTCTTCTCCGGGAAAGACCGACTCTTTACGTCTTCTCTGAATTGAACAAGAGATTGTTCAATAATTTCATTTATATTAGTATATTGTTTAACGAATTTTGGCATATGCCCGCTATGATAACCAATAATGTCATGGTAAACAAGCACTTGTCCGTCCGTGTAACGGCCTCCGCCAATTCCAATAACCGGAATAGTTAATGACTTGGCCACTGTCTCTGCCAGAGCTTCAGGTACACATTCAAGAACGAGGAGACAAGCCCCGGCTTCTTCAAGAGCAGCCGCATCTCTGAGCAGCTGTTCAGCCTCTGCCGCTTCTTTTCCCTGAACAGAATATCCGCCGAGTACACCGACAGCTTGCGGCGTAAGTCCAAGGTGGGAAACGACAGGTACTCCTGCCTGGACTAAAAGCGATGTCTTCTCTATAACCGGTCCGTTTCCTTCGAGCTTCACAGCATGGGCGCCGCCTTCCTGAATCAGCCTCCGTGCGTTTGCAAATGTTTCTTCTATGCCAGCATGGTAGGATAAAAATGGCATATCCACCACCACAAATGTATCAGTTGCTCCTCTTTTCACTGCTTTCGTGTGATGAACCATATCGTCCATCGTCACTGGAACGGTAGATTCATAGCCAAGCACGACCATGCCTAATGAATCCCCTACGAGAATCACGTCGACAGCTGCCTGTTCAGCTAACTTTGCTGAAGGTGCGTCATAGGCAGTTATCATAACAACAGGCTCACCACTGCTTTTCATTTTTTTAAAATCTGTCGTTGTTTTCATTTCCTGACTCCTTTCATTGAAAGGACGAAAAAGGGGCTAAAACGCAAATAAAACCTTCTCCAGCAAGGAAAGAAGGTTTGGACTGCTAATCCTTTTTAAGAAAAATACGAAAAGACACTGAAACATCATTCAGCTGCAACTCCTGTATTTTCCTTCATCTGTTTAACCCTCTGTCCCCGTCCGTCTCCGGATCAAGGCAGACTATTGTCTACTCGATTTTTAAACTGGTACAGTTCCTCAAGGATACTGTCCGTCTCTAATTATAGCAAATTATCAGAAAAAATGTGACATTTATTTAAGCTCTATATCTGCCGAATAAATACGGTGAGTCTCTCCTTGATTGTCCTGTAGTAAAAGGACGCCTTCACCGTCAATTCCTAAAGCATAGCCTTCAGTTGTTCCCGCCGTACTTCTTGCAACGATTTTTTTCCCTATAGACACTGCATGCGCTTCCCAGAGAGGCTTTATGAGGGAAAACCCTTGAGAGAGATAGGTCCTGTAAAGCCAGGAAAATTCGTTGAGAATGGCAGCAATCACCTCTGCCCGGTTAAACGGCTTCCCTGCTTCTATATTCATGGAAGTGGCAATCTCACTAAGGTCCTCAGGGAATGCGCCATGGTTAACATTGAGACCAATCCCGATAATCACTGACTGCACTCTGTCAGGATCCGCCTGCATTTCTGTTAAAATCCCGCATAGCTTTTTCCCGTTGACTAACAGGTCATTAGGCCATTTTATGGACAAGGGCAAACCGGAAACACTTTCAATTGCCCGTGTCACGGCTACTGCAGTGAGTAAAGTTAACTGAGGAGCTTTCCGGAAATCAATTTGCGGCTTTAAAACCAGGCTCATCCACACTCCTGATCCTTTTTCTGAGTCCCAAACTCTGCCAAGACGGCCCTTCCCTCCAGTCTGCTCATCTGCTACCACCACAGTTCCTTCACTCACGCCCTCATTTGCAAGCTGCTGGGCGACTGTTTGAGTTGACGTAACAGAATTATGGTAAACTACATTTTCAAAAAGATCGTTCTTTTTAATTCTTGAGTAAATATCATGTTCACTCAGCAGATAAGCACTCTTAGTTAATTGATAACCTTTGTTTTGCACAGCTATAATGTCGTATCCTTCGTCCCTGAGAGCTTTAATATGCTTCCATACAGCAGTTCTGCTGCAATTAAGCTCGTTACTGATCTTTTCACCGGATAAAAATGCGCTGTCATTCTGTCTTAATAGTTTTAGAACTTTCCCTTTCATCTGTTTAACTCCTTTTCTGCCCAGGCAAGTACTGCTTTTTTTTCATTAGCGACAGCCCCTTCCACAACCGCTTTCTCTATGCTTTTAAGCCACCGGCCAATCTCCCATCCGGACAATGCCGGGAACTGTGCTATAAGGTCCCTCCCGGTTACCGCTAATTCACTTTTATTTTTTACCGGTAAGTCTTTAAAAACCTCGTGCCATTTATCCGCTGTTATCGTTCCAGGTTTAACCAGTTTGACAAGTAGAATAGCAATATCCAGCCGTTGTTCGCCAAGCACATATATATCGTAAAGGCTCCACCCGTCTGAAAAGAACTGGTGAACTTTAGAATGAATTGTGATGACATCTTTTGTGAGGCGGTTTGACCTTTTATAGTAAGACAGTCCTGCCTTAGCGCTTTCCGGGGCGTTATTATAAAGAGCAACAGACCACCATGTCAGAAGATCCTTTATAAAGAGAGGTTTGTTCAAAGACCTCAAACTGGAATGCACTTCCGCATTTTTCAAGACAAATGGGAGCTGTTGGAAAACCCGCTGTTTCAGGAGCCAGTTCCAGTCTATACCCGATAAATTGGTCTGGCTCATTTTTTCTGTTTCCGAGGCGACTCGTTCAGCAGCGGGGTTTAATATTAATTCAGCCAGGTCGTCCATATGATCCTGAGTCTCTTTATCTATCTTAAATCCAAGCTGAAGAGCAAACCTGAGAGCCCTCAGCAGCCTGAGTGGATCTTCAAGGAACGGAGCACTGCTGTTTTCAATTGTCCGCAGCCTCTTATTATCTATGTCTTCCTGCCCGCCGAAGGGGTCAATGATATCCCCTTGCAGCGTTTTGGCCATTGAATTACAAGTAAAATCCCTATTCCTTAAATCCTCTCTAATTGTCTTGCCTTTAAATGTGCTTACTTCCACCGGTTTACCCTTTACAGGCACAAGGACTGTCCCGTGCTGTATACCTACATCAATCGTCCGGGGAAATACCGACTGAATATCTCCAGTCTTTGCCTCCGTAGAAATATCAACATCATGAACCGGATTTGACAGGTACTCATCTCTGACAGCCCCTCCGACTATATAACTTTCAAACCCAGCTTCCGTCAATACGGTAAGCACATACTTTCCCGCTTCTTCCCAAGTCATATTATCCCCGCTTTTTCAGTGCTTTGTCATAAATAGTTTCATAATCTGAAACGATTCTGTCCCGGTGAAACGTTTCGACTGCCCTTTTTACAGCCGCTTCAGCCATTCTTTTCTGGATTTCAGGGTGATCTAATAAATGTACAGCATATTCTGCTGCCTCTTCCAAATCACCAAGCCTGCTGATATATCCGCTTTTTCCGTGTTCTATTACTTCAGGAATACCTCCAATATCTGTTCCTATGACAGGTACGCCGCAAGCCATCGCTTCAAGAATAACGAGTCCGAAACTTTCTTTTTCAGATAAAAGAAGTTTTAGATCACTCATTGAAAGCAAGTCAGCCACTCGCTTCTGGTTTCCAAGAAAGCGGACATGCTCTTTAAGACCTAACTCGTTAACTAAGTCACAAATTACCGGCAGTTCCGGGCCTTCCCCTATGAGAAGCAAGACCGCATCTTTCTGGCGGCGAATGATATTAAACGTTTTTACTACATCCTGGACACGCTTAACTTTTCTGAAATTCGACACGTGGGAAATGACTTTTTGGTTCTCTTTAATTTTCAGGTCTTCTCTTAAATCATTGCACACCCTTGGATAATAAATACGGTGATCCACAAAATTATAAACTGTTTCTATCGGTTTATCGATACGCAGGAGATCTTTAGTCTGGGTAATTAAACTATCGGATACAGCGGTAACCACATCGGATTTCTCTATACCGAACCTGATCATATCTGAAAGGGAAGGGTCATAACCCAATACAGTAATGTCCGTTCCATGAAGAGTCGTTACGACTTTCACCTCATGCTCAACCATTTCTTTTGCTAAGTAAGCGCTGATCGCATGGGGGATCGCGTAATGCACATGGAGAAGATCCAGTCCCTCTCTTTTAATTACATCAGCCATTTTGCTTGCCAGCGCAAGATCATACGGCGGATATCTGAAGACTGAGTACTGATTAACTTCTACTTCATGAAAGAAAATATTTGATTTTTGTTCATCAAGCCTGAACGGGAGACTTGAGGTTATAAAATGCACCTCATGGCCTTTTTCTGCCAGTGCTTTCCCTAATTCCGTTGCTACTACTCCCGAACCACCAACAGTCGGGTAGCATGTAATGCCAATTTTATATGTCATATCAATCTCCTAATAACTCCCTGATAAGCACAGGCTTTTCACTGAAAAAGCCTTCTGCTGCGCTGATGCCTGCTTCCTCTCCCAATAGACGTTCTCTTGCCTGCAGGTTTTCCAGGAACCCACTGTTCAAAGGGGTCTGGACTGTGCCTGTCCGGGGAAAAAACTGGCTTTTAAAGCAATGTAAAGCTGCATATTTTGTATCTCTGAATTCCGTAATATCTATTAGGAAATCAGGTGCTGACAGGCCGTTGATCTGATAAAAGTACAAAGCAGAAGGACGGAAAGCTTCTTCCGTTTCTCCTTCTAAATATTTTTTAATACCGGCTGAAAAAAAAGCTTCTTTTACTAATTCACCGCAATGGCCATGGTCGGGATGGCGGTCTTCATGATAAGGAGCAAACAGGAGTTTAGGTTTAAATCTGCGAATAAGCTTCACCAGTTCTTCAATTGCCTCCTGGCGGCAGGAAAGAAGCTGTCTGTCTGGAAACTGGAGTTGCACCGGCTTCGGAACTCCTAAAGTCTCGCATGCCAGTTTGGCCTCTTTTTGCCTGGATTCCACTGTTCCATTAGAAGACAATTCAGCTTCAGTTAAATGCACCAGGCGGATATTCTTTCCTTGTGCCCTGTATTTCGCAATGGTGCCGCCCATTCCTATTTCCACGTCATCAGGATGAGCCCCAACAGCCAGAATGTCCACTCTGTCTTTATGTATCATTCCCCTGCTCCTTCTCAATTTCCCGCCACGTAAATTCGCCTCTTTGCAAACCTGAAAGCAGAATTTCAGCTGTAGCCATATTAGTGGCTAAAGGAATGGTGTAAACATCACAGAGCCTGATTAAAGCAGTGATATCCGGTTCATGGGGCTGGGCAGTAAGTGGGTCTTTAAAGAAAATTACGAGATCCATCTCGTTTTCTGCAATCATGGAGCCAATCTGCTGGTCTCCGCCCAAAGGTCCTGATTTGAACCGGTGAATATCAAGTTTTGTCTCTGCCATAATTCTTTTTCCTGTCGTGCCAGTTGAATACAGGCGATGGTCTTTCAGCACTTCCTCATAAGCTATGGCAAATTTGACAAGATCGTCTTTTTTCTTGTCATGAGCTATAAACGCTATATTCATTAAAGAATACCTCCTAATTGGTTATCAATCAACGATCTGGTCAAGTCCGTAAACGAGCCCGCTTAAATTCATTACTGTTTCACACGCCAGTTTGACACCGGGCATAAAAGAGGCTCTATTAAATGAGTCATGGCGAAGTTTTAAAGATTGGCCCTCTCCTCCAAAAATAACCTCCTGGTGAGCGACAAGCCCCGGCAGTCGCACACTATGAATGCGCATTCCTTCATACTCTGCCCCCCGCGCTCCTGACAGCTGTTCTTTTTCGTCGGGATGACCTTGTTTTTTTGGTTCCCTCACATCTGAAATCATCTGGGCCGTTTTAACAGCCGTGCCTGACGGGGCATCAAGTTTACGGTCGTGATGCTGTTCTATAATCTCAATATCAGATAAGTATTTTGCAGCCATTTGGGAAAATTTCATAAGCAACACGGCTCCAATTGCAAAATTAGGAGCGATAAGGGCGCCAAGTTCTTTCTCTTCTGCTATTTCAGAAAGCTCCTTAATGTCTTCGTCTGTAAATCCCGTAGTTCCAACGACCGGACGAACGCCATAGTCAAAAGCAGTGAGCATATGCTTTTTACCAGTTTCCGGGCTCGTCAAATCAATAAGCACATCGCAGGCCACTTGCTGAAAGCATTCCGACATATCTTCAAAAATAGGCACATCCAGATCTTCCATACCTTCTACGTCTTTCATATTAAGTCCATTATTCCTGCGGTCAACCACCGCCTGCAATTTAAATTCTGATTCTCTCTCCACCATTTTTACTGCTTCTCTTCCCATATTTCCTCTAGGTCCTGCTATAACTATATTAATCATATTTATTCCTCCGTTTTATCTATTCTTGTCCAGCGGTCATTATCTCTCGTTTTGAATTTTTCCATCACCAGCCCGAAAGCTTCCTCCATATCTATATCCAGAGAATTAGCTAGACAGATAATTACAAACAGAACGTCTCCAATTTCCTGTTCCATCGTCTTCTCTTCTTCGGACTGCTTTTTAGGCTTTTCACCATAGTAGTGATTAACTTCCCTGGCCAGTTCGCCCATTTCTTCAGTCAGCCTCGCCATCATTGCCAAAGGCGAAAAATATCCTTCTTTGAATTGCGATATGTATGTGTCCACTTCCTTCTGCATTTCCTCAATTGTTTTACTGCTCATCTATTTCCTCACGATCCTTTCTCACAAGTTCAAAAGGCTACACGATTATCGTAGCGAAAACGATCGTTTTTGACAAATGTTTTATTCCCTAAAAAGAGCTTTCGGAAAAGTTATTAATATAAAAACGTAGAAAAATAGGAAACCCCCATTGGCGGGACTGAAAAAATTCCTTATAATGTAGCAGTCTGAACATTTAAGGAGGTGTGAGCTTTGATTTCTAAAATCCATTTTAAAAATATCTTTTTTATTTTATTGGGAACGGCCATTATGTCTTTCGGCCTTGTTTATTTTAATATGGAAAATAACCTGGCTGATGGCGGATTTACCGGCATTACTCTTATTTTATACTTTATTTTAAATATTGACCCTGCCTATTCGAATCTTGTGTTAAATATTCCTTTATTCATTATAGGATGGAGAATTCTTGGCCGGAATGCTTTTATTTATACTCTCATTGGCACACTTGCAGTATCCGTCTTCCTTTGGCTTTTTCAGCGTTATAAGTTTTTTGCTATGCCTTTAGATGACGATATGACACTGGCTGCTCTATTTGCCGGTGTTTTTATTGGGGCGGGATTAGGCATTGTCTTCAGGTTTGGCGGAACCACAGGGGGAGTCGACATTATTGCGAAGCTCGGTTTTAAGTATTTCGGGTGGAGTATGGGACGAACGATGTTTGTTTTTGACGCCGCTGTCATTACATCTTCATTAGTTTATCTCAACTATCGGGAAGCTATGTACACTCTTCTCGCTGTTTTTGTTGCTGCAAAAGTGATTGACTTTATGCAGCAGGGAGCCTATTCCGGCAAGGCTGCCATGATCATCTCAGAACACGCCCCGGTTATCGCCTCAGCTATATTAGAAGAAATGGACCGCGGTGCTACCATCTTAAAAGGAAGAGGCAGCTTCACAGGCGATGACCGTGAAGTGTTATATTGTGTAGTCGGAAGAAATGAGATGGTCAGGTTAAAAAACTTAATTTCAAAAGTGGATCCTCATGCATTTGTGACATTGGCTGACGTACAAGATGTAATTGGTGAAGGATTTACACTTGATGAAAATAAGAAACCAATTGAATTATAAGGGTTATGTAAGAATAAAACCCGGAGGAGCGAAGCAGCGCAGGAAACAAGCGAGTGTATTTTGAAGAAGCAGCCTGCATTAAAGATTTTAGAAATAAATGAGGCCGGGACAAAACTAAAGACAAGTTTGTAAATGACGAACAATAATTTTATAACATGGGGCACTTTTAGTTTTACCACATATTAAATAGCCTCAGCTTTTTTATTGAAGGACAGAAGGCGGCGACGCCACCGGGGGTAAGTCTGAAGATCCAGTTTAACGGTCTGTAAATTAATGCACCGCTAAATACATTATTTTTCCAATGAACGAAGGCGAGGAAACCCAGAGGATGAGCGAAGTCTGAAAATCCACTTTCCCGAAGCAGTTCTTCGGGAAAGTTAGTTGAAGACAAGCCCTCGGGTAAAGAAAACACAGCGAACTTCCACACGGATGTGATGACTTCGGCGTTTTCACAGGACGTGAAGGGGTTAGCCGAAGATCCCTGCGACGATGTTGCACTAATGCCTGTGGTGTAAGCCTTCGCCAAGAGTGAACCGGCAGATTAAAAGGACAAGCCCCTGGGCAAGCGTCCGCCTGACGGACTGAAATCACTGCCATTACTATTTATCAGAGTTTATTAAGTACAAAAGCGAAAAGCCGAACAAAAATCATAAGATTTGTTCGGCTTTCTTTATGATTACTATTCTTTTGTCCCAGCCTCTTGCTTTAATTAATCGTTGTTCATCATCACATACATCATAATAAAACGGATAAGCTCAGCTACTGCTACTAATGCAGCGGCTACATAAGTCAAAGCTGCAGCGTTTAGCACTTTTTTAGTTTCACGTTCTTCATCGTTCCTTATCACTCCAAGAGAGACAACCTGATCCATTGCCCTGCTCGAGGCATTAAATTCCACAGGAAGAGTGACAAGCTGGAAAAGAACAGCGAAAGACATAAGGACGATTCCAGCTAAAAACATTTCAGTAATAGTGAGAAGCATGCCGCCAATAATTAAAAAGATAGAAATATTTGACCCGAAGCTTGCTACAGGCACCAGGGCGGACCTGAACTTTAGGAAGCTGTACTCTTCAGCATCCTGGATAGCGTGTCCAACTTCGTGAGCTGCTACAGCCGCTCCAGCAATAGAATTGCCGTAATAATTGTGCTCTGACAGCCGTACTACTTTTTTCCGGGGATCATAGTGATCGGTTAACTGTCCCTTTACAGGCTCTACAGACACATCGTACAAACCGTTGTCGCTTAATATTTTACGCGCTACTTCCGCACCGCTCATGCCTGAGGAAGACGCGACTTGTGAATATTTCCGATAAGTGCTTTTTACTCTTGACCCTGCCCACATTGGAATGAGCATCAAAATAGCAAAATAAAGTAAAAAGCCGCCGAATGTTTCAAACATGATGTAATTCCTCCTATAATATATTCTTCTTTTATTATATATAATTTTATCCAACCCGCCATTTAGTGTCAATTGAGATGACTCGGTTATTGCCCTCTATTTCTTTTTAAGGAATTTCTTAATATTTCTGCTTTATTTGCGCGGTATTTCTTCCATCCCGCATAAGTAAGACAGCTGAAAACGGCTCCGCTGACAGTAATTATAAGCCAGTAAAAGGACGGGTCTGTAACCTCATCTTCCATCTTCCCTTCAAATATTTCAATTAAAGCTTCTTCCAGAACGTCCATATGACGTTCCCAATCTTTCTTTGACGGTTCTCCGGCTGCCATTTTTCTTAAAAACTGCATTTGAGAATTGATCTTCTGGTATTGGGAAGCTTCTAAAGCTACACTCCAGGCAGGTTCCACTGTGCCATAGTAGGCTAAAAAGACGTCAGTCTGCTGTGTATAAGGGTTCCCGTTTTCTTCTATAGACATTCTCATCCCATGTAACTCATTGAAGAGAGGATCTTTCATTTTTTGCCACAATGGTTCATAGCTATCTGCATAAACATCCATTAGCAGCCTCAGTTTATATGTTTTCATTACCCGTTCTTCGTGAGGCATAGAGGCGCTTTTAACAGCTGATAAAGTATCATCGTAAGCGGAAGTAATAGTCTGCATCTCTCTCATAGATAAACCTTGTTCCGCCGCACTCACTTTCAGAAATTTTTCAGAAAAAGTTTCCATAATGTTTGCTGCCTCTTCATAATGCTGCTCTTTCACATATTGTAAGATCGTATCACTCGACCGATTTAACTCAGACCAGCCCTCCTTACCTTCAGCATGTCCCTCATTTGTTCCGCTGAAGGAGAAAAAGATAATAAGCGCACAGGTTACTAATTTCCACCATCCTGTCATCATGCCTGTCCCTCCTCTTATTCATAATTCATTCTATGAATAGAGGGACAAGAGTAGACCGAAAAAGAGGAAAGAATTCACTTGCGTGTTCAGCTATAAATACGTCTATTATTAAAATTTTTATTCAATAAGTAAACGGTCAGCAAAGAAAAAATACTCAGCCAAAAAGTGAAATAAGCAATTTCCTGGATATAAGGCTGTAAAGATGAAGCAACCCAAGGATGCATATCGTATATGTAGTCAATAACATCATTATGGAGTGTCCATACTGCGACGACTGTTAAATGCCAAGGTTTAATCCGGTAATAAGGAGTATAAAGCAAACCCTGCACAGCCATTCCTAAATGAGAGGCAATCAGCATGTAATTTAATATCCCGATAGGTGTACCAGCAGCCGCTGCAGCTAAAATCATAGCAACAGCCCAGATACCATACTTAAGAAGTGTCACTGCAGCAAATGCTTCAATCAAAGGAATGTTTTTTCCAAATAGAAAAGCCGCAAGCACAAAACAGAAAAACAGGCTGGCGGTCGGGCTGTCCGGCACGAAGATCAGAAATACAGGAGGGGTGCCGGCGAGCTGATCCGCATACCATATATACCCGTAGATTGTGCCAAAAACATTAATTATAAGTAAAAGCGCCAGGAACCACCGTTGGCCGATTAAATTTAAAAAGTAAGAAACCATCAGCATCTCTTCCTTTTAAAAAAGCTGACTGAAAGTTATCAGTCAGCTTCAGAATTATTTATTAATCTTCTTCATTCTCTTCGTTATTATCCTCATCATCTCCGCCGCCGTTTCCGTTGTCCGGCTCCTGGCCGTCGTTAGCGATGAATGCGGCCATTGTTTCCAGTTCTTCATCAGAACCTTCAAATTGGCCTCCAGGCATTTCTCCAAGCCCATTTTGGATAATATCAATAACTTCTTCAGTATCATAATCGCTCTCAAAGACGTTTGGTCCGGCAGCGCCGCCTAACATATCCCCGCCGTGACAGCCGATACACGATTCCTGGCTCTGGTAGATTTCATAACCTTCTGCCGATTCATCAACTTCCACGTCGTCGACAATTTCACCTTGCTGGGCAGCAGCTTCCCAATCATGGTCATCGACTGATTCCCAAGTAAGGAAAATGATTGATGCGACCCCTAATAACATTAAACCGCTGGCAATAGGTCTCTTGAGAGGACGCCTTTCTTTTCCGCTGTCAAGCCAGGGAACGAGGAGCAGAGCCCCGAAGGCAACACCGGGAATAACTACGGCTCCCATAACCGTATATGGTCCCGCAGCAAACTCATACTTTAAAAGCTGGTATAAAAATAAGAAATACCAGTCTGGTAACGGTATGTAACCAGAATCTGTAGGATCCGCGACCCTTTCTAAAGGAGCAGGATGAGCTACAGTTAAAACTAAAAACCCTATGAGAAAAACAGCCCCAACCATCCATTCGCGAAGCAAAAAGTTCGGCCAGAATGCTTCTGTTTTTCCCGGATATTCTGAATAATCCTTTGGTACGTTCGGTTTCCGTTCAGCAGGGACACGTGAATCTCCTACGAACTTCATCCCTTTCCCGCGATGCATAGCTTTTCCTCCTTTTCATCTCCAGCGCCATTCTTACAATGGACCGGAAATTCCTTGCTTACGAATCATATAAAAGTGAGCGCCTAACAAACCTAATAAAGCTCCAGGCAGGAAGAATACATGAATCGCAAAGAACCGTGCCAGTGTCTGTGCCCCAATAAGTTCTCCACCAGCTAACAACGTTCTAGCGAAACCACCTATTACAGGTGCGCTCTCTGCAATTTCAAGTCCTACTACTGTTGCAAAATAAGCTTTCATATCCCAAGGGAGGAGATATCCTGTAAAACCAAGTCCTAAAATAACAAAGAATAACAAGACCCCGACTACCCAGTTCAATTCCCGGGGTTTTTTATAAGACCCTGTAAAGAAAACCCTTAATGTATGAAGAAACATCATGACAATAACCAGACTGGCACCCCAATGGTGCATACCCCTCACGATCATGCCGTGTGTGACTTCATTTTGTAAGTAATAGACTGACTCATAAGCATGAATAATATCCGGCACATAATACATCGTTAAAAACATTCCGGATAAAATCTGAATAACTACTACAAAAAATGTCAATCCGCCAAAACAATAAACAAAAGCTGAGAAATGATGAGCCGGATTGACGTGTTCAGGCACTTCATGGTCAGCAATATCACGCCACATCGGGGTAATATCCAACCGTTCATCCACCCAGTCATATAATTTCTGTAACATTCCTTACGCCCCCTTTATTAACTGCGCTGATTAATTTGTCCCAGATAAATCGCTCCGTCGCGGACTTCCACATCATAAATGTCCAACGGTCGCGTCGGTGGCGTACCTTCAATATTTGTTCCATCCCGTTCGAAACGTCCATCATGACAAGGACAGTAAAACTGTTCCGGGTGATTTTCATTTGAATCCCAGTTAACCGTACAGCCTAAATGTGTACAGATTGGAGACAGAGCGATAATCTCGTCGCCCTCTTTATAAATCCATGCAGATCTCGCTTGTTCCGACGTATACCACCCATCTTCCAGCTCCACCTGGAAATCAACCCGCTGCGGCTCATCTGTCAATTCGTCTTCACTTATACCTATGGATATAAATTCAGAATCTGCACCCGCTTCCAAGGCAGGATCAAGTGCCATTCTGACCATGGGACTCAGCATACCAGCTGCCATAAATCCACCCACGCCAGTTAATGTATAGGTTAAGAATTGACGTCTGGATACCCGGTGTCTTTTCTCGTTACTCACGACCTTCCCTCCTCACTTCCAGTTCTTCACACAAATTTCACACACAAAAAACATACTAAGACAGTATTATAATAGCCCACTAAAACAGGCTGTGTCAATAAAAAATCACTCAAATCGTTTTAGAAGAATAGTATCCTAGTTTTCTCTTGAAAGCGGTTCACTTTGCCACTTTGCTGTAAAAATAGGCATAATTTGCTCTACCTGCTGTTCTATGAGACGTTTGAACTGGCTGGCCTCGAAAGAGTCAGGAGAGGAAGCAGGCATCCAAAGAAGTTCATCTGGGAGCTTTTTCTCTGCCGCTTTCCAATCTGCGTCTGAAGTAACATAGATAATATATTTAAACCCTTCCTGGTAAAAATGATTGTCCCAGGCTTTTAAGCGCTCTACTCTTTCTTCCATATTTTCTGAGATTAAATATGTAAAAGAAGGCAATAAAAAAACACGCCCGGTAAACTGTTTTTCTAAAGATTCAGAAAGGTATCCCGTAAATTCCCCCATAGTAATTATCTGCTTTTCTGATTTTCCCCATTGAAGAGGAATCAGCGGAATAATAGCTGTATCCACGTATTCTCTAGCCTGCTGGTAAGTTTTTATATGAGCCTGTGTCCATCTCATAAATGGTAACACTCCTTCAATTTAACTGATTTCCGCAAATAGATGATACTAAATGCAAAAGAAAAGCCCTATTCTTCCAGGGCTTTTAATTCAGAATATTTTTTAGCCAAATTAAGAAAAGTAGTTTCATCTCCGCTCACAAGTGCCTGGTCAATTTCTTTCTCAAGATTTTTAACCCGGGAGACTCTGAGCGATTCTTCCAAAACCATTTCTGCCAATAAACTGTTTAAATTTTCCTCTTCTTTATTAACAGGTAAATAAGGGTTTTCTTCCAAAACTGCCATGTATTGAGGCACTGTCTGTTTATCCTTAAAATTCAACTGGATATAAATATCCTCATTGCGATTGAGCCTTATGTCGTGAAATGATTTTTCCGCATCCATTGTGACATGTTGATTTTTATGAAACGCGAAGGGCACTTGATCAACGTCATTTGCCGAAATCATTAAAGCTTTTGGACAACTTTCCGCCTGCTCTACAAAGTGAACTCTCTCCATTAAAATATCGTCACTCATAAGGAAGTTCAGTAACCAGGCACACTCCCGCCGCTTCAGCTGATAGGTTTCTAAAAACCACTTTAAGAAATCCCGCTTATCAATGACTGGAACTGGATTATTCACCACGACCCCTCCCTTTAATTTTAATACCGGGGACAGAAAACTTAAACATTTGACTGAGACTTTTCTTAATATAATAACTATTCTCCAATTATTCGAATAATCCTGCTTAAATATCTTATTTTTATTTACTTTTATTACTGGATGTACTGAACCTAAAAAAAATCTTATTCATTTGGGCTTTTCAGCTCAACCAGCCGCTCTTCGATATCAAACCGGTGAGGCTGCATTAACAGAAGCTCTTCCAATAAAGTGATAGCCTGTTTCTTTTTACCGGCTGCCAAAAAAGCCATTGACGCTTCTTCAACAAGCACTTCATCTTTTGATAAAGAATCAAGGGCCACTTGATAAGATTCTGCAGCTTCCAGGACATTATCTTCTTCAAACAGGGCTTTTGCACGAAACTTTTCAAATAACGGATCGAACTCCCCAAAGTCATCAAGGAAAGTTAATAAATCCAAAATTGCCTCATAATCTTCTTCATTATTAAAATAGACAAGCAGCTCTTTAACAGCCGAAACATTCGACGGGTTCAAAGCGATAACTTTTTCCAGAAAAGTCTTCCCTTCTTCATGTTTCCCTTTAGAAAACTGAAGTTTCGCCAATTCAAGATAAAGGTCTTCATTAAATTCATCTTTCTTGATGCCTTCTTCAAGTACTTCCATCGCTTCCCCAAGTTTCTTTTGGGCAATATAAGCTTTAGCCAGATAACTGTAAACTGTTGTATAATCCGGGTCCATTTCAACCAGCCTGGTGAACGCCGATACAGCTGTTTCATAGTCTTCAATCTGCAATGCAGTAAAACCGAATCCAAATAACCCATCCGGCGTTTCCTCATCTTCAAGCCCTTCCCGGTAATAGGCTAAGGCATCTTCAAATTCTCCGGTCGCACTGTAGGCTTCAGCCAGTTTGAGTTCAGGCTGTATAGGCAAGTCTTCGGGAAGGCTGCCATTGTGAATTGCTTTTTTATAATACGAAATGGCCTGCTGATAGTCTCCCCGGTTTAAGTAAAACTCTCCTAATCCGAACTGAAGGACTGCTTCTTCCGGTTCGCTTTTTAAGGCGTCAATAAGCTTTTGTTCAGCCACTTCTTCGAGCCCTTGAGATTCATACAGGTCAGCTAACAGCAGCTGCGCCTGGACATAAGCAGGATCTCCGTTCTTAATCTCAGTAAGCATCTCGATTGCTTCGTCCTCTTTTCCTAATTCACTGTAACATTCCGCTGCAAAAGCAAAAAGTTCACCATGATCAGGATACTGAAACATCAGTTGCTCAATGATAGTTAAAGACTTATCTACAAGGCCGAGTTCAAAATAAAGTTCAGCAATGGTCCTTTTTGTTTCGTCATCCGCTGTTTTTTCCAGGGCTTCTGTTTTCTTCAACCCTTCTTCATGCTGGCCTTGTTCAATTAGCTGGATAGCGTGCGTAAGTTTTTCTTCCATTATAAATGCTTCCTTTCTTTCGTTCTCTTTTCCCCATTTTATCTCACTTTGCAAAGGAGTCAACAGAACTGCCGAAAACACTTTTAATCATTTTTACTATAAATATTTGTGAACAGCATTTATAGGAAGAAACTGTTCTGGAATGATTGAATTGAGTTCTCCACCCTCTGCTGCTTTTAAAAACCATCTGGAGCCGGCTTTAACGACTTTCCCTTTTAATATAATGATTTCTGGAAGGAGTATGTGCTCTGCTTCATTTTTTTCGTTAAAATATAAAAAATAATCTGCGTCACTCCCTGATGTTTCTGCTAGCTATAAATGACTGATTGCTGACAGCGTTGTCTGTCCGGGATTTGTCGAGTATACTGTCATTAAAAAGCTGCAGAAAGGAAAAAAGAGACCCAAAGGATGTTGACCGTC
>NZ_JAIWPE010000030.1 GCF_021028955.1 Salipaludibacillus sp. CUR1
ATATATTCCAGTTTCAATATATATCCATATTTATGCGTGAGAATCTTATCTGGTGTTTGTGAAATTGTAAGTATCCGTTAGTATTTAGAAGAAAATTAAACTTTATAGAGGGAGGTTATTTGAAGTTATGAATAATAAAAAGAAATACTATATTGCGCTTGGTGTATTGGGTGTTGTTTCAGGCTTTATAGTCGCCGAAGTAACAGGTGCAGGCATTTTCGGATGGTTTCTAGAGCTCTTCAATGAGTAGGTTTCTGTTGTGCTCCCTCGAAGTGAGGCAATAATAATTTTGAGTTATTTATATGTGCAGTAGTATGATAAGAATTGGAAACTATATCCATAAGCAAAAGTAGAGTTCTTCAACTAAAGGGGGAGTTCGTGAAACAAGCTGCCACTCCTCTTACGAATTGACGTGGAGAAAACGATTTATATCTTACTAAATTTACTGGGTATGAGATAGGTTGTTCAAGAAACAGGGGGCTTTAATTAGGAAGGGGAGGAAGCCAAGGTGCAAAAAACAGTTTTATTTATTCACAGTGCTGGTCCGCAAGGCGGAGGAGAAGGAAGCAGCAATCTGTCAGCGTATTTGGAAAGAGAACTCAGGAATCAATATAACTTTGTTTGTCCAAAGATGCCTAACCCGGAGAACCCCGAATATATTCTATGGAAGAAACAGCTTGAAAAAGAACTGGATAAGCTTAACGGAGACGTGATTTTAGTGGGTCATTCATTGGGAGGATCTGTTTTATTAAAGTACCTTTCCGAGTAATCATCTAATCAGACTTTCTGTGGTTTGTTTATCATTGCTTCACCATACTGGGGGTTAGATGAAGATTGGCAGTTAAATGATTTCATGCTCCAAGATAATTTCCAGAAAAATTTGCCCGCAATACCCAACCTGTTTCTTTACCACAGCCGCGACGAAGTGATCGTCCCTATTAAACATCATAAAACCTATTCAGAAAACCTTCCACAAGCATCCTTACGGGAACTTGAAGGCAATCAACATTTGTTTCATAATGGCTTACCTGTATTGGTGAAAGATATAGAGAGATTATAAGGAATTCTATTATAAAAAATCGCAGAAATAATTGAGTTGTTAAAGAAGTTAAATGACAAACATTAGAAGTAAAGGATATTAACTAACAGGTAAGAGCTTTTAATTAAGGGGGAAGTATAGTGGCGACAGATTTTATTAATATTTTTTATCAGATAGTTGCATTATTAGTTCCTGTGTCTATAATTATTTTAATTTTCTACATAGTACGTTTAACAAAAAAAAGAAGCGAACAGTTGAGAAGAATTGAAAAGAAGATAGATGATTTAGACAGCAAAGTAAAGTAATCTTCAACAAATGGGTAAGCGTTAGTAAAATTACGAGTTGCAGTTTTTGCAGCTCTTTTTTTTGCATCTATATACTGGAAAATGATGTTAAACTAAGGGGAGGATAGCAGAAGAAGCGGATGACAATATTTAAGAGTCACAGTGGTATTTATAGAGGAGGAGTTTGTATTAGTTACGTTTATCAGAGGAGCATGGGAACGGGACGAAAGTGGTAAAAGTAAAGGAAGGTTCGGCTGCTACCGCTGCCGGCATTCATCCTGAAGATACGATTAAGACAATCAATGGCGTAGACAGGGCATGAATCGTTTGAAAAAATGCTCAATCAAACTTCTCTCGATACCCCTGTTACACTGACCATTGCCAGGAAGGGTGACGAGATGGAAGTAACCTGTCCTGTAGAAGCGTATCCCGTACCTTATTAAAAGCTGATTTGTTTCCTCATAAACAGGGAAGTAGGCAACTGTATGAAAGGAGGGAGGGTCGTGATGAAGGCAGTAAGAGTTTTTTATTCCGTACTTCTTTTTGTTGCAGGTATTTTACACTTCGTCCATGAACGGGGCTTTCGCAGAATCGTGCCAAAGCACCTGCCCTTCAGGCGTGCCATCGTTCTCGTTTCCGGCGCTATTGAAATGCTGTTTTCGATTCTGCTCTGGGTCAAAAAAGCCCAGCTGCTGACTTCGAAACTGTTGGCCATTTTCCTGGTCATCGTGTTTCCTGCAAACATTTATATGGCAGTAAAGAAAATTTCCTTCATACCAGGAAAACCCGCCAGCCCATGGATTCTGTGGCTGCGGCTGCCGTTGCAGATCCCACTTGTTCTTGGAGCACTGGCTCTTGGAAAGAAAAAAGGAAACGAATAACATATACACAACCGCGATTATGCTCTGACATGACCGTGGTTTTTCTCTGCCTGGTTGAGGTGATTCTTCTCCATTTGAAAGAAGGGGATACTTTAATTTCATCGAATATTATAAAAATAGACTATCTGCAGTTGGTTCGAATGATCATAAGCTAATGGATTAAAATAACTATTTGGATGGGGAATTATTATATGAAATACAAAATGAAAAAGGAAGACTTACTTACTGATGATGATATATGGAACGCAGTTATTCAAGTTATGTCGGAGTATGATTTTCCTACTGAAAATAAAGTTGCCAACGAAACATACGTTGTCTTCAACTACTATTCTGCACTTGAAAGTGGGGGGCATGAGAGTTTACTTAATTGGTTCTCTTCGTATATAGAAGAAGTTGGAATATTAAATTACATAAAAGAACTCACGTTTATTCTTGAAAAAATTGGTGCTGAAGACTACGCAGAAATTGAAAAGAAGTATGGCGAAGAACTCTGGAGATTATTTCAGGCGTTAGAAAGCGATGAAATTGAAGAGGATGAATTTTATGATGTTATAGAGGAATCAGATCGTAAGTATGAAAATCTAAATGGAAAGTTAGTGGAGATACTAGAAAGGTATTTTGTTAAAACCTATACAGACTTAATTGACATAGAGGAGTAACTGTGAGTAACGGCGAGCAATAGTTGAAGACCCACGAAGCTGCATATGCAGCTAGTTCATAATTGGAAAATGATGTTAAACTAACGGGGAGGTTTGTTGAATAAGAAAGAAGAAAGGCGTTTACATAGTGCTATATAGAAGTATTGTAAGCAAATAGACAAGGGGGAAGAAAAAATGGAAAAAACTTCAAACGGAAAATTGATTAATATTCGAGGAAAAGATATGTATGTAGAAAGTTATGGTTCGGAAAATAACACGCCTTTACTTTATATTCATGGTGGTCCTGGTCAAGGGTGTTATGATTTTTGTTATCATCAAGCAGAAAGATTACAGGAAGATGTTAGACTTATTGCGGTTGACCAGAGAGGGGTTTCTCGCTCTGAAGGAATAAAAAAAGAAGAAGGCTTTTCTTTAAATGATATTATTCTGGATTTTGAGGAACTTAGGAAAGAATTAGGAATTGAAAAATGGGCACTGTTAGGGCATTCTTTCGGTGGTTATTTTAGTCTTTTATATGCGACCACTTTTCCAAAGTCAGTTAGTCATATCATTTTTGAATGTCCCACTTTTGATTCGGAACTTTCGGCGAGAAATTCATTAATAAAAGCCTCGAAATTGTTTAGTGAAGTGCGAAAAGAGACCCTGGCAGAGAAATGCCTAGAATTATCCAAGTCAGATAAGCCAGCCAAGGATTTAATGTTGGAGTTTATGGACATACGTCCAGAATTAGGGGAAAAGGGAATAGAAATACACGTTCATAATTTTGAACACCCAACTGATTATTCATTATATACAGAGGATGAATGGAAGCAGTTTTTCGAAAAAAATAATGTTCATAATGACCGATTGTTTGAGGAGAATGAAATATTTAATTCGTTACTTCCAAGACTTAATGAAGTTACACAGCCCGCTCTTTTAATTAATGGAAAATATGACCCAGTAACATGTGATGAACAGAAAAGAACCTTTCTGTCAGATGTAAAACATGGTGAGAGTATCACACTACAAGATAGTGGACACTTTCCTCACTTCGAAGAACCAGAAAAATTCAAGAACGTTGTGCTTAACTTCCTAAAATAGATTTATCATTGGTTGATAAAGCAATTGGAAGTAACAAGGTGAATTATGTAAAAAAAGCAAGTTCGTGAATGAATGTACTTAAACAAACGGGTGCAATAGTTGAAGATCCAGGAAGCTGCAAATGCAGCTTTTTTTATTGATCAATTACTGGAAAATGATGTTAAACTATAGGGGAGTTAAGTGTATTAATTAAATATCATTTTATTAAAAGGAGCAGTGCTATGGATTTAAAAATATTTGCCTCAGATATAGCAAAAATTTATGAAAAAAATCCAAATGTTGAAGGTGTCTTATTAGGTGGTTCCGTGTCAAGGAATTGGGATGATAAATACTCAGATATTGAAATTTTTGTTCTTTGGAAGGAGTCTCCAACAGATGAGGATAGGTTAACACCAATCAAGAAATTAAAAGGTGATCTCCTCGATTTTCACCCTTATGAAGATGAGGAATGGTCGGAAACATATATAACTAAAGGTGTAAAGCTAGAAATAAGTAATTTTCTAACCGATACAATTAACAAAATGATAAAAGATGTTATATTATCTTTCGATACAGATTTAGATAAACAATGTATAGTAGCTACGGTTTATTATGGGGTGCCACTCAGTGGTGATAAACTTATTAAAACTATGAAAGAAAAAGTTAGTAACTACCCGAATGATTTAAGTATAGCAATGATAAAAGAAAATATTCATTTAGGTAACAGATGGAATAATCGTGAGGCTTTGCTCAATCGTAAAGATTGGTTAATGCTTTATAAAGTAATGGTAGCTGTCCAAACGAATATTATGGGCATGCTGTTTGGTTTAAACCGTCTATATGTTCATCACCCTGCTTTTAAGTGGCAAAAACAGACACTAGAATCAATGGCAATTACCCCAGAAAATATAGTAAATCGTTTAGATTCCATTTTTATGCATAACCCTACACTTTCAATAAGAGAATTAGAAATAATAATTCAAGAAGTATATGAACTAATAAAACAAGAACATCCTCAAATAGATTTATCCTCAGTTATAGATCAATCATTATTTTTGAGACCTAAAATATGAAATCAAATAAAACCTTGTTGAACTAACGCTATACAATACTTCAAGAAGCTGCCTGGACTTTTATGGTGCTAACGGGGAGAATCCTACAATAAGCAAATTTAATTTCTATTACACTAACGAGGCAGGTTTCAGCAAAGATAATCTTCATGGGAGTGGATGGTGATGATGAAAATATTAAGAGTAATTGTAGCGGTTATGGAGCTTTCCTTTGGACGGATATAGTCTAATAACAGGTGACTATAGATTGACGATGACCTACGGAACATTACTCTTTGGGTTACTGTTTTTAGTTAGCGGAATTACAGAAACTCATGATAAACGTAAAGTACATGCTATTATATATTTTCTTTTTGGTGGAACTATTATATTTTTCAGTGTGGTTGAGATATTCAGCTAACGGGGAGGTTCGTTGTATAAAAGTAAACTGATTTTCATGGTAAAATCCAATAAGAAGGGGATGTGAGTAAAGTGAACATAGCCATAGGGGCTTTACTAATATTGTGGGGGGTAATTGTTCTTTACTCTTCTTTATTTAGAATGAAAAAGGAAGACTATAAAGATAAAGGTGTTATTGGTGTTAGTGGCTACATTGAATTAGAATTCTTGTTTAAGTTCTTAAATAGGCTTCCATTAGGCATGGTTAAAGGCTTTATTATATTGATTGGCGTTTCCTTTATAACTTTTGGAATAGTCATTATTTAATAAATTTATTTATTGTACTAAAGGAGAGCGATAGCACAAGAAGCTAATGCTGCTGTTGTGGTGCTAACGGGGAGTTTAGTGCAAGAATGGTTGTTTTTATTATGGAGGAAGCTATTAAGAAAAGGGTGGTTTAAAAATGAAGTTGAGAGTATTGTTTGGTATTTTACTTATTGTTATTTTGACGGCTTGTTCTGCAACGACACAAACGGTTATTTCCGATGAAGTAATCTTTTATGGGGAAGGAGAATACTGGAATGTTAGTTACATATACAATTCAGGATTGTATGAAGAGAAAAAGATAAATTGGGTTGAAATCGAAACTAAAGGTTTTGAGCTAACACAGGAAGAAATTGAGAATATTGACATTGAATTTGAAGGTAGAGATGGTTTGAGTACAGGTAATGTTGGAGATATGGAAACGAAAATTGAGGGTAATGCTATATCTTTTTTAGTTGGTACTGTGAATTTTGAAACATATGAAGAAGATGAATATAAAATCACTATTAACTTCAAAGATAAACAAGATATTATAAAGTTGCAGATAAAACGTTGATATTCAACTAACGGGAAGCGTTAGTCTAACAAGCAAATATGATATTTAATAGCACGAAGAATAGGTGTTCTTCGTGCCTTTTCACTGTGATTTAACTTGTGATTTTTTGTGAGATTTATAATTTTGCACCTCATAAGTAACCCTTTGGAATCTGCAAAGGCGGCTTTTTTTGCAGTTGAGATACAGTGACGTTCTCTTTAACAAATAAATTTAACCTGCAAGAGGCTTGGTCCAAACTAAAATAATGCGAGAGGATGTCCTAAATGCCTCGCTTAGTGATTGCAAAAATTTGAAAAATAAATCCTTCCGGTGAACGAAGGCGAGGACACCCGGAGGATCTGCGCAGTCTGAAAATCCACTTTCCCGAAGCGGCCTTCAGGAAAGTTAGTTGAAGACAAGCCCTGGGCAAGCGTCCACCTGGCGGACTGCAATCACTACAATTATTCATCTATCTAAACTTCAAAACCATCAAAAAAAACAAATTCATCAGCCCTTCCCAGAATCCTGGGCTTTCTTCTTCCTCTTCAGCAGCTGCTGTTTCTTGTTCTTCGATTTCAATGGCTTCTGTTGTAAGGATGAACTGGACTGATTCGACGTTTGAGTTATCGGCTGAGACGAAGGAAACAGGATCGAAATCGGAACGGTCAAACTCGTCGAGTCTGTCGTCAATTTCCTGCTGGAACTGTTCCGGCAGGTCACTCGTTTCTTCCGCTAATTCTGCCGTTCCTTCAGAAAGCTCGCTCACACCGTTTTCCAGATCCGCAGATCCGTCAGCGAGTTCGTCGATGCCGCCATCAATTTCGCTGTAGGAATTAGCAAGCTCGCTGACTCCGTCTGTATAGTCTGTCAGACCCTCATGGAATTCACCGTAGTTCCCGGCAAGCTGTCCAAGCCCGTCTTCCAGCTCAGCTAAGCCGTCAAGACCGTCCATATTTTCCATACTTGCAGACAGGTCGCTGGAGATGCCGTATAACTGGCCGCTTATTTCATTGATGGCATTGCCGGTCTCGAGCAGTGCCCCTTCTGTAGCGGTAAAAGCATCTCTTACCTGGTCGTACGTTCCTTTAGCTGTCTGTGCAGCAGTGTAAGTTTCAACGAGCTGGTCGATGGTCTCCTGATTTGCGCCGCTAGCATACAGCTGCTCGATGTCTTCTTCGGAGATGTCATACCCGGGAATTCCCTGCATGGCTCCGTCAAGACTCCCAAACGCTTCCGAAAAGCTGCCGTGAAGCTCGATCAGCCCATCGCCGGCTTCTTCAAGGCCGGCAGCCATCTGGGATAAACCGTCAGGCAGTTCCGAAAGTTCACCGAGATCCATGTCACCGGATGAACCGCCGACTTCGGCATGCATTTGCCAGAGCGCCGACTGGATGTCTTCTGAACCCTCAATCAGCTCAGAGGAGGAATCCCTGATCTCCCTGATCCCGCTGTGATAGTCACCGGAGCCGTCGTTAAGGCTCTGTGCGCCGTCTTTCAATTCAGTTACACCGGACAGTAATTCAAAAACACCATCATTAATCTCTTTAATAGCGTCGCTTAACGAACGCATATCTTCTGTCATTTCTTCTGTATCAGGATCCTCGATTGCCATAGACAGTGGAATGGCATTTATATCGATTCCTTCCATTTCAAAGTCTTCCACATCCGCTGTAAGCGTAAAATCTGCGTCAGTCTCAGGCATGACAGTATACGTAATCTGCCTCTTTTTCCCTGCATTAGCGATATTCGCGTCTTCGGCTTCAATAATGCTGATGAGGTCAGTGTCCGCTGTGAGAGAAATCTGTAACGTGTAATTTTCATAAAAAGACAGATCTTTGTTTTCGTTTGCAGTTGTATTGATCGACAATTCTAAATGGCCGTTTTCTCCTGCAAGTTCATCAGGAGTCACTGCCTCTCCGTCGAGAAGGTAAGAGATTTCAATATCCCATGGCAGTTCTGCCTCCTGCATGTTCCCCTGATAATAAAACATACCTTCTTCGGACGCTTCAATGTGCACAGCGTCATCCGTAAGCTCTATGTCTGTGAGGTCGGTTAAATTTTTCACAGACTCGTAGTCCCCGTAATCAATGAGTAAGCCTGGCTCAGTGACCTGAAGCATGTTCACCACATAGAGTTCATTCAGGCTTCCGTCAGATTTGAGGGTCCCGTAGACCACTTCCTCCTTTGAATCCGCTTGGCCGGTTGAATCGGCAGCCGGACCGTCTTCTGCTTCCGGGGCGGCCGAATGAGCTGGTTCATTTTCATTTGCCGACCCTGAATACAAAGGAAGGGCGAGAAGTGAAGCAGCTAACACGAGTGATAGTTTCTTTTTCATGGTTAGTCATCCTCCCTGTAAAAATTCGCTTTCAGTGTTGTTTTGCTAATCACTTTATCAAACAAGAGCATGACGGCTGGCAGGAAGAAAAGGACCATAATAAATGCCAGGGTCGCCCCTCTTCCGAGAAGCAGGCCAATGGATGAAACGATTGGATTTGACGAGGTCATCCAGAGAATAATCCCCACACTTGCCAGAATAGCGGCTGAAATGGAAATGGAGAACGTCTTATCATCAATCGTTTTCATCATCGCTTGTCTGGCAGGCATCTGTTTTCGGTTATGAAGATAATTTTCCGAAAAGAGAATGGCATAATCAACTGTCGCCGCAAGCTGTACGGTCCCAACCACGAGATAGCCAACAAAAACTAAAGGCGCCTCCGTGAAATAAGGAACAGCAAGGTTTATCCAGACAGCCGACTGAATCGTCAGCAGAAGGACGACCGGAAGCGACAGAGACCGGAATGTAACTAACAGGACAATCGCGATGGCAATCACGGTAAGGTAGTTTACGACCGTGTTATCTTTCTGAACGATCGTTTTAATGTCATAAAGAGAGACGCTTTCCCCGAGGGCATGGAAATCATCCCCATAGTAGGATTCGGCCGTATCAAGCACGTTTTCCACTGCGCTAAAGGCCGTATCACCTTCAGAATCGGTCTCTGTATAAACGATAATCTGACTGTAGTTTTCCGAATAGAACTGTTCTCTTACCGCGTCATCGAGATACTCCGGCGGAATGGCCGGGCTGACCGACTGGTTATAGGAAAAGATGCTGGATACGTGTGCGATGTCCTCCAGCTCCTGTTCCAGCTCAACTTCCCGGGCCACATCGCCTCGTCGAACGAGAAGAGCAATAGGAGTGGACATCCCGAAAACCTCATCGATTGCGGCCTCATCACTTCCGAGGCGGGTATCCTCCGGCTGTTCGCCAATGCCGTAGATAAACGTCGTTTCCTGCTGTGCCAGGTAGGCAGGGACAATCATCAGGAAAACAGCGATCACG
Organism: Salipaludibacillus sp. CUR1; assembly: GCF_021028955.1. Lineage (GTDB taxonomy): Bacteria > Bacillota > Bacilli > Bacillales > Salisediminibacteriaceae > Salipaludibacillus. The sequence goes on from NZ_JAIWPE010000030.1 coordinate 9,570, forward strand.
CTGATATACCTGAATTTAAGAACGACATTGCCGATGTTTTTAAAAGGAGGAATGATAGGCTTGTGCTCTGTTTTGTCGATCCATTTATAAAACATGATCGTCAGTGCAGGAAGGAATACGACGACACTGATAAAACTCAGGACGATCCCTTTGACGAGATTGATTCCCAGATCAGCACCAATTTCGAACTGCATGAACGTGAGAGCCATAAAACCAAAGAAAGTTGTCGCCGCACTCGCTGCAATGGCAGGGAAGGATTTCCTGATCGCAAGCTGCATCGCTTCCTCAGGCGAAGCTGTCTTTTTGCGGTGTTCTGAAAAACTATGAAGCAGGAATATCGCATAATCGAGAGAAACAGCGAGCTGTAAAATAGGGGCGACAGATTGCGTAATAAAGGAGATTTCTCCTATAAAAATATTAGTGCCTAAATTTATAATGACTGACACACCAATGGCTGTCAGAAAAAAGACGGGTTCAACCCATGAATTGGTGGACAACACGAGAATAATAATGATGATCGGAACTAAAAGCATCGCAGCGTATAATGTTTCTGTAAACGCCATTTTCTGCGAAACGGCTGTATCTGCGGCTTCTCCAGCAAGGGCGTTTTCCTCGCCGATAAGCTCATAAATTTCATCTGTTGCTTCTACTTCTTCTCCTTCACGGATCGTAACGGAAAAGAGGGCATGTTCGTCGTAATAATAAGACTCTGTTACATCCTGTTCTGCCATCTCCAGGGGGATGGTTAAATCGAGCATGTCGTCAAGCCACGAGACCTCTTCAACGCCGTCAATTGCCTCAAGTCTTTCCTTATATAAAAGGGCTTCCAGAACGGTTACATCGGTGATCATCACCTCGGCATTCGGCATGGAGCTGCCAAACTCTGTTTCCATCACCTCAACGGCAACGGTTGAAGTGGAATCTTCCGGGACATAATCATTCATATTGTAATTGATCGGAACGAAAAACTGCGCTACAGCACTAAGGACAGTTAAGATGAAAAATATAATAACGATAGGCAGTTTGTGCTTAATAATTTTTGCTGCAAAATCCCGCATTCCACCACTCCTTGAATCTTCACTAAGGAATAATTATAATGACACTGTGTTGTCTAATCAACAAACAGTTTGGTTAAAAATATTAGTTATCCAACACATGATGTGAATTAGTTGGACAACTGACAAAAGGCGGGAAAATGGTGAGTTCAAAATTGGACAGACGTAAAAAATACACCCGTTTAGTATTAAAGAACAGTTTTATAAAACGAATGCAGGAAAAGCCGTTATCAACGATCACAATAAAAGAAGTTTGCGAGCTTGCAGATATTAACCGGTCTACTTTTTACTCTCATTATAAGGACCTGTATGATCTGCTTACACAAATAGAGGATGAAATTATTGAGGATCTGAATGAGACCTTAACCTCTTACAACTATTCGGAAGACGAAGAGGCTATTCAGATGACAGAGAAGCTCATGGAATATATTGCGGAAAACCATGAGAGCTGCCAGACCTTATTCAGTGAACACGGCGACCCGGATTTTCAAAAAAAGGTGATCATGCTTGCCCACACTCATTTATTAAATTCTCTTAAGGAAGATCAAGTAGCCGCCCCGTACAATTCCGAGTATTTAAGCCTGTTTATAGCCAACGGAAGTATTCATGTCGTGCAAAACTGGCTGAAAAACGGGCTGAAGGAATCACCCGAAGAAATAGCCGAGCTCATCATTAAGCTTGCCACACGGGGAGTGTCAGGGCTTCAATCGTAAAGAGCTGGAGTACCACCTGAGCAGCACCCGCCTGCCTGGATGGACGGCTTTACGAAAAATGGAGGCTAAGGAGAAAAATAAGAGCCGTTCATAAGGAGCTACTGCAAGTCATATACATAGATGGCAAAAAACAAGGAGTGCTTTGAGATGGCGCTGCATTTTGACCACAGTGAGTACAAGGTAAGCTTTAATGGCGAATCGGTCTCACTGCTGAGGAGAGAGTACGAGCTTTTAAGTTTTTTATATAAAAATCCGGACAGGGCATTTTCCCGGGATGAACTCCTTGATGCCGTATGGAAACTGGAAGCGCCCGGGGACCGGACGGTGGACGACCATATCTACCGGCTGAGGAGAAAATTGAAGAGCTGGAACACTCATATGACAATCAAAACGGTTAAGGGTTACGGCTATTCCTTAAATGTGGCTAAGACTGAGGAAACTCCCTCACCCTTAAAAAATGATCGTGAATTTAAAGAAATTACAACTCATCTCCTGAATAAGTACCACCTGTATGGCCACGGCGAAGCCTTTAAAACAATTTTGGATCAGAAATCTCTCGGGATTGAGCCTGGCAGGAATACAAAGATTATTTATTCATTAATTGAGGGCGACTTGTTAAAGCTGGCACAATCAAGGGAAGTTGCCTTTTCTGAAAAACTGCTTTTTATGCTTTATTCTTATATGCTTGTTGCTGACGAGCGGAAAGATGTCCTCCCATACTATGAAAAAGCTCTACAAAAGAATTTATTTTCTGAAGCCTCCTATGCAGAAGCGACTATTCTGGCGCCGGTCTTCTTTTACTTGTTTGCAGAGGACTTTTCCGAAGCAGCCGTTCACTTAGAAAAGGCAGACAGACTAGTAACCTCTGAAGATCACGGTTTTTACCCATTTTTACAATTAAGCAGGATGATGCTTTTTATCTGCCTGAAAGAGCAGGAAAAGGTGAATAGTGTGATAAATAAGATGGAATGCTTTTTTAAAGAGAGAGAGTACCAGCGGGAACTCGGTATATTTGTTGTATTAAAAGGGGTCTTCGCCCTGCAGTCGGGCGACCGGGTGAAGGGCCGCGAATTTATAGCTGAAGGAATGAGGGTGACAGTAAACACCAGGTTTATGTCCCATGTTTATTTCGCCAATGATATATGCTTGTTCTTCCTGGAAAAAATAGTTTCTGATGAGCAGCTTTATAAAGAAATGTTAAAAGAAAAAGCTTTTTTCTCGGAAAAATTTAACTTTTCCGCCTTTAAAACAGAAGTTGAAAGACAGTTTAAACAACATCTCTGAAGCCTGCAGCTGCAGTTTTTTTAAAAGATAAGAAAGCATACATCTGATGATTGCATCTGCAGGCGGTCGCTTTCCGCGGGCAAGGCTTCAGCTAATCGCGAAAAATGCCGCGATGGATCTTCAGCGCTTGCTATTCCCGCAGGAGTCTCCGCCTTACGTTTTTCAATCCAAGCAGACTTATCATAATTTCTCATAGGGGATTATGGTATTTTTTTATGTCTGATACTCCTCTGACATTCGCCGTATAAAGTGTTTGTAAGACCAAACAGAAATGAGTGATTGATATGGCGAATAACTCTTCAATCTGGAAGAATGCTGTTTTTATGAGAATGTTCAGCTCCTATTCTATATCGATGCTGGGGCGCTGGTTTGATATGGTGGCGATCATGATATTATTCGGTTATGTGTGGGAAACGGATCCTCTGACGATCGCTTTAATACCAGTAATGTATGCTCTTCCTCATGCTTTATTGAGCCAGTTTGCAGGTATACTGGCAGACCGTTTTAACAAAGGAAAATTAATGATGATTGCTGATGTGGGGACGGCTGTTTTAACAATTGTGCTGGCGATGGCGCCCGGCCCGTGGCTCGCCCTGCCGATACTCCTGCTCCGGGCCACCCTTACAGTGATTCATTTTCCAGCCCAGCAGGCGCTTATAAAACACGTAGTAGAGGAAAATCTCATTGTAAAAGCTGTCACGCTTAATGGCACGGTAAATGAGTTTACTAAAATTATGGGCCCAATTTTAGGAGGATCTCTGGCGGCGATTTTCTCTCCACGTCTATGTATCCTGATTAATGCTGCCGCCTATTTTATTTCTGCGCTAATTCTTTTATCCATTATTAAGAAAAAGGAAGTGGAAACGAGCAGATTAGCTGAAGTAGAAGCAGGGAACAAAGTGTCCTTCTGGCAGTCCTGGAAAGACGGCTGGTCAATGGTGCTCTCCAGCAAAATCCTGGTCGTGGCCGTTACTTTTTCACTCCTTGGGATGACAGCGATTCAAATGACAGATGTGCAGATAACCGTTTTACTCAGGGAAGTCGCACCGGAACGGCCTGAAATGATTGGCTGGGTAATGGCATCTTCAGGAGCAGGCGCCCTTGCGGTAATGATGGTTATGAACCGTTTTAAAAAAATAACTTATTACGGTGTGCTGATTGGAAGCAGCTTTCTTCTCATCGGAGTTCCGTTCGGGATGCTGGGGACCCTGGAAACAGGCGTCCAAAGCTTTGTTCTTACAGGATTAGGATTTGCTGCAGGCATTGGAATCGGAATATATACAATTGTTATCAGCTATATTCTCCAAAAAGAAACTGGCAGGGAGAACATAGGCCGGGTTTCAGGAATCTATAATTCATTAAGCGGGATGGTTGTCCTTGGCGCACCTCTGTTAGGCGGTATGCTCGTTGGGCTGTTTGATGTCCGCCTCGTGTACCTGGGCGTTGGTCTTTCCCTTTCATTAATAGGATTAACTTCCGCTCTACTCCAACAAGTCCTCTGGCAGAAGAATGAGGGGATCAGCGTAAAAAAGGTAACTGTGGGCATGAAATCTTATGAATAAACCGTCTGGTTGAGCAATATTGAAGGTCTAAAAAGCTGCTGATGCGGCTTTTTCAGGTTGACTTTTAACTGGAAAATGATGTTAAGCTGAAGGGGGATAGATCAAAAAAGCAAAAAAATTTATTTAGAGAGGATAAATAGGAAATGACTAGACGTGGAACTGGGGTCGCCTTTATTGCTATATCTGCTTTTTTAATTTCAACTAAATATATTAGTGCTGCTGTTTTTGGTTCTGGTGTTGCCAGTTGGAATGAGCAGTTATTTAATAACATGTTAGAGTATGTAGGAAATCTTCTTAGTAACTTCAGTTTATTGGCACTGGTAATCGGGATAGGGTATATCATTTGGGGAGAATACGACGCATTGAAAGCTAAAAAGGAAAACTTACCTAAAGAATGAATGGGTCCAATGGAGAATATAACGGGGAGTAAACAATATTGAGACGCTATAAGGGTTCATAGAAGTGTATGGATAATGTTTTACAACCGGGGTGTTAAAGAGGAGGGGGAATATTGGAGTGGTGGCAAAAGGACATTATCAGATTTTTTGAGGCACTTTTCTTTCTAATTATTGGTTTTTTTCTTTCAGGAATGATTTTAAAAAATACTTATGAGCATTTTGGAATTGAATATATCGGAAATATATGGGTTAACTGGTTTGGGCTATCATATTTACTTTTTGTTCTCTACTCTTTAGCGGTAGGGCTCATAATGAAAAAGAATAAATACTTCAGGCAGCGTCTCACATCTATAATTTTCTGGCTCTGTTTTATAGTAGCGATTTATATTGTTTTTATACCCTTTGACAAAGGCTACAATCCATTTTAATCATCTTTTGAACACGGATGTGGATCTTGTTCAACAAATGAGCAGTGTAAGGCACTTAAATACCTGGTTATAAAGCTGATCTTATTAAGAGAGTAATAATGAATGAGGTGATGAGCTTAATGGATATGATTATACTTGTAATTTTTATTCTGATTTTAGTGGTGGCAGCCAAGGTTTTCGAAAAGGTGATTAAAAGGCAGGATAAACAAATTGAATTACTGGAAGAAATTAAGTCAATGATGCAAGAGAAAAACGAAAAATAGTGGAATAGTTACATAGTTATCATAATGATCAAGAGGAGCGAGGGCACAGGTCGACGAATTCTGGGGAAGAATATTATTTGAGAGGGAGGCGGCTATGGAAAAGTACAAACGGAACATATTTTCTATTATTCTTATTGTCAGTATCTTTTTAATTGCTTTTGAATATGGACTGAATCTTGATTTTGGGTTAGGTCAGTTCTTTTTAATTATAGCAGGAGGCTACGCCATATACCTGAACCTTATAGCTTGGAAAACTGAGCTGAAACCATTCGGTTAGGGTTCGCCGGTTAAAACACTTGCTGTGAACCGCTTCTTAGGTACCCGTTAACCTTGATAAAGAACTGGAAAGGTAAAAAGAAGAGCGGCCTTCTGCCCGAAGAGCGGGTGGAGCAGCTGGAATGGTGAAAAGAGGAGCCATCTTATGCCCGAAGAGGGTGAAAAACAGCTGAAATGGTGAAATAAAATAAAAAACAAGCGTCCTCCAGTAAGGGCGCATGATTTAAACAGGCTTAGATCATTGTATGTAAGTAACACAACCCTGCCACTAATAAAGGAGCCAAGTCATTATCTTCATTTAAACAGATGTTCATTTCGTTGACAGCAGGATTCAGGGTGCGTTCGGCTGCACCTATATGAATTTCTGAATCACCTGTTATATTATAAAAATTTATTTTCCTTAGTTCTTTAATTTTAGAAAAAGCCCGGTATTTTTTATCACCAATTGAAAAATTCAGAATCACACCTAACTTTCTGTTTTCTCCAGCATGTCCAATTAATGAATGACTGTCGTATATGGAGAAAGTGCCCATCTTTATCATTCGCTGCCACGGGTTGTCAGCAGAAATATCATATTTAACAGTATTTCCTTTAGGTTCTGTCACACGAATATTAGCAATTAATTTGTGTGAAATATGCCTCCCGAAACGGTGAATAAAGGGGTTTTTATTATACCTTTGCATGGTGCCCAGTTTTTCATCTTCCTTAAAAACGTCCACTTCTTTAACGCTATGTTTATATATAGGTATTTTAAATTTCATATTTAACATGTAGAACCTCCTGTGAACATCAAGGTTACAATTTTTCCGCGCATAAGGCCCGCCAAAAGCAAGCAGCTGCACTCCTCGCAAGCATATTTATAACAAAACTAAGAGGAAGATCCCTAAACCCAGACATAAAATAGCGGTGGGTCCAAAAAACAAGGCCATCCTCATCTTTTTATCCACGAGGCCTTCAATTGCCTTTGACCCAAGGTATATAGCAAGAGTCCAAATGAAAATAGTTCCTGTAACTATCTCAGGAAAAACATTTACCGGCAGAAAAAAAGCCGTCAATGTTAAAACGAAAAGGGCATAACACAAGTAATCTATGATCCTGAAAACCATACGTCTGTCTTTTTCTTTTTCTACACCTAATACTCTGCTGTACTCATTCATTTTTCTCCCTCCTGTTTAAGCAGATTAGCATCCTATGACCATCCGACTTAACTTGCAAATACAGATAGCGGATACTGAAGCGGCATTATATTTAAGAAGTTTTTTACTTCCTGTTTTTTTCCTCTCGGCGTTTATGAATTCGGGGAACAATATAGTACCAGGAAATAAAACCGCCTATCGATAATCCTATGACGTTTTGCCATCTTATTTCCCCGAAAAGGAAGTAACCAACGAGGATAGCTGTAATTGCAAATGTGGCCGCACTAATCAGACCATCTCTCAAGCGTTCACTCATAACATCCCACCTTATGTTTAAACTTAGGGAAAAACATAGTTACTTTTCTTTTACTGTCCAAATTATGAATCTTAGAAAGAAAGGCTGCTAAAGTTAGGACTTTTCATCGTTTACTTCCCTGTTTTAGAGTAATATAATCTTATTTAGAGAAATTAATTTCCATTTTTTACAAAAAATATTAGGGTATAAATTTATTCTGTTAGTAAGCAGCATGTAATCAATGATTATTAAATAAAAGGGGATGAGATATGATGGGTTGGCTTAATGTGGGCAGTCTTGTGCTTGGACTAATAGCTTGGATACTTCCTCTTGTGAACCTCCCGTATGTGAATAAGCAGGACAATAAAAATTGGGCGGCTTTATCAGTTATGAGCCTCAGCGCGTGTGTGATCGCGCTGAGTTTCCAGATTTTTTATAATTATCATTTGGTAAAAATAGAGGATTGGGCGGCTCTTATGGACACGGCCGGTGCCGTGGCGATTGCCGCAGCTGTCCTGATTGCCGGCACCTTATTTTTCAATACGATCAATCTCATCGTATACCGAGGCACGACAGCAAAGTAATATTTGTATTGTTCCTTTGTTGGAAGCGGCTTAATCTGTTGAATGTCTAGCTTAACCAATACACAGAGGCAAAATTAAAAGGGCAGGTTTTTAAACCCGCCCTTTTAATACTCCCGCTAACTCCTTTCAATAACTCTCCTAAAACCCTAACGTATCCCGCACTTTTTGCACATAACTTTGGCTAATGGAAAGGCGGGTGTCTTCTGGTTTTCGTAAGGCTATTTCTAAATTGGAAGCGACATCCCGCGAGATTTGCTTAATATAAGAAATATTAACGATATAAGAGCGATGAATACGGATAAATGAATTTGACAAGCGAAACTCCAGTGTTTTAAGAGGATATTTAGACTGGAAGCAGCCTTCCTCAGTCACAATAAGTGTCTTCTTTTGATGGCTTTCGATATAAATAATCTGATGCACAGCGATAGGGATCCACACGTCTTCTTGTCTTCCAACGATAAAAGACACAGGAGATGAATAGTAGTCAGGCGGTAATATCACCGTTAATGCCCCGCTCAGTCCTGCCTCTTTGTTTTCAAGAGGGTACCCGACGCCATAGTAAGGGAGGCCAAACACTGATTTATCAACTAAAGACTCCACACGGCTTTTCTGTAAGTACACCCGCTCGGTAATACTTCCCGAAGGAATGGGCTGTCCTTGATTGATGTTAATGTCGTGTTTGCCCGGGATATACGTGACATATTTATTCTCGTCCGCTATGGCAATAGAAGCCTCTTCAGGCACCCAATCTTCAATGAATGTAGAAAATTGATGATAAAGGCTATCTTTCAATTTTTCTCACCCTTTTCTTAAACTAATTATTATGAATTTTTTGATTAGTCTCAATTATTTACATTCTATCTTCCATTATTGTGCTCTGTCAATTTATTATGACATCTTCACGAATCTTGTATAGAATAATCAACATACCAATAGTGGAAATGAGAGAAAACTAGTATCCGTATTTGAATCATTCGTGATTCATTTTTATTTTACGCGAAATGTAAGCGCTTCACTTATTTTGGAAGTCCACTAATTATTCAAAGAGGAGGCAATATTAATGGAGTCAAACGTATTAACCTCAACAAATTCAAACGGGAACTTAAGGAATTATGACGAGGTCTGCGACTCATTTGAATGGTCACAAGCGGAGAAAGCATTTTCCTGGTCTGATACAGGCCTTGTGAATATGGCACATGAAGCAATTGATCGGCATGCTGATTCTGATAAAGGGAATAAAGTGGCTTTATATTATTCAGATCAACATAGAAAAGAAGAATATACGTTCAAAGATATGAGAGATTACTCCAACAAGGCTGGAAATGTCTTAAAGGACAGCGGGGTTACAAAAGGGGACAGGGTATTTATTTTCATGCCTCGCTCTCCGGAACTTTATTTTCTGCTTCTCGGAACTATTAAGCTGGGTGGAATTGCCGGGCCGTTATTTGAAGCCTTTATGGAAGGAGCTGTAAAGGACCGCTTAGAAGACAGCGGGGCCAAAGTGCTTGTGACAACACCTGAACTGCTCGGACGCGTTCCGGTTGATGAACTGCCGGAGCTTGAAAAACTGGTCATTGTTGGTGACGACGTCAAAGAAGATGACAAAACAATAGATTTCCACCGTCAATTCGAACAAGCGAGCAGCACGCTGGATATCGAATGGGTTGACCGTGAAGACGGGATGATTCTTCATTATACATCTGGCTCTACGGGCAAACCAAAAGGCGTTTTACACGTTCATAACGCCATGATTCAACATTATCAAACTGCTAAGTGGGTGCTCGATTTAAAAGATGACGATGTGTACTGGTGTACGGCAGACCCGGGCTGGGTAACAGGCACATCTTACGGTATTTTTGCCCCATGGCTGGCAGGGGTGTCAAATGTGATCAGGGGAGGGCGCTTCAGCCCTGAAGACTGGTATCAGACTCTCGAAAATCATAAAGTAACCGTTTGGTATAGTGCTCCGACCGCCTTCCGGATGCTCATGGGTTACGGCGATAAAGCCCTTGCCAAATACGATTTGTCTTCATTAAGACATGTGCTGAGTGTGGGTGAGCCGTTAAACCCTGAAGTCATTCGGTGGGGAATGCAGGCGCTGAATTTGAGAATCCACGATACGTGGTGGATGACGGAAACGGGCGCCCAGGTGATTTGTAATTACCCTTCGATGGAAATCAAACCAGGTTCCATGGGGAAACCGGTTCCTGGAACAGAAGCGGCCATAGTTGATGACGACGGCAATGTCCTTCCACCTAACAGCATGGGAAATCTCGCCATTAAAAAGGGCTGGCCATCGATGATGAGAGCCATTTGGAACCGTCCGGAAAAATTCGAATCGTACTTCCTTGCCGGGGACTGGTACGTGTCAGGTGACTCCGCCTACATGGATGAAGAAGGCTACTTCTGGTTCCAGGGGCGTGTGGACGATGTCATCATGACATCTGGTGAACGAGTGGGTCCTTTCGAAGTTGAAAGCAAACTTGTTGAACATCCGGCTGTAGCTGAAGCTGGGGTTATCGGCACACCGGATCCGGTCCGGGGGGAAATTATCAAAGCCTTTATTGCTTTACGGGAGGGCTATGAATACAGCGAGGAACTGGAAGAAGAAATCCGTACTTTTGTGAAAAAAGGGCTGTCTGCACACGCGGCACCAAAGGATATTGAATTTAAAGATTCCCTGCCGAAAACGCGAAGCGGAAAGATTATGAGAAGAGTGTTAAAAGCATGGGAGCTTGATTTGCCGACAGGTGATTTATCTACGATGGAAAAGTAAGCTTGTTCTGACAAAAATGCAGGGATCACCAGCGAAAGAGTTAAGCTCGGTGATCTTATGGTTAAAAAGCGCATGACCTTGTTTCAAGACCTGGGACTATAGATATAAAAAAACACCCGAGGGAGGAAACAGAATGAAGGTAACTAAAAACAGATGGCTCATCGCGTTATCAGCGATCTCTATTCACCTTTCAATAGGAGCTGCATATGCCTACAGCGTCTATACGAACCCTATTCGCGACGCAGTAGGCTGGTCTACGACAGGAATTACCTTATCCTTTACAATTATGATGGCACTCGCCGGGATAGCTGCCGCATTTTTCGGCCCGTTCGTTGAGAGAAACGGGCCGAGAAAATCAGCGATGATTGCAGCTATTCTGTTTGGATTAGGACAAGCTGGAGCGGGTGTGGCCGTTGCGGTGGATTCGTTGCTTCTTTTTCTGCTCACATACGGCTTTGCCAGCGGATTAGGCATGGGGATCGGCTACATCGCGCCTGTTTCCACCCTCGTGAAATGGTTTCCCGACCGCAGAGGATTGGCAACAGGGATGGCTGTATTAGGATTTGGTGCAGGTGCCCTGATTACTGCACCTATTGCAGCGAGCTTAATGGGGTCCATTGGTATTTCAATGACCTTTTATATTTTAGGGATTAGTTACTTTATTCTTATGGTCATAGGGGCTTCCTACATCGCCAGGCCTCCTGAAGGCTGGATGCCTGAAGGAATGGAAAAGGATATTGCTTCCGGTAAAAAAACAGTGAAAAAAGATTTATCACAATTAACAGCTAGAGAAGCGGTCAGAACAAGACGTTTTTGGATGTTATGGAGTATGATGCTCATTAACGTGACTGCTGGGATCATGATGATTTCTGTCGCCTCCCCTATGGCACAGGAAGTGGTTGGCCTGTCAGCAGCCGGAGCAGCGACAATGGTAGGGATTATGGGGATCTTTAACGGAGGCGGAAGGCTTGGCTGGGCAGCCATATCTGATTATGTCGGGAGACCAGCCGTCTTCATCACGTTCTTTGTGCTTCAATTAATCGCTTTTATTACCATTCCAAACATCACAAATATTTTACTGTTTCAAGCGCTCGTTTTTATTGTCGTCAGCTGTTACGGCGGCGGATTTTCCAACTTGCCAGCGTTCATTGGCGATTTGTTTGGAACGAAACAGCTCGGAGCCATTCACGGCTATCTTTTAACAACCTGGTCGTTGGGGGGAATTTTAGGCCCGTTATTAGTCTCGCAAATTAGAGAAGTAACTAACAGTTACATTCCCGTGTTCTATGTCTTTACAGGACTAATTACAGTCGCTTTCCTGCTCTCTATTTTCCTTCAATTAGATATCAAAAAAATCGAGAAGGAAAAAGAGGAGACACAGGAACAGACTGCACGGCCAAAATCTGTTAATAAAAAACTGGTTCACTCCGTTCAATATAATGAAAGATAATCAGAGTGAAAGCTGAAAGGTTTTAGCCCTGGTGATCGGAATGGTTTGCAGAAAGCACTATATTGAATGAAAGACCCAATTCTTCGTCTTGACGGAGGGTTGGGTCATTTTTATATTTGGAGAGTTCTGTTTGATGAAGTTAATACATAAGCCTTGTATCTCTTAAATAATCCCCATAATAACAGTCGCATTAGTTGTAGTTTCATAAAAAAGTATGAACAAAAACGAAACAGAGGCCCTTTTCATTTTATATGAGAATGTTCATTCTGTTTCGTTTTTAATTTGATTTTTTTTGCCATTTATTCATTAATATCAAGATAGTTAAAGACAAGGAAACTATAATAGGCAGTTTACAAACAAAGAAAAGTATAATACAATTCAAATCGTAATTATTACGATTTATATAAATTTAAATTGAGGAGGGTTATTTTGAAGAAATTTCTAATCATAGTTGTGCTCTTTCTTCTAGCTGTTATATTCGTCGCCTGCAGCAGTGAGGAGCCAGCTGAAAGTCAGCCTGAAGAAGAGCAAAACCAACCAATGACTTTTGAAGATACAGCAGGATCAGAGTTTACACTCTCGCAGCCTCTTGAAGAAGTGGTGGTGATTAACCGTAACGTGGCTGAGGCTTTGAGTGTTCTCGGTGTTGATGACAGAGTAGCAGCAACTGGAGACACTACTTTGGAAAATAATGCCTACCTTGGTTACGATGACCGCCCGGATGTGGGACGGACATCAGAAGTTAACCTGGAAAAAATTATAAGTTTAGAACCAGATGCGGTGATTACATATACGAACCGTCCGGATGATGCACTCGAAAAAGCACTTGAACCTGCAGGAATTCCAGTTATCAGACTTAATCATTATCTCCCTGAACAAATGGACGAGGAGATGAGGTTGTTAGGCACCCTCTTTGATGCTGAAGAACGTGCTGAAGAGTTTCTTGAATGGAAACAAAATATTGAGGACCAACTCGATCAAAGGGTTTCTGATATTCCGAAAGAAGAAAAGCGAGAAGTCATGGCGCTTTCCGTTGGTTTTTTAAATTCAGAAGGCGGCTATCGAATTTTCCCAAGTGAAACGACAGAGGGGGATCCAGGGGTTGGAGAAGGATATGCCACCATTATGGCTGGCGGCAAGGATGCTGCTGATGTTAAGTGGGATGACAGTGAAGAATCAACGACAGTTCTTGTAGATGAAGAATATGTACTGGAGCGAAATCCCGAAGTACTTACTCTGCATGGCACATGGCTTGGAGGATACGACACTCAGAGTGATAAAGAATTTTGGGAAGTTTATGAAAACATCATAGAAAACACGTCTGTGTCTCGTCTGAAAGCTTTTGAACAGAAGGACATTTTTATTTACCATACTAATTTCATAGGATCGGATAAACGTTATATCGGCGTTCTTCAGCTTGCTAAAGATCTTTATCCAGACCGATTTTCCGATGTGGAACCGGAAGATTACGCAAGAGAATACTTTGAAGACTGGCTTGGTATAGACTACAGCGGAACATGGATGTTTTCCCCAAAGGATGAATAAGAAGTGAAGTTAACGTACGCAAAGGAATCCCCGCCGGTGGAACGGGGAGACCATTACTTTTTTGAAACAAAGAAAAAGATTTTCCAGCTGACGGTGCTTTTCCTTTGTCTGATCGGTACAATTGTTCTTTCTGTCAGGCTTGGAACAGTATCTATGACAGTGGCGGAACAGGCTTCAATGGTTTTGCAGCTGCTCACTGGTGAGGCCTTCAGCACAAACAGTTATATTGTTTTCCATATCCGGCTTCCGAGAATTGTAATGGCCATTATAACTGGAATGGCGCTGGCCTGTGCCGGTGTCATTATGCAGGCTCTTTTACGTAATCCACTTGCCAGCCCATTCACATTGGGAGTTTCAAGTGGGGCTGCATTTGGCGCAGCACTTGCCATCGTCCTGGGCGCTGGTGTATTTGGCATAAATGTTGTCACTGGCGGACAGTGGCTTATTGCAGCAAATGCTTTTATATTCGGCTGCCTGGCTGTATTTGCGGTTTATGGCATCGCTCAAATCAGGAAGGGCTCTACAACCGTGCTTCTTCTTGCTGGTGTCGCTATTGGCCAGTTATTCTCAGCCGGGGTGAGTGCGATTCAGTATTTCTCATCAAATGCTGCTCTAAAGGATCTCATTGTATGGCTTATGGGGGGATTTTGGGGAGCGGAATGGCAGGTTATTCAGTTTCTCCTTCCACTGACAGTTATTGTTTTCCTGTTCTTATGGAAGCTGTCATGGGATTTAAACACGCTGTCTTCCGGAGAAGAAGTGGCTTCTTCACTTGGTGTTAACGTCAGGAGGCTCAGGCTTACAGCCCTGGTTCTATCAACATTGCTTGCCTCTTCTACTATTGCATTTACCGGCATAATCGGATTTATCGGTTTGGTAGCGCCGCACATCAGCCGAATGATCATTGGCACTGACAATCGCTTTCTTCTTCCGTGCTCCTGCCTCATTGGTGCGATTCTCCTGCTGCTATCAGACACAGTGGCTCGTACAGTCCTGTCTCCTGTGGAAATTCCGGTAGGCATCATTACGTCGCTTCTTGGTGCTCCGTTTTTCATCTATCTGTTATTGCGGAAACAAAAAGATTATTGGTCATAGGAAGGAGAAAAACAGTTGTTTGAAGTTAAAGATCTTTCTTGCAGACGAAGCGGCAAAGATATTCTTTTAAATGCGTCCGCTACTTTTTATGAAGGAGAGGTCACAGCCATCATCGGTCCTAATGGAGCAGGGAAAACGACGTTGCTAAAGTGTCTGGCGGGATTCTTAAAGCCCTCCCGGGGGGAAGTGATGTTAAACGGCAAGCCCCTGTCATCCATCTCTCTTAAAGACAGGGCACGGAAAATCAGTTTTGTCCCTCAAGCGACCAGCCCGGCTTTTCCTTTAACCGTATTTGAAATGGTAATGCATGGACGCCGGCCCTATGTAAATTGGGGCATCGGAAAGAAAGACCGTCGCATTGTAACTAATCTTTTGAAAAAGCTTCATATTGAAGAGCTTTCAGGGTGTTTTTTAGATGAAATCAGCGGGGGACAGAAGCAGAAGGCCGCCATTGCAAGAGCATTGGCTCAGCAAACCGAAGTGATCCTCCTTGACGAGCCGACGTCTGCACTTGATATCCGTTATGAGTATGAAGTTCTTCAGATCGGCAGGGACTTGGCAAAGAAGGAAGGACGTACGGTGATTATGGTGCTCCATGACCTGGAACTCGCAGCCCGATTTTCAGATCGAATCGTTCTCGTTGATAATGGAAGGATCTTTTGCCGGGGGAAGCCTGATGAAGTCATGACACAAGAGCATTTAAGAAAAGTGTATGAAGTAAACACAGTCATTGAACAAGGAACAGCAGGAATGAAGGTAACCGTAACTTCTCCTGTAAAACGAGGTGGTGAAATTAATGAGACAGTCATCGATAACAGCTGATTTAAATTTTGAAAAAAGGTGGCAGGAAGGGATTAAAGACTGGAATGGCAACATTCCGAAACGAATGACCGATGATCACTCGGAGGAGGCGTTCTGGGCAGAATTTCTGGAAAAGAAGACTGTTGGAGAAATAGATCCTTATTCTGCACCGCTGCGTGAAGTGATTCTGTCTCTAATCAAGGAAAAAGATCGCGTGCTTGAAATCGGACCAGGCTGGGGGAATTATACCTTTTCACTGCTGAATAAGGTCAGCGAGCTGACGGTGGTAGATTCCTCAGAATCCGTTCTTCAATTTATTTCTAATATGGCAGGAGACAAGTCCCTTCAGACGGCACACGTAAAATGGGAGAACTTTAAAAGCAACGATTCATTTGATGTGGTGATCGGTATTAACTGCTTTTACCGGATGTTTGAAATTAAGAAAACTATTTTAAATATGGACAGGCATTCAAGCAGACTGTGTATTGCAGGAATGACAACCGGCCCCCTCGCGCCGCATTACTATGTTTTAGAAAACCAATATGGCTATAAGATTAAACACCCGAGGCGTGACTATATCCACTTTCTTCACCTTCTTTATGAATGCGGTATTTATGCAGACTGCAAATTAGTCCCGTTAATGAGAACAGCGAGCTATGATTCACTGAAGGATGCCGCTCAGGAAGAAAGCAGTAAGCTTTTGTCACAGGAGGTAGACCCTGATCATGTGATCCAGTCATTGAAGCCTTACCTTAAAAAGACCGGGCAAAAGTATGTGTACGAGCAGCCATTTTACGGCGCACTTATTACATGGAAGCCGGGGATGTCATCACAAATGGACTCAATGACATGAGTGCATGGTATGAGAGACATTTCCAGGAAGATTATCTGACTATATATAAACAAAGAGACGAGCAGGCACAACAAGAGTTAAGTACGCTTCTTACCTACCTGCCAGATGTTAGGGGGAAGCGCGTCCTTGATCTTTGCTGCGGTTATGGCCGTCATTCGAGATTCCTGGCAGAACTTGGGGCCAGGGTTACGGGAGTTGATTTAAGTGCGGCTCTTCTTAAAGAAGCTCTTGTTCGGACCGTAAATGTACCAGTTCAATACATGAGATGTGATGTCAGAAAAGTCCCTATGCAGCGTGAAATGGATCTGGTGGTCAACTTATTTACAAGTTTTGGTTACTTCAATACAGAAAGGGAAAACGAGGCTGTATTTAAAAGTGCGTTTAAAGCACTGAAACCAGGGGGCTTCTTTCTGTTTGACTATTTGAACCCCGGATTTGTAAGAAATACCCTTGTGCCCTTTAGCAAGATAAAGGACGAAGACAAGGAAATCACCCAGTACCGGAAAATTGAAGATGGCAGTGTACACAAAACCATTATTATATCTAACCTGCGTACAGGTATGGAAAAACGGTATGAGGAGAAGGTGAAACTTTACAATATGGCAGCACTTAAAAAGATGGTTGAGAGAAGCGGACTTGTTATTTTGCATACTTTCGGTGACTATACCGCCTGTCCTTTTCATGAGGAGAATACTCCAAGAACCATTTTCATTTGCCAAAAAGGAGATGTTGACGAATGACAACATGGGATTTATCACAAACAAAAAGTCATATTCTAATTTGTAATGGAGGCTCGTGTAAACGGCAAGGTGCAGAGGAACTAACCAATTCCCTAAGAGAAGAGATTAGCAGACGCCAGCTAAATACAGATATACACACAACAAAGAGCTATTGTAATGGACGTTGTCAAGATGCCTGTGTGGTCACTGTTTACCCCGAGGGCACCTGGTACAAAGATCTGTCTGAAAGCGACGTGAAGCCTTTTATTCAATCTCTGCACACAGGTCAAACATATGAGACAAAAGAAAGTTTACACTTTAACCAAGAGGGGTTTCAGCCAGTTAATGATACTATTGCTAAAGGTATGCCAAAGGATTTGGAACAAAAAAATTTTAAAAAGTAATGATTAAAACAGCGGATATCAGTTTCAGCACCTAGAAGTATTTTTAGAGGAGACCGTAAAACCGTCATTCTGATTATCTATGCAGAATGACGGTTTTTAATTTTTAATTAAGACATGGTTAAAGAGGTAATCAAAGATACAAATGAAGAAGGCAGCGGGGTTAGTCCTCCTGTGTTAACCCCCCCCCCCATCACGTCAACTGCTGTTCGGCGAATTCCCGGTATAGCGCATGCGACTGGACGAGTTCTTTGTGAGAGCCCATTCCAGTAATGCGCCCTTTCTCTATGAACATAATCTTATCGGCATTCACAATCGTCGATAGCCGATGGGCAATAACAAAGGTGGTTCGGCCTTCCATGAGCCGAGTTAAGGCTTGCTGGACGATGGCTTCCGACTGGCTGTCGAGGCTCGCTGTCGCTTCGTCCATCATGAGCAGTTTCGGGTCTCTCAGAAAGGCCCGGGCAATGGCGATCCGCTGCTTCTGTCCTCCGGAAAGCTTGACGCCGCGCTCACCAACCTCTGTATCGAGGCCTTTCGGAAAGGACTTAATAAATTGTTCCGCATAAGCCATTCTCGCCACTTCCCACAGACGCTCGTCATCGATCGCCTCATCTTCCATCCCGTAGCATAAGTTTTCCCGTATCGTCCCTGCCATCATCGGACTGTCCTGCGACACGTAGCCGATTTGTTTTCGCCACGACGCGATCGACAGGTCTTTAATCGGTGTGTTTCCGATAAAAATCTCGCCGGAAGTCGGCTCATAAAAGCGTTCGAGCAAGCCGAACATCGTTGTTTTGCCGCCTCCGCTCGGTCCCGCAAAGGCCACCATCGTTCCCGGCTCCACATCAAAGGTCACATCCTTTAACACCGGCTCTTCATGACTGTAGCCAAACGACACATCGCGCACATGCACAGGCTGGTTTGAGATGTCCATGTCTTTGCCTTCCTGACCGGGTTCCTCTGTCACGTCCAGGATGCTGATAATCCGTTCCGTGGCACCTTTCGCCTTTTGAAGCTGCGTGAAAAACATCGTAAACGATGTAATTGGAAAAACGATTTGGAACAGATAAAGTAAAAACGCGACGAGCGACCCGGTCGTCATCGTGCCTTCGGCCACCCGTATCCCGCCGTACCCAATAATGACGACGATCACGGCCATCACCACGAGATACATGAGCGGTGCAATCAACGCAAAAATGCGTCCTTCTCTTAACCCGTAGGAAAGCAGGCTGCCAATTCCGGATAACCCTTTATCCTGTTCCGCTTCTTCAGCGTTGGAGGCTTTCATTAAGCGGATTTCACTCAGTGTTTGCTGTACGCTTCCGGTAAACTTAGCTGTTTCATCCTGCAGGCCGCGGGAGATTTTGGACATCCGCCGGCCAAGAGGGATCATAAACAGCACAGTAATGGGCACTGAAATGAGCATTAACAGCGTCATTCTCCAGTCCATCACCAGGAGAATCGTGACAGCCCCGATAATCGTAATAATCCCGCTGATGAACTGTGGGAAATGCTGTGAAATTAAGTTTTTAACAATCCCCGTATCATTCACGACACGGCTGACCGTCTCGCCGCTCGTCTGTTTATCGTAAAAATGGACAGGCAGCCGCAGCAGTTTGAACCACATTCTTTCACGCAGGCTGGCGACAATTTTTTGCCCGGTGTAAACAAGCGCATAGGTAGATATCCCGTCAGTGACGGCCTGCAAAATAAAAACTCCGATAATAATAGCAATAAGAACCGGATTTAACGCATCAACCGAAAACCCGTCGACCATCTCCCGTGTCAGAAGCGGGATCGTCAGACCCACCAGTGTCGTAACGAGACTCCCAACAAGCCCGATCGCCAACGCCAGTTTCGGAATGTTGGCCGATAAAATAAGAGAGAAAAACGGTTTAAGTGATGTCTGCTGTTCGTTCGTCATAAGCTGGCTCCTTTTATGTGACTAAGGCTTAAAGCGTCAGGAGGCGCCCCCCTTTTTTAAAGCCTTTTTATAAAAAATATAGTTAATGTTCAATGTCATATGTCCTAACGCTACTATATACAAAAACAGGAAGGCGGTCTATTTTAAAGCATGCACGGATGTGGAAGGATACTTTCTTCACTTCCACTCCTTTTAAAATTTAGAATGAAGTTATTTAAAGCCGGTTAATGGGGGCGGGGGTATAAAAGCGAGGGTGAAACAGGGGGGGAGGTGACTATTTAGGCTGGCACTCATTTATCTAATGCGGCTAAATATATTTTATTAAATGCAGAAAACGATACATAAAAAAATCATTTAAGCCTAAAGAATTAGGATTATATAACTACTAAATGGGGTAAACAGTCTGTACATAGTAGTACTTTTATTGTAAACTTATTTTAGTGTCATTATTTTCCATAGTTAGTTGGCAATTGGCTGAAAGAGAGTACAAAGGCTCTTTTTGCATAAGTTGTTATTTTAGAAGAAGGGGGGACTGTTATTTGCCAGACTCACTCTGCAGATGATTTAACGATATAAACGGATGTCTCTTCCACAAGGTCAGCTTCGGGGCAGAGAAGCAAAATGAATTCTAACAGAGCCGCCGCAGCAGCGGTCCTTTAGAAAACAGCCATTATAAAAAAACAATATATACGACGCGTTTTATCCTCCTCGATAAAGGCAAACCTGCTGAAAAGCAGGGGCGCAAAGTTACGGGTCTAATGAATTGTTTTTTAAAGAAATAATTCGATGACAGCCGGACTGCCTGGCAGGGTTAGGTTTGAAAGGGGGAAGCTGGGATGCTGAAGGTTAATGAACCTTTAATTGAAGAAGAGTGGGTACAGTTAATTAATCGTGCGCGGGAGATGGGACTTTCACCAGAGGAAATCCGGGCTTTTTTGAAGGAGAACACGAAACAGAATTAAATTGATGCAGGACGAGACCCCGATGCTAAAACAACCCGGCACCGGGGTTTTTCTGTTGATCAGAAATAAATCCTCTCATCCTTTACTCCACTGGCCCAGATACACCTGCTAACACATTCAAGTTTACTATTTTGATGGTAAAATAGAAATTAAATATGAATGCGATAGAAAAGAAGGTGATTGCCGTGAGTATAAGGGAAACGATCGACGTCGATTATGAGTGGAAAGGGACGACAAACACGTCCTTGCATGTGCTATACCAGGACGATGTCTGTTTATGCTACAACGATAGCAACGAACGCATCTCAACCTGCAACAGAGACGAATTACTTACCTTCATTAAAGACTTACAAGAAGGGCAATACGCTAAATAAGGGTACCGGCAGGGCTGCCCTCCTGCTAAGGTTCAACCTGGAACATCCATCGTTTCCTACTAAGGGATAATAGTAATTTTTTTACCTGTTTTTATCGCATCCTTTTATTTGATTGAAGAACGAAAGGCGGCGACTCCGATGGGATAAGCGCAGTCTGAAAATCCATTCTGACGATGCTTCGCTGAGTCAGAATTAGTTGAAGACAAGCCCCGCGCTTGTCCCCGTTTAGGGGGGAAAGCGACCGCCGGTAGTGATGAGATCGTGAGATATCTTACTTTTCTTTAAAAAAGGCTGTTGAGAATATTTTCTCAACAACCTAAGACGGCTTAAAAGGAAGCCGTCTTTTTCCATGCCCTCATTTACTCATTTATCTCAAATTTCCCCGAATAACAAGCAAACAACAAATTTATTTAAATCTGCTTGACATACCCCTTATGGTATTTTATAATTCCATTATACCCATTAGGGTATATAAAAATAAAAACACAAACATTTTTGGAGGGGTAACGATGAATGAAATGTTACAAGAAAAAACATTTCCTTTTGGAAAAGAAGTCAAAGAAGAAACAACCAGTGAAATAACTTATGAGTACGGAGCCGCCGTACCTAAACTGTTCGCAGGATTCACAGCCGTGGCTGCCATCGGCTGGCTGGTAAGCATATTCCTGAGCGGCGTCCATTTCTGGGTACTGCCACTACCAGCAGGCTTCGAAGTCGCAGGAACACCATGGGCCGTCATGACCAGTGAATTCGCCTATGTACTCGGCATTCCATTAGCTCTATTCGGCGCATTTTATTACCTGACTGTATTAGTCCTGTCAGCCATGTGGTTTCACTCACGCCACCCATTAGTCCTTAAAGTATTAACGCCAATGACCGCGATCGGAGTCATCGCTTCAGCAGTCTTTGTTTATCTGCAATTATTTGTTATCGAAGCTATCTGCCCATTCTGTATGGTATCCGCTGGAGCAACAACGATCCTCTTTACACTCGAATTAATCATGCTCAAGAAAAGCAGCCTGCCGTCACTGCGCCAGCTGATCCGCAACGCACCCGCTGCCTTCGACCGCAAAGGCGTCACATGGATGCTCTTTATGTTCGGCGTCTCATCACTAGTCGTACTAGGCTTCTGGTTCGTCACACTGCTTCCGGTAGCCAACCTGTAAAATACTTAACCCTTTATGGGAAAAATAGAGTCATAACGTGCCGGATCCCGCTGTTTGACCGCAACGGGGCCGGCATTTCCTTTGACACCACGATTTTAAGTATATTAAACTTACGGGAAACGACTACTTAAAGGTTTTCTAGGGTTCCGCGGCATATAGGGCCGGCCAGGTCCGAGAGAAAACCCGCAGCAAAGCTGTGACACGGAGGGACAAAAGCCCGGGAGAAACTATTTCACATAGTGTTCTCCCGGTTTTTTATTTGTCAGGCGGATGCTGCACAGGAGGTTATGAACATGGCATTAGTATACGGACTAGTTACAGCAATGGCATTCGGAGTGGGTGATTTTCTCGCAGGGCAGGTGACCAAACGCGTCCCTACACTGCTCGTCGTCCTTTACGCCCAGCTCGTCGGCGTAATGATGATGCTGCCGGTTGGGTTAATGAGCGGCCAGGCGGCCAGTGTCGATGCGTTCATGTGGGGATCACTGGGCGGCTTGTCACTCGGAATCGGCTTTCTATTTTATTTCAGCGCCTTGTCACGAGGAAAAATGGGGGTCGTCTCTTCCGTTGCGGGGATTCTGTCAGCCCTTGTTCCGGTCGCCACGGGTCTGGCTATAGGCGAACGTCCCGGAGCCGGGGCGCTCATCGCCGTCGTTTTAATTGCACTGGCCATCATCCTGATTTCAAAAAAAGAACCGGAAAAACAATCGGCCAGTCAAGCCGGTTCAGCGGTGCTCATACAGGCGGCACTGGCTGGCGTCCTGATCGGTCTGCTCTTCGTCTTTCTTCACATACCGGCAAACGACGAGAGCATGTGGACGGTATTTTTCACGATGACAGGTGCTTTCACAGCCGTGGCGGCCTTACTGATTTTCCGGAGAGCAAATATATTTGATATCAACAAAAAAGCCTGGATCTTTATACTGGGGAACGGTTTCCTGCAGACATTCGGTGCCGTAACGTACGTTCTGGGAGTCAGTATCGGACTCATGTCCATCGTGGCCCTTGCCGGTGCCCTGTCACCACTGTTCACTCTCATCTGCGCCAGACTGTTCATCAGTGAACGCCTGAACCGCCTCCAAATCGCAGGCGTTGCTCTGGCACTTACAGGTATTAGTTTGCTGGTGGTTTATACGTGATCACACCTGTACCGGTTTAACGTCACTTTTCCGTTTCTTTAGAGTTTTTACTATTACTCCACCACCGAAAGCTCCCGCTTTTTCATATTCTTAATTTTATATGTATATAGGTTGAAATGACTTGGACTGCAGATAGCTCTTTCCTTATGTAATGACGGTTTCTTTTGCTTATGCTCAGCGAGCAGGTGTAAAAGGGTCGTCATTTTTTAGAATCAAAGGCTATAGCATACAAAGGACTTACAATGAGTTGAAATAAATAATCGATGCTACATGAGAAAGGGAGGTTTGTGACTATAACAAACGTTCCGATAATTATCTTACCTTTTAAAACCAAACAGCCAGACCCGTGATAATATCTGTTATGCCTCATGGTAAAATAAGGATATAAATGAAGGGGAGGACGAGGAGAATGAGTTTGAGAGATAAGACAATAGAAGAACTGGAGGCAATGTTGTATGAGGCGGGGGAAGAAGAGCCGGGGGACTTAAATTCAGGATACTGGTATATCATTTTTATACATGAAGTACTTCATAATAAATATGTCTTGCAGGCTAAACGGACAGGAGATGAAACAGATCAGAATATTGTCCAATATTCTAAAAAGAAGCTTATTTCCGAGTGGATCGATTACGGGACTTATTTGAAAAAAGCACGACAAAGAGGGAGACAGATGCAGAAAGGACGCTGAGGAAAGTACTGAAGTATGAACCATCTCACCCAATGGCGCATTACCGGCTCGGTTTTCTGGCATATAAACAACAAAATTACAAACGCGCCAGCCTTCATTTTGACACAGCGCTCGTATCGACGGGCGATTTCGGGAAATACAACCTGAACAGCCAGCAGCGTTTCCAGACTAATATGTACTTAGTGAATGCCTTTCTTCTCCAAGCCGAAGCGGCACGAAAACAGATGATAAAGATAGCGGACGAGGAAGCCATGGATTATGAACCGCTGGCTGCCTACAAGATGTCGCAGCTATACGATCTCGTGGCCAATAACGATGCCTACCTGCAGGCACACGCATTTGTAAAACATACCCCTGATGGCAAAACAGCGTGTTCAAAGGACCACTGTGAGAAAACATTCGATAGTTTTGATAACGATCTGACCCTTATTCTGTATATATCGGACCATGAATGCAAGGTGAAGTTTTCAGACGAAAGTGATACGATTCCAATCAGCCAGGCAAAAGATTTAAAGACATTTCTGTTAGGGAGTTCAGTTGACAGGCCGGTGGAGGCCTCTGCTTTTGACTCACCGACCGGCATACCCGGGGATGAGATGAAGGAGGATACCTATTCACAACGTGTGCGGCGTTTAAACCGTAAACTCTCCCAGATTGAGGTACCGAAGCTGATTGACAGTGCCGAACGTAATAATGGACAGAGAAGACGCTATTATTACAATGGACAAGTGCCTTATATTATCATGGAGCGGGTCGCAGAAGATAACGCCTAACCACGCAACTTCATGGTATATATAGCGTTGACAGGGGTGTCAACTAAATTATGGAATAATATAAGTATCAAAGAAAGGGAGCTGATGCTTATGAAAACATGGGGGCAGTTACTTACTCGAAACGGATTTCTAGCAGAGCAGCATGGCAGCAGTGAGGTATTTTGCATGCACGAATCATTAGAGAATATGCAATTTTTAATTGACCTACTGGAAAAACTTGAAGTGGTTTATACAACTGATTGTATGACTGTCATGTTTCAAAGTGAACCCGTATCAGAGCAGGACTGGATCGAAGCTTATGAGAGAATGGCGTGCACACGGACAGAGGAGCTTTTCAACTGGGAAGACTACCGAGGTGTCAGGCTCTGTAAACTGGATGTGTATATCAGTGGGATCGTCCGCCATCTGAACAGGCTCGGTCTCCAAACAGGGATGAGCTGTGATGGTCACGGCCGCAGAAATCCGGCGATAAGGATCGTGAACGAAAGCGATATACCTCTAGCGAAGAAAGTGCTCACAGGGGCAGGGGCCTCAAGGCTGGATATCAGAGCCAAACGAATCAGTTTCAGGACAATTGACCGTACCCATTTACTCGATATTGCCGAAAATCTTTCAATCGTAAAACAGGAATGAACAGCACAGGACAGTGAATTTATCCGCAAACAGTTATTCTTTCACAAAATTGAACAGCTTCTACACATAGATGGGGCGAGCGGAAATGAAGAACATGTCCGCCGTCACGTAATGGAGAAGCTCGGGCAGCATGTTGACCATATGACAGTCGATAATGCAGGAAACGTCCTAGCGCAGAAAACATATAACTCCGGCCACGGCCCTGTTATTCTTCTGAATGCCCACCTCGATACGGTTGAGGGCTTCGCGCCGGAGCGTAAAATTATAAAGGATGGATCTCACTGGTCCAGTAGCGAAGGGATTCTTGGAGCGGACGACAGAGCAGGCACAGCGGTTGTCTTGGAACTTGCAAATTACCTCGAGCAGTCTGATTTCAGCGGCAGAGTAAAGTTTATCTTCACTGTCGGCGAAGAAGCGGGACTCGTGGGGGCGTGAAGAGTAGCCGAATATTTCCTGTGGGATGTTGATGCAGCCATCGTCATCGACCGCCGTAATACGCGTGATATAGTTACATCGTGCGGACTATTTATTTCATTTTGTCATAATGCTTACGGCGATTTCATCCGAAAAATTGCTATGAAGAGCGGTTTCGAAGGATGGCAGACCGTATCGGGAGGAAGCAGTGATACACGCATCTGGGTAGAACAAGGTATCCAGAGCGTCAACCTCTCGGCAGGCTATGAGAACGAACACACCGATGATGAAGTACTGGATGTTGATGCCACCTACCAGACATTGAAACTCGTAGAAGCCGTCTTCGCCCAAAGCAAGGACCTAAGAAGAACTTTAAACAAAATTAAAGCTGAAACCATCAGAACATCCCGAAATAGAAGTCTTGGCTAAATAAACAGAAGGTACTACAGGACTATCCGGCATGTACCTTCTTTCAACATATTTCCCTGGAAATTTGCAAATATACTGAAAAAACGACACAGTATCTGTTATTATTTAGGTATATATACCCTGAGATGATTAGATTAGTATGGTAAGCAGGTGAACTATCCAGATTTTTTCAAATACTACCGCATGAGTTTTGACCTTGTCATCGAAGGGGAAGACTCCTTAAACATTTTCGATCCCAAATACTGGGTGCCATCCAATCTTTCCACTACCTTAGGAGAAATCCATAAATACCGTGTAAGTATTCTCAGCTGCAAAACAGGAGAAAAATCAGTGAAATAAGTCTATATAATGACTCTCTGCAGAAAAGAAACGAAGAGTAGAAGTTTTTCAAGGAAGATTATTTACTGGAATATAAAACAGGAGCAGTGGTAATGATACCAGGTGTTCACAGCCAGTGGCCAGAACGATGGATAGAGGGTTTTAGTAATCAGTTTAATTGATAGTTGAAGGAGGAAATATCATGCCTCAGTCGCTGGGAATACAACTCGGTTGGATTGATTATTCCAATGAGCATAAAAAGAAAGTTTTAACTGTGCTTGATGCACTCTCAGCACCAGAAGCAGTTGACGAGCTGGGGATCGGGATAGTCAGAGATGGTTTTGCTAATATACTTTTCCCCGGAACTTCAACGATCCAGACGAGGGCAAAGTATTTCTTCATTGTGCCATATATTTTGATGGAATTGGAAAAAGAAAAAAACCTTAACCCTGAAAAACTGTTAAGCAAGCTGGTAGATATTGAAATTGATCTTATAGAAGTATTGGCACAGCAGAGCAAGGATGGGGTAATTGGGAAGCGGGCAGGCAAAAAGCTAAAAAGAAAACCCTCCAGTATTTATTGGAACGGTCTGCGAATGTACGGTATATTTAAACATCCTTCATTATCGATTGAAGGCTATGCAAAAGCTGTTACTACGTTGAAACGAGAGGAACTTTCCTTAATAAACAGTGGGTTTCAAGATAGTGAGAAGGATAGCGATGACTCAGATGTCACAATGGGTACGGGTACAGGGAGCTTTTGGAGATGTCTTCTGCCTGAAGAAAACTGGAAAAATACACTCACAATGGATCTTACATATAATGAAGCACAATATTTAAAAGAACGGATAATCAAATCCCCTTTATCTAAGGACAGTCTCTTTTCGTATGTATTAAAAAACTGTGCTGATAAGGTAATTGAAATTGCTGATTTTGATGCCATTGGGAAAACTATTGATTTACCGCTTACTATAAAAGAAGATTATGAATTAGCAAGGAAATTCAGTAATTTTATATACGGAGCAAACATACGTTACAACGTCATTTTATCAAAAGGAGAAAATAGAGAGGCTGAGTCAGCATGGGAAGAATGGTACAACAGTAACTTTGTGAGAAACAACTTTCAGGATTTTAATTATATGGAAGTAAACCAGCGGCTGGAACTCAAAAATTTAAGGTTAATCAGCTTTTTACGAAACTGGTACGAAGCTGTTCTTAACGGCAGTCTCGATGAAATAGACAGCTTAATTATCGCCAGGGAAATCGAGCTTAAATCAAAGGAGCGGGCGAAGCTGAATAACAGCCAGGTGTATGACTGGAAAGGAAAAGAATGGCTAGGCGGGAAGCTTCAGTATCGTTTTAAAAATACGAGTCGGCTTATTGAAGATATTGTGAAGGGGTTGAAGGGAGACAATGTTTAAACCAGCAGAAGATAGACTGAATTACAGCCATTTGCTTACCCCTCCTGAAGGCTATACTGTAGAGTTTGCTGCAGGTACAACCTACTCTTTAGATCTGGAAGCATTAGTAGGTATTCCTATGTCTATGTTTCTTTCTGAAGAAATGGAAAGCAGCTTTCTTGAAAATCCAATTGCTGTTCTGGAAGGGCTTCGCAGAAGTGCAGATAAATTTATTCTCTTTTCAGAGGCTGGCCAGACCAAAGTCCCTCAGAACAGTAATCTAGTTTTTTCCTTGCTGGAAACAAGTGTAAATGAAATAGCTTTAAAAAGTGAGAAGTCATTCCATCCAAAGATTTGGCTCATCAAATTTAAGAATGAGAGCAATGAGATACTATACCGACTTATTGTGTTGACGAGGAACCTTACTTTTGACCGAAGCTGGGATATGGCCATAGCTCTGGATGGCAAAATGAATAAGGAAAAGACGTCAAAAAACCGGCCTATTGCTGATTTTTTTGCTTTCCTTCTCTCCTATGTCAATAACAACAGGCAGAAAAAAGAAATTAATGCTATGATTTCAGATCTCGCTTTTGTACATTTTGAGAGTAAAGACAAACATTTTAAAAACGTAGATTTTCTGCCACTTGGGCTACAGGAATATAATATTGCTAAGACCGAGTTATTTAATACATACCATAATTTGCTAGTTATTTCTCCTTTTTTGAGTAAGGAAATGGTTGAAAAGCTGAATGAGAAAGCACTGATTAATTCTGATAGAACACTAATAACAAGAAAATCAGAAATTTCAAAACTTGATGAGAAGCTGCTGGGAGACATAAACGTATATGCTTTAAAGGATATTATAGTAGATGGAGAAGAGAACCTTAGTGAGGGTGGAGAAATAATTGAGGACTACTACAAACAGGATATTCATGCAAAAATGTACGCCAGAACTAAATATAATAAACACGAGTTTTACATCGGTTCAGCCAACTGTTCTCATAATGCTTTTAATGGAAATGTAGAGTTTCTTTTGAAGTTTGACTATGTGAAAAGGGGATTCAAGCTTATAGATATTCTCAAGGATCTTTTTGGAGAGGAAGATAGTGAGAATCCTTTTGAAAAAATCGAAGCAATCCCTGAGGAAGAAGAAACTGAGTCAGATATCATGGAAATGCTGCAAAAAACAATCAAAAAATTATGCCGGACAAACCCTAAAGGTAAGGTAAGGGAATTAAACGCCGGCTACGATCTTGAAATTCGGTTTGATTCTGTCCCTAAAGAAGCTCAGCTTATAATCATGCCATTACTTAGCGGTAAAGAAAGGAGAGTTACTCCTTATACTGTAATAAATGATCTCAGTTTGAGTGAGCTGGGGGAATTTTATATAGTTAAAGCTATTAAAGAAGAAGCTGAAGTCAAAAGAGTGATAAAAATTAACACAGAGAACATGCCGGAAGAAAGGGATAACGATATCTATAAAAGGATTATTAAAGACAAGCATACTTTTTTTAAGTATGTTGCGTTCCTCCTTTCTGATAATGCTCTCATGGCTGCTTTGGAGCATGGAGAAATTCATAAAGGGGCTGGGAAATGGGAGCAATCTTCTTTTTTTATGCCTGTTCTTTACGAGACTATGTTAAAAGCGGCTTCAAGTTCACCTGAGAAGTTAAAGGATATAGAAAGTATTGTCAAAATGATTCAAGATGACGAGATTGTCCCTGAAGAATTTTATGAGCTTTATAATACATTCCTCAAGGCTGTAAAGAAGGTGAAAAGATGATTAACCTAGCATCTGTTGAAAAAGAAATTCTTTCTGGTCTGAAAGACTTTCAGCAGGCGACTGTAGAACGTGTTGATCAGTTATATAAGGGTGGATATTCGAAGGTGCTGGTGGCAGACGAAGTGGGGCTGGGTAAAACTCTTGTTGCGAGAGGTGTGATAGCTAAAACGGCGTATCATAGCAAAGAAAATCTCAATAAGCCCATTTTCAAGGTAGTTTATGTATGTTCCAATCAGAGCATTGCAGGACAAAACCTGGCCAAGCTGAAGATAGACCAGAAAGTCACTGTCGAAGGTTTATCTGATACAAGGCTTTCCATGCAGCATTTGAAAATCTTTGAACAGCAGTACGATGAAAATATACAGGAGAACTTTATTCAGTTAATTCCCTTAACCCCCGCAACTTCCTTTTCCATGACTGGCGGCCCAGGTAATGCCAGTGAACGGGCATTAATATTCGCTGTATTAAAACGACATAAAACTCTTGCTCCCTATCTGGAAGAACTTGAAGTGTTGTTAACTGATCAGGCAGAAAAATCCTGGCCGAATTGTGCCGTAGAATACGAAGGGCGTGTGCTGGAGTGCAACCGGCAGTCAGGTGGAGAGTATATAAATGTGATGCTTCATAATATAAGCAAACATTTTTCCTTTCAGGAAAGCTTAACCAATGACCTGGAAGAGACATTTCATTCCATTAGAAAAGCAGGCTATCAGCGAGTAAAAGGTTCCAATAAAGTCATCCACCAATTAAGGATAATGATGGCAAAGATAAGCGTTGAGCTGTTAAATGCGGACTTAGTGATCATGGATGAATTCCAGAGGTTCCCTGATCTGATAAATACTGATTCAGGTAGTGAAACGGCTATGCTCGCAAAGAAGTTTTTTAATAATGATACTTCAGTCAATCCGTTAAAAATTTTGCTTCTTTCTGCTACCCCATACAAGCTCTATTCAACCCTTGAGGAAATTAACGAGAGCAAGAGTGACGACCATTATAAAGAATTCATGCAGGTGATTGATTTTCTGTTTTCGGATAATAGGCAGCTGAAAAAAGAGTTTAGAAATGTGTGGAACAGCTTTTCTTTAGCATTGAACGAAGTTACACACGAAAATTTTGCCATTATATCAGCAGAAAAGCAAAAAGCAGAGGAGTATTTATTTAAAGGTATATGCCGCACAGAACGCCTGTCAGTAAAAGAAGCAGAACAATTAGTCCAGATTTATTCTCCACAAAATCAGCTTACAGTCAGTGAGGATGATATTCTCTCTTATATGGAAGCAGACCAGCTGCTTAAAGAAATTAATCCAAAGGAAACGGTACCTGTTGATTACATAAAATCAGCACCTTATATTTTTTCCTTTATGCAGCATTACAAGCTTAAGGAGAGGATTTTCAATCATTTTGCAATAAATCCCCAGGGGATAAACCTGGCAAAAAAGCAGCGGTTATGGATCAACCGGAACAGTATATCAAAATATAAAGAGTTACCTAAAACAAATGCCCGGATGGAAAAACTAAAAGAAATAACTTTGCCAAAAGGGGCAGAGCATCTAATGTGGATTCCTCCATCGAAGCCTTATTATGATTATGGCGGGTGCTTTAAAGGTCAGCGGAACTTTTCAAAAGTTCTTGTGTTTTCAGCGTGGGAAATGGTACCGAGGGCGATAGGAGCTCTGATTTCTTACGAATCGGAACGGCGTACAGTAGGGAAGCTAATTTCTAAAACTCCGAAACAGAAAAAAGAAAACCGCAGTTATTTTGCAAAAAATCGGTTTCCTTCGCCCAGATTGACATTTAGGTTACGGGAGAATAAGCCTTCTAACATGAATAGACTTTGTTTGCTTTACCCTTCCAGAAAACTAGCTGGATTGTTTGACCCTGTAAAGTGCTTAAACGAAAGTCTGACCTTAAATGAGGTTAAAGAGAGTATTGGTGAAAAAATCGACCACCTCATGGAAGATATTAAGGAACATATTTCTGACCGTAAGGAAAGCTTGCGCCAAGATGAAAGATGGTATTATATTGCCCCTCTGCTTTTTGATAAAGCTGACGAAGAAATAAGCGGATGGCTGGAAAATCTGGATTTAACACCAATTGCGAGCGGAGAGGGAACTAATCAAAGCAAAGAAGATACGGGGGCATACCGGCAGCATTTCGAGGAGTTAAAGAAGATTTATTTTTCAGAGGATAAGATAGCTCTCGGAAAAAAGCCTAAAGACCTGAAAGAAACTTTGGTAAACATGGCACTTGGTTCTCCGGCTATTTGCGCGTTACGTATGTTTGGGATTAGTAATTCAGCTTCGCCAAAGTATGCAGTTCAGCTGGCAAAAGGGATTGTCGATCGCTTCAATATCCAGGAAGCTATTGCAATTGTAGAATTAAATTATGGGAGAGGGAAAGAAGACAAGGATGCCCATTGGCAGAACGTACTTAGCTATTGTGTTGACGGAAACATCCAGGCGATGCTTGATGAATATTCACACATGCTTCTTGAAGGAAATAATCTGAACAATAAAACAGAGCACGCGCGTAATGAACGCTTACTGGAAATTATGGTAACGACCCTAAAAACCCATACCGCAAGTTATAATGTGGACACCTTTCAGTCTTTTAAGGGTCGGGTAATGGATGAGAGGAAGAAAAGCAACAAAAAGCAGAAAGAAGAGAATGAAAAGTATATTAAAATGCGTTCAAGCTACGCTGTGGGTTTTTATGATACTAAAAATGAAGGTAGAAGCGTTCAGCGAAAAGATAATATAAGGCAGAGCTTTAATTCACCATTCAGACCGTTTGTACTGGCGTCTACTTCGATTGGCCAGGAAGGACTCGACTTTCATTATTACTGCAGAAAGATTGCCCATTGGAATCTTCCTTCCAACCCTGTGGATATTGAGCAGAGAGAAGGCAGAATTAATCGTTATAAAAGTCTGGCAATAAGGCAGAATATTGCTCATGAATATGGGAAAATGAAATTTAAGGAAAATATCTGGGATGAAATGTTTGAGCAAGCACAAATGGATGAGAAAAAAGACGGAATCTGTGAACTCGTTCCATTCTGGTCCCTCACTAAAAGCAATGCAGTAAATATAGAAAGAATTCTTCTTGCTTATCCATTAAGTAAGGATAATGCTAAATATGAGCGGTTGATAAAGATTCTCTCCCTGTACCGGCTCAGCCTCGGACAAGCCAGGCAGGAAGAACTCCTGGAATATATAATCGAGAATGACATTGACGAGGACAAACTTCAGGAGTTGTTTATTAATTTGAGTCCATATTATAAAATTAATGCTGAATAATGGTTTTTAAAAGAGTAGAGGTGAAATATAATGCCCCGAACATTTGGAAAAACAATTCAAATTTTTATGCCAGATGGTTCACCTACAAGTTATAAGATAGCTGAAATTACAACCAGAATTGTCCAATTAATTTTGATACCTAGAAATAAATTGACTGAGATGGGAAACCGTGAAGAGGTTAATAATGTGGGTGTGTATTTTTTATTTGGAAGAGGAGAAACAGATAATAAAGCAAGTGTTTATATTGGCGAAGCCGAAAATTGTTTTGAGAGATTAAAACAGCACAACCGAGATTCTAATAAGGATTTTTGGAACGTTGCTATACTTGCTGTTACCAAAACAAGTAGTTTTACCAAGTCACATGTTAAATTTTTAGAATCATTCTGTTATCAAGAGGCAAAGAAGGTTGACCGGTATAATGTGGTAAATGGGAATACTCCAACTCAGTCACGATTATCAGAACCAATGGTAGCTGATCTGATGGATAATTTTGATACAATGAAAACTTTATTATCTGCCCTTGGATATCCTATTTTTGAAAGAGTCGCAAATGAAACATCAGAGGAACTACTTTATTGTAAGGGAAAAGATGCCCTTGCTAGAGGAGAATATACAGATGAAGGATTTGTTGTGTTTAAAGATTCTGTATGCAATCTTGAAGAAGCAGCCTCTGCAGGTACTTGGGTTATTAATGCGCGAAAAGAATTAATAGAAAATAATATTTTATTTGAAGAGGGTAATATACTTAAATTTAAAGAGAATCATATCTTTAATTCACCAAGTGCCGCAGCTGTATGTGTACTTGCGAGACGAGCGAATGGGTGGACAGAGTGGAAAAATAAAGCTGGAAAGACCTTGGATGAACTGAAGAGGCAAGAGTAGCGTTCGAAAGTAACAATGGAGGTAAGAAATGAATAGTGAACGATGCCAATTTTGTTTAATAAAAGAAAAAGTCATACAAAACGACCTGGCCTTCGTCATCTATGACAAATATCCTGTTGCAGAAGGCCACGCTTTGGTAATTCTTAAGCGCCACGTTGCTGATTATTTCGATACCACTGATGAGGAAAAACGGGCGATGCAGGAACTTGCGGAGCAGATACGTGCCATTCAGAAAGAAAAGCTATTCCCAGATGGTTTCAACATTGGGATCAACTGCGGGGAAGCAGCGGGGCAAACCATTTTCCATGTCCATATGCATGTAATTCCAAGATATAAAGGAGACATGGAGGATCCCCGGGGCGGGGTGTGCGGGGTCATTCCGGAAAAACAGAAGTATTAAACGGAGGAGGAGCGGCAGATGAGTGATGTCAAACTGATAACGAGTCAGTTAATTAAAGACCTTGTCCAGAAAATAGAACACGCAAATACCATTTACATCCTCGTCTCGTTCTCTATGAAAACAGGCGTTAATCTGCTTGCTCCTGCTTTAAAGCGTGCTGCTGAACGCGGTGCTGATATAAAATTTGATCAGAGGATTATTTGTGCATCAAGCCTTATCAACTGTCAATAAGACCACAGCTGCAATTATGCATAAGAATTTCTGGGAGGAAGAGCACGAAAAAACTTACTCATTTGATGAATCTGCGGCCGGAGATAACAAAATTATTATTAAGGTATATCCAGCTTTGGTGAACGAAAAGCGGTTTAAATAAGTATATACCCATTTAAGAAAATTTTTCCAGTCAATCACCGCACTATAAACAGAGGCTTACTACCTGCACTTGTGCGGTATACGCTATAGCTTATGAAACTGATGGTATGGTGCTTCCTATGCTGTCGCTGATAGACTAGGAAACAGAGTTTAGAGAAGAAGGTTGGGTCTACTATTCTTTAAGAAGTATGGATTATTCTATAATACTAATCCTATATTTTTTTAGTTAACCGCCTCCCTGTTTATATTTAAGAGTTGAAATAGTATAGGGATAAATAATAATTAATTTCAAGATTTTTCACAAGTTTAAAAAGGGTGTGATATAAACACCTTGAGAGGAGAAACAAAATGTTTGAAAATGATACTGAGTATATGACATCAGCCTATAAAATGTTATATAAAATCGAAACTGCGCTTAAATATAGGATTCAATCAACCTATTCTAGTATTTATGGTCTGAGTTGGGAACCCTACTTAAAGTCTCACAAATCCTTTGATAAAATGTTTTATCAAGATATTATCCGTGTATATAAGCAAGATAAATACTTACAAAGCTATTTTTCTAAGGAAGAATTAACTTCTCTAGACAATTTACGTTTTATTCGTAACGAAGTGGCTCATATGAAAGTGATTACTCCTAAGGAGCACGAATTACTGTTAACTTGTTATAATTTCGTTGTTAAACGTAAAGATAGTTTATTTGTAAATATGGACGATAATGAATAACTGAATAACTCCGTTAGAAGTTTAAATGAAGTTTATACTTCTTGTACTTTTTCTCATTAATTAGTATTTTTTACTAACTAGTTTTAACTAAAGTAGTAGATTGATAGAGCAAAAGTGTAAAATCTTATCAAGCGAAAACTGTCAACTTTATTCTAGCGTTAACATCAGTTACTAAATTGAAGAAGCATTGAATAAACGAACAGAAGATTAAATTTTTGACAAATGTTTAAATACATTGTATAAAATAGAAATTTTGTTGAGCTTATGTAAATTAGCCTCTTTTTATAATATACGGTTTCAGTTGGGGATATGTCCTTTATTAAATTACTAAAATGATGTTCTATGAACAAGATTTAAGAGAAAACATTCACTTATATATAATAAAAATTTTAACATTTAGTTTGACAATGATAGGCGATTTGCAAAAATTCAGAGCAAAGTTAAAAATAGTATCTTCCTTTAATGTGCGGTTTTCTTTTTGCACTATATAAACACTTACCTATTAGCCTCTTAAAAAACCTCTCGCTTACCCCTTTTTCATCTCATCTTGTCTGGCCAACGTTCTGTTTTTTATGTCCAAAATGTGTAATCAATACTTATTTTTAAGACAGTTTTATAATTAAAATGTTAGCCCTTTCTTAATAAAGAATTATAGTTAATTGTTTCCAAGTAATTAGATTTTACTTTCCAAGGTAGGGGAGCCTCCAGAGACGATAGCTAATTCAAATAATATATGGTCACTTTACCCAAAAATTAATTGGTAGTCTTCAATAATCTATTTGTTTGAAAAATCTTTATATGAGGTGTGAGAGTGTTCCTCTCTTTTCTCATAAATTCATTCATAAAAATATTATACCTATAAAACAATCTACTTAAAAAAAAGCCAGTAATAACTACTTCTACTAGCTGCTGGCCTTGTGAAGCTTAGAACTAATTATCGAGATTAATAGTCTGTAGATTAATTGAATTAATAATAATAACTTTTTATTGGAGGTGTTTTATTTGAGAGCATTAGATAGAATTGCTGTAAATATAAAAAAAATACGCCTTGAAAAAAATATATCCCAAGAAAAATTAGCGGAGTTATCAGGGTTACACAGAACTTATATTAGCCAAATTGAAAGGAAGGTAAAGAACCCTACAGTTAATAATTTAGAAAAAATTGCGGATGCTCTCAACACTGATATAACAGAATTATTGAAGGAGTAAAATATTTATGGATAAAGTGATTAATAAGTATATATCTTATAATAGTACTGAAAATAGAATTTCGAAAACATCTGATACATATATCAAGGTTAAATATATATGGAATGACCTAGAATGGAATGGAGTAATTCCATTAGATTATAGGTATTATGGTAATAGTGTAGACTCTTCAGAGGAAGATCAAGTAAAGAGTTGGGTAGAACTATGTTATAAAAATTTAGCCCCGGATAATATAGAAGAGTGGAAAGTGGAACAGGAAAAGTTTTTTGGAGAAAAAAAAACTAGAACAAAAGAAGTGTTTGACGTATTAAATGATGATAACCGTGTATCAACTTGGAAGTGTCGTACCCACGTAACCGGAAAAGTAAATGATCAATCTGCAGCAAGAATAAAAGCTTTAAAAGAACGTGGCTATGTAATTATAACAGAAAATCGATTTTGTGAAGTGTGCAATAAGAGTACATACTTTGATATTCTAATTAGAATACCAAGAATGTCTGCTGGTGTAGTTAATAGAATATCAATTTCTTCTCAGCTCAGGACAAGAATTTATGATGTTTTAGAAAAAAAAGACTCTTTTTTCAATGCCAAAAGAGAAATGAAAGAATTAGTAATAGATCATAAATTTCCAAGTGCTAGATGGCAAAGTGGTGAATCTGATAATTTTAATGATATGTCAGATTTACAAATTAAAGAAAAATTTCAACTTCTAACTAATCAATCAAATTTACTAAAAGAACGAATCTGTCAAAGATGTGTAAAGGAAGGAATAAGAGGAGACTTTTTAGGTATTAACTGGTTTTATGTAGGAAATAAGAAATGGGAAGGGCAATCAAAATACGATGAAAAAGGGTGTGTTGGCTGTCCTTGGTATGATTTAGAAAAGTGGAAAGAAGAGCTACAAAAAGAAGTAGGTTTTTATTGATTTCTTCTCATCCGTATTATAGAATATAAAACATTGAAAAGGGGGAGAGGAAATTAATGAACATAAAAACTGTAGGCAGTATTTGCTCGGGTATTGAAGCAGCTTCTGTTGCGTGGTCACCCTTAGGATTTAAATTCCAATGGTTTTCTGAAATAGCGGATTTTCCATCCTTGATTTTAAAAGAAAAATATCCTAATACGCAAAATGTTGGAGATATGATTAATATCCCTAAATTATTATTAGATGAAAAAATTTCAGCTCCTGATTTATTATGTGGGGGAACACCTTGCCAAGCTTTTTCATTGGCTGGATGGAAAAATGGGCTTGAAGATGAGCGAGGAAATTTAACATTACAATTTGTTGAGACTGTAAACTCAAACGATATGCTCCGGGAAAAGAAAGGGTTGTCTCCGAGTGTAGTATTTTGGGAAAATGTTGAGGGGGTATTAAAGGATAAAACAAACGCTTTTGGTTGTTTGGTTTCTTCATTAGCAGGGTTGGATGAAGCAATTGAACATAAGAAATGGCCAAATGCTGGGTTTATAAGTGGACCTAAAAGGAATGTGGCATGGCGTGTTTTAGATGCTAAATACTTTGGACTACCTCAACAACGCAGAAGGGTATATTTATTGGCTGGAGGTAAAGACTTTCATCCCGAAGATGTACTATTTGAAATAAATGAGAAGGAAATTAAAGATTATCCTGAATCACCTTTAGAGTTTGAAAAAAATGGAAGTCACTTTAAGATTTTTAGGGAATATACTGATTGTCTTTATTCTGCTTATGGTACTAAGTGGAATGGAAATGCTGCAGCTTATAATGGCTCATTGTTTGTTGTGCAAAATGGACGTATTCGAAGGTTCTCCCCTTTAGAATGTGAACGTTTAATGGGTTTTCCGGATAATTATACTTACTCTGATAAAGCTAAAAGAACCCCGCGTTATCAGGCAATTGGTAATTCATGGGCAGTGCCAGTAATAAGCTGGATTGGAAAAAGATTAAAGACTGAGAACCCAAAAAGACAGATTAAAAAATTATTTAATAGGCCCTCTTTTAGTGACGGCGTAGATTTTTGGGATTTGGGGGAAGGACTTGTGAAGACAGATAACAATACTGTATTGAATTGTACGCAAGTCCCTGAAAATGTAACGATATCGAGCATTAAAGATATTGTGTCTGCTGATGCTCCAGAACAAATATATATATCCCCTGTAGGATGTTTTGGTATGATAAGACGCAAAAATGAGCGGAGTTTGCGTATGAATCCTGAACTTGAAAAAACTTTGATTGAAATTGCTAACCAAATGTCACCTGAAGATATTGAAAAAAAGTCAAGAAGACAAAAACGTGGGCGGTTTAGTAAAGATATCGAAAAGAAAAAAATTGTGAATGAACAATTAGCTCTTTTTTAATTTTAAGTATATAAATTAATATTTGTTAGAAATATTTATATCAAACTATAACTTTTTTAGACTGTTAATAATTCATTTTAACAGTCTTTTTTTATTTCATGCCGAATTTTGATAATAATTAGTTAAACTTTAACCTATTAACCTTTATAAGAAAATTAAGAGGTTAAAAATCAAATTAATAGTGTAACTATAGAAAGCACCTGAGACTGAGACTGTGCTCAGTGGTCGTTCTTTGAATGTTAATTATGATGACACTTTCTCTGCTAGTTTTAAAAGGAGCATTCCTGTAAGAAAGAAATTTGGGGTTTGAACAAAAAAGAGCCCCCTTGGTATGATACGAGGTGTCCAAAGCTGATCAGCGAAAAGGACCCTTAATTGATACCCAAGGA
>NZ_JAIWPE010000031.1 GCF_021028955.1 Salipaludibacillus sp. CUR1
GGATCAAACTCTCCATAAAAGAGTTCGATGTCTCTGACATCAAAATAAAAATAATTCATTGACGGGATATTTAAATATCCCTCTTCGCTTGGCTTTTTGTTTAGTTTTCAAAGGTCAAAACACTCAAAGTCGTTTTTTAGCGACTTTTTAAGTATAACACCCAACAAACTCATTAGTCAACATTTTTTTAAAAGTTTTTTGTGAGCTGCTGTAGCCGCTCTGCAGCGACAAGAAATAATATACCATGATTTAAATTAAGAAAGCAACCCTTTTTTTAAAAAAAGTGTATAAAAACAATAAAACTGCGCAAGCTCAACTATTCAATGTTTTCTTCTCCTGCAGACTCCTTCCATT
The DNA here is from genome assembly GCF_021028955.1 of Salipaludibacillus sp. CUR1. Classification (GTDB taxonomy): domain Bacteria; phylum Bacillota; class Bacilli; order Bacillales; family Salisediminibacteriaceae; genus Salipaludibacillus. The sequence goes on from NZ_JAIWPE010000031.1 coordinate 355, forward strand.
ATACAATAAAATTAACGTCTCAAAAACCTTCTTACGAAAGCCTTTCCCTTCATTATATAATTGCCCATCTCATACTCACTATTAATTTTCCCTGTCTCTACCTCTCTCCTGGAGATAAACCCTTCAATGTTTCGCCAGCCTCTTTGCGACTTTCACAACACTGCAGTCTCGACGAAGTCGGAAATATTATTTTATATCAACAATAAATAATTGTCAGGAGTAATAAAAAGAATCCGGCCCCTACTGCTGCCGAATTCCCAATCAGACATTTATATTAAAGAACGGCTCGGTACGTACTGGCGGTGATAAATCGATTTTCCTTTCGTTTCCTCTTTCACTACATCTATGTAGCCTTTTTGAACCAAATACTCCACCAGAATACTTAAATCAAGAGAATAATCATGTATTTGTAATTGTTCTTTCAGTTCCTGTATCGTCCACGGTGTCTGTTTCGACTGCATTAAATCGATCAGATGGGCACTTCCCATCTTTGTTTTTGTCATCAGTTCAAATTCATTTGCAATAATTAGAAGCTCGAGCCTTTTTTCTATCGACTCCGCTCCGGTTACAAGTTCAGAGTATAGTTTATGTATTTCAGGCTCGATTTTTTTTACCTGCTGCCAAACTGTGACTTCCGGATAAAACCCGTGTTCAATGACAGATAACCTTGCAAGATGATGAAGGGCGTGTACGATCTGATTGTACGAGTCAAGGTAGTGACCTTCGTAAAAGAGAGCCTTCCCATCTTTAAAGCGGCGGATTAACTTCGAAAATTCTACCCCAATCTTTATTTGCCGCTCCTCGTATGGAAATTCCATCATTTGTTTTCTGAAACCCTTCATATATTCATTACGGTCGTAAAGCAGTCTGCCGTTTACAAGCCAATCCACTACACGACGGTTTGAACTGTTCAGCAGCCAGTCATGCAGCTGTGTTGTATTGACTAAATGCATCGCTACTTTATAGCCGGTATATTCATAATGTTTAATTTCCCAATTAGGCTTGCTTTCATCTAATATAACAAGCAGGACAACATCAAAATAATCTGTATTGGCATCATCGTTCCTCCTTTTTTCTGTGAACAATATGCCTAATGTGTGTTTATCACTCGTGCGGTCCTGATATAATTGCCGTAATAGATCATCCATTCATTTAATCCTCCTCTTACCTCTTAAGTGGACTCATAGGAGTCACTGACCCACAAGGCCTTTCCGCTCAACCATCCCCTCTGTAAGCGGCAAACCTCTTTTCTTCTTTTCGACGCCTTGCTTAAAATCCCTCTTTTATTATTAATAAACTTTCATTAAGTCATCGGTAATTGTTATCTATTCTCCGATTCACGATTGTGATATAATTTTTCCTCAGGAGGCGTTTTATATGGGTGTGAAATATTCTAATAAAATTAATAAAATCAGAACGTTTGCGCTGGTGCTGATATTTGCCGGGATCGTTATTATGTATTTAGGCTTATTCTTTCAAACAAGCCCGATTGCTATGACTTTATTTATGTTACTGGGCTTTTTAGCAATCATCGCAAGTACAGTGATTTACTTCTGGATCGGGATGCTCTCTTCAAAGACAGTCCAGGTCCAATGCCCCGAATGCGGCAAATATACAAAAATGCTGGGCCGGGTCGATGCATGTATGTACTGCAATGAGCCGCTGACTCTGGACAAATCTCTCGAAGGCAAAGAATTTGATGAGAAATATAATCGTAAAAAAGGCAAAGGAGACTGAGTCCCTTTGCCTTTTAGTTTGGCAGCCGTCTATAAAAAACATACTTGAAAGCCCTCAAAAAAAATAAAGCCGGAAGCTCAAAGCTCCAGGCTTAAATTAATGTTTTTTGTTATTTTGGCAATCGGTACATGTGCCGTAGATCTCCATACGGTGATTAAATACGTTAAACCCGGTTACATGCTCGGCAAGAGTTTCCACTTCATCCAGACCTGGATAATGAAAGTCAACTATTTTGCCGCACTCATCGCAAATCACATGGTAATGATCAGACGTATTACTGTCAAATCTGCTCGAAGAGTCCCCGTAAGTTAACTCCCTAACCAACCCGACTTCTTTAAACACACGCAGGTTGTTGTACACAGTCGCCACACTCATATTCGGAAATTTCCCTTCAAGTGCTTTGTAAATATCATCCGCAGTCGGATGTGTACGGGCACTGAAAAGGAACTCCAAAATCGCATGACGTTGAGGTGTCATTCGAACTTTTGTATTTTTTAATGAATGCAAAGCCTCTTGAAGTCGTTGATTTTCCATTGATTTCACCTCTTCTGCTTGAAACTTACTGTCTGATTATTTCCAAATAGGATAATTATAAGCTACAAGTAAGCATTATTACTTTATAATATTTACAATCAGTATACCTAATACTCACAATTACTGTCAATAAAAACAACATATCTAATGTATTATGTTTAATTAATTGTCATACAAAATTCAGTAACTTACCAAACTCTGTAAACTCCTATTTTTGCTGAAAGAAAGGCAAGCTGTCTTTTACATCTATTAAAAATGACGTATACCGGCCAGCTGTTTCTTTAGACTTACCCTTTTTCTTTTCATATGCCAGGCAGATATCTCTCATAGTTTCCTGTAAATTTCCGATATCTTCTTCTGATATACCTATCAAAAACGTGGTGCTGCCCCGCTTCATAAAACCTCCGCTGCTGGCTAACTCTGTCATTCTGTAGCTTTTACTTTTCAGACCTTCTTCCATCGCGTCGCGGTACCTGTTCTGAACTACGCAAATCATCAGTTTCATTATCTCATCCCCTTCAGGCTAGTATCCTTTTTGCGGGTCAACCAGGTTGATATAATCGGCTTTAGTTCCCCTGTACACTTTCAGGTTATGTTCAAAAATCTCCAGTGCCCGCGGCTGATACTGAGGAGTAATAGCAGATATATGCGGCGTTACCGTAATTCTTTTCTCACTCCAGAACGGATGACCTTCAGGTAAAGGCTCTTCATTGAAAACATCGAGAACAGCATGCTGAAATTCTTCTTCCTTTAAAGCGTTCAATAAATCTGTTTCATTAATTATGTTGCCGCGACCCATATTAATAAGGATGGCATCCTCTTTCATCAGCTTAAATTCCTTTTCTGTAAATAACTGATCGGTTTCTTTTACTTTAGGAAGGACAGATACTATAAAATCGGCTTCTTTAAGAACAAGCGGTAATTGGTCAGAGGTGACAATCCGGTCAACATGATCAACTTGTTGTCCACTGCGGTTCAGGCCTATTACTGTCATGTTAAATGCTTTCGCAAGCCGGGCTATTTCCCTCCCAATAGCCCCTGTCCCCAGTAAACCAAGTGTTTTGCCATGTAATTCAGTCATACGGGGCGACCGGTCCCACGTGCCGGACTGTTCATTTTTAATAAGGGCTTTACTTTGTTTTGCGGTTTGAAGCATCATAGCTAACGCAAATTCCCCCATTGGAACTGCATGGATTCCTCTTGCACTGGTAACGGTAATCCCTCTCTTCCCGATCGCTTTCAATGGCATTCGATCAAGGCCGGCCGAAATAACCATAATCCATTTAAGGTTCTGAGCCGAGTCGATATGAGAGTCAGTTAAATCCTCCCCGTAAGTAATAAGTATGTCTGCTATTTTAAGATCTTCATTTACTTCATTCATATGAGTATGAAAACGAAAATCGATGTCAGGATAAGTATGCTTTAAATGATGTCTCAGATCTCTGCGTATTTTAGCTGAAGTGACTACCATCATACGAGCTTTTTCCTCCCCGCATTCATTTATTACCTATTATATTAACATAGGCGATAAAGTGGGAACACTTCATGGCTCCTTTCAAATAGAAAAGACGGAGCTGAGCTCCGTCCCATTCTTGAGTCAGTCTGTAAGGAGGAACAGCCGACTTGCAATATAGTATTCAATACAGACAGTTATGATTAGATTTTCCCCCAGAAAACGGCATTAATTTATTAACACACGAAAATTAAAATGTTCTGTTTTTGTTTCCCCGCTCTCCCGCCAGTTTACGACCGCTGAAGCCTGGACGGTTTCCCCTTCTATCTGTCCGCATGCCTCACATGCTTCTTCGTGCAGAAGGACACCATTAAAGTCTTCAAGTTCCAGGTCCTGATAAAAGAATCCGCCCACATCGGTTTCGGCAAAAAATTCAATGGCTGTGATTTCTTCACTAGTCATTTGCTCATTATTGGATTCAAGCCTCAGTCCGGTTTCAGCACTGTCACTTCCAATATCATTTATAAAAAATGTCGCTGTCCAGTGACTTTCAGTTACTTCATCACTTAATTCAGGCCGAAACGGTTCTTCGTAATCATCGCGCATGAAAAACATAACCCCTGCAACGATTAAACCAATTAAAATAAATGGCATTATCTGCTTCATTGCGTCCATCTCCCGTTCTTTTCGCTCATCCTTTTATAAGTTTACCAAAGGTTAATTGAAATTTGTTTTAATTTTTTATATGTACGGTGGGATGGAATAATTATTGAAGAGGGTGCCCCCCTTTCCTCCCGCATACATGTTAAAATTTTACTAAGGAGGTGCGGGGAAAATGTGGGTTTTGTTAGTTATTTCTATTTTATTGATAGGATGCTCGCAGGAGCAGGAAGAAATAGCGGATTTTTCAGGCCGCGTCACAGGTCCTCCCGATAAATACGATGTTCTGCTTGTTTTAAAGGAAGACACTCTCGGCGGGGAATCAGTTAAAAACGATGTTAACAGGCACTTGCGGAGTGATTATGAAGCTAACGCCTACAGGGTTCACCTCACCCCCTCGACAGAAATCAGTGATGCTGATGGCAGCACTATGACTGCAGGCGAAGTTGAGGATCTTCCGTATTTATTCCTTTCAAACCGGAGAGTCGCCATTCATACGAAGGAGCCATGGGAAGAAGAATGGACTGAACTGAATCGCTATTTACGGTACCAGCCACGTTTCCTTCCTGTTTATACAGCTGATAAAATCGAACTTTCCCCTTATACTTTGGACGATTTCATCACCTTTAACTCGCCTTTAAATGACTCAAGGCTAAGTATATTTACTTTTTATAAAAATGAAGAAGATTTAGCTTTTACCTCTGAGGCTAATGAAGAATTAAGAGAGCATTTAGGAGAAAGGGAGCGGATGACATGGGAAAGCTTTTACCTTCATTCCGGAAATCCGTTAGAGGAAGAGTTAGCGTTAGATCCCGTCACTCATTTAGTTCTCAGTCACGAAGGGAAAGAAATCATGTCAAATGACTGGCGGGAAGTGGCAGACTATTTAAAACACCGGGAGGATGAGTGAGTGATGAAAAAAACAGCGGTCGCCGGGGGCCTGCTTTTAATAGCCAGTCTGGCGGGATGCTCAGAAATGACTGATGAAGAAGAGTTTCAGGCTGATGTCAAAGGACAGGCCATCAGCACTAATTTTCCGGCTGGCTATTTCCACTTGTTTGTAAAAGATTCATTTTCTGACCATATCAGTTTCCAGAATATGAGAGGTTTAGATAATGACTACGAAACAGAGATTTATTTAATTGCACTGACTGAAGACACGGCTATCTATCATAGTAACTTTGAAAACGCCCAGTCTTATAAAGAACTGCCAGAAGATTCTTTGTACGTAGGCAATGAAATAGAAATTAATTTTAAAGAAGACTTCTCCCCTCTCATGCAAAAGAAAAGCACAGATTATGAGGATATTTTAGCTCTGAATCCCGTCTATACTGCAAACGAAATTTTCATTCATGATATGACTCTGTCTGATGTAAAAAAGCTTCACAGCCCTGAAAAAGGAAAAGCAGCTATAACTGTGTTGGATAAAGAGGCCTATCCGGTCACATCAGAAGTTCCGATTATGAAGCAGATTAATGAGTTACGGGAAAAAAGAGAGTTAAATTTATCTGTAAGGGATTATTCCGTCAGCGGTATGTATCTTCATGAGGCCTATTTTGATGTTGAAGAACTTGATTTCAGCTATGAACCCACTTACTTATTTACGACCGGCGACGGCGATATAAAGACTACCGGTGACCAGGACGAAGCGGTAGAATGGCTTCGCGTTTTCGGCGAGAAAAACGATGGTTAACCTCTGGCCAGTTTTTAAACCAGCTGCCGTTTTGCTTATATTACTGTTATCTGGAGGCTGTAACGGTGAAGATGAACACACGGAAGAAGATTACGATATTCATGGAAGATACATGCACACATCTTCTATAGACGGGGCGTTCATGCTGTTTGCGGAAGATAACTTGTCAGGAAATGTTTATAAGTATATCCCGAGCCTTCCCTATGATCTTCCTGCAGACTATAAAGCAGAAGCTTACCGGATTCATATCAGTAAAGACACCATTTTTGCCGATGCTGAAACAGGTCAGGAAATGACTTATTCAGAAGTAACCTTACCGTTCCACTGGCCAAATCAGAAAGTGTCTGTAAAAACAGCGGAAGAGTTTAAGCCCCGGATACAGGCATACGACAGGCATATATTCCATGAAACGAGACTTCTGCCCGTTTATACAGCTGAAAAGATATTTTCCTATTCTTATACTAAGGAAGATTTCATTGACGTCCACTCTCCTTTAATTGAAGACCATTATATATTATTTTTATTTGACGACTCTTTTGACAGGGAGTATTTAGGAATTTTAAACGAGTATGCGGCACATCATGAGGTGCGTCACCATCTGTTTATAGATATCAGACACGGAAACCCCGGTTACTTTACTGACTTTTTAAACGTAAATGACCAGCCTGCCTACCTGATCCTTTCAAAGAAAGGGATGAAATTAAAAACCAGCCAGTGGAATGATATCCACGATTTCTTTCAAAACCGTAAAGGCATGGGAATTCCCCGGGAAGGAGATACAGGCTGGCGCGAGCTATTAAACAACTGAAGGAGATCTGTTTAGTTATGAAACGGTTTATTTTAGTGCCATGGCTGTTAATGATTTTAACTGCCGGCGCTTGCGGGGGAGTAGAAGATAATAACGAGAAAGTTCAAGTAATTGAAGGCCGGTATGCTTTCGGCAGCTACCCTGAGCTCGGCTTATTAATGTTTTTTGTGGAGGATACTTTTGCGGGAAAAGACTATACCTATTTGTACAATGACCGGGATATAGACTTGAATGCCTATAAAACGGAAGCTTACCTGCTGAACGTAACAGATGAGACCCAATTTTTAGACGCTGCATCCAGCGAAGAAATCCATCCGGCAGAAGGCACCTATCCTTTCGAATACGCAAACCAGCGGATGAAAGTGGAAGTAGGAACTGAATTTGAGCGGAAGTGGACAGAGGCCTCCCATCATATTTCTTATCAAAACGCCCTTCTGCCAATTGTGAAAGCTGAAAAAATTTACATAGAACCTTACTCAAGCAGCGATTATATCAGTTTTATTAAACCGGAAGATAACCGATTTATTTACTTTATAAAAGAGGAGTCGTACGACGATGCTTATTGGCGCAGATTGATGCTCCTGTCAGAAAGCCTGCATCATGACAAAGACGTGTATTTAGATGTCCGCTATATGCCAAACGACCAGGTTATCGACTATTTGGAGATGGACGAGCCTTCTGAATATGTCATTGTCTCTTCCGAAGGCGAATTAATGAGGAGTTCAGACAGAGAAACAGCTGAAACTTTTCTGGAAGCGGAACTGGGAGTGAAGTTTCCTGAAGAAGGCGCAGAAAATGACCAGTGGTGATTAATTGAGGCAAAATGTGACCGTTCCTACTTAAGTCGGAAATGAATTTTTCAGCTGAAATGTTTTTTAATGTTCGGTCGGTTTTTTAAAAGCTGGCTGGATGGGAATAAGGCGGGATGAATGGGAAGCAGGACATGCAGGCATATAAAAAGCCGCCTGTGTTTGAACCAGGCGGCAGGTGGATTCTAATCAGCTGTAATTATTGAGTGTTTTCGCGCAGGTATTCCAAAGCTTCTTCCACGTGCCCTTTCACCCGTACTTTTCGCCACTCATTCATTAATTTCCCATCTTTATCAATAACAAAAGTGGATCTCTCAATCCCCATATATTCTTTACCGAAGTTTTTCTTTAATTTCCATACCCCAAACTCCTCAGCCAGTTCATTCTCCTCATCAGCGAGCAGTTCAAACGGAAGGTCATGCTTTTCAATAAATTTTTCATGGCGCTTTACCGGGTCAGGACTAACTCCCAGAATCACGGCATCCAGTTCTTTAAAACTTTCATAATTGTCTCTGAAATCACATGCTTCGGTTGTACAGCCCGGCGTCATGTCTTTCGGATAAAAATAAAGAACCACATACTTCCCGCGGTAATCTGAAAGAGAAGTTTCCTTCCCGCTGTTTGCTTTTAATGTTAGATCTGGTACCTGGTCTCCAATAGCAATGGTCATCATCCATCCTCCTTCATCGTTTGTCCTTATTATCATACCGGATTTTAATAAGAGCTACAAACGTTCCGGATATTTAGAAGGGCGTTCATCATGATGGAAAAATGTTGTGACCACAAAAGCCGCCGGCAGCAAGTATCCGATCAGTGCCTGAATCATGGCGATCCACCGGCCAACTCCCTGAGGAGTAATATCTCCATAACCAACTGTCAATAATGTGACCGCACTGAAATAAAGGACATCCTCAACTAAATGCAAAAACGAATCCGTCTGCAAACCGTCGCTTTCTTTCAAAACGTGAACCCCAAGCAATTCGAGCGCTATATAAAGCACCCCAAAGCCCACCATCACATTTGCGTAGACAAATATAAGCACAATGAAATGCCGGATAGAAACCCGCCGGTGGTTAACTGGCTGTTTTTTAATAAGCAGATTCAGACTAATTCCTATTCCCATAAACGAAGCTGCAATAGCAGCAACTATCAGGAGGCTCTCCATATCATCACCCCTGTTTGACTATATGAAAACAAAGAAGAAAATAGGACATGTTTGTACGTAGGGAGGTGGGTGTGGTTTGGGGTGGGGTTAGAGGTGGGTGTTACTCGTGCAGCACCTGCGTATCACCCACTCGTTCGCTCCTTCATCTTACTCCTTGTAGCTTCTATTTTCTCTGTGTGACGTTCGTGGGTGTTACTTGACTGTTACTCGTGCAGCACCTGCGTATCACCCACTCGTGTGCTCCTTCTTCTTACTCCTTTCAGCTTCCTTTTTCTCTGTGCGACGTTTGTGGGTGTTACTTGACTGTTACTCGTGCAGCACCTGCGTATCACCCACTCGTGTGCATACCAATCCTCTTCATTTCTTCCTGATACATTTGTTGGTGCTCCTGCGCCGCTTTCGCTTGCTCGTCGCAGGTGTTGAGTGCTACACCGGTAGCACCTACCTCTCTGTAACTCTTTTTTAACTTTCTTATCCTTCCGTTTCCTCTCGATACCTTCCTGATACATTTGTAGGTGCTACACCGGTAGCACCTACCTCTCTATTTCGTGTTACAATCACACGTGACATAATGAACATTTACAGGAGGTACATAACTATGGCATTTGAAAGATCTGAACAGCTGTATAAAGAGGCCCAGGATGTCATTCTTGGCGGCGTTAACAGTCCGTCGCGGGCATATAAAGGTGTGGGTGGAGGCACCCCTGTTTTTATGAAGAAAGCGAAGGGCGCGTATTTTTGGGATGAAGACGGAAACCATTATATTGATTACCTGGCTGCCTACGGTCCGATCATCACCGGGCATGCTCATCCCCATATCACAAAGGCCATTCAGGAAGCGGCTGAAGACGGTGTTCTTTACGGCACGCCCACAGTTCATGAAAATACGTTTGCAGGAATGCTCAAGGAAGCTATTCCGTCTTTGGAGCGCGTAAGGTTTGTTAATTCGGGCACGGAAGCTGTCATGACTACTATCCGGGTGGCTAGAGCCTATACAGGGCGCGATAAGATAATTAAATTTGCCGGATGCTACCACGGCCATTCTGATCTGGTTCTTGTGGCCGCCGGATCAGGCCCGTCAACTACTGGCAATCCCGACTCTGCCGGTGTCACTGAAAGCATCGCGAAAGAAGTCATTACTGTTCCTTTTAACGATATTGAGGCCTTTAAAGAAGCCTTGGATTACTGGGGTGACGATATAGCCGGCGTGCTGGTCGAACCGATTGTCGGAAACTTCGGGATTGTTGAGCCTAAGTCTGGTTTTCTTGAGGCCGTCAATGATCTTGCACACGAAGCCGGCGCGTTAGTGATCTATGATGAAGTCATCACCGCCTTCCGATTCATGTACGGTGGAGCACAGAACCTTTTAGGCGTCGAACCTGACCTTACCGCTCTGGGAAAAATAATCGGAGGGGGTCTTCCAATTGGAGCTTACGGCGGAAAGCGGGCTATAATGGAAGAGGTCTCACCGCTCGGGCCTGCTTACCAGGCCGGTACGATGGCTGGGAACCCAGCGTCCATCAAAGCGGGAATCGCCTGTTTGGAAGTATTAAAGGAACCGAATGTTTATGAAAATTTGGACCAACTTGGCGAGCAATTGGAAGCAGGGATAAGAAATGCGGCGGATAAGCATAATATTCCTGTCACAGTCAACCGATTGAAAGGAGCTCTCACCATTTACTTTGATATTGACGAAGTTTCGAATTATGAAGATGCTGAGAACAGCAACGGCGAGATGTTCGCCTACTTCTTTAAAGAAATGTTAAAACGCGGCGTAAACCTTGCTCCATCAAAGTACGAAGCGTGGTTTCTGACAACAGCCCATACAAAAGAAGATGTTCGAAAGACATCAGAAATTGTCGACGAAGTATTTTCAAACTGGAACAATGCATAAATATACATTGTGTAAAAGAGCGGGATTTTATAATTCCGCTCTTTTTTCATGTACACCCTCTTGAAAACGCTTCCAAAAGCGTTTTCCTATCTTCCCCTCTGCATTCCTCCCTTCTAACAATTGAATAAATTATTCTTTATTTTGTATAATTAATTGATTTCATTTTAAAAAAGTGGTAAAGTAAGATATAATTCTGACAATTCTGAGATCCAGGCCTTTTTCTGTCTCGGCGTGTCAGATTATCTGTCAGAGGGCAGTTGATTTATTTTTACAGGAGGTGGAGGTCGACTTTTGACCGGCATTTATGAGGAAAGTATCCAAAGAAATCGAGCGCTTCCGCGGAGCGCTGCAAGAAGAGCACGATAGTTGCGGAATCGTATCATTTATCGAGAAAGAAAATATTCCAACTAAGAAAAACATCGACGACACGATTCAGGCACTCGTTAAAATGAATCACCGTGCAGGTTTTATTAATGAAGAAGGTGACGGTGTAGGTATTCATATCGACCTTCCGCGAGCTCTCTGGAAAAAGAAACTTGAGGAAGTCCAGGTGGATCCATCGCTGGTTGACTCTCCTTCATTTGTTGTTGGCCATTTATTTATTGAAAAGACTGAGGAAACAAGTAAATTTCAACAAGAAATGAAAGATCTTTTCAGAACGAAAGGATTCAGCCTGATTTTTGAAAGTACAGATCAGACAGACCGTGAAGCACTTGGACCTATAGCTAAAAAAGCGGAGCCGCTTTTTTGGCAGGTCGCTTTAGTTGCGGAAAACATGGAAGATTCTAATACCCTCCGCTCCACTTTGTTTGACTTAACACTTGAGTGTGAGAAAAACCTTGCTGTCCATGTTGCTTCTTTAAGCAGTGACAATGCGGTGTATAAAGTGATGGGCGCAGGCGATGTTCTTCCTGAATACTATGCTGACCTTGCTGACCCGCTTGTTGCATCGGCAACCACTTTAGGGCACAACCGTTATTCTACGAATACGCTGTCTAATTTTTTCCGTGTCCAGCCCTTCAGTGTGCTTGGCCATAACGGGGAAATTAATACGATTGCTAAACTCCGCGACGAAGCAAATATGGTTGGAGTGCCGCTTGTTGAAGGCGGAAGTGACTCCCAGGATTTAAACAGGGTCATAGATACGTTTACTTCCAGGCATACTCTCTCTTTATTTGAAACGATGGAAGTAATATTCCCGCCGATTGTGAATGAAATTAAACATTATCCGGATCACCTGAAAGACCTTTACACTTATATCCGTGAAGCATGGGGCCATTTTGCACAGGGCCCGGCAGGAATTATATCCCGTCATGGAAACGAATGTGTATTTAGTGTGGATTCTCTCGGCCTGCGTCCTGTCTGGATGCTTGAAACGGAAACGAGTTACATTTTTGCTTCAGAGCAAGGACTTTTCACTTCAGACCAGTATATGTCTGAACCTAAACCTTTTGCTCCGGGGGAAAAAGTGGCTTTAAGCCGTAACGACCAGGGGACGATCGAGGTTTTGTGGCATGATGAGCTTCAGGAAGAGGTTTACAGCAGGATGGCTGAAAAGCTGCCTGTGAAAAATGCCCGAAAGCGTCTGGCTACAGAATGGAATGAATCACCTGAAACTGTCCTTTTCCAGCAGAATGTTAAACCGACTGTTTATGCTGCTAACGGCTGGGACCGCGAACATATCCAGTTAATTGAGCAGATGGCTGAAAAAGGGGTGGAGCCGATCCGTTCACTCGGCCATGATGCTCCGCTGGCTGCCATGCACCCGGGCCGTAAAAACGTGGCTGACTTTATTAAAGAAAGCGTAGCTGTTGTGACCAATCCGGCGATTGACAGAGACCGTGAAATGGAGCACTTCTCCACACGCGTTGTTATCGGCAGACGTCCTGGGCTTTTCCAGGAGAAAGATTTGAAGACAGTCACCCAGCTCGATTCTCCTATCGTAACAGAAGGAATCGCCGGGAAAGGGCTTCAAAAAGAGTTTAATCATCCTTCCTATGAAGGAATTCTCGAATACTATGAAACTAACAGTGAAGTTAAAAAGCTTCGCCTTGTCCGTTTTGAAGATGAAGAAGTTGACGAGGCATTACAGCGTCTCACTGACGATACTGCAAAAGCTATTGAGTCAGGGAAAACATTGATTGTGCTTGATGATTACGGCACCCACGAAGAGAACGCGTACTGGATCGATCCGCATTTAGCCGTCTCGGCAGTCGACCAGGGGCTGACCTTGAAAGAAATGCGGCGTGGCTGTTCATTAGTGTTAAGGTCCGGAAGCATCAGGACGCTTCATGATATAGCAGTGGTCTTCGGATTAGGCGCAGACCTTGTTAATCCATATATCATGTTTGCAACTGTCACTGAAGATAACGCTCAACCGGCTGTGAAGCTTTACAGTGCGTTAAATAAAGGCCTTGAAAAAATAATTTCCACTATCGGTATTCATGAATTGCGCGGCTATGGCCGGCTGTTCTCGTCAATCGGTTTGAATGAAGAAATCGCTTCTCACTTAAATATCGTTAACTATCTGGCAAGTAAAGATGTCAGCTACAACTATACTCAAATGAAGGAAGACAGTCTTGCCCGCAAAGAAGACTTCAATAGCGAAAAAGCAAGACCGGGAAAGACGTTCCATATCTTCCCGCGTATCTGGAAGTCTCTCGGTGACCTCGCTTCCGGGAAAATAGAGTATAAAGAATTCGGAGATAAAATAGCTGAGCAGGAAACTAAGAACCCGACTACTATCCGCCATTATACAGATTTAAAATTGGTGGATTCGGACCTCGAGCCGGAGAAGGTTGATATCGGAGTAGCTAATCACGACCTGCCGTTTATGATCAGTTCCATGTCTTTCGGGTCTCAAAATGAAGTTGCTTTCAGGGCGTATGCGGAAGCAGCGGACCGTATGAACATGATCAGTTTCAACGGTGAAGGCGGCGAAATTAAAGATATGCTCGGCAAATATCCAAACACCCGCGGCCAGCAGATCGCTTCCGGGCGTTTCGGTGTCAACGTTGAGCTGTTGAATTCATCTAATTTGCTTGAAATTAAAATCGGACAGGGTGCCAAGCCGGGTGAAGGCGGACACCTTCCAGGTTCAAAAGTAACAGATAAAGTAGCGGCAGCACGAAATGCTACCACCGGTTCTGACTTGATCTCGCCATCTAACAACCATGATATTTACTCAATTGAAGATTTGGCGCAGATGATCACTGAAATTAAAACAGCAAACGACCAGGCGAAAGTAGCCGTTAAAGTCCCTATTGTACCTAACATCGGTACGATCGCTGTAGGTATTGCCAAAGCGGGCGCCGACTTTATTACCTTGAGCGGATTCGACGGCGGGACTGGAGCAGCGAGAGTACATGCCCTTCAGCATGTTGGCCTTCCAGCGGAAATCGGTGTTAAAGCTGCTCACTTTGCCCTTCTTGAAGCAGGTCTTCGCCATAAGGTGGAAATCTGGGCCGACGGCGGTGTAAAAAGTGTACAGGACGCCATTAAACTTATGCTGTTAGGTGCCAACCGTATCGGATTTGGGACACTTTCAATGATTGCAGTCGGCTGTACTGCCTGCCGCGGCTGTCACCTTGACACATGTCATGTCGGTATTGCCACTCAAATTGAATCAGAAGCCCAGGCAAAAGACCATGGCCTTCGACGATTTGTACCGCGTGAATACGATTTAGCGGTACAGGGTCTGATGACGATGTTCTCGGCCTTTGGAAAAGAGCTGAAGGCGTTAACTGCTTCACTTGGCTTTGACCGTACACAGGACATTGTCGGCCGTGCCGATCTGCTTGAGCAGACCCGCGGACATGACAATCTCGACTTAACCGACCTTCTTTCTACATTGCCTGAACAGGACCTCGCACCGTTTGAGCCTGCCAAAGCGATGGAAGAAGCAGAAGAACAGCAGCTTGCTGTAGCTGTAGGGGCGGAATTTGAGTACCTTGACGGCAATGTGTCAGAGCTTACGGCTTCGAGAGAGTTTGAGGCCGTAACAGCAGAACAGCGTATTCTTGGAAGCCGTGTCTCCTGTCACCGGGTACGCGGAAAATTGGATGGCTCCTACCGTACACTTCCTGAAATAGATCTGCGTTACACGAAAGGCTCTATTCTCGGCAATGGCCTTGGCGCTTATAACAGTGACGGCGTTAATATTCATATTACCGGAGGAGCCCAGGACGGCGTCGGAAAAACATCATTCGGCGGTTCCTTTAAAGTTTTTAAAACTAAAGGAGTTAATGGCCAGCTCATCAACGGGTCTGTCGGTAAAGGAGCCGGTTACGGTGCACAAAAAGGGACGTTTATCATTCAGGGTGATGCCGATTCCCGTGCAGGTATCCGTCTTTCCGGAGCTGATATGATCTTTGGCGGACGGGTTAAAACCCCGCTTAAGCAAGGAAGGCAGTATAACACGGGCGTTCACGCGAATATAAAAGGGTTTGCCTTCGAGTATATGACCAACGGAAGAGGTCTTGTCATGGGCGATCCTGGCCCATGGATGTGTGCAGGTATGACCGGCGGTGCCGTTTACCTTCGCCACGATCCTGCAGCAGGACTTGACGAACAGACATTAAACAGCCGAATTGCTAAAGGGGCGAAAGTTGCAATCGAGCCACTGTCAGAAACGGGGCTCAAAGATGTGACAGAACTTCTGACTGTTTACAAAAATGAACTTGCCCAATTAAACCAGGCTGAAGAGGTGGCATTAGTGGATAAATTATTAGAAGATCCTGCTGCTAACTTCAGACAAGTCACACCAGTGAAACAGCAGGCTGATCCGGCTGTCTCTACAGAATAACTGCTTTTGTATTCTTCGTTCTTATTAAAAGGATGATCTCTAAGTTTCCTTAGAAGATCATCCTTTTTTCTTACTTTACAGGCTGTGTGAGTATTTTATTAGAAAAGCTTGGCTGCGGTCAGATAATGGGGGCAGCCTATAATTTTTTTCGATACTTTAAACTGCCAAATGAGTTAAACTTTCTTAAAGTATAAAAAAACAGTTTTACTTCTTGATGTTTGTGAAAAACAGGTGTATAGTACTTCCGTATATAAGATATTATTTTATTATTATAATTAACCAGAAAGAAAGGAATTTGAAATCATGAGGCTTGGAGCCCGTATTTTTAAAACTGGCGTCGCTGTCACATTTGCACTCTATGCCGCTATGTGGCTCGGTTTTGAAACGCCTGTCTACGGAGCGTTAGCTGCTTTTTTTGCTGTTCAGCCCTCCGTTCATAAAAGCCTTGTACTCATTTGGGATCAGGTACAGGCTAATATTATCAGTGCCCTCCTGGCGATAGTGTTTGTCCTTGCATTCGGCCACCAGCCGTTTGTAATAGGGGCCGTCGTCCTGCTTATTATTGCCATTCATATTAAGCTGAAAAAAGAATCAATTATTCCTTTAGCTGTCGTCACCGCCATTATTATAATGGGCAGCCCGACAGATGACTTTGTGAACTTCGCGGCTAACAGGTTTGTACTGATTATGATTGGTGTATTTTCGGCATTTATTGTAAATATGATCTTTCTGCCGCCCAAACACGAAAACATCCTCTACCATAAAGTCACAGATGCCAACGACCAGATCATTCAGTGGATCCGTCTGATTCTTCACCATGAAGTGGATTACCAGACCTTGAAACAGGACATGAAAAAAATCCGCGATTCTGTTTTAAAACTGGAAAATGTTTTTAACCTCTATAAAGAGGAAAGAAACTATTTCAGAAAAAGCGAATATTCGAGGATGCGCAAAGTCGTCCTATTCAGGCAAATGATCAGCAGCACGAAGAAAGCTAAAGATATACTGAAAAGCTTAAGTAAAAACGATAATGTGGTCAACCAGCTTCCCGACGAAATGGATCAGCTTCTTCAGCTCCAGCTGGATTATTTAACTAATTACCACGAGCGGATCCTGCTCAAATACGCCGGCAAGGTTAAACCGCAGTCGACCGAGGATTTTTACGATGAAGTTAATGAAGGAAAACATCAGCTCATTAATGTCTTCATGACCTATCACAATGATGATCAAATAACTACCGACGATTGGGTCCACTTCCTCCCTGTTATTGGCCTGATCATCGAATACAGCGAAGAGCTCGAACACCTGGACCGCCTTGTAGACGGCTTCTTCACCTACCACACAGAAGATAACGAAGTGAAAATCAGAGAACGCGAAATGTTTTAGTATATTTAAGAGGGCCCCGGCATTGTTTGATGCCGGGGGAGTTTTTCGTTGGTTGGTGTTTCTGCGCCGTAGGTGGTGAGTGCTCCTGTGCCACTTCGCTTGCTCGTCGCAATTAAAAGTGCCCCGCTGGTGGGTGTTACTTGACTGTTACTGAGGTAGCACCTACGTATCACCCACTCCCTATACGCTCCTCTTTCCTCAGTTTTTCTCCTGTTTTCTCTGTGCCCCGCTGGTGGGTGTTACCTGGCTGTTACTGCGGTAGCACCTACGTATCACCCACTCCCATAACGCTCCTCTTTCCTCAGTTTTTCTCCTGTTTTCTCTGTGCTCCACTGGTGGGTGATACCTGACTGTTACTGCGGCAGCACCTACGTAACACCCACTCTACGTTTCCACTCCACCTTCCAATCTTCCCATTCACCTTCCTCCCTCTGCCCCGAGCATCAGACTGCAGAATTCCCATACAAAAAGCCCCTTCATATTTGAAGGGGCTCAAGTTTTAATTCAGCTGCTGGACTTGGAAGAGGTTGTAGTAAGCGCCTTGTTTTTTTATAAGTTCGTCGTGGCTGCCCATTTCTGCGAGTTCGCCATCAATTATGACGAGAATTTTATCGGCATGGGTGATTGTGGATAGCCTGTGGGCGACGATAAAAGTTGTTCTGTCTTCTGCCAGCTGGAAAAGAGATTGCTGGATAAGGCTTTCGCTTTCCAAGTCGAGCGAGCTGGTTGCTTCATCAAAGATGAGGATTTCAGGGCTTTTTAAGAATACACGCGCGATAGCCACACGCTGTTTTTGGCCGCCTGAGAGCTTAACGCCGCGTTCACCAATATTTGTATGGTAGCCTTCCGGCAGGTCCTGAATAAAATGATGGGCGTTTGCAGCACGGGCGGCGGCATAAACTTCTTCATCTGTGGCTTCCGGATTCCCCATACGGATATTGAACATAACTGAATCACTGAAAATGATGTTGTCTTGAAAAACCATGCCGATTCTGTCACGCAAGGTGCGTGCCTGGTACTCGCGTACATCTTTCCCGTCTATAAGAATACGGCCGCTGGTCACATCATAAAACCGCGGAATCAGACTCATAATCGTACTTTTACCCCCGCCGCTCATTCCGACGATGGCTACAGTTTCTCCGCGTTCAACCCGGAAATCCAGGTTCTTAAGAATAGTTTCACCTTCATTGTAACTGAAGCTTACATTGTCAAAAATGACTTCTCCTTGAGGGTATGAGTAAGGGACTGCCCCCTCTTTGTCTTTTATATCATATTCTTCATCTACAAGTTCAAACACCCTGTCCATCGAAGCAACAGACTGTGTCAGGGTGGTGGATGAATTAACCAGGCGGCGCAGCGGATTGTAGAGCCGGTCCATGTATGTGACAAAAGCGACCATTGTTCCGATCGTCAAACCTGTTTGAATAACCATGGCACCTGCGACTCCGATAACAAGTACGGGAGCAATATCGGTGATGGTGTTCACTACTGCAAATGTTTTGGCATTCCACTTCGTATGGTCTACAGCTTTTGTTAAAAAATTTCCATTTTGTTCATCAAATTGCTTTTGTTCATAATCTTCAAGAGCAAAGCTTCGAATCACATTCATCCCATGAAGCCGTTCGTGCAAGTGCCCCTGAACCTCTGCAAGAGCCTGGGAACGCCTTCGTGTTAAATAACGTAATCTGCTGTAAAAATATTTTATAGCGAGACCGTAGAAAGGGAGAAGGGAAACCGCAATTAAAGTTAGCCATACATCCATTGTCAGCATGATGATGATCGCTACGACAATCGTAAATAAATCGAGCCAGATGTTCATCATCCCGGTGATGATAAAATTCTTTGTTTGTTCGACGTCGTGGATGACTCTAGAAATAATTTCTCCGGATTTTCTGTTTGAATAAAACTTTAAACTTAATTTTTGCAAATGGCTAAAAAGCTGGTCACGGATATCATATAAAATCTTATTCCCTGTCCATTGGGCGAAATACTGACGGTAGTATTCTATTGGAGGACGGAACACCACAAAGACGAAAAGGACAATCCCCATAAGCCAGTACAGCTCATTCAGCTGTTCATTAGCTGTCATCCCGTCAGCCCCAATGATATCATCTATGACATATTTTAGAATAAGCGGTATGATCAGTGGAATACCAAACTTTAACATCCCGATGATGACAGTAATAATAATTTCTTTCCAGTATGGTTTAACAAACTTCATATATCGTTTTATGCTGTCCAAAACTAACATCCCCTTGCTTAAGGCGGCCTGAAACGAGATAAACTTTGTTCTATTATTCGTCTCACCTCAGCTGTTTAAATTGCTTAAACAAAAAAGAGGCAGTCCTTCCTGTTTCCGGGACCGCTCTCTTACACTGATTTGCTGCCGCGCACATTTAACGGTGCTGTAAAAAACGTTCATACCAGTATTCGATAAAACCTGGCTCGAACGGGCCTTTCTGCTGACTGACCCACGATACAAGCTCATCGACAGTTCTTCGCAGTATAACTTCTACTGCATCAGGGTAATTCATTTGTTTTTTATGTAAGGCAAACTCATCTTCATCCAGCAATTTATAAGTCATATCGGGAAACACTTTAATGTCCAGGTCGTAATCAATATATTTTAACGCTTCTGAATCATAAGTAAAGGGCGTGCCCAGGTTGCAATAATAGTAAATACCATCATTGCGGATCATGCCAATCACGTTAAACCAGTGATGTGCGGTAAAATAACAAATGGCCGGCTCTCTTGTTCTCCACTGCCGGCCATCGGATTCCTGCACTAAAATCCGGTCATTTCCGCCAATGACTTCCTGAGTCGTTCCCTTTAATATAATGGTTTCTTCCCAGACACGATGGAGTTGCCCATTATGTTTGTAACTCTGAACTTCAATGTTGCTGCCTACTTTAGGGAAATCCACAATGCTGCTCCTTTCTCTGTACTTTCAAATCCCACCGTAACAGGACAAAAAAGTAATGCTCTTCTTTAACTAATCAGTCTGTTTACGATGGGTGACCATCCGGTCATAACGGTCTAAATACAAATCGAAGGGAGGTTTATCGATAAGATAGTTTTGCAGTTTGAAATAGCTGATTTTTTTAGTACGGTCTCCAGGTATTACAGGCTCTTCTCCTGTTTCCAGAAAATACTGGTCACAGGCGATCTGGCATTGATCAATATATTTTGGATAATCAGGTTCCTCAAAAATTTCAAACGTTTCTTTAGACATATAAAAAGGCCTGTCCGGTTTTCCGCCAAGATATTTATGCAGAATTTCGAAATCAATTTCATGGGTATCCAAAATGATACTGCGAAGAGATATACCTGCTCCTAAGTCTTTAGTATAACGGCTCACCGCTGAGCGTACATCTTCCAATGTGGCCTGTATGATTTTTACACTCTCTTCCTGTTCTGCCTTCTGCTTTTTCTCCTTCCGTTTACGTCCAAATTTCATTTTTTGCCTCCCTGCATGTTTAGTAACCGGATGATAATTTCCAGACACTCGATTCACCGCCCAACAGGCGATTATTTCCTATCATATTTATTATACTATTGTTTGCAGTATTTTAAAATGAATAGAAACCCTTCAATTGCCTGACTTGCTTAATAAATCAGTTTGCTGCCGGATGCAGATGGAAAACTAAGGTACCTTTAAATATAAAAGGTGATTCGGCAGAACGGCAGGTCCACCAGAATCACCTTTTTTAAATACTATAAAGCACTTTTAAAATTTAGCGTTGACGCTGCTGCTGTTGCAGCTGTTGTTGTTGGATACCCTGCTGAGACTGCTGGTTTTGCTGTCTCACCTGCTGAGCATCAGTTTCACTTGCAAACTCATAGCTCTGTCCCTGGGCAGATTGCTGATTTTGCTGTCTTACTTGTTGAGTATTTGTGCTGGAAGCGTTTGGCTGTTGCTGCTGTTGTTGTTGGATACCCTGCTGAGACTGCTGGTTTTGCTGCCTTACCTGCTGAGCATCAGTTTCACTTGCGAACTCGTAGCTCTGTCCCTGGGCAGACTGCTGATTTTGCTGTCTTACTCGGGAGACGTTTGTTCTGGATTGGTTTTGCTGCTGGTTGTTTCTCATGTTTATCACCTCCACATGAGTTAATATAACCAGCCGAAAAAAAGAATATCCTGCGCACTATGCTGTAATAATTACGTTAAAAGTGAAATTCCTCCATCTACAATTATGGTCTGGCCGCGGATCATACTGGCTTCTTCTGACAGTAAAAACACAGCGGCATTTGCTAAATCTTCCGGTTCGACCATTTTTCCCGCAGGCGTCCGCCGGCTGGCATCTTCCAGTAATTCCTCCCGGTTCGGAAAATGCGTCAGGGCGTCCGTATCTACAGCTCCGCCTGATACAGCATTGACACGAATATTGTAAGGGGCCAGTTCAACAGCGAGATAACGGGTCAGTGCTTCGACTGCCGCCTTCGATACTCCAACAGTTGTATAATTTGGCAAGTATCTCTCCGCTCCTAATGAACTCAGACTCACAATCGCACCGCCTGATCCTTGATTTATCATTCGTTCTGCTGCCTTTTGCGAACAAAAGAGCATGGCTTTATTATTGATGTTCATTGTCCAGTCCCAGTGGCTCTCTTCCACTTCCATTAGCGGGCGAAGCACTCCTGAAGCCGCATTATTGACAAGTATATCGAGCCTGCCGAATTCTTCGTCAATCTGCCGGAACATATCCTCTACTTTGTCTTTTTTTGCAATATTAGCTTTTACAGTCAGCGCTTTCTGGCCAAGACGACGGATTTCTTCTGCCGTTTCTTCTGCTTTTGTTCTGCTTCTCGCATAGTTTACGACTATGTGGTACCCTTTTTCCGCAAGTTTCAATGCAATTTCTCTTCCTATTCCCCGGCTGCTTCCGGTAATGAGGGCTACTTTTTCTGTTTCTTTAGTCATTATGCTCATGCTCTCCTTTTTTAATTGCTGGTTTCATTTCTGCGTGTTGAATAAGTTCATTTTACAGTAGTTAAACTAAAAACGTAATAAACAAAACAGGAGGTGAAAAAAGATGTATGTAGGAAGAGATATGACAGAGCTCTTAATGGTGCCTAAAACTGACTGGACAGAAAAAGAGCTGGCTTATTTCCACCAGCTTTTTCAACAAATATCTCCTTATTTAAGTGTGGAGGGTGTGACGATTCACAGGGAAATTGTAAATGAAATTATGGAACGCGGCGGACTTCCGAAAATGGAAGCTGACTGGACAAGCGGCACACGCCTCCATTTTGATTGAGTGCTTAACCGAGAAAGAGTGCGCCATATATTAATGCCCCTAATATGACAAAAGCAGGATGAACCTTTCTTTTTTCAAGTAAAATGTAACTGGCCACGGTTAAAAAGACTGTCTGCATCCAGCCGTTATCCACATAAGATGTTTGAAGAAAGCGAAATGTCATAACACCGAGCAGAACAGCAATCGTAGGCCTTACTACCGCTGAGAGAAGCTTTACTTTCGGAGAATCTTTAAACTTCAAGAGAATGCCAAGGAGAATAATCATTAAAATTAATGAGGGCGCTATAGTAGCAAACAAACCGACTGAAGCACCGAGAATGCCTGCCTGCTCAAATCCGATATATCCGGCCATTTTTGTTGCTATTGGCCCGGGGAGCGCATTCCCAAGGGCTAAAACTTCTCCAAACTCTTCTACACTCATCCACCCGTACCTGTGTACGACTTCATACTCAATTAAAGGAATGGTTGCGGGGCCTCCTCCGTAACCGATAATGCCCGGGATGAAAAAAGCCAGAAATATTTCCCAATAGATCATCCATTATCACCTGCCTTTTCGTTACCTTCCGGTTTCACAGGTTTGACTAGAACAAATATTATTAAAATGCCAATTAAAATAGCGGGATGGAGTCCTGCCCATTGGATAAGAATAACCGAAGCGATAATAAGAAGAATAGCTGGAAGCCCTCCCAGATCGGAAGTTGATTTCTGGACAAATCCCCATGTTAAAGCGCCCAGCATCACGGCTACTACCGGGAGTACGCCGTGTGTCATTCCCTGAACCCATGTCAACTCTCTGAATGATGATAACGAAACAAGTAAAAAAATCATGAGTATGACAGTAGGAAGAACCGAAGCAGCAATGGCGTTGAGCATCCCGGTAATCCCTGATACACGGTAACCTATGTAACCCGCCATTTTAGTAGCAATAGGGCCCGGGAGTGTGTTCCCTATGGCTAGAATATCGGCAAATTCATCATCGTTGAGCCATCCGTACTTTTCAACAGCCTCTCTTTGAATAAGAGGAATGGAAGATGGCCCTCCCCCGTACCCTAACAGGCCGACACGGAGAAAAGCCATAAAAATTTCAGCTTGTTTCATCTTGAAAACACCTTCCTAATAAACTGCAATAGCCCCGTCAGTACGAGCTTCTGTGCCGCCGCACAGAACCCCGGTCACAGGGTCGCGCCAAATAATCTGTCCGCGGCCAAAGCTGCCTGAAATATGGGTAAGCTTTACGTCATGTCCTCTTGCTTCAAGAGCATGAACAATATGGGCAGGAACACTTGATTCAACCAGAACCTGTTTATCTTTCATCCATTGCCAGCGGGGAGCGTCTAAAGCGGCCTGCGGGTTTAAGCCAAAGTCCACCGTATTCATAACCATTTGCAAATGCCCTTGCGGCTGCATAAATCCTCCCATTACTCCGAAAGGTCCAACGGCATGATTTCCTTTTGTTAAAAATCCGGGGATAATGGTATGGAACGGACGTTTCCCGGCTTTTAATGCGTTGTCGTGAGCAGGGTCAAGACTGAAATTGTGACCCCGGTTCTGCAGGGAAATTCCTGTTTCGGGAACAACCAGACCGGACCCGAATCCCATATAATTACTCTGAATGAATGAGACCATATTTCCTTCGCCGTCTGCTGTTGACAAGTAAACCGTTCCACTCGAAGAGGGATCGCCTGCCTCAGGCTGGATCGCTTCGTCCCCAATCAGCTCCCGGCGTTTTTCTCCGTACGCGTCGCTAAGTAAATCTTCTGTTTTACGGCTCATATAATCAGGGTCAGTTATATACTTTTCTCCATCTGCAAAAGCAAGTTTGATCGCTTCAATTTGTTTATGATACGTTTCCTCATTTTCTCTCACGCTAAACGTATCATTTTTAAGAGTATTTAAAGCCATTAAAGCTACCAGTCCCTGCCCGTTTGGAGGGATTTCCCATACATCATACCCGCGGTAATTCACGCTGACAGGGGTCACCCATTCCGGTTCAAACCTCTCCAGGTCTTCTTTACGCAGGTACCCCCCGTATTTTTGTGAGAAGGCGTCTATCGCATCTGCCAGGTCGCCTTTATAAAATGATTCGGCATTCGTCTCGCCAATTGCCTTAAGAGTCTCAGCATGGCCGGGAGACTTCCATATTTCTCCCGCTTTAGGAGCCCTTCCGCCAGGTGCAAAGGTATCAAACCAGCTTTGGAACATGTCATGGTCCAGGATTTCCCCGAAATTTTTTGCTGCTTTCTCCCAATAGTAAGACAATACGGGACTTAAAGGAAACCCTTCTTTCGCATAATTAACCGCCGGTGCGAGTGTTTCACTTAAAGGGAGCTTACCGAACTTTTGTGAGAGTTCAGCCCAGGCTGCAGGGGCTCCAGGGACTGTGACAGGCGTCCACCCGAATTTCGGAAGGTCTTCTATTCCCTGCTCTTTAAGCTTTTCTATAGATATATTTTGAGGGGCCGGCCCGCTTGCATTAAGTCCGTGGAGTTTATTTTTCGTCCACACCAGGGCAAAGGCGTCTCCGCCGATTCCGTTTGAAGTGGGCTCTACTACCGTGAGACACGCTGCTGTCGCAATAGCCGCATCAATGGCATTTCCGCCTTTTTTCATTATGTCGAGCCCCGCTTGGGCTGAAAGAGGCTGGGAGGTAGCCACCATCCCTTTTCGTCCATATGTAACCATGCGCTGTGATGAATAAGGATAATTTAAAGCATCTGATTGTGTCATATCATCAGTCTCCTTTATTTTTTCATCATCTTAACATATTTCGGGTAACGAAATGATAATTTATTTAATTTTTTTGAAAAAAACGAGGTTTTTTTTATTGTTGAACGCTCTAATAAAAAGACAGGGAAAAAAAGAATAGTAACCATTAAAAAATCCGAAGAAATATCTTAGATAATTCTTCGGGTTTTAGTAACTTTTATAATTAAAGAAGATTAACCTGGACCAGAATAAAACTATGATTTAAGTCCGGCAAGTGGACGCTTGCCCAGGGGCTTGTCTTCAACTAAATTGAACTCAGCCTTAAGCTTCGCTGAATAGGATCTTCAGACTGCGCTAAACCCCTGTGGCGTCACCACCTTTGTCCTTCAATCAAAAAAGTAAAGACTGTTGTCTCATTATCCATTTTTAGTTAAAGATCGCCTCTGAGATAGAATAAAAGCAGTGATTTCAGTCCGCCAGGTGGACGCTTGCCCAGGGGCTTGTCTTCAGCTAAATTCAACTCAGCTTGAAACTTCGCTGAATTGGATCTTCAGACTGCGCTTAATCCCTGTGGCGTCGCCACCTTCTGTCCTTCAATCAAAGTAATATTCTATAATTCAAACTTTATTTAGTTTTGTTCTCTGTGCTCTTCTAAAAATTAGACTTGGATTGGCCGCCATCTACGTTGAGAGTGGCCCCGATCACCCATTTCGCCCGTTCAGAAGCGAGGAATACAACAACATCTGCCACTTCCTCCACGGTGCCAAACCTTCCGGCAGGAATCTGGTCCTCTACAAACTTTTCAATTTTTTCAGGGTTTTCGTCAAGTCTTCTTTGCCAGTTGCCGGTTGGATGTAAAATAGCTCCCGGGGCCACTCCGTTAACTCTGACCCCTTCCAAGGCTAGTTCGTCCGCCAGGGATTTTGTAAAACTGATCATGGCAGCTTTAGAGCTGTTATAGGAAGGCTTGCCGCCTGATTCCCTTCCAAAGATCGAAGAAATATTTACAATAGCTCCGTTATTGGCTTTTTTCATATAAGGAGCGGCCAGCTGACTGAAGTGAACAGCTGAGAAGTAATTAAGCTGCATAGCTTCATCAAACTGCTCCAGCGATGTTTCGAGGTTGCTGCCTCCACTGCTCCCTCCGACATTATTGATTAATATATCAATGGTGCCGAATGTATCTATAAACTCCTGAAAAACCCTGCTCCGTTCCTCTGCGTTTGATAAATCTCCCTGAAATACTTCCACTTCAGAAAGTTCTTCTCTCGTTTTTTTAAGGCCTTTTTCACCTCGTGCCACTACACCCACTTTTGCCTTTTCAGCTGTGAATGCTTCGGCAATACCTTTCCCAATTCCTTTTGAGCCTCCTGTGACGAGAACTTTTTTTCCTTCAAGATTTAAATTCATTTATACATCTCTCCTTTCGCCAGGGCGCCATCTATTATTTTCTGATGTGAAACAGGAAAAGGATAATAATTGATGTCTTCCGTGGCCACAAATTGTTTTAACGCTGATTCATTATACAACTCAGTGTTATGTACGGACTTAGCAAACCCTTTATACACTTCCATTTCCCACACCACGTGAGAGAAAACATGTTTAACTTCCTGAATGTTCTTCTTTTCTATTTCCAACGTCAGCCCTAATGATTCACCAAGATGGTTTAAATCAGACAGGTCGTCTGTCTCTGCTTCAATATTAGGGAACTGCCAAAGTTTAGCCAGCAGGCCTGTATCAGGACGCCGTTCAATTAATACTCTGTCATTTTCATCCTTCACTAATAGCACTTTCATCTTCATCTTTTTAGGCGGCTTCTTTTTTGACTTAACAGGCAGGAGGTCCTGCACCCCCTCTTTACGCGCAGAGCAGTGTTCATTGACAGGGCAGATAAGACAATCTGGATTCTTAGGGGTGCAGATGAGAGCCCCAAGTTCCATTAAGGCCTGGTTGAAATCTGAAGGACGGTCTTTATCAATCAGTTCCATCGCTGTTTCTTCAAATGTCTTCCTGGATGAGGCTTTAGCTATATCATCATAGATTGCCAAAAGACGGGACGTGACACGCATTACATTTCCATCCACAGCAGGGGCAGGAATATTAAAAGCAATGGAAAGAATTGCTCCGGCCGTATACGGACCCACACCTTTAAGGCTTTTCACGTCTTTTTCCGAAGAAGGGACTTCTCCGCCGTAAGTGTTGTTCACTTCTTTCACTGCTGAATGAAGGTTTCTGGCACGTGAGTAATACCCTAAACCTTCCCACGCCTTTAAAACTGTTTCTTCGTCTGCTTCGGCCAGATCTTTTACGGTTGGAAATAAACTCATAAAGCGTTGATAATACGGGATCACCGTATCGACCTGTGTCTGCTGAAGCATGATTTCAGACACCCAGATCTTATATGGATCGCGTTCCCGCCTCCAGGGCAGGTCCCGCTTATTTTCGTCATACCATTCCAGTAAATCCCGCTGAAAATCCTCAGGTTTAATCTCTCTCACAAAACATTCTCCTTTTAAACATATAAAAATGGGGTATCAATAAATATATAAGTTTTGATATGATCTCTTACAAATGATACTATAAAGCATTGAACTTTACATCTTATATACAGGGAGGAACAACTCATGGACACAGGAACCCATGTAGTCATGGGGATTGCTATAGGCGGATTAGCCACCTTGGATCCGGTTGTCTCAGGAAGCCCTCAAATGACGCAGGCGGCCATGGTTGGAATTCTGATCGGCTCCCAGGCTCCTGATTTTGATACAGTCCTGAAATTGCGTAATAACGCTTCATATATACGCCATCACCGCGGAGTAACTCACTCTATTCCATTTTGGTTTATATGGCCCACCCTCATCACCCTGTTTTTATATTGGCTGATGCCGGGCCTGAATTTAATGCATTTATGGGCATGGGTCTTTTTCGCTGTTTTCATACATGTTTTTGTTGATATATTTAATGCTTACGGCACAAAAGCATTTTCACCGTTTTATCCGAAATGGCTGGCTTTAGGTGTGATAAATATTTTCGACCCATTTATATTTATCGCACATATCGCTGCCATTACCCTGTGGAGGTTCGGTACAGACCCGGGCTGGACATTTCTTGTTATGTACCTGATTATTGCCGGCTATTATGTGTGGAGAATACATGCGCAGCGGCAGGTGTATTTAAAGGTAAGAGGATACCATCCGGATGCGACTCATATTTTTACATCGCCTACATTCAAATGGAATTTATGGCACGTGGTTGTGAGGACTAATTCAAAAATGTATGTCGCTCAAAGCAGAAAAGGTAAAATTAACTATTTTGAGACATATCCGTTCGAGCCGATTCCTGATGACCCTGTAATCAATGCGGCAAGAAAGGATAAAAACCTTTCGTCTTTCCTTTCTTTCTCCCCGGCTTACCGCTGGGCCGTATCAATTGAGGAGCATGGTTACTCTGTAAAATTTGTAGATCTGCGCTACCGGAGTAAAGGCTACTATCCTTTCGTAGCAATTGTGCGTCTTGATGAAGACTTAAATCTGCTCAGCTCATATACCGGGTGGATATATAATACAGATACGCTCAAAAGAAAGCTGCAAGTGGCTGCAACCGAAAGCTAAAAAAACCTTGAAGGTGAATATATTTAAACCTGGAGAATCACGTCTGTTTGCTGCATAAGGAAACTTTTCAACTCTCTAACCAAAAAAAAGTGCCGTAAAATTATAATTTTACTGGCACCTTTTTATTAATGGTAAAATTTCTTTTTATCAAACCATTCGCGGTATTTAGGCTTTTCAAGTAATATTTCATGAAGACGTGACCCGTAGTTATCAATCCATTGAATGATTACTTTTTCCGTCACTTCTTTTCCTTTGTATTTTTGGCCTGCCTTCGCATAAGTCGCTTCGAAATCTTCCCATAATAATTCCACCCACGTTCTGGCTTCTGAATAAGACAATTGGTCGTTTTGTTCAAGAAGACGTGCAGTTAGCCTTTCATAGTAATCCTGCAAGGCGATGGCCTCCTTTCAAAAATTTTCTAAGCATGAAACCACTGTCAAACAGGAAACAGTATTAATATCCCCATCATAAGGAGGTTATGATTTTGCGCAACAATAACCGGAGTTTGCCGCACCGTATTTCTTTAAGCAAAGATAAAAGGGAAATGGCCCGCTTTGCCTCAAAACGTCCTGACGGTTCTATTAAAGACCATCCTCAGGAACGGATGAGAGCAGGCGGAGAACACCGGGATGACACCCTTCATTAGATAACCATTTAAGGAGGCTTAATTAAATGGCAAATAATCAGGGCAATAAAGATAAGAAACCTTTTTATCGTGATCCATTCCAGTCACCCCGTGCAAACCCTAAAAAGGCTTTTCACCAGGTTAACGGTGAGACTGAACAGAGTCTGCACAATCAAATACTGGAAGTTGAAATGCGCAAAAGAACGTAACTTCTTTAGTAGAGGAGATGAGCAGTTAACGCTCTTCTCCTTTATTATCTGTCTTAGAAAAATAGCTCATATGTTATTTTATGCGCGTTCCTAAAACTGATATAGGCACAGCCTCCTGTTTACCGCTTCCGTTTCTGTCCCCCCAGGCGAAAATCCCGTTTAAATAATCGATATCAAAAAATTCATTGACGCTTTCTTTTAATTCATATCTTTCGCCAGGCCTGAAGTCAGTTGGATCCATTAAATAAGCCTGAGCCATAAGCATTTTCCGTTCATAAACAGCAAATTCATTTATCATCCCCATCTGTTCTGCCTTCTGGGCTTTAACTTTCAAATCGGCCACTTCCTGCTGAAGCTCAGCAGGTGACATTTGGCTGTATTTCTTATCCATCAGATCCCTCCGTTAACAGTCTTACTTTCTTAATTATAGCTTATTTAGCCTATCCACCCAAACAAAGACGCCTCTTTGACAAAGAGGCGTCTTAACAATTAACTGATTTAAAGTTTATTTCTTTTTATAATAAGTCTTCCTGTAAAATCCAATTATTTTCCCTTTACAGTAAGAATGACAGAACAAGACCTATTATTCCGGTTAAAAGCGTATAATAAAGCATGGGAATAATTGTAATCCTGATTAGCGCACCTTCTCTGCCGTTTAAGCCTACCACTGCAGCCGCTGCCACGACATTCATCACACAGATCATATTCCCGGCACTCGCCCCCATTACTTGAAGAGCAACGATTAAACGAGGGTCTGTATTAATCTGATCAGCCACACTCGATTGGAAAAGACTGAACATCATGTTACTAAATGTCGCACTGCCTGAAATAAACGTTCCTAGTGCCCCAATAATTGGAGCAAGGAGCGGATACATTGGCCCCAAAAGGGCGGAAATAGAGTTAGCAAGCTCTATTGGCATACTTTCAAGGCCGCTCATATTCATATCTCCGCCTGAATTAATGAAAATACGCACCATTGGAACTGCGGTAAAAAGGGTCAGCGCAGTACCTATAATGGCTTTACCAGAGCGCTGAAAAGACAGTCCCAGCTGCTTCACAGTCATTTTGTGGACAAAGAAAGTGATTAGTACAACGACGACAAAAACAAAACCAGGGAGAAAGAACGGTTCAAATTCTTCAGAGATCCCTGTTCCAAATATATCAGTTACCCCAATCGATACATTTTCAAGAATGCTGCGAAATGGCAAAGCTTCCAACCTGGTAAGCACCAGAATAATTCCCACTGCTAAGTAAGGTACCCATGCCCGGGCGGTAGACAATGTACTTTTACTCTGATTTTCGTCAGGGCCTGGATCAATACTTCCAATCCATGAATCAAGCCAATTTTTGGACTCAGGAAACTGCCAGGTTTCTTTTGGTACAAGAAAACCTCTTTTTGCGGCAGGAACTACGATAGCCATACCTATAAGCCCACCAAAAATTGTCGGAAATTCCGGACCTAGCAGGTTTGCCACTATTAAGGCCGGCACTGTATAGGCTAATCCTGCAAAAATAGCAAATTTCCACGCAGCAAGCCCTTCTTTCCAAGAACGGTTCTCACCGAAAAAACGTGTCATTAACATAACAATAATTAAAGGCATGAGGGTACCTACAAATACATCGATTTGAGTAACCTGTGCCCCAACTTCCTGAAGAAACCCTGTGATTCCACCGCTCGCATCTACCACAGGCTGTACCACAGGACTAATGCTGCCACCCTCATCAAGTCCTTGATTTACCCCGATGATAATGGGGGTTCCGACCGCAGCGAACGGTACCGGAGAACTGTTGGCAATTAGCGCGAGGGCAACGGCTGCCATTGCAGGAAAGCCCAGTGCCACCAGAAGAGGGGCAGCAATAGCTGCCGGAGTTCCAAATCCTGCAGCACCTTCAATGAAAGCGCCAAATAACCAGGCAATGATAATAACCTGTACACGCCTGTCTTTTGATACTCCCATAAAACTGGTGCGGATTGTATCTATTGCTCCTGAGAGCTTCAAAGTATTTAGAAGTAAAATAGCCCCAAACACAATATATAAAATTGATATACCAATTATAATCCCTTCAACAGTAGAAGCAGCTATCACAACGAGCGGAACCTGCCAGTAAATTACAGCCAATATAATTGTAGCCAGGAGACTGATTGTCATAGCTTTAACTGCTGGCATTTTTAAAACTACCAGAAAAAGCATAACCGCTATTATAGGTGTTAATGCAACAATTGACGACATAAATCTAACCCTTTCTGAAAAAATGTAATAAGTACTTGTAAAACTACAGACATCTTATCACTTGAATTACTTTAGTTCATAAACAAAGTTGACAATTATGTATCAATTAATGAACCGCTTTCAACCTTCTTCCCAGACTTTATTCTTCCTCTTTTTCTTTTTTATAAGTCAGCCATTCCTCAATTTTTTCACTAGTAAATCCCCGGGTATATAATTGTTGTTTCACCCGCTGGATCCGCTCCCAGTCTTCTTTTCCTGAAAATTTATTCCATGCTTTTTCACCATGTTTAACAAGCCCCTCCCATTCTGCCTCCGGGTCTGTTTCAAGCTCAGCTTCTGCTACTGCTTTACTTGCCACAGATTGTGGGTAGCCCCGCTGTATGACAAACTGCATCAGTTTTTGCTGTTTCTTTTTTGTTCCTTCTTTTTTATAAGAGCTTTGTTTTTTTTCAACCATTTTAATGGCATGATCAAGCTGGGTCTCTTCAGCGTATTCCTTCATTGCTCTATCAATATGATGCTGGGAGACACCTTTCTGATAAAGTTCCTGCTCAATAAGTAAGGGGCCTTTTTTGGCTGTATCCCTCTTCGTCCTGACAAAAGCCTCGGCAAAACGAAGATCATCAATAAACTGGAGTTCACGAAGCCTGTCGATAATGTCGGCTATATCTCCCTCAGACACTTCCTGATCCCTTAAATAACGTGTTATTTCACCTTCAGAACGCATTCTGTAAGAAAGATAATTTAACGCTTTCTGCATCGCTTTGTCTACATCATCTTTTTCCTTAAGCCGTTCAATGTCTTCCTCTGTCAATTCTTTTCCTTTTAATAAATGCTCATTCACGAGCAAATCTTCTGAGACAGAAAAAGCATACTCCTCTCCCTCTTCTGTCTTTAAATAAATATGAAACCTGCCTTTTTTCTTTTTAGCAGCAGTTATTTTACTTATAATGGGCATATAATTCTCCTCTTTCCAAAAAAGTTTGATTTCAATCGATATAAGGAAATAATATATAGTACATTTAAAACAGGAGGCGGTATAAATGAAAGTATCTATAGCCGGCGGCTCCGGATTAATTGGCCAGGCAGTGACAAAAGAACTTCTTTCTGAAGGCCACCAGGTCGTGATATTAACAAGGAATAAATCAAACAAAAAAGAAAGTGACGGGATTTCCTACGTTGAATGGCTTAAGAAAGACGCCTTTCCTGAAAAAGAATTAGAAGGCGTTGACGCTATGATAAACCTTGCAGGCGAAAACCTCAACAGCGGAAGGTGGACGTCTGATAAGAAAAAAGAAATTCTGGATAGCCGTATTGACGCTACAAGAGAGACCGTTCGAATTATGGAAAATCTGGAGCAAAAACCGTCTGTATTAATTAACGGCTCTGCTGTAGGCTTTTATGACTCATCTTATTCAAAAACCTACACTGAGGACGACCGGGAGGCAGGTGACGGATTCCTGGCAGACGTGGTAAAGCAATGGGAAGAAGAAGCCTTAAAAGCTCCTTCTGGTGTCAGAGTGGTCTGCACGCGTTTCGGTATCGTCCTTTCGGCGGAAGAAGGCGCACTGAAAAAAATGCTCCCCCCATTTAAAATGGGAGCGGGCGGAAAGCTCGGTACCGGAGAACAATGGATGTCATGGATCCATATAGAAGATGTTGCTAAAGCATTAGCTTATTGTGTAACTAATAAAGACATACAAGGCCCTGTTAACTTTACAGCTCCTAACCCGGAAAAAATGAAAAATTTCGGAAAGACATTAGCAGACGTTTTAAACAGGCCGTTTTGGGCGCCTGTACCAAGTACGGTGCTGCATATTGTACTTGGAGAGATGAGTATGCTTGTTTTGGAAGGTCAAAGAGTTCTCCCTAAGAAGCTTCAGGAGAACGGCTATACTTTCACGTACCCTCACCTGAAAGAGGCGCTGAATGACCTTTTGAAAAAATAAACTTATACGCATAGCCTTCTCCTCTCCGGGAAAAATATTTTAAACGATATAAAAGGAGGAAGGCTGTATGGGTTATAAAAACAACAGAGAAAAAGAAGAAAGCCTGCGCAGTATGCCGAAAGCTCTTCAAATGTCATGTCAATCTCCTTTTAAAGCAGCAGACAAGGAGTTTAGAAAGGCAAAAACCAACCTTTAAAATACAGCAAAGCATCTCCCACACTTCTAAGGAAAGGATTGGTTATGATGAAAAAACGCCATGAGGAAAACAATAACGTGACTATTAAGAAGGAAAATAAAGACGTAGAATACAATAAAGAAATGGCTGATATTGAAGACCGTGAAGCTGTCGCAAGGGCAGAAGCAGCAGCACAGCGCGTAGACAAAGAAAATATTTAACTGACTGAACCCTCATCCATATTTTACCTGATGAGGGTTTTTATGTTATAAACCTGAAAATACCATTTTAAAAATTTCCTTTTGACCTACACAAACAAAGGAAAGACCGTTATGATTAAGAGAGAGATTAATTTAAAGGAGTTTGGCGGATGGTCGAAATCGGCGGTTTTTTAATGCTTATTCTCTTATTTGGTTTAGGAGTCTTCCTCTTAAATATTTTTACAAGTATCTGGGCTTACCGGGATTCTTTGAGAAAAGGAAACAGCAAAGAATTCAGTATTGTCGTGTTAATAGGAACATTATTTTTTCCCGTCATTGGACTTCTTATTTACCTCATTATCCGTCATGACAATTAAATTTTCTTAAGTCTGGAAAAGACTTCATCCCTCTTTTCGGAACATGGACAAATTAGATTTTTAGAAAGGAACGGTGAAGTAATATGCCAGTATTACCCCAAAGTTTTTTAGGAAAGAAAGTGTATTTAGATGGTGGTGAAAAACGCTACTATGTTTTAAAGTACGAGGAGAGCCGGGGAAAGCGGAAAATTCACGCGTTGTTATTTGACCGTGAAGCGCCGGTCATCTTTGCTGTTCTGGACCACCAAGGTACCTTCCTTGATTCGTTTTATCTTTCGAACAAAACCACCGCTGAATCTGCAAAAGCCATGGAAGAGTACAAGAAAATTTCTGAACGCAAAAAACAGCATAAAGTCACACAGGACGATCTAAAGGATGCTCTGAAACCTGAAGACGAAGCGAAGATGAAAAATGAAAACATTTTAAAACATCTGGTTGATGAACACCTCGAAGACATTAAGCACTTATGGCCTTCCCGTCTTATCGCCCTTCAAAATGCGGACGGCAAATCAGATGATTCACTCATTCTTACTACTCTTAAGGAAGCCATAGAACAGGCTAATGCGTTAAAAGCCTTTAAGTTTCTTCTTAAACACCGGATGGATTCATTTATTCCGCTGCTCGCAAAAAATATTCAGGAATATCCCCAGTTAACTGAGGACGTAGCAGACTATTACTTAAGCTACGACCGTGCCCGCATAGTTGAACTGTTTCTCTATAAAGCCGCAGCTTATGCAGACATTGAAGACCCTGATCAAATTGAAAAGCTGCTGGAACAAGCCCATAAAATAGATCATGTGTATTATTCTTCTGTCTTCCGCCACATTCTTATCAGGTTGCTGAGACGTGTAAAGGCAGAAACAGACAGTTCTACTAAAGACTGGCTTAACAAGACAATTAACAACCCGTCTTTAAGAAAAGACATTGTGCAAATTTTAAAAAACAAAGTTGTACCTGCCAAATAAAAATACAACAAAAGCCGCTTACAGAGGCATATAACTGCTCTGAAGCGGCTTTTACAATTATCCGTGCGTCCGCCTGGCAAAGTCAACGAATTTAAACTTATCCGGCCGATGGCGGGACTCAGTATACTGAAAGAGACTGGCATCATCAAAGTATACGAAGTTTTTCACTACTACAATATTGGTGAATCCTTCCAAGTGAAGGAGCCGTCTGTCTTCTTCAGTCGGTTCAACTACCACGATTTCTTTTTTAGCAAAACTGATTGTCATACCGAGCTCGTTTTCAATATATTCATAAATCGAATTCTCACAGATTTCTTTTGTAAGCTTCTCTACATACGTCTGGTTAAAGTAATCTTTGTCGAGAATAATTCTCTCTCCGTCTATTTCCCTTACCCGGTAAGTTTTCCAGACCTTCCCGCCCTTACTTATACCAAGGTTCCGGCTGATTGTTTCGTCGGGAGTAATCAGTTCAAGCTCCTCAACATGTGTCCTGTGCCTCTCGCCAATTTTCCCTGCAAGCTCTTTAAAACTGACAAGGCCTGAAATTGGAAAATCGAATTTTTTTGCATCAAGGACAATCGATCCCTTCCCCTGAACTTTTTGAATAAACCCATTTTGGGAAAGAAGGTTTAACGCTTTGCGGATCGTTTCGCGCGACGTATCATAGTCTTTCATCAAATCATGTTCGGAAGGCAATTTTGATTGGGAAGGATATACTCCTTCTCTGATATCATCTGCAATTTCCCGGTATATTTGTAAATATTTATTTTGCATGGGCATCACCAATTTTAGTTTATCATGCTTTCTTCAAATGATAAACAAGGGACTCATAAGGCCGCAGTGTCAGTGTATTGCTTAACTGGCTGCTGTCTTGATAATTGGAAAGCACAAGTTCAGCATTATAATTGCCCAGGTCAAGATTTTCGGGTGCATTAAACTCGGCTTCCCCATCATAAAAGTGGTTAATAACGACAAGCTTTTCATCCCCGTAATGACGGACATACGCAAACAGCCTGTCATCATCTTCAAGAATCAGCTGATAATCCCCGTAAGTGATAATATCCATATCTTTTCTAAGCTGAATCAGCTTTTTATAATGAAAAAAGATTGAATCGTCATCTTTCAAGGCATTTTCAGCATTTATTTCAGGGTAATTGGAGGCAACTGGAATCCACGGCTGGCCGTTAGTGAAACCGCCGTTCTTCTCATCGCCCCACTGGACAGGCGTCCTGGAATTATCCCTGGATTTTTCCTGTATGACTTGAAGAATCTCCTGGTCAGGAATGCCTTCCCTCTTTTTAGACTCGTAGAGGTTTAATGTTTCAACGTCACGGTAATCATCAATGGATGGAAATTTAGGATTGGTCATCCCGAACTCTTCACCCTGGTAAATATAAGGCGTCCCCTGCATCATATGAATGGTGGTAGCCAGCATCTTCGCTGATTCCCGATGGTAGCGGCCGTCATTTCCATAACGCGAAACGACTCGGGGCTGGTCATGGTTACACCAGAACAAAGCATTCCAGCCGCCTCCTTTATGCATTTCAGTCTGCCATTTCGACAGAATATCTTTCAGTGCCTGAAAGTCGAAATCAGCCACAGCCCATTTTTCTCCGTTCGGATAATCCACTTTCAAATGGTGGAAATTAAACGTCATGCTTAACTCATTTCTATCCGGACGCGTATACTTAATACAATGATCAATTGTCGTTGAACTCATTTCCCCTACCGTCATCACATCATAATGTGAAAAAACTTCCTTATTCATTTCCTGCATAAACTCATGAACCCGGGGGCCGTCTGTATAGAACTTTCTTCCATCTCCAGGCGCGACACTTCCGTCATCATTTGGGAATCGCTGGTCTTTCGAAATAAGGTTGATGACATCCAGCCGGAAACC
This sequence comes from Salipaludibacillus sp. CUR1, assembly GCF_021028955.1. Lineage (GTDB taxonomy): Bacteria > Bacillota > Bacilli > Bacillales > Salisediminibacteriaceae > Salipaludibacillus. The sequence goes on from NZ_JAIWPE010000031.1 coordinate 37,505, forward strand.
ATCCACTCCTTTTTTAAACCAGTAGTGCATCATATCGTACACATCTCTTCGGACGTTTTCATTTTCCCAATTGAGGTCTGCCTGTGTGACATCAAATAAATGAAGATAATACTGGCCTGTTTTCTCATCATATTTCCAGGCGTTCCCTCCAAATTTAGACTGCCAGTTCGTCGGTTCCTCTCCGTTCACAGGATCTTTCCAAATATAATAATCCCGGTAAGAATTTTCTTTGGATTGAGCAGATTCTTTAAACCAGGCATGCTCTGTGGACGTATGGTTCACCACAATATCCATAATAATTTTAAGCCCCCGCTTGTGGGCCTCTTCAAGAAGACGGTCAAAATCTTCCATCGTTCCGTATTCTTCGTGGATACTGTAGTAGTCACTGATGTCATAGCCGTTATCCCGCTGAGGCGATTGATAAACAGGCGTCAGCCATAGAACATCTACGCCCAAGTCTTTTAAATAGTCCAGTTTATTAATAATCCCTTGAAGATCACCTACACCATTACCAGTCGTATCATTAAAACTTTTAGGATAAATCTGGTAAACGGCAGACTTTCTCCACCATTCGTTCATTTGTTCACTCATTAAGAATCCCTCCGGTTAAACGTTTTCAGAAATTTATAGGCTTATTATAACTTGTATATACAAGATAGTAAAGTGAGTGCAGCTTTTTTTACATATCGGCTCCAGATATAAAAAGGTATTTGTCTGATTCCCGGGAATCACAACTTTTAACCGGAACAGCACAGAATGTTATTAGAAAAAGCTTTACTTAATATGCCGGTTCACTTTCGGCGAAGGCTTACCCAAGGGCTTGTCTTCAACTAACTTTCCCGAAGCCCTCTTCGGGAAAGTGGATTTTCAGACTTCGCTTATCCTTCGGGTGACCTCGCCTTCGTTCACCGGGATCTATATTTTAAAGTTTGTGGTACAGATTTTTTATTATTTCAGGTGGGGAGAATCTATGATTTTATTCCTTATAGTTTTTCAGATTCAGCTGCCATACGAATAAAGTTCTTTTATTAATCTGCCGGTTCACTTTCGGCGAATCCTTGCATCACAGGCATAAGTTAATCCCTGCCAAATTAAAAGCCCCTCACATTTCAAATTTGAAATGTGAGGGGCTTGCTGGCCTTTCGGGGGAATGACTTAATTCTTTACTCAACATCCACCATAAATTGAATATGTTCATGGAGTTCGTCATCTTCAAGATGGACCATCACGTGATATTCTCCAGGTTCATCAAATGAATGGATCACCTCATAGATACCTTTTTCAGTCTCCTCAGCTTCAAGCCATTCGCGGCGCTCATCACCGTGCGTCCAAACTTCAAACTGGACCTCTCCGCCTGTCCATAGGCTTTCTTCCCACTCTGCTTCTATAAGTAAAGAGGCCTCTTCCCCTGCCTGCAGCGGCTGTTCAGTTTTCAAGTCAACTGACATCGCTTCGTGAAGGTGCACATGGTCGTGCCCGCCGTCTTCATGGCTATGGCCATGATCGTTTTCTTCATTAGTGTCTCCGTGATTATGATCTCCATTATCTTCCTGGGCCTCGTTATTTCCGTCTTCTTTCCGAGGCTCCGCATCGCCCACCGCAATCTCTCCAACCGGCATCACATGCATGCCTCGGGCGGTGACGTGAGGCTGGACCATATAAATCTCTTCTTCGGTGAATTCATAAGTGACCTCATACATTCCGTCCTCACCGGGATAATCTGCTTCAATCATATCACTGTCACTTTTCTCTCCGTCAATCCACACTTCAAAAATGACTTCGCTCGCATCGTCTACTTTTTCATCGCCTTGAGTCACCAGAGCTTCAAGAGAGATTTCATCCCCGGGATCCGCTGTTTCCGGAATAATCAGCTCCACTTCAAGCTGTTCCGTATTGATATCGTTCACACTGACAGGACCATTGTTTTCACTCTCTGTCTCTGACTGGCCGCAAGCTGCCAGAATGATTGATAAACTGATTATAAAAGCGATAAACCTTACATATTTCATCACGTATCCACCCCACTATTTATACTTTTTCCTGTAAAGATAGTATTAATATGTTCAAAGTGATCATACCTAATTTTAAAGTGAAATACCATATAATAAACCAAACTTCACCTACATTTCACAACGTCTCCGGGTATTAACAGCTTTTACATCCCGATTGCCATAAAAGCTGTGTTTAATGTATAATAACAGTAACATTAGATATGCTGAAAAGACCGGGCGCGGCAACGCCCGGTCTGAGCAACCATATGCCGCGTCAACAGCGGCTGACCAACATTTTCAAGTGCTATTGGAAATAGTCACCTTTGTTTGGCTGCAGGGTGGCTATTTCTTTTTGTGCATATAGACGACAATGGTTACGAATAATGTGAGGACCGCAATCAGCACGAGACTGAACTGCGAAATTAGACTTAATGCTTCGTATGACGTCATAAGCCTCACCCCCTTTCTTAGAGGGCTCAGCCGCCACCTTGCTTTATATAGTTGCATTTCCTATTATAGCAAACGTACGTTCGCATTTCTATAAAACTATGTTCACAAATTTAAATTTAGGAATATAATCCATTGTTTTCCTTGAGTTTAATGGCTAGTGACAGATCGAAAGTATAAATAGAACAGGATAACATTTATAACAGGAAAGGTGAGTTATCATGGAGAAGGCTGTCTACAAAGTGCGGAAGCGGGCACGAAAGTTTAAAAAACTATTTGAAAAAATATCAGTTAATACGCTGCCTTGGGAAATAAACGGGACGTTTTACTTTTTAATAAGTTATTTAAAATTTTCCGATTTACAAGGAATGGCAGTTCTTTCTGATAATAAAAAAGAGGAAACAGAGAGTGATGCCAGGAAGGCTCACAAACCTCTTTTTCAATTTTACAGGCTGATGAATCATATCCACGTCACTGGAAAAGTCAGGGTTTCTATAAATGACGATTTTTTTACAGCTCCTTTAGCTTTATCCGAACAAGTAAATTCAGAAGCTCTTAAAGAAGGCCACGCTCTGATTCAGTCACTTTATAATAAACAGGCCTATTTTAAAAAACTGTACGCTGATTTCTTCGCTAAATTAGCTGAACTTCAGAAAAAAGGCCAGCCATTGACAGAAGAAGAGCTTGAACTGGCCATCCATACAAGTGCGAGCCTGGAAGTGCTCCATTATGAAATTATGAGAGAAACGGCTGAGAATACAGACTGTCTTAATCAGTGGGTTAAAGCGATGAAAGAAGAAGAACTGTGGGACAAACTTAAACAGAACCACCGGGTGTTCTATCTGCAGCTCCTTCAGAACGAGGAAAATATGCAGCACGAACTTGAAAACCTGCCTGTGGTTAAGCATAAAAATCCTGAAAAAATGCTTAAACTCACGAAAGATAAATACAGAAATTTTAAAGATGATATTAGAAAACAGGAACTTAAAGACCTGCGCTACCCCTATTAATCTCTTTCCGGCAGTGACGTCCGTCTGGTTCTCTGCCGGAAACTCCCTCCTATTAAGCCCTTCAGGCCCTTACGTTTAATCAGGGACTGTCCACGCTAAAAGGTAAAGACTTATTCTTCAAAAAACTTCTCAATGATATTTAAACAGCGTTCTTCCTCTTCAATGACGATATGGTGCCCTGAGTTTTTGAATAGAACAAATTGAGCTTCCGGTAAAATGGCTGCTGTTTCTTTACCGGCTGAAGCAGGGTTTATTCCATCATGCTTCCCTGAACAAACAAGTGTTTTGACAGTAATGCCAGAAAGCTTCTGCCTTAAATCAAATCCCCGCAGAGCTTCTGCGGCAGCGGCCGACTGACGGCGGGTTAATTTTGAAGAGCTGGCAAGACGCATAAGCTTTAATTTTTTAAAAAAAGAGGTGTCTGCTGAAAAAGCTGCTTTTCTCAAGACGAGGTACCGTTGTAAAGGAGAAGCTGTGCGGGCGTCCAGCCCTTGTTCATTTAACAGCTTTTCCACCGAAGACATGTCCCCTTTTATTTTAGGAGCAATTAGAGCCATTTTTTCAAACCGGTGAGGGTGGATAGCGGCGGCATTCATAGTTATATAGCTTCCCATCGAAAAACCAACGGCTTTTACTTTTTCATATCCTAAATAATTAACCAGTCCGATGAGATCCTTTGTATGGTCTTCAAGTGAATAAACCGCCGGCTTTTCGCTTCTCCCGTGACCGCGGCAATCGTAAGCTATCACTCTGTATTTATCCTTAAGGCCCTTCGCAAGCGGAGTCATTCCCTCTAACGATCCTCCCAGTCCGTGCAATAGAATGACCGGCTCTCCCTCCCCGTAGATTTTCACATTCAGCCGCACACCATTCACACGTATCACTAAGCTGTTCCCTCCTGTCCATAGTCGTTTTATTAATCTCTTCCTCTGTTAAATATATCTTAAGAAGATAAGCCACTAAAAGATAAAATCTGTTTTTAACCTGATAAAAACGGGCAAAGAACAGAAAACACAGTTATTAGGAGGAAGCGGCAATGAGAAAAAGAAAATGGCCCTGGATTGCCAGACAAGTTTGGGACAATTTGCTGTTCATGCACTGGCCTGTGCCTTACGAGGCTTTAAGACCTTATGTTCCTCCACCATTTGAGATTGAAACATACGATGGGCAAGCCTGGGTCAGCGTTGTGCTGTTTGAAGCAAATGGAAACGGCCCGAGAGGCATGCCCGGCCAAATCCCTTTCAGTTCGTTTCTTGAGCTGAATGTAAGAACATACGTTAATTTTAATGATGAGCCGGGAGTTTATTTTTTCTCACTGGATGCGGACAGCCCCGTAGCTGTCCGGGGGGCCAGAACAGTCTTTTCTTTACCTTATATTAAAGCGGATATGACATTTGAAAAAAATAAAGAGTGGCGGTATTTTGAAAGCCGGCGGACACACGGAGGTTATCCGGAAGCACGCTTATCAGTAAAGTACCGCCCGCTGTCTGAAAAACGTTATTACGCTGAAAGAGGTTCTCTAACAGAATGGCTTGTTGAGAGATACTGTTTATGGACGTTGAAAGGAAACAATATTTATAAAGGGCCGATTTACCACACGCCGTGGGATTTACAGGAAGCTGAAGCAGACTGGAATATGAAAGAACTGACTGACTTCACGGACCCATCCGCATTTAAAAAAGAGCCCCTCGTCCAATTCTGTGAAACTAAAAAAGTGAGATTTTATCCCTTTGAAAAATACGGAGTCGCTGAAACAAACTTTGACGAATTAAGAAATTTAAAATACAGGTCACTTAACAGATAGGCGCTTTATATATTTCTGTCCCACTTATTTAATCTGCTGACCCACACTTGGTTAAAGAAGCTCGACAATTGCGGTCAGCATACCCCGTCAAAAATAATAAGGAGGGCCGCGGGGGTTTATAATTCTGTAACAAAACACCCTCATAGGATGTTTAACTGAACGGCTTTAGGAGGAATGGGAGTAATAAACCACATGCAGGAGGGATAGATATGGCAGACAACAAGAAATCTGAAAAGGGCAACAGTGATTCACCAGAGCAGAAGTTCAAAGAAAAAGACCCTAAGCGGGATTTAGACCCTCAACGTGAAGTAGCAGATAAAGAGAAAAATAAAGATAATTCCGAGAAGAACCCTGATGACTTTGAGGGAAAGAATGATTAAGCTTACCTCAGTTTTTTCACTATTCCTTTAAGGGAAGACGGAGTGAAAGGGACTGAATTTACCTATTCAGTCCCTTTTCTATGATTAAAATGAAGGAAATATGAAGCAGTTAATGCGGAGGCATCCGAATGCTTTTCATTAGTCTGTTGAGGATTTGCATTATACTGCCATACTTAAAAAGGAGGCTACACATTGAATACTTTTCAATCTGACACAAAATCGCTGTGGAGAGATTTAGAAATGGAGAGTTTTCCCGCCCTCTCTGAAAATATGAATGCAGACGTCACCGTTATTGGCTCAGGAATTACCGGGATCACCGCCGCTTACTCTCTTGTTAAAAAAGGCTATAAAGTGGTAATGATAGAAGCCGGCAGACTCATCGAGGGAACTACAGGCCATACGACGGCTAAAATCACATCCCAGCACGGCGTAAACTATGATTACTTTATTGATACGTTTGGCGAAGATAATGCTAAACGGTACTATGAGGCGAACGAGGAAGCTTTAAAATATATTGAAAGTGTCATTAAAGAACATAATATTTCCTGTGACTTCTCCCGTCAGGATGCTTATATTTACAGCACGACTGATAAGGGGGATGAAACCTTACAGAAAGAGGCAAAAGCGTATGAAACACTTGGGATAGACGGAGGCCTCACTGACAGCATTCCGCTCCCCTTCCCTGTAACTTCTGCTCTTAAAATGAACGCGCAGGCACATTTCCATCCTGTGAAATACTTATTGCCCCTGGTAGCTTATCTAAAAGAGAACAACACCCCTATCTTTGAAAATACAAGGGCAGTCGACATAATTAAAGGGGAGCAGCCAAAAGTTCTCACTGAAAGCGGCCACTCTGTCACCTCGAAGTATGTGGTTATGGCCACTCATTATCCGTTTAAAGACTTTGAGCGAGGTTTTTTTGCCAGGCAGCATATTGAACGTTCTTATTCAATTGCCGTTAAAACAACTGACATTCCTGAGGGGATGTATATTAATGCGGAAGAACCGAAACGTTCGATAAGGTACACAATGAATGAAGAAGGTGAAAAGCTTCTCATTATCGGAGGCGAAGGGCATCCAACCGGCCAGCACGATAACCCGCTTGAGAGCTATAACAAGCTGTATTCTTATGCTGAAGAGCATTTCGGGGTCTCAGACGTTCCTTACCGCTGGTCTTCCCAGGATATTATGACGCTTGATATGATGCCTTATATTGGACCTGTCAATGACAAAGATACAAATATATTTATGGCAACCGGGTTCGCTAAATGGGGGATGACAAATGGAACGGTGGCATCCCTAATAATTTCTGACTTAATCAGCGGTAACGAGAACCGGTATGCTGACCTGTTCTCTCCGGACAGATTTCATCCGGGAGAAGATACAAAAAATGCATTAAAAGAAAATGCAAAGGTAGGAAAAGAATTTTTCAAAGGCAAGTTTAACCGAAAAGACGCTGAACTTGACGAACTTGGCCGTGGAGAAGGGGCCTTAGTCCAGGCTGATAAAGAAAAAGCCGGAGCCTACAAAGACCTGGATGGCAACCTGAACCTTGTGAAACCGACCTGTACTCATATGGGATGCGACCTTGCTTGGAACAATGCCGAAAGATCCTGGGACTGTCCTTGCCACGGTTCACGATTTGAACCAGACGGATCGGTTATTGAAGGGCCTGCAACTAAGCCTCTCGAAAAATTAGACGATTAAACCTTGAGGCTGGGAAAAGAATATGAATTATTAAAGGAAGCCGGACAAATTTGCCGTATATTTGTTCGGTTTTTCGCTTTTATACTTAAAAAAGATGAACTTTTATAAAGAATAAGGGCAGTGATTTCAGAACAGGAGCTGTTCAATCAGTTAAAATTGAATTTAATCAGCGGAATATCGTCTCTATCGGCGAAAATGGAGGTCCAATCGGCGAAAAATGATTTCTATCAGCGAAAATATGATTCAATCAGCGAAAAACAAAATCAATCGGCGAATTTACCTCTTCTATCAGTAACTTTGAATAATTATTATCTGACTCTCTCTTTAAAAAACAAATTCCCTACATTCTTTACAAAAATGCTCCACTCATAAATTAGCTTTCTTTATATCACTATTACTGGTAAATTTAACGAGCAGGTTTTTTCATAAAGTTTTTAACAGCATGTTCAAAAAGAGTAAATGATTTGAAACCTGCTTCGGAAATAATAAATAACAAAATTTAAAATAAAATGAGGGTTAAAATGAATACAGATACTTTTAATAAATTTGGATTAAGTGAAGAGATTAAACGGGCACTGGAAGATTTAAATTATCTTCATCCTACCGAGGTTCAGGAAAAAGTCATCCCTTCCGCTCTGGAAAAGAAAGATCTTGTAGTCAAATCTCAAACTGGCAGCGGAAAAACAGCCTCTTTCGGCATACCTGTCTGCGAACTGGCGGAATGGGACGAAAATAAGCCACAGGCGCTGATTCTCACACCTACCCGGGAACTTGCTGTTCAAATAAAAGAAGACATCACAAATATCGGCAGGTTTAAACGTATCAAGGCTGCGGCTCTTATCGGACAACAGCCGTTCAAAAAGCAACAGCTGGAACTAAAGCAAAAAACACATGTCGTCATCGGGACGCCGGGAAGAGTTTATGACCATATCCTGAAAGGGACTCTCCTTCTTGACAATATAAAATTCACAGTGATTGATGAAGCGGACGAAATGCTTAACATGGGATTTATTGACCAGGTGGAATCAATTATAAAAGAATTGCCTGAAAACAGAGTAACATCCCTTTATTCAGCAACAATCCCAGAAGATGTTGAAGAGCTTACCCGGAAATATATGAACAATCCTGTTGAAATCAAGGTAACAGAAACGAGTGAAACCAAGCATATTGACCATTCGTTTATCGAAGTAACTTATGAAAATAAACTGGCTGTGTTAAAAAAAATCTCAATTGTTGAAAACCCTGACAGCTGCATTATTTTCTGCAACACTCAGGAAAAAGTGGATGACGTGCTGAGCTTTTTGGATCAATCCGGGTATTCATGCCAGAAAATCCACGGCGGTATGACTCAGGGAGACCGTTTCTCTGTAATGAATGAGTTTAAGCGGGGCGAATTCCGCTACTTAATTGCCACTAATGTGGCAGCCAGAGGAATCGATATAGAGGACATTTCCCTTGTCATTAATTATGACATGCCTTATGAAACAGAGAGCTATGTGCACCGCACAGGACGCACCGGCCGCGCTGGTAAAACAGGTAAAGCGGTCACTTTATTTACGGCTGAAGAAGCCCCTGCGATCGATGAAATCGAACGTTTTACAGGCTTATCTATAAATACAGCCTGCCCTCCTTCTGAAGCAGAAGTGACTAAACATACACAAGCATTTAATGCAAAAATGAGTAAACAGGCGCCCCTCAAAAAAGACAAGAGTGCTCAGCTGAACGAAAACATCACTAAACTGTATTTTAACGGCGGGAAGCAAAAGAAGCTGAGACCTGTCGATTTCGTTGGCACCCTTACAACTATTCAGGGCATTTCAGCGGACGATATTGGCATAATAAACATTCAGGAGCGTATGACCTATATTGATATTCTGAACGGAAAAGGCCCGGCAGTTTTGCAGGAGATGAAAAACAGAACCGTTAAAGGTAAAAAATTAAAAGTTCATATAGCAAAAAAGTAACAGGCAGACACCTACCTGTTACTCTGCAACTCAATACGCCGCTGAATAATTTGCAGCCGGACGAAGAATCCGATGGCCGCACAGGTCAGACCTAAAGTGATCCCCACCCAAAGTCCGAATGGGCCTAGTGCAGTAAATGCGGCTAAATAATAGCCTGCGGGTATGCCAATTACCCAGTAAGAAGTAAAGGCGGTTATAAAGGGAACTTTCACGTCTTTATATCCCCTCAGCACCCCTTGGAGGCCGGATTGGGCGGCATCGGACAGCTGATAGACAATGGCAATGATGAAGAAGTGCCCTGCCATAATAACCACATCACGGTCTTCAGTATACAAATATGCAATTTGCTCCCGGAAGAAGTAGAGAAAAACCGCACCGACTGCCAAAAATCCGATTCCCCCTAATACCCCCAGGCGGCCGTATTGTTTAGCAGACTGCAGTCTCCCTCCCCCTACAGAAAAACCGACTACAATGGTCAATGCCATGGAGATGCTTAATGGAATCATAAAAATCAGAGAGGTAAAGCTCAGGGCGATCTGGTGGGCTGCAATCGTTACCGTTGTAAACATAACCCCCATGAGTAACGTCACAACTGAAAAGATGCTCGACTCAAAAAAGATTGACAGGCCGATTGGTATACCTATAGACAACTGTTCCTTCCATTTAACCCATGATGGTTTCATCCATGTCATAAAAAGACGGAAATGCCTGATCGCCGGTACCTTAAAAGTCATCCAGGCGCTGAAGAAGAGGATGATCCAGTACGTGGCTGCTGTCGCATAGCCGGCCCCGATCCCCCCAAGAGCCGGAAGACCAAAGTTACCGAAAATAAAACCATAGTTTAAAAGTATATTAAAAGGCACTGCAGCTATAATTATTAGCATCGTGATGCGCGTGAATCCCTGCCCGTCAAAGAAATTCCTCAGCACGCTTGCCAGGAACAGAGGAATAATTCCAAAGGCTAATCCGACTAAGTAACCGAATGAAATATGGTTAACCTCCGGTGTTAAATTCATTATCGACAAGAGAGGCTGAAGAAACAGCACTCCGCCCATTACGACTAAAAAAGCAAGGACCATAGCTAAATACATCGCCTGGGTAACGGATTCAGTAATTTTATCGCTTCTGCCGCTCCCGACGAGATGGGCGACGATCGTGGTGACGGCTAACAGGATGCCATTAATTCCAGTAAAAACAGGCATCCATAGACTGGATCCAATTGCGACCCCAGCCAGGTCGTCTGTTCCCACTCTTCCGGACATCATCGTATCTACCAGATTCATCGCAAACAAACTAACCTGTGTGACCATGATTGGCCATAATATTTTTAAAAATAACTGTACTTTTTCTTTTCTCGTATTCACATGTTCCATTGCTTTTCACCCGTATTAATTATTTCTATCTTTTTTGGCTCTGTTCCCTGCAGGCTGTTAAAAGTTTAACACTCCCGTTCTGGAATTCAGCAAAACCTGCTAAAAAAATGAGATTGAATCTATCATACCATCCAACCTGATAATTTTCTCATTGTAAGAAAATCATTCGGTACGTTTCTCGTAAATATATAAACTTTATCTGTGTGAGGATCTTATAAAAAACTACAGCTGACTTATCTGTAACCCCTATTTTATATGAGGTTAACTTGATTGAAACCCGGAAAAAATGTTTGTAATATTAACCAATTTTCAGTTTGACTCCTTATCTGTATGGTAAAAGAAGAATATACACTTTTTAAGAAAGGGTGATTTGTGAATGGCACAATTGAAAGAGTATATGACTGCAAACGTGGAGTACTGCAACTCTTACGATAACCTGGCTACTATGGCGAAAAAAATGAAAGAAGAAGATGTCGGATTCATTCCGGTAGTAGACAACGATAAATGTTCCGGTGTTGTAACAGACAGAGATATTGTAGTTAAAGGATTAGCTAAAGGCTCTCCTGAACATGTGAAAGCTCAGGATATAATGACCGAAAACATCATCACCGGCCACCCGGACATGGATGTTGAGGAAGCTGCCAAGATTATGCAGGATCACCGTATTAAAAGACTGTTAGTACTGGAAAACGACAGTGTTAAAGGTGTTGTCACTCTCGGCGACTTAGGCGTAGAGAATGCTGAACAAACTGCAGGAAATATTATAAGCGAAATTTCTAAAGGTGAAGGAAACAACTAATAAAAGCTATTAGATTTTAGAAGGAGAAAGCGGAAATCCGCTTTCTCCTTTTTTGTGCCTCTGCTGGCACACTAGTTACCGTTGAAGGACATTCTTAATCTTTTGTTCAGCCGCTAAAACCAGAATGGGTGTAAGATACGACGCACGACTTATTAACGGCTAAAAAATATGTATCTTCACAGTTTTCCGGGCACACTTGTCAGAGTTTTTTGCGACAGGTACAAATCAAAGTCCCCCTTGATAAACCTCAAAGGGGGACCAGTTTATATAAATTATTTAGCTTAAGCTTTTACCCAATAGGCCGCCTCATTTTCTCCCGGAGAAGGCGGGAATTGGTCACCTTCACTTAAATTAATTTCTGAATTATCCGTACTGGAGTTGCCGTTTACAAGCTGGTCAACTTTATAGTTTCCGCTCTCTGGCGCTTTTTCACCAGTTTTATATTGTTCGTTTGCCATCTCTAAGCACCTCCGTTATAATAATGGTGGTAGTTTGTTTGCCAGAACAAACTATCGGTTTTATTGTCTTATGCGGTCGTAATGATTAGTTGCTTGAACCATTTCCAGAGTTACGGCCGCCTTTTTTTCCAATTTTTTCATAATGCTCTTCGCCATATTTCTCGCTTGTTGTTTCTCCGCCTTTTTGGCCGATGTTCTGATAGTGCTCCTGGCCATGCTCTTCACTGGTAGCTTCTCCGCCTTTTTGGCCGATATCCTTATAGAAGTTATTACCTTGACCTTGACCTTTGCTTGTTGTTTCTCCGCCCTTTTGGCCGATGTTTTCGAAATGTTCCTGGTCATATTTTTCGCTGGTGGTTTCGCCACCTTTTTGACCAATTTTTTCGAAATGCTCTTGATCGTATTTTCTGCTGGTTTCTTCTCCGCCTTTGCGTCCTGCTTCTTCTCTGCTCATATTTCCTTGATTTTGATTGTTAGCCAATTTGAAAACCTCCTTAAATTTTGATGTTACATTACTACATATTCCAACTTGTCCTTCTCTTTAAACCGAGTTTTTCTTAAACCTCCTTTTTAAAAAATTTTAAGTTATTCTTTTAATAGATTTGTAACACTAAAAGAGGATTTCGAACCATGAAAGTAATAAAAATAAATTCAGATGGAATTTTTTGGGATCATCTTCCCTCATGATTAATTCCTGGCATCTCAGGCTTTATCTCGTTTTGTTTTTTCCACGCCCTTCTTAATCCCTATAAAAGTAAATTTAGAATAAATTTATAATAAGGCGCAGGTCTTAAAATAATCCAGCTGCTATAATAACTTACCTTACCGCTTATGATATAGCTATACTGCTTTACCAGAGTCATTCGAAAGTAAAGAAAGGGGCCGGGACACAACCAAAGACAAGTTTGTAAGAGACGAAAAATACTTTTCAAACATTTTATAACATGGGTACTTTTAGTTTTACCACATATTAAATAGCCTCTGCTTTTTGATTGAAGGACAGAAGGCGGCGACGCCCAAGGGATTGAGCGCGGTCTGAAGACCCTATTCAAATAAGCTCATTGAATTTAGCTGAAGACAAGCCCCGGGAAGCATCCGCCTGGGGGACTGATATCACTGCCATTACTATTTATCAGAGTTAATTTTTTATTAAGTACAAAAGCGAAAAACCGAACAAAAATCATAAGATTTGTTCGGCTTTCTTTATGATTACTATTCTTTTGTCCCAGCCTCTCCTCTGGTTCTTTCAGGCAGATAAGAGAAAGTCCCTTACCTGTTCATGCGTTTTGTTAAATAGTCTATGACTTGACCTTTCCCCCCTAAATCTTCACAGTTAATCTCATCAAGCTTAACTTGTTCAAGATAATCTTTATCACTCATACGGGAAACATAATCCATAAAAGGTAAAGGATAAGCTCCTTCCTCATGACATTTTTCTGAATGATATAACCATGATTTCAGCTCAATCTTTGTTCTTAATTGACATCTGCTATATGTATTGTCCACCGTTCCTCTGACTTCTTCAATGGTTGTCCAGCCAGTCTCAGAATTCACATACATTCCCCCCTTCATTTAATCACGAGCAGCAGCTAAGCCAGAATGTTATAAGAAAACCTCAGAACTTTTAGTTATAAGCGGCTTTCAGTGCAGGATATCATTTTTATAATTACTCTTCAATTTATACTTATATCGATCAGGCTGCGGCAGCTAAAGTCTTTGAACAGCTGCTTCACTCTCGGTTATAAAAGGTTTTTTGCAGGTAACAGGGAACTAAAAAAAGCCCCCTTGGGAGCTTTTTTTAGAAGTAATTCACAGTAAATGTTGATATGGAGTAGAAAAAGTGAACATTTTCATACTAATAAGTGTTGTGATAGGGAATGTCCGAACCTCCACCCTCATAGACTGAGTGAAGAAGGGAGGTGGTCTCAATGATTGCGTGGAGTGTAGGCATTGCAGCTGTTGCATTTGTTTTTCTCGTCGTATTTTTGGTTTTGACATTAAGAAAACTAATGGCAACACTGGCTGAAACAAAGAAGACGCTATCAGACGCCAGGGAATCTGTAAACAGCATTACAGATGAGGCAGAGGAGCTAATACATGAAGCCAACAAAATTTCAGTTGATGTAAAAGGAAAAATGGAATCTGTTGATCCATTAGTTGATTCGGTTCGTGATATGGGGGAGATGCTGCACAATGCAACAAGTTCAATGAAACGAACTGCTTTGAAAAAAGAAAACCGAAAAACCATTCATACACAGGAGACAGATGATACGCAGGATAAAAAGAAGATCCGTCCGGTCCGAATTAAATTGAAGTAAGTAGAAAGATTATATATGCCCCCACACTGATAAACCAATAATGCTATGAGTACTGGCACTTTTCCACATTTTAAAACTAAAAAAGTGTCAGACCCTTCTTAACTATAGGATCTGACACCTTTTGTCGTTCCATTATAGTTTACATATTACTCTTCAATCTCGACTACTCTTGTATTATCTCCTCAAGTCTTACACTTTCCTACTTTTTATTTTTTCACTAACCATGAGACACATTCAACTTGTGCCGTTTGAGGAAACATGTCTACAGGCTGAAGGCTTTTAAGTTTATAGCCTCCTTTAGAGAGTTCTTTCACATTTTTCGCTAACGTTGATGGGTTGCATGAGACATACACAATCCGTTCAGGCTTTGTTCTGAGCAGCGTGTCGATGAGTGAGGCGTCAAGTCCGGTACGAGGCGGATCTACAATGACCACATCCGCTTTCCACCCTTGCTTTTCCCATTTCGGAAGCCACATTTCTGCTTTTCCCGTTTCATACGTGGCATGATCAATTCCGTGGTTGGCAGCGTTTTTACGAGCATCGGCAATGGACTCTTGAATAATATCCATTCCGCGGAGCTCTTTCGCTTTATCTGCTACCCAGAGACCGATCGTGCCAACACCGCAGTATGCGTCCACAACATTCTCTTTTCCGCTTAAGTTTGCGGCTTTCTTTACTTCATCGTAAAGTTTTTCTGTCTGAACAGGATTCAGCTGGAAAAATGCCCTGGCAGACAAATGAAAAGTAAAGTCGCCCAGTTTTTCTTCAAGTTTTTCTTTTCCGTAAAGGACGAACGTTTCGTCACCGAAAACGAGCGATGTTTTTTCCGGATTAACATTTTGAATGACTGAAGTTACATCCGGGAGCCTCCGTTTCAGCTCCTCTAAAAATAATTCCTTCCGGGGGAATTCTTTTTCTTTTGTAACTAAAGCAAGCTGCCATTCACCTGTTTTGAATCCCGCCCTGGTAACGATTGTACGCAAAAATCCTTTATGTTTTTTTTCATTATAAACGGGGATTTTTAAATCCTGGACGATTTGTTTGACTGTTCGGGTAACCTTATTCGTCTGCGGGTGCTGGACGATACATTCCGGTATGTCAATCAGCTTATGGCTGTTGGTGCTGTAAAGCCCGGCAATCACCTTACCGTTGTGCAGTCCGGTTTGCATCTGACTTTTATTTCTGTAGTGCCACGGGTCATCCATTCCAATAGTATCCTGGAAATCAACTTTCTCAAGATTAATAGACGTATACCTCTCGAATGCCTGGCGAACGACATCTTTTTTTTCACGAAGCTGGGCGCTGTAGCTCACGTGCTGAAGCTGGCAGCCGCCGCATTCATTATAGACAGGGCACGGTGGGGTCGTCCGTTCATCGGATTTCCGCCTCACTTTTACAATTTTAGCTGTCGCGAATTTATGGGAGACCTTCACCGCTTCACAAACGACTTCTTCCCCTGGCCAGGCGCCGGGAACAAACACAACCTGTCGCTTAAAGAACCCTACTCCTTCGCCGTCGATCCCCATTCGTTTAATTGTCAAAGGGAAACGCTGGCCTTTTTTAATTTTCAGTTCAGTTTTCGGCCCGCCGGCCTTCTTCCGTTCTTTCACTCGTTACACCTCAATTTATGTTTCAATACTTTCCCACAAGTAAAGGGTTGCATATGTTCTATATGGTTTCCATTCCTTTGACTTTTCAAGCATCACCGCATGTGTGGGTTTCGCTTCCCAATTGTAATACTTTTTCATGGCATTTTGAATGCCTATATCCTGGACCGGAAAAAGATCCATCCGGCCTAATCCGAACATAAGGAAATTTTCTGCTGTCCAGGGGCCAATACCGCGGATTTTTACAAGCGATTTAATAACCTCTTCATCCGGCATCAAAGCCACTTCTTCCAAGTTAAGGTTCCCTTCTGCAAGAAGTTTAGATGTGTCTATCACATATTCGGCTTTTCGCTGGCTGAACTGTAATTCTTTCAGTTGATCCGGATGAAGCCGGCTGACAATGTCAGGTGTCGGATAAAACCATACGCCGTCTTCTTCAAAACCGAATGTTTTCACAAATCGTGATGAAAGTGTAAAAGCAAATGCCATGTTTAATTGCTGATGAATAATGAGTTTCATTAGACAGCCGTAAAGTTGAAAGTCGCAAACAAAAGGTGTGCCGCGAAACTGGTCAAATAGCCGGTTTAATTCTTTATCTCTGAAAAAATCAGCAATTTCCTCCAATGGAATATGCCAGTGGAAAAGGTGAGACAGCTGGTCAATGATCTCGTCAGCAGTCACTGAAGAGTGGGTTCCTGACTTTATATGAAAACACGGCTCTTCAAATGTGCCGGTCTGCTTCATATGAGCAACCACCGGATAACCCTTTATCCAGAGGGGAATGCGGATTTCTTCCTTCATCATATCTATGTGTAATAAAGGGTCCATTGAGAGCCTTTTTAATGCTTGGCTAAAATTGTATGGACCACTAGGCCTAATCTTCTCATCCATTGGGACACCGCCTTTCTTCCCTTCAAATGATATCATATTTCAGAGGTTTCCTTAACTTGGAATGCCTCTCCCTCCTTTGTGTCTGTTAAAATAGCAGTGAACTTGATATTCAGTAAGGAGAGATTTACATGTCTATTGCTACAGATATTGCTTCCTTGAAAATTATGTCTAAAGTATATAAGAGAAAAGAACTTCCTGAGGTTTTGCAAACGACTGCGGAATCATTAAAAGAGGATGTGCCTTATATTGACTGGGTCGGAATTTACTACTTTGAGAGACAGGAAGAAATGCGCCTTGTGGCAGCATCTAATCTGGAAGACCATCTTGAATGGGAAGCAAACGGGGAATTAAAGTTCCCACTAAAAAATTCTTCAAACGAAGCCGTAGGAATTATGGTCGTACGCAGCAAAGAAGCAATCGCTTTTGACGTCACCGATGTTTCAACATTGGAAACAATTGCTCAGGCGTTAGGCGAACTAAGCCTTGCGCATTAAAATTGGAAAGAGCTGGGGGGTCTGTCCCCCCAGCTCTTTCCAGTTTACTGAAATAATATTTCCTGCTTCAGCCGCCACTCATCCAGGCTTTTAAATGTGTAGCCCTCAGCTTTTAAATCGTCAATAACTTTCGGTAAAGCTTTGGCATTATCGCTGGAGACACTGTGAAGCAGCATCACAGCTCCCGGGTGTACCCTTTTCATGATTTTTTCATAAGCGTAATCAGCCCCTTTTTGTTTGTCTGTTTCCCAGTCTTTGTATGCGAGTGACCAAAACACATTTACATATCCCATTTCTGCTGTTTTGGCGAGAGTGCGCTCACTAAAGGTGCCTCTTGGCGGGCGAAGGTACATCATATCTGTCCGTCCTGTCGCTTTTTCATATTCTTCTTCAAGTGACCGGATTTCCCTTTCCAGTCGCTCGTCTGAAACTGCCGGCAGACTCGGATGATGGTAAGAGTGGTTTCCAACCGTATGCCCTTCATTCACCATTCGGTCAATGAGATCTGTTTCTTCTTTTAAATAATGCCCTGTAACAAAAAAAGCTGCCGGAACCTCTTTTTCTTTCAATACATCTAAAATCTCGCCTGTATATCCGTTCTCGTATCCGTTGTCGAATGTTAAATACAGCTCTTTTTCTCGTGTATCCCCGATATAAAGACCGCCGTATTTCTCAATTAACTCCTCATAAAGCGGTTCAGTTGTTGCCGGCTGGTTATTTTGTGCCGGGTTAAAGCTCCAGTTATGCTCTTTATTGCTTAACGCTTCAGCACTCGCTGCACCTTGAGGAAATAAACTTACACAAATCACTAATAATAATGTTAAAGTCACTTGTTTCATGAACGATGCCCTCGCTTTCTTTTACTTAAAGTTATTTTTTGTACAAATAACTTTTTCATACATACAAATCAGCGAGAGCGGATAACATTTATTCATAACTAATTATATCTTTTTCTTGTAACAGGGCTATTAATAAAAATCTGCCTGGAAGCACTCAAAAAAAACGAACTGAGACATAAATAAAGACAAGTTTATAAAAAACGAACAAAATTCTTTATCAGATATTTTAGAAGGTGGGTTATTTTAGTTTTACCAATTTTTAAATAGCCTCAGCTTTTTTAATTGAAGGACAGAAGGCGGCGACGCCACAGGGGTTAAGCGCAGTCTGAAGATCCAATTCAACGAAGCTTCAGGGCTGAGTTGAATTTAGCTGAAGGCAAGCCCCTGGGCAAGCGTCCGCCTGGCGGACTGAAATCACTCCTTTTCTCAAAAGAACAGCCGAACCAAATTCGAAAATTTTGTTCCGGCTGTTCTTTATGATTACTATTCTTTTGTCCAGCCCTACTGTTCATGCTAACAGTTTGGTTATTTAAAACCGCATTGTTAAACCTGTTTACTCTCCATAATTTCTAATATAATCATACATTTTATCGATGTCACTATCATTTCCATAAGCTTCAGTGACTCCCCAGATACGCCGCTCGTCTTTTTTCCCGTCACCATTAACATATATATCAAGGTCATGAATAATTCGGTGGGCATACCGGAGGGCCATCCTGTCCTCTGTTTCATAGCTGGAGCCCATCATATAAAAGTTTTGTAAATTTCTTATATCATACAGAGCTCTCGACTCTGCGAGTAAATCTTCCTGAAGAGCAGATAACCGGTCCTGAAAAGCATCAGTGTCAAAATACTTATCATTTCTTAAGCTGTGAAAGTTAATTACTTCAACTTTCCCGAATCCTACAAGGTTGTTCATTATTTCATGAAGCTCACCGATTATTTCCTTTGCTTCTTCTTTTTTTCCTTCTTTGTAGTTAATCGCATCCTTATGTTCACTCCGATCAATATAAAAATAAGTATCGGACATAAAGAATATACGTTCAGCCCCGCTCCCCTCATTCTTTTCAGAGCTTGTCCCGTTCGAACTCTTCTGATCCCCTGAATTATTATCATTATCCATTTCATTTTCCTCTGTCGCTCGGTCACTTTCCATTTCGGCATTTTCAGCTGCTTCCTTATCCTCGGAACTGGCCAATTGAGGAAACTCTACAACACTGTAAATCAGCGCTATGACAATAAGCAACCCTGCTGGAACGGCATAAAGCATGATCTTCTTCATTGATTGTTCATCCCCTCCCCTGTTTACCTCTTGTTAAAAGATTACCCGAGATAATCAGGCAAAACAAGGTTAAAAATACATTTTTTACTAAAAACCTATTGTAACACTTGCATTAATAACCAAAAAATAAAAGGACCCGCCTGTCTCGGCGAATCCTTGTGTGAGTATTAAACAAATACTTTATCTCTATACTGGGAAAGACGCTCTAGTGATGTTTTATCTACATCTTTGTGAAGGCTGTTTCCATGGGCATCCATGGTCACGATCGCTGCAAAACCTTCAACCTTTAAGTGCCACATCGCTTCAGGGATGCCAAATTCCATGAGGTCGACTCCTTCAACACTTTTTATACAGTCAGCATAATACTGGGCTGCTCCACCTATAGCGTTCAAGTAAACACCTCCGTGCTCCTCAAGCGCTTTAAGAGTTTTTGGTCCCATACCGCCTTTACCGATTACTGCTCTTATCCCGAATTTTTTCATAATGTCTCCCTGGTAAGGCTCTTCGCGAATACTTGTCGTAGGCCCGGCTGCTTTCACAGACCAGTTTCCAGCTTTGTCTTTCAGCATGACAGGTCCGCAGTGGTAAATAATTTGGCCGTCCAAATCTATTGGCGCCTCATTTTCCATTAAATGGTGGTGGATAGCGTCTCTGCCGGTATGAAGCATTCCATTTATAATAACGACATCGCCTACTTTTAATTCTCTAATTTGCTCTTCAGTGACAGGAGCTTCCAATACAACTTCTTTCGCTTCATTCTTATCCTCCTGAGACTCCGGCGCTTCCTCAGGCTGGAAAGTCACTTTTTCACCATCTTTGTAAAGCCAGGACTGGATCGCTCCTGTTTCAGCATTCAGCTGTACGCCAAGACGCCTGAACGCCCAGCAGTTATAAGCGACAGATACGAAAAAACTGGCTGGAAGACGATTAGAAGATCCGATTTTACAGCCGAGAAGAGTCGCTTCTCCGCCGAAACCCATCGTTCCAATCCCCAAAGTGTTAGCTTTTTCCATAATATATTCTTCCAGTTCGGCAAGTCTTTCATTTCCATTAAGATCATTCACATCTCTGAAAAGCTGCTCTTTTGCAAGCTGATAACTGGAAATGCGGTCGCCGCCTATGCCCACTCCTAAAAACCCTGCGCTGCATCCCTGGCCCTGCGCCTGGTAAACAGAGTGAAGAATACATTTTCTTATGCCGTCCAAGTCACGTCCGGCTCGGCCCAGCCCTTCAATTTCTGCCGGCAGGCTGTATTGAATATTTTTATTTTCACACCCTCCGCCTTTCATAATCAGGCGGATATCTATGTAGTCTTTTTCCCATTGTTCAAAGTGAATAATTGGTGTTCCAGGCCCAATGTTGTCTCCACTGTTTTCACCTGTAAGAGAATCAACAGAGTTTGGCCGCAACTTGCCGTCTTTTGTTGCCAGTCTGACTGCTTCATGAATGTCTTTTTTCATTTCAACCTGATTTACATTGACGGGAACTTTCACTTCGAAAGTAAGCATCCCTGTATCCTGGCAGATTGGAGAGACGTTTGTATCCGCCATTTCAATGTTATCCGTTATAGTAGCAAGCGAGAGTGCTGCCCGAGTCCCCTCATTCTCTTTTTCTTTAGCTTTCTGAATAGCCCTTCTGACGTCATGAGGCAAGTTGGTCGATGTTTCCACAACTAATTCATACATACTTCTGCGAAGATTTTCCATTCGGTTGACACTCCTTCAATTTTTTGAATCTTCTCTATTATACTACGAAAGCCTTTACATTTGAGTGTCCGGGTAAAAATTCTAGTATTTTCATTTGCAGCATAGTCAGTTTTCTTATACACCGCCCCCTTTTTTGAAAAAAAGTAAGTATCCGCCCGTAAAACGGGCGGTTTTAATTTCGCCCTATAAGGGCACTTTACCAACTTAGCCTCTAAAGAGGCCTCTTAATTGACCGCCAACCGTTTATCTCTCTCTATTT
>NZ_JAIWPE010000032.1 GCF_021028955.1 Salipaludibacillus sp. CUR1
CGTGATTCGCAGGTTCGAATCCTGCTGGGCCTGCCAGTTTAATATGCGGGAATAGCTCAGTGGTAGAGCACCACCTTGCCAAGGTGGGGGTCGCGGGTTCGAATCCCGTTTCCCGCTCCATATGCGCCCGTAGCTCAATTGGATAGAGCGTCTGACTACGGATCAGAAGGTTAGGGGTTCGACTCCTCTCGGGCGCGCCATTTTTTAAATTAAATAGGTTTCACACATGCGGGTGTAGTTTAGTGGTAAAACCTCAGCCTTCCAAGCTGATGACGAGGGTTCGATTCCCTTCACCCGCTCCATTTTTTGTTTTTCCTTAATGGGCCTGTAGCTCAGCTGGTTAGAGCGCACGCCTGATAAGCGTGAGGTCGGTGGTTCGAGTCCACTCAGGCCCACCATATTCCACAGTAGCTCAGTGGTAGAGCAATCGGCTGTTAACCGATCGGTCGTAGGTTCGAATCCTACCTGTGGAGCCATTAAGGAGAAGTACCCAAGTGGCTGAAGGGGCGCCCCTGCTAAGGGTGTAGGTCGTGCAAACGGCGCGAGGGTTCAAATCCCTCCTTCTCCGCCACTTATGTATGGCCCGTTGGTCAAGTGGTTAAGACACCGCCCTTTCACGGCGGTAACACGGGTTCGAATCCCGTACGGGTCACCATTTTTTATTATAAATAGGTTTTGAGCCATTAGCTCAGTTGGTAGAGCATCTGACTTTTAATCAGAGGGTCGAAGGTTCGAGTCCTTCATGGCTCACCATTACATAATCAAAGTTTTCCTTTTTAAAAGGGAAACTTTTTTTTATTCTGCGATACCTCCCCTTCCGCCCTCACGATTCTTAACTGGCTCGTTTCTCTCTCACTCCAAAGGAAGTTATATCTATAAATGTTAAATAATACAAAATGAAATTGTTTTTAAGTTTATTTTTTATTAAATTCTGATAATTTTTTAAAAAATATATGCATATCGGTTGTTTGTAAGTGTTTTCACATGTTTTAATAAGAAACATTGAAAGTAAAACCTGCTTTCTTACTTTAAAGAAATGGAGTGATCAACATGGATGTACGTCAAGATACAAAAGTCTATCCATATCTTTTTAATAATGAGTGGAAGGAAAGTGCAAGTGGAGAAACTGTTCAAATAAAATCTCCCGACGATGGCAAAGTCGCCGGGGAAGTTCCTGCTATGAGTCAAGAAGAGGTTGACGCAGCTGTCAAAAGTGCAGCAGATGTTCAGGAAAACTGGGAAGCAACTGAAGGCCATGAGCGTTCTCAGCTTCTTCACCGCTGGGCAGAAGAGCTGGAGAAGATGACAGATGAAATTGGCGAGATGATTCATTTAGAAGTTGGAAAAACATTATCTTCTGCTAAAGGGGAAGTAAAGCGTACAGCTCAATTAATTCGCCATACAGCTGAAGAAGGATTACGTACACATGGAAGTTTCATTCAGGGAGATGCCTTCCCGGGAGCTTCCAAGTCTACAAAGGCTATGGTTCAAAAAGTCCCTCATGGAGTAGTATTAGCAATTGCGCCATTTAACTATCCTGTAAACCTTGCAGCATCAAAAATTGCTCCTGCTTTAATTACAGGTAATACGGTAGTATTTAAGCCGGCAACACAAGGGGCTATCAGCGGTCTGTTAATGGTAAAAGCCCTTGTAAAAGCAGGATTGCCTGCCGGAGTTCTTAATGTCGTGACTGGAAGAGGGTCTGTAATTGGTGATTTCGTTGTAACACACCCTAAAATCGACATGATTACTTTTACAGGCGGTACAGGGACTGGCCAGCATATTGCTAAAAAAGCTTCTATGATTCCTGTAGTACTTGAACTAGGCGGTAAAGACCCAGCGATTGTTCTGGAAGATGCCGATCTTGAAAAAACAGCAAATGAAATCGTAAGCGGCGCGCTGAGCTATTCAGGACAAAGATGTACAGCTATTAAACGTGTGATGGTCGTTAATAGTGTAGCAGATGAACTAGTAGCAAAAATAAAAGAAAAAGTGGAAAACCTCACGGTAGGAAAATCGAGTGAAAATGCGAATATCACCCCGATGATTGATCAAAAATCAGCTGACTTTGTAGTCTCTCTAATCGAGGATGCAAAGAAGAAAGGGGCTACTGTTGTAACAGAAGGCACTCAAGAAGCAAACTTACTAGGAGGTACTTTACTGGACCACGTGACAGAAGATATGGACGTGGCCTGGGAAGAGCAATTTGGTCCAGTCATCCCAGTTATACGCATAGATAACGAACTGGAAGCAGTGAACCTTGAGAAACGAAACGAGTATGGATTGCAAGCCAGCATATTCACTCAGAATCTTGAAAATGCATTTGCGATTGCAGATAAATTAAATGTCGGAACTGTACAGGTTAATGGAAAAACATCACGCGGCCCTGACCATTTCCCATTCCTTGGCGTGAAAAATTCAGGACAAGGCGTACAGGGTATTGGGCGCAGTATTGATTCAATGTTAAGAGATAAAGTACTGGTGTTAAACCTATAAACCTTTAAAAGCTGCTCTGAAGTATCAGAGCAGCTTTTTTCTATACATTAGTAAAGAGGGTTTAAAATCCCCCGCCCATCATTTCTTCTTCAGACACTTCCTCTGCGTTATCAAGGACATCTTGAGGAATTTCAATTGGGTCTATTTGGTCAAAATCAGAAAAGATCATATTACTTTTTTGTTGAGTTGTCATCGTTTCTTCCATAATGGTCATTGTCATAGTCATATCTATGTTTGCTTCTGTCTGATAAAATGTCTCTTTGTCTACGAAGATCTCATAGGCTAATGCTTCAATGTCAATATCCTCCATCATTTCACCAAGCATTGGGTCCATTCCTTCAAGCCCCATTCCGCCCATCTGTTCCATTAATTGCTCCATATCAATGCCATCTCCCGCAAGAGTAATAACATAGGAAGAATCTGTCGTTTCTACTGACACTTCAGAAATATGCTCTTTAAAAGGCTTAAGCTGGTCTTCAGGGCTTAATTGCGCTTCAGACATCGCTAACATATCATCCATAACTTCTTCAGGAAGTTTCAGCCAAGTGCCTGACATAGGATCTTCAACAAAAAAACCATCATCTTCAGTGAAATAAGTAAGATATGTCATTTCCGATTCTTCTCCCATTCCAAACTCGCCCATATCTATCCGTGTTGACTGTTTTAACGTCATTGGCTCCATGGTCAGCTCCACGTCCCCTGAGGAATCAAAAGCCATTTCTCCTTCATCTCCCATTTTCATAAGCTGGTTCATATCCATTTTAATAGAATAGGAGTTTAAGTCTTCCATAGCAGACATGGTTTTATTAAGGATATCTTCCACATTAAGACCATCTTCTGTTGTCGTTTCCCCACAGGCAGTCAACCCTAAAAGAGCTGCTGCAGAGAAACCTGTAAACAAAACTTTTTTCATACTATAACCTCCAAGTTTGATCTGTCTTTCTCTACGTTTTTAAATGGAAAAAGGTTTCATTTCCAAATTGCTCATCATTAGTCATTCTACTTCAGTATGGAAAAAATAAGAAGTAATGTTTTATTTTTTTATTTAGCTCACTGATTTTTTCGAAAAATTCCCGGCGGTGACGTGAGTCTTCCAAATTGTATTCAATAGGGGATATATATAGGCAGGGAAACATAAAATATTTATTATCAAAAGTGATAACATATATAGACAAATTAATGGTAATCAATTATGATAAAATTATCAATAGTGATAATAAGGAGGCTCCTTTCTTTATGAAACAGTCTAAAGGAGACGTAATTCTCCATCCGATACGTATAAAAATATTAAAAGCTTTGGCCCGTAAGCCGATGACTGTCCAGGAGATGATCGACTGCTTGCAGAATATTCCACAGGCTACTTTATACCGGCATTTAAAAGTATTGAGAAATCATCACATCGTCGAGGTGGAAGAAGAAAAGCAGGTCAGAGGGACTCTTGAAAAAAGGTATACGTTAAATGGAAAAAATGCTCACATGTCTGGAGAGGAAGCAAAGAATATAACGAAGGAAGAGCACAGCCGTTACTTTATGATGTATGCTGCGTTGATAATTAAACAGCTTGAAGAATACCTGGAAGGCGACATGGATATTGAAAAAGATGGATTTGGCTATACCCAGATTGATTTGCAGTTAAATGATGAAGATAACTTAAAGTTTCTTGAAGAGTACCAGGAGCTGGTGGAGAAATACTGCCACTTGTCTTCTGACGGGGCTAGGAAGCGTACTTTATCCACTATTATGATTCCTGAAAAAAATATAAAAGCAAAAGGAAGTGAAGAAAATGGATGAACTGACACAAGCGTTGCAGGAAAACTGGGCTCTCATAGCCCCTGTTCTTATTCTACAGGCTATTTTAATGGTTGTTGCTCTGATTGATTGTTTTAAACATGACAAGACAAACGGACCTCAGTGGATCTGGGTTTTAGTCATTGTATTTATTAATATTATCGGTCCGATTCTTTATTTCGTGTTCGGGAGGAGGAATGACTGATGAGCCTGATTGAAACGGCACGGTTAACTAAAAAATATAATGGAAATGCCGCTGTCGATAATGTTAGCCTCTCTATTCGTGAAGGAATGTGTACGGCTCTTTTAGGTCCTAATGGAGCAGGGAAAACAACGACCTTAAATATGCTTACAGGCCTGATAAAACCGACAGAAGGCGACATTGATTTTAATAAAGATTATGCCGGGGACCGCAGAAAACATATTGGTTATCTTCCTCAACACCCTAAGTTTTACGGTTGGATGACGGGTGAAGAATATGTGAGTTTTTCCGCTGAACTGGCTGGGCTTTCTAAGAAAAAAGCTAAAGAGAGTACAAATGAAATGCTGAGTCTTGTAGGGCTTAAGGAAGACAGGAAAAAAAAAGTTTCCGGTTATTCAGGAGGAATGAAACAAAGGCTTGGGATAGCCCAGGCTCTCGTCCACGAGCCAAAGCTCGTGATCCTCGATGAACCCGTCTCGGCTCTCGACCCGATAGGAAGAAGGGAAATACTGGAGCTAATGAAAAAACTGAAACAGCATACATCGATTTTATTCTCTACCCACGTGCTGCATGATGCCGAAGAAGTGTCTGACGATATTTTTATAATGAAAAAAGGAAAAATAATTATTGAAGGGGGCCTGAGCGAATTACAACGAAAGTATCAGCAGCCTGCTTTTTTTATAGAAACAGAAAAAGCAATGGATAATTGGTTGTCTTCCATTAATGAAAAATCCTGGATCCGTCAATCAAAGCTGGATAAAAAGAAATTAACCTTAACAGTAGAAGATGTTGATACAGCGAGGGACGCCCTTTTAAAAGACCCGATGCTTCATAAGTTAAAACTGTTAAAGTTTGAAGTAGCGAAAACGTCGCTTGAAGATCTGTTTATGAAGGTGATGAGATGATGAAGCAGTGGGGAGTACTATTTAAAAAAGAATGGACAGAATCTGCCAGGAATTTTAAATGGCTTTGGCTGCCGGTCGTGTTTATTTTACTTGGAGTGATGCAGCCGCTCACCTCTTATTATTTCGCAGATATTATAGAAAATTTCGGTGGCCTTCCTGAAGGGGCTGTTTTGGATATTCCTCCGCCTTCAGGAGCAGAAGTTCTGGCAGGCACACTCGGCCAATTCAGCCAAATCGGCTTTCTTGTGCTTGTATTGGCTTTTATGGGAACTGTAGCTGGAGAGAAAAGTCACGGCACACATCTTATGGTATTAGTTAAGCCGGTTTCGTATTTTAACTATTTAACTGCTAAGTGGGTTCATATTCTCCTCATCTCTTTAAGCTCGTTTGTGATTGGTTTTGCAGGAGCGGTTTATTATACTGCGCTGTTAATAGAGACTGTCCCTGTAAATAACGTGTTAAGCGGGGGAGCGGTGTATGCTTTATGGATTACATTTTTTATGACACTTGTTTTGTGTCTCAGCGCTTTGATTAAAAGCACGGCCATTGTCGCTTTTGGGTCACTTGGAACAGCTTTGCTGATGAGCGTTTTAAGTATGTATACGCCTGACCTTATGAAGTGGTCTCCAGGCATGCTTTCAAGCCACAGTCAAATGCTGTTTTTCAGCGGTAATGCAGGAGATGGTTTTTGGGTAAGTGTTGGTATGACGTTTATTCTTATAACAGGGATAATGATTTTAACCATCTATCTGTTTAATAAAAAGGAAGTAGCCGGCCATACTGAATAAACAAAAAATATAATGAAAGAGGCAGCGGGGCATCATATAGCACCCTGCCTTTTTGTTATTCTACATAAACACCTTTTCAATATTAAAATGTTTAAAAAGTTTGACTTTTTCGTGAAATACGTAATTCGAGGTTGTTAGCTTCCCGTATTTTTGATATAAATAAACTAAGGAAACCGCTTTCAAACCTTTATGTTTAATAAGTTTATAAAGACAGACTTACTGAAAGGGTTTCTACTGACGTTTTATTGCGGGTTCTGCTGACGGGAGATTTGATGAAGGGAGGAAGATGATTCATCGAGAGGGAAATTTCACCATTTGGACTCTCACCATTCCACACAAGCTATCAACTTACAGTTCCCTAACCGTTTGCTATAGTAACTGAATGACAGACTTAAAGTTTCACAGCATGAGAGAAAAATCTGGTTATTATTTACAATAGCATTTTCCAGTTTTTGCTGTGCCTCTATTTGCCTTTTATTACGTGAATGATTGAACAAATTTTTGTGAAGTAATGTGCAGTCGGTTTTGGTCATGAACGAAGCAGGAAAACTGGGAAAGGGGAATCCCGGGACGCTTGACTCGTTTTTAAATGAATGAAAAGAGGGTGGGGAAAAATGAATATACTTGTTTGTATCAAACAAGTACCAGACACGAAGATCATTAAAGTAAATCCTAAGACTAATACACTGGATCGGTCCAGTGCACCGGCAATTCTAAATCCTTATGATGCACATGCAGTAGAAGAAGCAGTCCGTCTGAGGGAAATACACGGAGGGAAGGTTATCGTCCTGTCAATGGGGCCTCCCCAGGCACGCAATGCCATCCGTAAATGTGTGGAAATCGGTGCGGATGAGGGATATTTAATTTCTGACCGCCGGTTTGCCGGTGCCGATACGTTAGCCACAAGTTACGCGCTTTTTAAAGCTATTGAGAAACTGCAGCATGAGCAAGGCATCGATTTAGTTTTATGCGGTAAACACGCCATCGACGGAGATACAGGCCAGGTAGGCCCGGGCATCGCCAGACGTATGGAAATTCCGCCGTTAACGAACGTCATTAAAGTGGAAGAAGTGGACCTTGAAGGAGGAAAACTTAAAGTCAGACGTAAAATAGAAAACGGTTACGAACTGATTCAGTCATCGCTTCCTTGTTTGCTGACAGTAGAAAAAGAGATTAACGAAGTCGCTTATTCGCCGCTGCCAAATATGCTGCGGGCTGCACGCTATGAGCCAACGGTATGGACCGTGGATGATCTGGACGATGTAGATATTAAACAATTAGGCTTAAAAGGTTCACCGACCATCGTGGGGAAAATGTGGCCGCCGGAAAAAAGCTCTGGGGCAGAAATGATTGAAGGGGAAGCAAAAGAGCAGGTGGAGAAACTGTTGGCCATTACACTTGAGAAACGAGAGTTGTTTGGTGTGAAAGGCGGGGAAAAATAATGAACATAGAGGAATATAAGGACGTTTGGGTGTTTATTGAGCAGAGGGACGGTCAGATTATTGATGTAGGGCTCGAACTTTTGGGAGCTGGAAGAGACCTGGCTGATAAATTGGAAGTGAACTTGTGCGGGGTGCTTTTAGGGAATGGTGTAAAAGACAGTGCCAGTGATTTATTTTCTTACGGGGCAGATAAGGTTTATGTCATAGACGATCCGGTTTTAGAAAAATACCGGACAGAAACATATATGAAAGCGGTTGGAGATCTTGTACGGAAATACAAACCTGAAATTTTCCTTTACGGAGCCACCTCCAACGGAAAAGATCTGGCAAGTGCAGTAGCAACTGAAGTTATGACCGGATTGACTGCAGATACAACGCTGCTTGACGTTAACTTGGAGAAACGTTTATTTGAAGCGAGCCGTCCGGCTTTCGGCGGAAACATTATGGCCACAATTTTATGTAAGAAGCACCGTCCGCAAATGGCAACTGTGCGTCCGAAAGTAATGAAAAAGCCGGAGCCTGAAGAAGGACGCGAGGGAAAAATAATTGAAGAAAAAATTACTCTAAAAGAAGAAGATCTGCGTACTAAAGTCCTTGAAATTGTAAGGGACGCTAAAAAAGCTGTTAACCTTGAGGAAGCAGATGTCATAGTGGCAGCCGGGAAAGGCATCAAAGACGAAAAAGGATTTAATATGGTGAAAGAACTTGCCGAAGTGTTGAATGCCACAGTCGGTGCGAGCCGCGATGTGGTGGAAGCCGGGCTCTGCGGCCATGACCATCAGGTTGGCCAGACAGGATTAACTGTTACACCGAAAATTTACTTTGCTATTGGAATTTCAGGAGCAGTTCAGCATGTCGTAGGAATGCAGAATTCAGATATGATTATTGCTATTAACAATGATCCTGAAGCAGCTATTTTTAATGCAGCTCACTACGGAATAGTAGCTGACGCCTTTCAAATTGTTCCAATGCTGACAGAGGAATTCCGAAAGGCTTTAAAAGGGGAAGAAGCAGGAGGGGTGACAGCAAATGTCTGAAAAATTTGATGTGATTGTTGTAGGAGCCGGGCCTGCAGGCACCAGCTGTGCTTATACGGCCGCTAAAAACGGTTTGAAAGTCCTTTTGATTGAACGGGGCGAATATCCAGGTGCCAAAAATGTGATGGGAGGCATTCTTTATCGGAAACAGTTAGAAGAAATCATCCCTGAATTCTGGAAAGAAGCGCCAATTGAAAGGCCTGTAGTGGAACAACGCTTCTGGTTTTTAGATAAGGAGTCTATGATTACGACGAGTTATAAAGGATTGGAGTGGGCTAAAGAGCCTTACAACAACTTTACAGTGCTACGTGCTAAGTTTGATAAATGGTTTGCTAATAAGGCAGTAGAACAAGGTGCTCTTTTAATTAATGAAACAGTAGCAACAGAATGCATAGTTGAGGATGGAAAAGTTGTCGGGGTAAGGACAGACCGCCCGGATGGAGAGGTTTATGCTGATGTGGTCGTGCTGGCAGACGGTGTTAATTCACTGTTAGCAAAGCAGCTTGGTTTTCATAAAGAATGGAAACCGAATGAAGTCGCGCTGACAGTTATGGAAGTTTTGAAGCTCCCATCTAAAACAATAAACGAACGTTTTAACGTGAAAGACGGTCAGGGGGTGTCTGTAGAAATATTCGGTGATGCGACCCATGGAATTTTAGGAACAGGTTTTCTGTATACGAATAAAGATAGTGTAAACATTGGTGTAGGAACGACGCTGTCAGGAATGATGAAAAAGAAGCTTAAACCTTATGAACTTCTGGAGCATGTCAAACAGCATCCAATGATTCAGCCCTATATAGAAGGGTCTGAAACCCAGGAATACCTGGCACATTTAATTCCTGAAGGCGGTTTTAATTCCGTGCCGAAACTTGTTGGGAATGGTGTGATAGTCACAGGGGATGCCGCACAGTTTGTTAACGCTATACACCGTGAAGGCTCTAACATGGCTATGTCTTCGGGTAAAATAGCAGCCGAAACAATTGTAAAAGCAAAAGAAACAGGTGACTTTTCTGAAAGAACTCTGGACTCTTACCGAACCGAGATCTACGACAGCTTTATCGGTAAGGATCTGAAAAAATATAAAGATGCTGCTCATACTTTTGAAGAAAATCCGCAATACTTCCAGGAATATGTCCCGTTAATGAATCAGGCTATGAATACATTCTTTACAGTCGACGGTACGCCAAAGTGGGAAAAACAGAAGAAAATCATTGCGAAGATGACTGCAGGCCGCGGAAAAATTGGTTTGGCGAAAGACATGTATAAAGCTTGGAAGGCGGTGAAGTAAGATGGCGAAAACACTTGAAGATAAGCAGTATCTTATCAGGTTCAACTGTGATCAGAAATCTCATTTAGAGGTTAAAGACCACCAGATTTGCGCCACTCAATGCCCTGATAAAGACTGTACGATTTTTTGTCCCGCAGAAGTTTACAAGTGGGAAGGCGACAGAATGTTTGTCGGATTCGAAGGCTGCCATGAATGCGGCAGCTGCAGAATCGGATGTCCTCATGAGAATATTAAGTGGGAATATCCAAAAGGCGGTCACGGTATTGTTTTCCGGTTAGCTTAAAGCGGTTACAAAAAAAGAAAAATGGGACCTCGGGATAACCTTTCCCGAGGTCTTCTGCTTAATTTCAGAGTTTCTGAATAAGCAATTTAAAATGAGTGGTAAAATGGCAAAGTAAGACTTAACACTGTTGCTACAGTGCTATTATAGCTTATTCGGACGGCAGACGTAAAGACAGGCTTTAATATATAGAATATTCAGTTTTTCTTTGGGTGTGTGCTTGGCGTATCCATCCATTCATATTTAATTTTTTCCAAATCTAATTCAGCTAAAGGAGCAGTTTCAGCTTTAAGAACTCTCTTCATAAGATGGAGGGCTTCATCGTTTTCTTCCTGACTGTTTGAGGCGACACAATCGGATGGGACGTACAATTTATAATGCCTCATATAAGCGTCGTTAGCTGTAAAGTGGACACACATGTTTCCGGCTACTCCAGTTATAATAAGAGTTTTGACATTTAAGTAATCCAGCAGCAATTCCAGGGGCGTCATAAAGAAACCCGAATATTGAGGCTTTAGTATGAAATAATTATCATCATCCGGCTGCAGGTACTCAACAATTTGTTTACCTCGAGGACTCTTCGTAATGTCCTCTACAATTTTAGGGAAGTCTGACTGCCAGCTTCCATAATTGTCATTCACGTACAATACGGGAATTTGCAGTTCATTTGCCTGGTTTTTTAACTCAGCAATATTTTTGGCAGCCGGAAGAGCGTGCTCGAACAGCTTTTCGCCATCCGGGAATTCATAATCACTGATCATATCTATTAATAAAATAGCCACGTGCTGATAGTCATTCACATGAGGATTTTGGTTAACTTCAGTCATTTTTTTACCTCCTGTATAAAATTACGTCTGGTATGGACGTTTATAGTCATGTAGAATATAGTGATATCAGAAAAGTATAATAATAAAACATGCCTAATTATATTTCCCCTTAATAAGGATTTAAAACAGTTTGAGATACTACTAGTCAGGAGGATCATTCATTTATGAACGAAAAAGAACGTGAACTGCTCAGTCTTATAGAAAAAGAAGGAAGAATGAAAGAAGAAAGTTTAGCAAAGATGCTCGATACTCCCACCGATGAGGTCGCAGCCATGCTGAAAAGTTTAGAAAAGCGAAAAGTGATTCTGGGCTATTCCGCCCTCATTGACTGGAGCAAGACAGACATAGCGGAAACCGTTACAGCGATGATTGACGTAAAGGTCACACCTAAAAGAGGTGTAGGCTTTGATGAAGTTGCCGAAAGAATTTACCGGTTTAAAGAAGTGAAGGCACTTTATCTTATGTCAGGCACATATGACTTATCTGTTTCTATTGAAGGCCGGTCAATGTCAGATATTGCCCAGTTTGTATCGGAAAAATTATCAACTCTCGATTCAGTTATTTCTACAACCACTCACTTTCAGTTAAAAAAGTATAAACATGACGGTGTCATCTTTGGACAGGATGAAGAAGGAGACCACCGGATGGTGGTATCACCATGAGTATAATTAAAACCGAGCACCAGCCACGTTTGTCGGCAGCCGTAAACCGGATTCAGCCGTCCGGAATCCGACGCTTTTTTGACCTTGCGTCTTCAATGGATAATATTATTTCATTAGGGGTAGGTGAACCGGATTTCTCAACGCCCTGGAATATCCGTGAAGCCAGTATTCATTCCTTAGAAAGAGGCGTCACTTCTTATACAGCTAATGCCGGCCTGCTTGAACTTCGGGCAGCCATCAGTAAATATCTTCTGGAACGCTTTGGTGTGGATTATCATCCAGAAAGTGAAGTAATTGTAACGGTTGGAGCCAGTGAGGGAATTGATTTGGCCTTAAGGGCTATTGTTGATCCGGGTGATGAAGTTCTCATAGTCGAGCCTTGTTTTGTCTCGTACGCTCCTCTCGTATCACTTGCAGGAGGAATCCCTGTCCCTGTACCGACATCCATTGATAAAAACTTTGAAATTGATGAAAACGATCTAAAGGAAAGACTTACGAGTAAAACAAAAGCTTTAATGCTGTCTTTTCCGAATAATCCTACAGGAGCAGTCATGGGAAAAGAGGGGCTTGCAAAAGTTGCGGAAGTAGTTAAAGATCACAATTTAGTGGTTTTATCTGACGAGATTTATGCCGAACTGACTTATGACGGTGACCATACGAGCTTTCCTTCAATTGAAGGGATGAAGGAAAGGACGATTTTAATCTCCGGATTCTCAAAATCCTATGCAATGACTGGCTGGCGCATAGGTTATCTGACAGCTCCGAAGCCTTATGCGGAGGCCATGTTAAAAATTCATCAATATGCAATGATGTGTGCGTCCACTATGGCACAGTATGCCGCTCTTGAAGCGATGACTAACGGACGCGAAGAGATGGAAGAAATGATTATTTCCTATCGCCAGCGGAGAAATTACTTTGTAAAATCGGTAAAAGAAATCGGGCTAACTTGCCATTCGCCCGGGGGCGCCTTTTACGCTTTTCCTTCAATCGCCGAAACAGGCCTCTCTTCAGAAGAGTTTGCTGAACAACTGCTGCTGGATCAGAAAGTCGCTGTTGTACCGGGGCACGTGTTTGGAGCCGGAGGGGAAGGCCATATCCGTTGTTCATATGCTGCCTCCATGGAACAGCTGGAAGAAGCAATTGACAGGATAGGGGCTTTTCTGAAAAAGCTGAATGAATCAAAAGGATAAGTGAATAAGTCAAAAGAAGAGCCTCCTTAAATAAGGGGCTCTTCTGCAAAGGGGGAATACTAGGTTGTATTATTTTCCATTATTCCCCGATTTTTTAAAAAATATGCATTTGTTAAATAATTCCTGTAACATGGAGGAAGGCAATTACGATAGCCACAGGCGTGACGTATTTAATCAGGATGTACCAGGCTTCAAACCAGAATCGTTTCATTCCCGCCCCTTTCTGAATTTCTTTGGAAAGGGTTTTTTTACTGATTTTTAAAGGCACAAAAACAGCGATAAGAAATGCGCCTAATGGAAGCAGAACATTACTGACAATAAAATCTGCAAAATCGAAAAAGGTCAGGCCGAAAAAGTAGGGTTCGGCTAATATACCGTATGAAAGGGCTGAGGGAATACCCATAAGGAAAATTAATGTCCCAGCCACCCAAGCCGATTTTTTCCGTTTAGACGGATCGTTTTTAGTAATCGACGCCACAACCATTTCGAGTAATGAAAAGGCAGAAGTTAGTGTGGCAAACAATAAAAGGAACATAAATAAAATAAAGAATAAGTTCCCTAATGGTATGCTGCTGAAAACGGCAGGCAGGACGATAAAAATCAGCGGAGGTCCTTCTGCAGGCTCCAGCCCGAATGCGAATACAGCAGGAAAGATTGCAAGTCCGGCTAAAATGGAAATAAAAATTGTCAGGCCTACTATAGATACCGCAGATCTTGGCAAGCTTTCTTGTGATTTCAAATAAGAACTGTAGGTGACCATGATTGACACACCAAGACTTAAAGAGAAAAATGCCTGCCCTAGGGCAAATAGAACGGTTTCCCTGGTCATCGATGAGAAGTCAGGCAATAGAAAGAACCTAACCCCTTCCATAGCACCGTCAAGAGTCACCGACCGGATAACAATAATCACAAATAAAATAAAAAGAGCGGGCATCATAAATTTTGAAGACCGTTCAATACCTTTTTGAATCCCCCCCTGGACGACTAAAATCGTCAGCAGTATAAATATCAGGTGGGCAAGGACAGCCAGTACCGGGTTAGAGATAGTGTTTTCAAACATTGCTCCAAACTCTTCAGGGCTCATTCCCTGAATATTTAAAGTAAAAGCACGGAACAGATAAACGAGAATCCACCCGCCTACTACGCTGTAAAAAGATAATAAGAGAAATGATGTGCACACTCCAAGTTTACCTATCCAGTGCCATTTTCCTCCAGGAGCTATTGTTCTGTAAGCTGTAATAGCTTCTTTTTGTGTATACCGGCCAACGGTAAATTCTGCCAGTAACAATGGAAGTCCTAATAATAGTGTAAACAATAAAAAAATGAGAAAAAAGGCCCCTCCGCCGCTGGAACCGGCTACATAAGGAAGTTTCCATATAGCGCCGAGACCTATAGCTGAACCTGCTGCAGCAAGGATAAACCCTAATTTGGATGTCCATTGTTCAGGTGTTTTTGACATAGGTTAAATTACCTCCTTTTAACATTTAAATAAGCCCCTTCCAGTTGCAGCCTGATCCGGAACGTCCGGCGGAAAAAACCGATTGGCTTTCGTCAGGCTGTTGTATGACAACGGTTGATGAAATTGACGTTTTACATACACACAGAACGGGCAATTGTTTTAATATAAATCGGGCAAGAACCGGTGTCAAGAACAAAGAAGGAAAAACAGGGCTAAAGAAACCTTTTGTCAACTTTATATTCCTGTGTTATAATTACACAGTTAATAAATAATTAGGAGTTGTTTTCATGTCAGGTCAATATGAAGTAGGAAGTATCGTTGAAGGAAAAGTAACTGGAATTAAGCCATTTGGTGCCTTTGTTGCGTTAGATGAAAAGAAACAGGGTCTTGTTCACATTTCCCATATTGCTCACGGGTACGTTAAAGATATTAATGAGCAATTATCTGTAGGAGATGAAGTAAAGGTTAAAGTCCTTTCAGTGGACGAAGAATCCGGTAAAATTTCACTTTCTATTAAAGAAACTCAGCCAAAGCCTGAGCGTACTGAGCGTCCACGCCAGCAAAGCGGCGGCCCTCGCGGCGGCGGCGGAGGTGGAAACAAACGTTCCGGTGGAGGACAGCAAAGCCAGACTCAAGGGTTTAACACTCTTGAAGACAAGCTTAAAGACTGGTTGAAGCAATCTAACGAAATCCAGGCAGATTTAAACAAGCGCATCAAAAAATAATGGTTTCTGCTTTTCACTTAAACGATAAAGAGGCAGCCCTGACAGGGCTACCTCTTTTCTCGTTTTGTGAGGTTTAGCTGTGCCATTCACAGCTGAAACTGAAATGGAAGCATTCGAATGGTTTCATTTACAGATGCTGTGATTGAGCTAACAGCACCTATACCACAAAGGAAAACTTCTTATCTTTGTGGTTCCGGGCTTCTTTCCAGCTCCTCAGATGGTTTAAATAATAGAGAAATACAATACAACCCTGCCAATCCTACGAGGGCATAAATGAAACGGGAGAAACCTGCAGCCTGTCCTCCAAATATCGCCGCGACCAGGTCAAATCTGAAAAACCCGATAAGACCCCAGTTTACAGCACCGATGATGGTCAGCACTAATGCAGTACGTTGAATTCCGTTCATGCGCACCTCACCTCCTTATAAGGGGTAAATTAGTCACAATCAGAAGCAAATGTGCTTCTCTTATAGAATGATTAATGATTACATAAATTATTCATGAACTAACAATATAATTGTTATCTTTTGCTTTTTTATGAAAACTTAAGAGATAATACTTGTGAATACGGCGATTATTCGAAAGGAGTCATGATTTATGGATCAGTTTATTTATCAGAATCCGACGCGTTTAATTTTTGGCGAAGGACAAGTGAACGAGCAGCTTGTTGCACAGCTCAAACCGCTAGGAACTAAGGTTCTTCTCGTTTATGGAGGAGGAAGCATTAAAAGAAATGGCCTTTATGATGAAGTAACAACGTTACTGAATGAAAATGGGTTTGAGACATACGAACTTTCGGGTGTAGAGCCAAACCCGAGGCTGTCAACTGTGCATAAAGGCGTGGAAATTTGTAAAAAGGAAAATATTGAGGTTATTTTAGCTGCAGGCGGAGGAAGCGTCATCGACTGCACAAAAGCTGTGGCTGCAGGAGCACAGTATGACGGTGATGTCTGGGATTTAGTCACTAAAAAAGAAAAACCTGAAAGCGCCTTGCCTTTTGGGACAATTTTAACTTTGGCAGCCACCGGCTCTGAGATGAATTCCGGATCAGTTATTACAAATTGGGAAACTCATGAGAAATATGGCTGGGGAAGTCCGCTTGTATTCCCTAAATTTTCTATTCTGGATCCTCGCAACACGTTATCTGTTCCAAAAGACCATACAGTATACGGGATCGTAGATATGATGACTCATGTTTTAGAACAGTATTTTCATCCTCAGGAAAACACGCCTTTACAAGAACGGATGTGTGAAGCGGTATTACATACCGTCATAGAATCAGGGCCTCGTCTCGTTGAAAACCTGGAAGATGTAAAACTTCGGGAGACCGTTCTTTACTCAGGAACCATCGCTTTAAACGGCACATTGCAGATGGGTACTAAAGGGGACTGGGCTTCTCATAACATTGAGCATGCCGTGTCAGCGGTCTACGATATCCCTCATGCCGGAGGTCTCGCTATCATTTTCCCGCAGTGGATGAGACATCATCTGGAGATGGGCGAGGAAAAGCTGGTTCAGCTGGCTGTGCGCGTTTGGGGAGTGGATCCCGAAGGAAAAACAAATCAGGAAGTCGCTGAAGAGGGAATCCGTAAACTTGAAGAATTCTGGACTTCTCTCGGTGCGCCAAGCCGTCTGGCTGATTATAATATCGATGACAGCCAAATAGATGTGATGGCAGATAAAGCGATGGTAAATGGGCCATTTGGAAACTTCAATAAGTTGAATAAAAACGATGTGACAGAGATTTTAAAAGCGTCATTGTAAGTATAAAGAGGGGGTTCTCAGAAGTTAGACTTTTGAGAACCCCCTTTCTTTGCAGAGTTTGAAAAATAATCACAATTGGAACCGTTTACAAATGAAGGTTCACTTGATTATCAGCCTTCAATTTAATAAAGTGAAAAGGGGAAGAAGTTATTATAAACGGAGGAGATCAATTCATGGCAAATACAGTATCATTTGATTACTCAAAAGCTTCATCTTTTTTATCTCAGCATGAAGTGGATTACATGGCAGGAGCAGTCAAGAATGCTCATGAGGCCCTTCAACAGGGGACAGGCGCAGGGAGCGATTTTCTTGGCTGGGTTGACTTGCCTGTCAACTACGATAAAGAAGAGTTCTCAAGGATTCAAAAAGCAGCTGAAAAAATTAAGTCAGACTCTGACGTATTAATTGTTATAGGCATCGGCGGTTCTTACCTAGGTGCCCGTGCTGCAATCGAAGCATTAACTCACACTTTCTACAATGAATTAGACCAGAAAGCACGTAAGACGCCGCAGATTTTTTATGTGGGAAATAATATCAGTTCCACTTATGCCCGCCACCTGCTGGAGGTGATTGAAGGAAAAGATATTTCCCTTAACGTTATTTCCAAATCCGGGACGACGACTGAACCGGCTATTGCGTTCCGTATTTTACGTGAGTATATTGAAGAAAAGTACGGTGTAGAAGAAGCGAGAAAGCGTATTTATGCTACAACTGATAAAGAGAAAGGCGCTTTAAAGCAGCTTGCGAATGAGGAAGGCTATGAGTCGTTTGTGATTCCTGACGACGTAGGCGGCCGCTTCTCCATTTTCACAGCTGTAGGGCTATTGCCGATTGCTGCGGCGGGGCTCGATATTGAGGCGATGATGAAAGGTGCAGCGGATGCCAGAGAAGCGTACAGCACGCCTGATCTGGAAAATAATGAGGCTTATCAGTATGCTGCGGTAAGGAACGCTCTTTATAATAAAGGGAAATTGGTTGAACTGATGGTAAACTACGAGCCTTCTCTGCACTATGTAGGAGAATGGTGGAAGCAGCTGTACGGTGAAAGTGAAGGGAAAGACGGGAAAGGAATATTCCCTGCAGCAGCTGACTTTTCAACAGATTTGCATTCTCTCGGGCAATATGTCCAGGACGGCAGACGTGACCTGTTTGAAACAGTTCTTCATGTTGGAAAAGCAACTGAAGAAATGACAATTGATAAAGCAGAGAATGATTTGGATGGTTTAAACTATTTAGCTGGAAAGACGATGAGCTTTGTTAATGATAAAGCTTATGAAGGAACGATGCTGGCCCATATTGATGGAGGCGTCCCTAACCTCGTAGTGGAAATTCCTGAATTAAATGAATATCACTTTGGCCATCTCATCTATTTCTTTGAAAAAGCTTGTGCGATCAGCGGCTACCTGTTAGGTGTCAATCCGTTTGACCAGCCGGGAGTGGAAGCTTACAAAAAGAACATGTTTGCCCTTTTAGGCAAACCGGGATTCGAAGCACAAAAAGCAGAACTGGAAAAACGTTTGAAAGAAAAGTAATACAAAAAGCATGTCCTCTTAAGGGGACATGCTTTTTTGGAAACTTCTGGGGGGTCTGTCCCCCCAGTTATTGTAATTGGGAAACAGGGTGCTATAATTGAGGTAACAGTATACTGGGGGAATTTGTGTGAGCGTCCTAAATTAATTAATGATGAAAAGCAAAAAATGTTTAAAAAGTCATTTGTTAATGGCTTATTTGCTATGGAAATCTATCTTAATTAATACAGGAGGCATACAATTTAAAACTTTCCGGTGTGAAGATCGGTTTAATTGGCGTCCGCATTGGGCGCTGTTTTTTTATGTGCTCCTGCTATAAAAGGAGAGAAGGACGTTGGAAACTAACCAGCATATGATCATTCGGGAGGAAAAACGGGAGGATTTCAGACGGATAGCGGAGGTTCACGCTGACGCCTTTTATGAAAGTACAGGCCAGGAGGAAAGTGTTCTTACAGCACTGTTAAGGCAGGAAAAAGGATTTACCCCTAAACTTTCGCTAGTGGCGCAACTGGATAATGAAATAGCAGGCCACGTACTGGTCGTGCCATACACTTTTCATTTATATGGCCTTGCAGTCAGAGGGGGGATTCTGGCCCCGATCGGTGTTAAAAGAAAATATCAGTATAAAGGAGTAGGCAGCCGTCTGATGGAAGCGGTCCATGAAAAAGCCGGAGAGCTAAACTTATCATTTATTCTTCTGCTCGGCCATGAGAAGTATTATACGCGGTTTGGCTATGAAACAAATATGTTTGGTGAAGCGGCTTTAGCCATTCAGCTAAACGGAACGTCTGCAGAAAAAACAGAGCTTACATCAAGAAAAATATCTACTAGTGATCTGCCTGCCTTAATGGAAATGTGGGAAGAAACAAATCGGGATGTTCCTCTTATATTAAAACCTGAAAAAGAGTTAACTTCATGGCTTAGTACGAACAAAGAAATTCTAAGTCTTGTTTATGAAGAACGAGGCAGGACGGCGGGCTTCGTCAGAATTCATAAGAGAACAAAAGAAATAAAAATGTTCCTCTCACATAATAAACAGTATGCAAGCCAGATGGCGGAGGCATTAATGGAAACATTTAACATGGAAAGAGAGGTAATTATACCCGTCCATCCAAAAAGGAAGAACTGGTTTAACAGTTTTTCTCCATCCGTGAAAATGGAAACATGGAATGCCGCAATGATTTGCCCGGTCGGTTCAGATGAGTCGGTTAAACGCTACATTACTACAGTAAAACATTCTCCTGAAAAAGCAGGGAGCATCATCTGGCCAGTAGCTTTTGAAGCTATCTAAGCTGAGCGGGTAATAACAACGTTTAAGATGGGGAAGCTATTCCTACCTAAAGAAACAAGGAGGAATAGCTAATGATTGAGATACCTTCCCGTCTTGAAAATAACACATTCAAGTTAATTGATTTAGAAAAGAAACTTAAACCAGTCGGTTACGTTATTGGAGGAGGCTGGGAATATGACCATGGATATTTTGATTATAAAATGGCAGACAACGGCAGCTATTTGTTTGTAAGACTT
Organism: Salipaludibacillus sp. CUR1; assembly: GCF_021028955.1. Classification (GTDB taxonomy): domain Bacteria; phylum Bacillota; class Bacilli; order Bacillales; family Salisediminibacteriaceae; genus Salipaludibacillus. The sequence continues at coordinate 19,910 of NZ_JAIWPE010000032.1, forward strand.
CCATTTGAAGCAGTTGACGGGGAAGAGCTTGATGTAAAAGGGGTTCATGTGACGTTAGGAAGACCTTTTCTTCTGGCTCATAAATATCAGCGCGGGCTGGATGATAATGTACACGATCCGAACCCTCTGCTGAATCAATTTTCTGAACCGCAGGACCCGGACGCTGAATTCCCGCAGGAATGGGTGCAGACAGGAAGGGAATATGTCAGTGAACTTGAGCAGATTATTTTAAATAATATGGAAATTTCACCAAGGAACTAAAAAGACGAGCTTACCGTTTAACATAAATAAGCTCGTCTTCTTTTTGCAAAAAAAACTTATCGGCAGGATGGGGGTGAAGTGTAGCTTCTTTATCACGTCTCACCCCCAGCAAAAACTGATCATGGGACGTCTCCTGCTGAACAGCTTCAGCAAAGCTTTTTCCAATAAGAGCCTCGGGTAACCTATGGAGACACAAGTGATCCCTGTGGTTATGGTCAAGCATTTTAGTAACGACATCTGTTAAGCCATGATACAGCGTACTGTTCATTAATAACATACTGACATGGTGTGAGGCTTCAATCACTTCATCCGCACCGGCCCGTTTTGCATTCTTAACCTGGTCGTGCGTAATAATCTCTGCAATGGTATATAAATCAGGGGCTAGCCCTCTCATGGCAATCAGAGTTAAAATGGTATTCGCATCGGCAAGCCTCTCTTCAATATGAAGGTTCGCTGTGATTACCACCGTTTCGGCCAGCTGTAAATTAGCCCGTTGTAACGTTTCATCTTCTCTCGGGCTGCCTTTTATAAATCTGATGTAATGATATTCTGATGGCAGCTTTTGCAGGGTTTCATCAACCATGACGATATCTTTAAACGGGTAAAGCTGGTGTGTTTCCCTTATAAGTCTCCTGCTTCGTTCATTCCATCCTACAATTAGCAGATGGCCGTGGTTTTTAAACTCTCCGTCCCCTTTTTCCCGTTTTTCTTTAATCATCATTGTCGAAGCTGCGAGGTTAGTAATAAAATACGAGAATATACCAATCCCCGTAAGAATAAGAAGGATGCCTAGAAGTCGCCCTGTCAGACTGACAGGAACGTAATCTCCATACCCTACCGTGGATATGGTGACTATCGCCCACCATACGCCATCAAAAATGGTGGCAAAAACGTCCGGTTCAATTCGGTGCATCACCATTCCTACCAATACAGCAAACAAAAAAAGGCCGGTTAAAATTTTTAATAAAACAAATCGTTTAGCATATAGTTCAGAAAATAAAGCTACGCGAATCATCAACCTCTTCCTTTCAGACTCTGTCTTTCCCATTATGGACAAAACTTAATGCAATTCATTCACAAGTTTGGTACGATAGGAAAAGTGAAGGAGGAAAGCTCATGTTTCAAGCTGTAATTTTCGCCATAACGATGTTCATCGGCTGGATTATTTTTGACGCCATTAAACATAAAAAAGTAATAAAAGAAAATATAATATCCGGCTTTTTTGCAGCAATTGTCGCAGGATTCTTGTGGTATATTCTTTTTATTATTTTTTAATGAAAAAATTTTAAAAAACTATTGATTATTACTGCAAATCTGTTTATAATTTTAAATTGTGAGTCACATTACAACATTCCCATTATTACTTACGGGGCATTAGCTCAGCTGGGAGAGCGCCACACTGGCAGTTCTAAGCTTATTAGCTAATATAATTCCCCAGACATGGCAACCTTCACAAGTGGTACATGTACAAGGGTCACAACTTGACAATCATAACAACCTTCTTGGACTGAAAACAGTCTGAGGAGGTTTTTTTGTGCTTATAGAAAGTATTCAAAAGGAGTTTATCAGTGAGAAGCGTTTTGAAGGGTTAACGGAATCAGCTTTAAACAGTTATGTGGCACTTTTTAAGCAACTAAATGAGTATCTAGACCATGAGGGGGTTGAACAGCTTGAGGAGCTTACTCCCAAAATTCTTAAAGGTTACTTGAGGGAGTACAAAGAGAGAGGAAATAAACCGAAAACAATTAATTCAAAGCTTAAGCTCCTGAGAGTGTTCTCCAAATGGTTACACCAAGAGGGGTTAACTGAGAAAGTACTTACTGAGGGAGTTAAGCTCACCAGGGAAGACACCTCCCCAAAGATCGTAAAGACAGAGGACATAAAGCTAGCTCTTTCCCACCTCAGGAGAGCCAAAAGAAGAGAAGATACATTCACAGCCAGGAGAAACTATGTCATTTTACTCTTTATGGTTGGTACTGGTTTACGTATCTCAGAGCTGGAGCGCTTAAACTGGTCTGATATTGATTTTAGTACCTACTTAATAACCATTAGAACCAGTAAGAGCAGGAAAGCTCAAAGTGTTCCACTTTCAGAGTCTCTAGCTCGTGAGTTACTTGATTGGAGGCTATACCTGGAAAGGAAGTTAGATAAGCTCCCAGAGGCTCTATTCGTAACTAGAGAAGGCAGGCGCTTTAGTAAGAACGGTATACAGAACTTTTTTAAGCGACTTAAGAAGAAGCTTGGTATTACTGGGGATTTTTCACCTCATGCTCTAAGAGCGTACTATATCAAGACGCTTCTCAAGAATGGCAGTAATCTTAGGGAGGTTCAACTCTTAGCAAGACACTCTAAAATAAGTGTCACTCAGGGATATGTAGGTTATTTTGCTCATGAGCTTAAGGAGTCTCTGGACAATAGCAATCCACTTAGAGACTTGTTATAAAAACCTGGAGGTGGAACCAGTATGAACAATATTTATAGAGACTGGCTCTTTTTAATTATTGAAGCTAAAGAAGCAGGGTTAACAGTGAAAGAAGTCAGGGAGTTTTTACACCAAAGATCAGAGCTAGTGAAATACAAAAAGAATTAAAAGAGAACATAAAGAAGGAGCTACCTCAGCGACCAAACTGAAATAGGTAGCTCCTGCAACTAAGCTGAAGGAGAAGCACTCCTCCATGGGTTATTTTACTACTTTCATAAATATATCTCAAGGGGTGCTCCTCTTCTTAATTGGAGGAGTATATTAATGAAGAAACTAAGAGAGCTGGAGACCTTCTCCAGTGTTTCTAATATGGATGAGTTTGTAAGTGAAGCTCTGGAGGTTCTTGAAATTAAAGAATTAGATAGAAGCTTATTAAGGTTGCTTGCTGGTTATTCCTGCAAGTTTATAGGTGTTTCATTTATGAAAGTCCAGACAATGGCTGATAAGCTGGAGGTCTCTTACAAAACAACACAGAGGGCTCTAAAACGGCTTAAGGACATAGGTGTAATTCAAAGAGTAAGACAACTGAGAGAGGTCTCTGGAGGCTTTGGGAGTTCTTTAACTATTATTAGACCTATCGAGTTGACCGATGGAAGGCAAGCCTCCAAGCCAGTTACAGAAGGGGCTGAGGAGGGTTCTCCTAAAAGGGAAACATTTTATCTTAAAGCATACAAAAAAGATATTAAATACATACGACACCAGGAGGAGCTAGACTACTCTTATTTATCTGAGTTTATACCAGCTCAATTTATAGATACAGTTAAACCATTTGTAAAACCAGAGGAGGCTCTATCCCTGTGGAGTAAAGCTCAGGTAGTAGCTAGGAAGTATGCTCCTTCAGTGGTAGACATTATAGAGCCAGCTATTAGATCGTTTAAGGCTACAGTTATGGCATACAAGACAAATAGAATAAAGAACAGCTTTGGAGGGTACTTCTGGGGAGCACTCTCAGGGGTCTTCTCAACAGAACAAAGGAGAGCTGTAAGCTCCCAGAGGTTTAACTGGCTGGAAGAGTAATAGAAGTATTTTCCTTTAATTGGTATAATCTTATTAGATATATCTTAAGGAGGGTGCTATATGAAAAAGGAGTTATTAGAGCCAGTTTATAAAGCTTTAGACCGTATTAATCCTGGGTTATCAGATTCTCTTGAGGTTGCATTTGAGCTTGTTCCTTACCTAGGGAAGCTAGTCTCACATATAAAGCTTAATCGTTTAGCAAGAAGGTTTGAAGAGCATAGAGAGCAACTCAGTAGAATAGCTAAGTTACACTCTTCAGAGATTATGAGCGCTGAGTACATTAACGAGAGGATATTTCCAATAGTATTAGAGAACTTAATTGAAGAGCATGAAGACGCTAAAATACAGTTTATACTTAATGGCTTTGAGAACGTCTTTATTGAAGAAAAAACTATGGAGTCAATGGTGCTTAACTACTTTGATACATTAAAAGACTTGCGCTATCTAGATATAAAGAGGCTATTCTACTTAACGTCATTAACTGAGGAGTATAACTTTGAAGGAGAAGAAGAGAAGGCAGTAACTCTTAATGTTGATGTGAAACTCCAAAATATGGGCTTACTAGGTGTTTTGAGTAAAGGAATGAAATTTGGTGGTGGTGGAACAGAAGATGAAAAGGAAATTACCAGAGAGAATGTGATAGTTTACTCTTATGGAAAGAGATTTATTAATTTTATTAAAGACAGGAACATTTAGTACGTAAGCAGGAAAACACTTCCATTTCATAGAATGAGTTATAAAAGGAGGTTATTTAAATGGACACTAAAGAACTTAATTATTCCACAGTAAGAATTCATTGTAATCACCAAAATGGAACTAGTAGTAGTGGTACTGGATTTATCATTAGGTTTGCAGAACAGACTATAAATGGGAAGTATGCAAGTGTTCCCTGTATTGTAACTAACAAACACGTAATAAGAAATGCACATGAGATCACCGTTAGATTCCACTCAACAAATTTAGATGGTACTAAGACTAAAAAACATTGTCAATTCACATTTGATCTGTCTAAATTAATCATTATGCATCCTGATGATAATGTTGATTTATGTGCGATTCCTATAGAGACTATGTATAGGGTAGCTTTCAAAGATAATATTAAACCTCATTATTATGGTATTAGCTTGCACCAAATTTCTAAAGAGGAAGCGCTAAAAGAATACTATCCCTCTGAAGATATAGTTGTAGTAGGTTATCCAAATGGAATTTGGGATGAACTACATAACCTCCCTGTTTTTAGAAAGGGAACATTAGCCACAATGCCTTCAGTAAATTATAAAGCTAAAAAGGAATTTTTAATTGATTGCGCTATTTATCCTGGTTCTAGTGGGTCACCTGTGTTCTCGGTTAAACAATTATTTAATCCAGACACGTATGAACCATTCACCTCAATAAAATTATTAGGAGTAGTATATGCTACATACCAACATAATGCTAGAGGCGAAACTATTACAAAAGATATTCCAACTAATATTATAGCTACCCCTGTTCCAAATCATTTAGGAATAGTTATAAATAGTTCAAGAATTATGGAGCTGGACACAATTATAAGAGATTACTTCTCTGATGTTCCAGCAGATGACATTTTACAGGTTGATTAATCTACCCCTGATAACCTTAAGCTCCTTGAGTACCCTCTTGGAAGAAACTTTTAATGTATGCTACCTCAGTTTATTCTCTATGAGGAAGCTTGTTTGTAGAGAAGCAAAAGAGAGTAAAACCCCTGGAGTGTGAACCTACCCAGAGAGTAGCTCCAGGGAGTTAGACTTTAGAGAGCTAGTATTCTTTGAAGGTAGTCTCATGAGTGTATAACTTGTTAGTAGTGGTATGAAGTGTGGAGCTGATGGAGTTAGACTCTAAGGTATGGAGCTCCAGGGAGCTAGACTCTAGAGAGTGTAAATTGTTTTACCTTCCCCTCTATACGGTCACTTTTCATTATTAGCCACTCAGTATTATACACTCAAGAGACACACTGCTCAATTATGTCTACTAGAGAAACACACTCCCTAGTCTCCACCTCATAAATACCATTAACCAATGAAGGAACCTCCAGAGTTAACCTCCTGGAGTCCTTTTTTTTTGAGTTAACACTACACACTAACCAGTAAAACTCCCAGGGTCTCCATGAGATAGCCAGTTCATAAGATGTTGCTGTGAATTGTCGCTCCTGGAGTACCCTCTTTAGTGTATCATTTAAGTTTACCCTATTGACACACTTTTGAGGCGCTGATATGATGGGCTTAACAAAGTCTCATATACATGTTTCAAAAATAAAGGGGAAATGATACATGAAGTACGGATACGCAAGAGTCTCTAGCTCAGGGCAAAACTTGGAGAGTCAGATTAAAGCACTTACTGAAGCTGGCTCAGAAGAGATATATAAAGAAAAGCTCTCTGGAAGGAACAAAGAGAACAGGGAGCAATTTAACAAGCTCCTGGAGACTGTCTCAGAAGGTGACACTATTGTAGTAACTAAGCTAGACCGCTTTGCCAGATCAACTCAAGACGCTCTCTCAACTATTGAGACACTTAATAACAAGGGAGTAGGTCTCATAGTGCTAAACATGGGAGGGGATAAGGTAGACACTAACACTCCTATAGGAAAGCTTATGATTACTGTACTCTCTGGGATAGCTGAATTTGAAGCAGATATGATTAAGGAGCGCCAGCTCGAAGGGATAGAGCTAGCCAAACAAAGAGGAGCTTACAAGGGAAGACCAAAGAAATATACTGATAAGAACAAATCTCTCCAGCACGCTCTAGAGTTATTCCATGATAGAGAAAATAACGGTATGACTGTTAAAGAAATATGCCAGATCACAAAGGTAAGTAAAGCTACACTTTATAGAAATGTTAGAGAAGGAGCCACCTCATAAGGGAAGGCTCTTTTTTTTATGTCTTTGTTACCTATGAGCTGGACTCTTAAAGGGTATCACTTTAGAGCTTTCTCTCTGGAGCTTTGAAAGCTTATGAGAAGGTTACTGAGGTATAGCCCTTGAGAGGAAAACTAAACAGGAGAGAGCTTTCAGAGCTGGCTCCAGGAGGGCTAGCTCATACTGTGATTATTTGTATCACACTGAGGAGCCACACTCTTGAGTTTACCTCCTGAGAGCTTCTCTCTGGACTCGTAATAGCTTCTGTAAAGACCACTAGGAGCTTAACTCCTGAGAGGAAAGCAAAACAGGAGAGAGCCTGGGAGACTGGCTCATAAGGTTCACCTCATACTATGTAAAGAGCCTTACACTGAGGAGCGGTCTAAGGAAACACACTCTGTAAATGACTCTCTGAGAGCCTCTCTCTGGATTCCTGAGAGGTCGCTAAGAGGCTTAACACTAGAAAGGCTAGAGCTTTCTATGAGGAGCTAGTGAGGGGCTCTCATGAGGTGTTCTTTTAGAGTGGACACAAGAACTCTATATTGTGTTCATTGAGAGGACAACTCTAAAAAAATGTAATATGGGGGTCGTTCTCATCTCGCATGGAGCCATTTACAGAAAATATACCACAGAGTAAAACGCTTTAGTGAACTGAAGAGGCTACACTCTGGAGTACTCTCTCCAGAGGTAACACTCCCCAGCAAACACTCACAGAGCTCCATACTGGCTCACTGTTAAACAATTAAGGTATGACTGGAGTATTAATACCTCCTGGAGCTATAACTCCTTAGAGAAGCTCACAGAGATTCACAGGGGGAGGGGGCTTTTCTAAGTCCCCTCCTCATTTTTTTATAATATTTATTTTACAGTAAAGGGAAGTCCACAGAGAAGCTCAGGAGGCTCTCTCTCGTTTAGTATGACCTCAGTAAGACATATAGCACCTGGAAAGGTTAACGCTTCTTAGAGAAGCTCACAGAGCTTTCTATGGAGTCACACTAGAGAGCTCCAGCTCAGAGGAGCGACAAGAAAAGGAGTTAGCTGGCTCAGGGCACTCCTATTTTTTTTATTTTAGGATATATTAGATTAAATATGAGAGTGAATGAAAGGAGCCCTAAGGAGGTGGCACTCTTTAATCCACCTCTTATTTTTATTTAATGTATTCATGAGCTAGCACTCTTTAGTCCACCTCCTATTTATTATTTGATGTATCTATGAGGTGGCACTCCTTAGTCCACTCTGGAGCTACCTCATGAATGTATCTAAAATATGTGAGGTAGGGGGTCTTTTCTATTCGTATGTAGCTATTTATTCAAACTATAATTTAGAGTAAAAGCGCATATAAGAGGTAGCTCTCTTTAGTGTAACTAATGAGGTTCACCTCCTATTTTTATTTATACGTATCTATGAGCTAGCCCTCTTAGGTTATCCTCCTAGTTATCACTCATTAGTAACACTCATTTTTTTATTTTATCTATGAGCTGGCTCTTAGCTTTCTATAAGAACAAGATAATGATTTACCCTTAAAAGTGGCTTCGTCCCTTGGGGCTCTAAGAGTGAAGGGCTATAAAATACCGGTCATCTCATGTGCATTTTTTAGGGAATACCGGTCATCTCATGTGCAAAAATTATCTAATCACTATTAATTAAGCTCCTAAGTTCCTATCTCCTATTGATATTCAATGTATCTATGAGGTGGCTCTAAGCGTTCCATAAGAACAAAGATAATGATTTCCCCTTGAAAGTGGCTCTAACCCTTGGGGCTCTAAGGGTGAAGGGCTAAAAAATACCGGAAATCTCATGTGCATTTTTTAGGAAATACCGGAACTCTCATGTGCAAAAATTATCTAATCACTATTAATTAAGCTATTTAGTCCACCTTCCTATTTTATTTACATGTATCTATGAGCTGGCACTCTTGGAGCTGTAATAATGTGCTCTATATAAGAGAGTAAGAGCATTTCTCCTTCCAAAAGTGCTCTGGAGCCAGTCATATCAAGGGTTGAAGCTAGTTTTAATAGAGCTAATATATAACCCTGGGAGAAGCTAATAGAGCTAATATGTAACCCTGGGAGAAGCTAATAGAGCTAGTGTACAACATACATAATAAGGTTCAAGTGAGTGAATTGCCCTCTAGCCCTTGGGGCTCTAGAGGTGAAGCTGGTTTTAATTAACGACATATTTGATACTGAGGAGGGGTGATTAACGACATATTTGATACTGAGGAGCAATTTTAACTACAACATACATAATAAGGCTCAAGTGAGTGAATTGCCCTCTAACACTTGGGGCTGTAGGGCTCAAGGTCTTTTTAATTGACGACATATTTGATACTGGGGAGGGGTGATTGACGACATATTTGATACTGGGAAAATTACAAGAGAGTAAGAGCATTTCTCCTTACTAAAGTACTTTTAAGCCAGTAACACCAAGGGCTCAAGCCCTTTTTAATGTGTGCCATATGTAACCCTGGGAGAAAACCCTTCCGCTCCCTTAGAGGTGATTAGACGATAAGGCGGTATACATAGTAGAGGGACTTTTAATAGGGATTAGACGCTAGACCGATACATATAGTAGAGGGACTTTTAATAGAGAGTAAACGCTAAAGCGGTATACATAGTAGAGGGACTTTTAATAGGGAATAAACGCTAACCCGATATATATAGTAGAGGGACTTTTAAGAGGGAATAAACGCTAACCCGATATATATAGTGAAGGGGAAATTAAGATCAAACTCAAGAGGATTTATTTAACAGTAAAACTTTTGAGCTTGCTCTTAATAGTCCAAGCAAACATCCTCTTATGTTTATGGTTGAGCCAGTATTCCTGTGCTGGCTCCTCTCATAGTCTTTAGAGCAAGCTTGTAATGTCTAGCAATCATCTTTAGCACTGTCCTTTAATTTGTTGAAAGCTAGCACCCCCTAGCTTCTTCTTTTTTATTGGAGAGTACATTTTATAACATAAAGCAATTTACTGGGAGGTACTTAATAATGGAAAAACAAAAAATTATTCGCTTTGAGCTAAAACAGCTACTCAAAGAAAAAGGAATGACTTATGAGGAGTTTGGTCAAAGGTGTAACCCACCAATGGAGAAGCAAGCTGTTTATAACTTAACCAAAAGAGAAGGGGTATCCTTTTCAATGTTAGAGCGTATTGTTAACGCTCTTAATCTTAGTGAGGAGGAGTTGTCCAGGCTCATTAAGATTTACTCAGTATGAAAGGTGGTTCTAACACGAAAGACAAATATTATGAAGCTCAACAGTAGAGCAGGAGGAAAAGAGAATGAGCAGGGACTATGGAGAGTTAACTATAAGAGAGCTCGTGGAGTTAGGTGGTCAAGCAATAACACCAGAAAGAGTTGAAGCTAATGAAGCATATAAGCAAAAGCAAAAATTATTAAATGCTGATAAGAGACAGTTTACTAAGGTAAATGAAAGGGAGTGTAGTCTCATAGTGAATACATTAACGCTAACACAAGCAGGAACGCTTTTGAGTATGTTTGCATATATGGAGCTGGGAGAGAGTGGACTTTTATACCACAATGGTAAAGAGCTTAGCATAAAAGATTTCTCTAAGCTGACTAACAAGAGTGAGAGAGCTCTTCAGAGAAGTATATCTGAATTGGTTAACCTTGGTTATGTTACAGCTCACAAGAGTGGGAGAAGTACTTACTATTCAATTAACACCCAGATAGCTAACAGAGGAAAAAGCCAAGGAGAAGGGTTCTTTTCAAGGTTGTTTGTTACACAGCTCAGAGAGGTTATTAAAGGAGCTACTCTTCAAGAACTGGGGTTATTTTTACATTTACTACCACACTTTAACACGAGAGCTTATGTTATAAGCAAAAACCCCCATGAGTTGGAGCTTAATAAAATTGAGTTATTAAACAGAGAAAAAATTGCTGAGTTAACTGGATTAAGCTTACCTACTGTTAAGAGACTTATTCCAAGCATGATGAGAAAAGGGCTTCTCACTGGTGTTAAAACTTGGAGAACAGCAATTATATTGCACCCAAGATTAGTGAGTAGACAGCTCAAGAAAGTGACACTTGAGGATGTTACAGACATTATTGAGAACGAATTGAACAAAAAGAAAGAATGGTAAAGCCAATGAGCTTTAACAGATAAAGCACACAGTAAACCCTGCTCTATGAGGAGGGCTATTTGAGTGCAAAAAAAAAAGAGAGAACAATAATTAAAGGAGAGTGTTAAACATGGGGAAAGTAATTGAGGAGACAAAAATTACAAAACAGATAATGATAGTTGAAAGTAATACTGGAGAGATACTCCAGAAGGTCTGCAAAGACTGTGGACACCTCAAGTTAGCTGAGGAGTTCCCCAAAAACGGGGAAAGACTCAGACCTTATTGCAAAGATTGCTGGAGAGAGCGCCAAAGAGCGTACTATGAAGGGATAAAGCTAAAGCGCTCAGTTTACCGCCACAGAGCGAGGGCTAAGGAAGTAGGCTTAGCTGACACACTCACAGAGGAGCAACTAAAAGAGCTCCTGGCTCATGCTAATGGTCGCTGTATGTTGACAGGAGAGCCAGCTACGGAGTCAGACCCGCTCACTATTGACCATGTAACAGCATTAGGGAACAGATTCTCCCTGGGAAATGCTCCATGTAACATTATACTAGCTAAGAGATCTTTGAATTTTTCTCGTAAAGAAGGGTGTCTACTGAAATTTATTGGCAAGTACCCTGAGAAGGTAAACCCTGAGAAGACTGAGGAAACAATAAGCTATCTCTCAAAGCAAGCAGGAGTAGAGAAAGCTGACTTTATAAGACTCTTAGAAGATATTGAGGAGTTTTCTAAGAAGGAGGGAGAGCTTAATGAAGAAAAGTAAAGAGGAAGCATACAAAAGAGTGGAATATGCAAGAGCTCAATTGAAACAGGTCAAGGCTAACAAACACTTATTAAACTCCCCTGAAGGACAGAGACGTTACAAAGTGCTTTTATTACGTATGCAGAAAGTTGAGAGGGAGTACAGAAAGGCTAAGTAACATTAAAGAAGGTAACTCCCCAGCTCTAAATGAGGTGGGCTATTTATATTGGATTAAAAACAACTTTGGAGGGATTGGATTATGAAACTATTTAAGAGCGAGATTGAAAAGGTGCAGGAGAAAAAGAGCCAGGTTAACGAGAAGATTCAGGAGGAGAAAAACAAAAGAGATAAACTTACCAATGCACTTAAGCTTTCAGAAACTGAGTTAATGATTGATGATTCAGCTTCAGTTAAAAAGAAAACTGATAAGTTTAGCAAGGCTATTAAAGACCTTGACAAGGAGATTGAAAAACTCAATAAAGAAGCCTCTGAGGTCTCCTCTGAGCTGTCAGAGCTAATTAAGCAAAAGAAACAGGCTGAGATTGATGAGGCTTGCGAGGAATACGCTCAGGAAGTGGAAATTTCCACTAAAGCCACTATCCTAAGTAAAGAGTTAGAAAAACTCCAGGATTTAGCTGATAAAAAGTCAGGATTAGCAAACCCTAGAGCCCTCAAAAAGCTAGCTGGAGTAAAAACAAGTGAGCGCTTTGGACAAGAACATGCTCACCTCCAGGAGAAGGCTTATGAAACAAATGAAAAGGCTAAAGCCAAAGCTAAAAAGGAAACTGAGAAGGTGCTGAAAGATGTTAAGAAGCTACTCGGTAAGTAAGAGCTATTGAGAGAAAAAACTAAAGAGGTGAATATTTCAATGTTCTTTAAAGGGGATGGAAGCAAGAGCAAAAGGGCTATTAAGAGTGAGGAGTTTTTACAGCTCTTGGAGGAGCGGAAGGTTCATAGTAAGAGAGAGCTGGATTCTTTCAAGAGGAAGCAAGATTTTAGAGACAGTCTCCTCAAGGATGAACTTAAAATGATTGAGATTGGAAGGAGCTTGAAAGAGACGCAAAGTAATTTAAAGCAACACCAGTAACACTCTTAGAGTAACTCTCTAGCTGGATACCTTCAAGAACGAGGGAGCGGAAGGCTGGAGAGTTACACTAAGGAAAAATTATCTTAAGAGGTGAGTATTTAATGGAAAATATAAAGGTTAACTACCAGAGATTAAACCAGTCTTATGAGGTGGCTTCTAAGTACTATCAGGAGACTGGAAGCACTCACCTATTAAAGTTCGCTCTGGAAGAGCTGGAGACCTTTGAGAGATCTTTCCTGGCTCACTATGATATTGAGGAGCTAATAAGTATTCAAGATGAGTTAGGTATGGAGCAAGCAATTTTAAATTAAAAGGGGGTTATACCATGGGGAACAAGAAAACAGGTATTGAAAATGAGAGCTTTGCAGAGCAAGCTGTAAAACAAGCTTTTGAAGAGGTAGATAAAAAACTCCAGCGAAAAGCTGAGCTAGAACAACTTAAAAGAAAGCAACTTGGTAAACAGAGCATAGAGGAGCTGGAGGAAAAGATGAATAAATTCTTTGAGGAGCAAGACCAGAAAAGGGAAGCCAAAAAGCTGGATAAGTTCTATGAGGAACACGTTAGAAAATATGGCAATTCATTATAACTAAAAGAGGTGAGAGGAGAATGGCTGGAAAAGGGAGACCCTATAAGGTTGACCCTGAGCTGGAGAAAGTAGCTAAAGAGGCTCAGGAAGCTAGGAGAAATGAAGACTGGGATAGATTAAAGGAGCTCAAAAGAAAGCTCAAAAGAGAGTCTACAATTTGTGGGGCTGTTATGGGAGCCTCCAAAGATTATAGAACTTGCAAGAGAAAGCCAGTATCTGAGAGTAAAGGTAGGTGCGCTCTCCATGGGGGGAAAACTACTGGACCTACTACCGAGGAGGGAAAGATGAAGAGCAAAAGACAGCTTAATCCGCAGGCTAACATGATTCACGGTATTTATTCTAAGGACTTCAAAAGTACACTCACTGAGGCTGAGGTAGAGTTTTATAATTGGTCTATTGATTGGTTCATGGAGGAGCACCCTGAATATGTAGACCCTGTTAACTTAACACTCTTTGAGCGCTATGTAATGAACCGTATTAAAGTAGCACGAAAAGACGGAACTGACTTCCTGGGAGACTCTCAGAGTTATAACGATTCAGAGGTAAAAATGCTTCGCTTCTCAGAAGTACTGGGGCTGAACAGGAAGTTTAAAGAGTCTAAAGATAACAAAGATAACACTAACAATCTAGGTATTACAGCCTTGTTTATGGATGACAAAGACGACACACACTAAAGCAATTAATACATATAAGCCAGCTCATTTAGCTCCCTCTCAGTGAGGGGGCTTTTTTGAGTTGGCTTAAGGAGGTGCAAGACTATTGAGCAACACTATAGATATTCTCGTAAATGCTACTGACAATGCTAGTGACGCTATGCAGGGTATCTCTGGAGCTGTAGGAGACCTAGAGGGAGCCATGGAAAGAGCTGAAGGAGCTTCCAATGCTATGCTAGCTGGTGTAGCTGGCTTAGGTGCTGGGGTAGTAGCTATGGGAGGCAGGGCTGTTAGTCAACTGGCAGATATAGAGCAGATTAACACCAGATTAGAGCACTCTCTAGAAGCTACTGGAATGAGCGCTTTTACCTCAGCAGACGCTATAGGAGCATACGCTGAGGAAATGCAGTACAAGACAGGAATAGAACATGAGTCCATAAGGTCTGCTATGAGCCAGGTAGGAGCTATGGAGAATGTAAGAAATATGTTTGAAAGAGGAGACACCTCTGTAGAGGATTATATGGACACTACAGCAGACTTAGCTACATTTTGGGATACTGACTTTCAAAATGCTTCTAGTGTATTAGCTAGATACTTAGAAGACCCAGCAAGCGCTATCTCCAGGCTAGAGAGGAGAGGTATTTCCCTTTCTGAGAGTCAACAAAAGCAGATCGAAACAATGACAGAAGCTGGAGACACAGCAGGAGCTCAAGAGGTTCTCATGGACGCTCTTACAGATTCCACTGAGGGGCTAGCTGAAGCCAACAACAATACAATGATAGGTTCACTTTCAAATATGAGATATGCTTTTGATGATGTATGGCAGTCAATAGTGGATAACCTGGGAATAATGGACTCCTTGAGAGAGACCACTGACAATTTAACAGATCACTTCCAAAACTTTGAGGATTCAGTTAATGAGAATGGAGTAGGAGGAGCACTAAGAAACCTTATTCCAGATAATTTAATTCCATTAATCACCTCAGTAGCTGGAGCTGTCTCAATGGCACTCGTACCAGCTATATATGCAAAAGCAAAAGCTCTAGCAGTAGCTACAGCTTCAATCTCTCCCTTCTTAGTAGCAGGGACAGCTCTAGGAGCCCTGGCTTACTATATATATGATAACTGGGAAATGTTCGCTCCATTCTTTCAGTCAGCTTTTGAGATTGTCAGAGGAGCAGTAGAGAGCTTCAGGTCTTCCTTTATGTCAGCCTTTCAGAGCCTCATGAGTGGTGTACTTCCTTTATGGGATTCTATGAAAAGCTCATTCCAGTCTATGATTCCCATACTAGAGCTAGTCATGGTAGTTATAGGAGGCTTACTCACTACAGGACTGGCTACTTTTAACGGTCTGGTTTCTGGTATTGCTCCAGTCTTAACAGCGTTCTTTAACTTCATAGAGTTTGTGAGTGAAATGGTTCAAATGTTCGCTTCACTTCTCCAGGGAGATATGGAGGGAGCCATGAGTCACTGGCAAAATATGAGTGACGCTTCTATCTCTATGGTTATGAACTTATGGGATGGACTAGTAGGCTTCTTCACTGGTTTTGTAGGTACTTTCGTAGGTATCCTGGAGAGCTTTGGTTTAAATGTTACTGAAGGGTTCTCTAATATGTGGCAGTCAGCCCAGGAGAGTGTATCCAATGGGATAAGCTCAGTAGTCAGCTTTATGAGCGCTTTACCTGGTAAGGTACTGGGCTACATAACTAATATGGCTACTAGTATGCTCAGCTCAGTGAGTAACCTATGGAGTAATACAGGAGTAGCTTTCTCTAATGGAGTGAGCTCAGTTCTTAGTTATATTACTAATCTGGCTACCAGTATGCTAAGCTCAGTAACTTCTCTCTGGAGTAGCACTACCTCAGCTTTCTCCTCTGGAATTAGTTCAGTGATAAGCTTTGTAGCAAGCCTCCCAGGGCAGGTAATGAGCTACATTACTAACATGGCTAGCAGTATGCTAAGCTCAGTAGCTAGCCTCTGGAGCAGTACAGGAACAGCTTTCTCTAATGGAGTGAGCTCAGTTCTTAGTTATATTACTAATCTGGCTACTAATATGCTCAGCTCAGTGACTAACTTATGGAGCAATACTACCAGCGCTTTCTCTACTGGGATTAGTTCAGTAGTAAGCTTCATTAGTGGATTACCAGGGCAAGTTATGAGCTATATTACCTCTTTAGCTTCAGACTTTATAAGTTCATTTACTTCCATGTGGTCTGATGGTGAGAGCAGGGTGTCTAGTGGGATTAGTACGGTAGTAAGCTTTATAAGTGGTCTACCAGGTCAGGTTATGAGTTATATCAGCTCCCTGGCTTCAGACTTTGTTAGCTCCATTACTTCCATGTGGTCTGACGGAGAAAGCAGGGTATCCAGTGGAATTGATACAGTAGTCAGCTTCATTAGTGGGCTCCCTGGTCAGGTTATGAGCTACATTAGTTCCCTGGCTTCAGATTTCATAAGTTCCATTACTTCCATGTGGTCAGATGGAGAAAGCACCTTTACAAGTGGTATCAGCTCAGTAGTGAGTATAGTAGGTGGGCTTCCAGGAGAAGTCATGAGCTTTATTACCTCTCTAGCCTCTGATCTAGTCAGCGGTTTCACTTCCATGTTCTCTGATGGAGTGAGCGCTGTAAGGAGTGGAGTAGAAAACATGATAAGCACCATTACAGGCTTTGCTTCCAGCTTTGTTAGCGCTGGTTCTGGTCTGATTAGTGGGTTTACTGATGGTATCACCTCTGCTTTCTCTGGAGCTTCTAGCGCTGTCTCAGATGGTCTGAGCTCAGTGAGAAACCTCTTACCATTCTCACCAGCCAAAGAAGGTCCATTATCAGACCTGGATAAGTCAGGGGAAAGCTTTTTTCCTACCTGGTATGATGGAGCACTCAAAGAGGCTGATAATGTAGGTAAAAAAATAGGTGGAGCTATGGACGGTCTCAATAAAGATATGGACGATGAGGCAGGCTCAGTACAGCTCTCACACTATACAGGAAATAGACAGAGAGTGACAGTTCAACATGAACATAGTTTCAATGGAGCCATTAAGGTAGAAGGAGATAATTCAGAGGAAACTGTAAGAATGACAGCAGATAAAGTGAAAGGTGAACAAGAGGAGATACTCAAGGATATAAGAAAGTCATTTAGAAAGTATTAGTGAGATGGGAGCTTAACAGCTCCCTCTTTACTATCAAAAAACCTTGTGAGGTGGCTACATATGGGAGACTTAAAAAAGTTTGGTATCAAAGACGGTTTTACTTATTTTTTAACAACCAGGAGAGTAGTAGTCCTTAATACAGATGACTTTGTAAGAGTTAAACCTGAGCTTGATGTTATCGTCAAAGAATTAACAGAAGAAGATAAGGGAGTAGATGAAGATTACTTTTTTATGATCTATGAGGGGGAAGAGCTCAAAGAGAGTATACATATTCAGTAGTAACACTTAAGAGAGAAAGCTAAAACAATTAAAAGGAGAGTGTTAAACATGAAAGATTATTACTACTATGTAGCAGAGTTTAAAAAAGGGGAAAACAGCACTGTATTTGATGAGTTCATTATCTTTCCCTCTGGAGAGTATACTCAGGAGGAAGTCCATGAGAGTGTTTATACAAGGGCTTATGGTATAGCTCTTGAGAGGGGGCTGGAGCTTGAGAGCTTCACCTTTGAGAACTCTCATGAGTTGGATTATGTTAGGTGGGAAAAGAAGAGACTCCAGGAGCAGGATACTAAAGCAAGCCTGGAGCGCTCTTTAGACACATTCCAAAGCTTTAACCACCAAGGGAAGTGAAAACTAAGGAGCTAGCTCTCAGGGGCTGGCTCCTTTTTTATGATGAAAAGCTGACTACGATAGTATCGTACTCATGTCAAAAGCGCTCAATGTGGTTTCTCACTGAGTACGGTATCTATGAAGTGAATGAGGATGAAAAGCTAACTGAACTAATTGTTCATTCAGGTCAAAACATATGTACTTCCTTAATGAGTACAGTCTCTATGAAGTTAATGAAGAAGAAAAGCTGACACTACCATTAGTAGCTTCAGGTCAAAACAGATTAGCAAACTTCTTAACTGAGTAGAGTCTCTGGGGAGTGAGTGAGGAAG
This sequence comes from Salipaludibacillus sp. CUR1, assembly GCF_021028955.1. GTDB lineage: Bacteria > Bacillota > Bacilli > Bacillales > Salisediminibacteriaceae > Salipaludibacillus. The sequence continues at coordinate 37,780 of NZ_JAIWPE010000032.1, forward strand.
AAAAGCTGATACAAACAATACTTGTATCAGATCAAAACAGGACAGCTATTATCTACAGTAGATGAGGATGAAAAAACCACTTGTACAATTAGTACATCTGGTAATTACAAATCTCGAACAGTTTTCCTCACTGAATACGGTCTTTATGAGGTATGAGGGTGAAAAAAGGATGGCGATAGTATCGCTACCCTTAGGAGGAAGTCAGAAAACTTGGCTCCTCACTTAGTACGGTCTCTATGAGGTGAATGAAGATAAAAGTCCGCTCATTTAGCGGAGACTTGAGACAGAGAGACTTCCTTACTGAGTACGGTCTTTGTAAAGAGGAAATAATCAAAGTGAACAATATGCACTTTGAGAATAGAACAGGTGGAAGAGGAACTACTAGGGAAGACTTTTAGAGTGTACGGCTCTGAGCAGGAGCCTCTCTTCCTAGCTAAAGACGTAGCTGAGTGGATTGAGTATGGAGCCAAAAACTCTTATAGGATATTAGAAACAATAGACATTGACGAAAAGGTAAAAGCGACCTCCCCAAGTTTTGGGGTAGTGAGAGAGACTTGGTTCCTTACTGAGTACGGTCTATATGAGGTGGATAATGATGAAAAGCTGACGTCATTAATTCTTACGTCAGGTCAAAATAGAAGCTACTCCTCACTTAGTACGGTCTCTATGAGGGAACTTAGATGAAGAGAAAAAAATAACGGTTAACAATAGTAACCGTCCAACCTGGTTCCTCGCTGAGTATGGTCTTCATGTGGTATGAGGGTGAGAAAGTCAAGGCAAACAGTGTTTGGGCTGAGAATAGAACAGGTGAAAGAGGGACTTACTCCTCACTGAGTATGGTCTCTATGAAGTGAATAAGGATGAAAAGGAGGCTCACAATATGAGCACCCTTGGAGGGAATCAGAAATCTTTTATGAGGTAGATGAGGATGAGAAATTAAAGGGCATATCTGAGGTAACTAATAGTTATATCACATCCAGAGCTAGAGATACTCAGGAACAGTGGTTTCTCACTGAGTATGGTCTCTATGAGGTAGATGAGGTCAAGGTAAACAATGTTTACTCTGAAAATAAAACAGGTCAAAATAGAAACTACTCCTCACTGAGTATGGTCTCTATGAGGTACTAGGAAACATAGATGAAGATGAAAAGATGACTACGGTAATATCGTACTCATCGAAAAAACGCTCAATGTGGTTTCTCACTGAGTACGGTCTCTATGAGTGAACATGGTTGATGAAGCTAAACAGTAACCTTAAAAAAAGCTCTCACCTCCTTAGTTTAAAATTATGTGAGGTGGGGGCTTTATTTATCTCGTACCGCTCCATTTATACAAAACATGAAAACCATTAAAAGCCCTTCCCTTTGAGCCAGGTACTTAGCAAACTTCACACCGCTGAGAGCTTCTAAAAAACTCCCTCTCCCCAGGTTTACTTCACTTTTAAATACTTTACAAATAACCCTTGACAGTGACAGCATGGACATAGTACATTATAAAAGTAACTTTTATACCGTATTCAGTCCAATGAGGGTCAAACCCTTGGTATCACTCGGGGCATTAGCTCAGCTGGGAGAGCGCCACACTGGCAGTGTGGAGGTCAGCGGTTCGAGCCCGCTATGCTCCACCATACATATTGCTTATAACGACGCGGTTCTTCGTGCCAACGAGGAATTGTGTCGTTTTTATATTTTCAGCGTTTGCGCACATTTTGTGCACCTTTAGCGGGCTAAAGTGTGTCGTTTTCAAAAAAAAGCTTCCTTATATTTCAGGGCGGCTTGCTTCTGGGTATCAGGATTGACATGCGAGTAAATGTCTAGTGTCACACCAACACGACTATGGCCTAAACGCTCAGAAACAACTTTTGGGTTTTGTCCTAGCTCAAGCATTATAGTAGCATGAGTGTGGCGAAGGTCATGAAAACTAATTCGAGGCACTTGAGCTTTATTTAAAATCCTGTAAAAAATCTCGCAGCAAATTTCTGGGTTCTTTTGGCTTTCCGTTATATGTGCAGATAATTATATCATTATCTTCATAAGCCTCTGATAAACGTATTTTAACCTTTTCCTGCTTCATCTTGAGTTCAATTAGTTTTTTAGTGGTAGGGAGAGATTGAAATTTGTCTTTTGGATTTTGATGTTTTGGATCTTTAAAAACCAAGCCCTTTTTAGTTCGACCGAGAGTTCGTCTGATATGAATTTTACCATTTTCAAAATCCACATCGGACCATTTAAGTCCTAATATTTCTCCTTTTCTCATCCCTGTAAATATTCCCAGTAAAAAGGGCATTTCTTTATCTTCGTCCTTTGTATGGTTTAAAAAAATTTTTGCTTGCTTTTTCGACCATATAACAGTTTCCTTTTGAATGCATTTTGGGAGGGGAGGTGTTTAAGATTGGATTATTTCGAATTAATCCCCATTTCATCGCTTGTCCAAATCCTCGTGATAGCATCGAATGCATAACTCGAATTGTTTTAGGGTTATATCCTTCATCCAATTTTCCGGAGTAAAATCTATCTATATCACAAGTTGTTATTTTAGCAATTAACATTTTTCCAAAGTAAGGAACAAGATGGTTGGAAATAATAAAGTATCTGCTTTCAAATGTTGTGACTGAAACTTCATGTCGGTATTGGGTGTAAAACCATTTATTAATAAATGGTTCGAAATTATCTGTACTTATTTCCTGGTAGGTGCCGGAATGAATCTCACCAATCACTTTTTGCGAAGCAAGAATAGCTTCTTTCTTTGTAAGGAAACCGCCTTTATATTCCGATGGATGGAGCCACCTTTATTTGGTATTTATTATTTGGCTCTTTTCAGAATGGATAATAAATCTGAATATTCTGTTTTCATTTTGCAACACTAGTGAATGTACGATCTTTTGAGAAAAGGATAACTAACCACTTGACAATAAAGATGATATATGAGAATATATAGTTGAAAAGACACAGGAGTGTTACTGATTCATTTCAGGCACCACCAAGTCAGATTTAACATGGATTGATTTCTATCATTTCAGTGTTATTTTTGATATTGGTGTTTTTTTATGATTTTTTTAGGAGTGAAGCTGTTATGCTTAAAACCATAAAATCATTAAACAACAATATCGTATTGGCTGTAAAAAATAACACTGGAGAAGAGTTTATTTTATTCGGAACTGGTATAGGCTTTAAAAAGAAAAAAGGGGATATGATTGATGAAAATCTGGCCCAGAAAATCTTTCGCCCTGCAGATTCAGTTAAAGCGGAAGAACGAATTAAAGGGATATCTCCAGAAATACTGTTGGTCACAGAAAAGATCGTTACTTTGGCTGAAAATAAACTGAATAAAGAGTTAAACCAGTCGTTACTCTTTTCCTTATCTGACCACCTTGATTTTGCAGTAAAAAACAATGATCAAATTAACAGTGATAACCCCCTTCAATGGGAAGTTCCCCATCTGTATTATGTTGAGCATGAGATAGGAAGAAATGCCTTGCTCATCATTGAGCGTGAGCTGGGAATTAAACTCCCGGAAGCTGAAGCGTCATTTATAGCTCTTCATCTTGTGAATGCACAGTTAGATCACATGACAATTGAAGATACAGTACAGGTTACCAATCTCATAAAACAAATCATTAGCATAATACAGCGATTATTTGAAATTAACCTCGACAAACAAATGGTAACGTATTCGAGATTCATTACACATCTGAGATATTTTATTGCCCGGAACAATAATGAAAAGAATAAGATTCCGCCGGGGACAATGGATGATGACTTCCGTCAGTTAATTCAGGAACAATATATGCGCAGCTATGCTTGTGCTCTAATGATTAAGGATATGATTGAAAAAGAATACGGTTGGAAAGTATCGGATGATGAAGTGGTTTATTTGGTCATTCATATAGAAAGGCTTGTTAAAGAAAATCAAAATTGAATAGCTGTTAATTAGGGGTGTTACCTAGAGGCATTAACCTAAGTGAACCAAGTTAGCTACTAGCTAATTGGGTTGCTTAGGTTTTTTTATTGGAATTAAATATCACCTACAGACGGGGGGATTGAATAAGTGGAATGAGAGTTTACCATGTCATCTGTCGTTTCAACCTTTTAAAAGATTTGAATAAAATATGCTTGTCAAAACTCTGAAGAAAGTAGGGGAAGAGATGGATTACAAAAAGGTTGCCGAAGAAATTATTAAATTATCCGGTGGAAAGAAAAACATCATTCAAAATTGGCACTGTATTACTAGACTCAGATTTAATGTGGCCGATCAATCGAAAGTAAAGCTGGAAAAACTGCACAGCATTAATGGTGTTTTAGGAGCTCAATTTAAAAGTGGCCAGTTGCAGATTATTATTGGTCATGGAGTAGAGGACCTTCATAAGGAGATTGATGCGATCACTGAGGGGGCAGCACATTCGGAGACTAGAGGTAAAAAAAGTGGAAATGTTATAGAAAATGTTCTGGATGTAATATCAGGTATATTTACTCCGATATTACCAGCAATTGTGGGAGCAGGGTTATTAAAAGGGTTGCTTGCATTATTTACAGCTTTAAATTTATTGAATGAAACAGGTTCGAACTACGAAATTCTTCATTTTATTTCTGATGCTACCTTTCATTTTCTACCGTTTCTGCTGGCGTTCTCAGCTGCGAAAAAATTTAATGCGGACCCCTCAATCTCAGTATCTCTTGCCGGTATTCTGATGTATCCGCAGATCATGGAATATGCGGCCACTGGTGAGGTGGCAAGTCTTCAGTTCCTTGGTCTGGATATTCCAATGGCCAGCTACGCTTCGTCTGTAATTCCAATAATACTGACTGTCTGGTTGTTGAGTTATGTAAATAAATTGCTGAGAAAAGCAGTACCTAAATCACTCAATATTGTTTTTATTCCGTTACTGAGTCTAATCATTACGGCTCCAATAATGCTCAAAGTGCTCGCGCCAATGGGGATGTATATCGGTTCTTATCTGGAGTCATTTTTTACTACCATTTTTTCAGTTTCCGGTCTAGCTGCAGGATTATTAATGGGTGGGTTGATGCCTGTTATCGTAATCACCGGCATGCATTATGCTTTTTTCCCAAGTACCTTTGCCAGCTTTGAACGACATGGGTACGATATAATGCTTTTGCCAATGAACCTTGCCGCTAACCTTGCTCAAGCGGGGGCTGTATTAGGGGTATTTCTGAAAACAAAAAACAAGAAAATGAAACAAATTTCATTTTCTTCATTTATTCCTGCCGTATTCGGGATAACCGAGCCTGCAATTTATGGTGTTACATTAAGACTTAAGAAACCTTTTTACGCAAGTTTAATTGGTGGCGCAACTGGAGGTGCAATCTTTGGTGCACTTTCAGTAAAAGCGACTTCATTTACAATTCCTGGAATTATGTCATTGCCGACGTACATTATGCCCGGAACTAACAATATGATTTTTGCGCTAATCGGGGTGGTTTCAAGTTTTAGTGTCGCCCTTATTATCACGTTGATATTAGGATTTAAAGATGAAGATGCTGGTGAAATATCAACACCAGTAACAGAAAAAGAAAACAATGATAAAAACCTGAAGCAACCTATAAGTGTATCATCCCCTATATCTGGTAAAATGCACCCTTTAAGTGAAGTGGACGACGAGACATTTTCATCAGAAAAAATGGGGAAAGGTGTGGCAATTCAACCGTCAGAAGGAATAGTATATGCACCCTTTTCAGGACAAGTAATAGCTACAACTCCAACAAACCATGCTATAGGATTACGTTCGGATGACGGCGTGGAAGTCCTCATTCATGTCGGCTTAGATACAGTTAATTTAAAAGGTGAGGGATTTCGTTTATTAGTAAAAGATGGACAAAAAATCATAAAAGGAGATAAGTTAATCGAATTTGACATGGACTACTTGAAAGATCAAGGAGTTTCTCCACTTTCTCCGGTTATTGTTACAAATACTCCAGAATTTCTTGAAGTTGTAACAGTTAAGTCAAATGAAGTTAAAGCTTGCGATCAAAAATTACTTATGTTAATTAAGTGATTTTGATATATCACCAAATTATTTTATAGGAGGAATAAACATGACTAAAGTTACTGATGGTTTTTCAAAGGATTTTTTATGGGGAGGAGCTACTGCTGCCAATCAGATTGAAGGGGCCTACAATTTAGGCGGGAAAGGACTTTCAACATCTGACTTTGCTGCTTTTAAAGACCCTTATGCGACTGGCAAAGTCAATAACTTTACATTTGATGTCACGTCTGAAGAATTGGCAAAGTACAGTGAACGGCCGGAAGATTATTTGTTTCCTAAGAGATGGGGAATTGATTTTTATCACAGGTATAAGGAAGATATTGCATTATTTGCAGAGATGGGATTTAAAGTTTTCCGCTTGTCAATTTCGTGGGCACGTATTTTTCCAACAGGGTTGGAAGATCGTCCTAACGAAGAAGGACTTGCATTCTATGACAAAGTGTTTGATGAATGTGAAAAGTATGGGATTGAACCACTCGTGACGATGTCCCACTATGAGATGCCCATCGAGTTAACTAAAAGATATAACGGGTGGGTCAGCCGTGAACTTGTGGCATTATTTGAAAAATATGCACGTGTTCTGTTCGATCGCTACAAGGGTAAGGTGAAATATTGGATTACCTTTAATGAAATGAACATGAACCTGAATAGTCTGTATACAGGTGCTGGTGTTTTAGCTGATAAAGTGGAGAATTCTCTTCAAGCTGCTTATCAGGCATCACACCACCAATTTTTAGCGAGTGCATTGGCTGTCAAGGCAGCTAGAGAAATCTCACCAGATGCAAAAATCGGTTGTATGATCAATCAAATTGAGTCTTATGCAAAGACAACAAAACCTGAAGATCAGTTACAAGCTGTTAAAGCTGAACAATTGAATATGTTTTATCCTGATGTAAAAGTCAGAGGTTCATATCCTTCATATATGGTTAGATATTTCAATGAACAAGGTATACAACTTAATACTTTGGAAGGGGATGACGTTATCCTTGCAGAAGGCACGGTTGACTATGTTGCCTTTAGTTATTACATGTCACATGTTACTGAATACCGTCCAGATGCTATGAAGTTGGCTGGCACATTTGACAGTCCTATTAAAAACGAGTATTTAGAATTATCCGAATGGGACTGGCCAATTGATCCAGTAGGACTAAGAATCTCTCTGAATAAACTCTACGATCGATATCAAGTTCCTTTATTTCTTGTTGAAAATGGTTTAGGAGCAAAAGACGTTCTCACAGAGGACAAGAAAATACATGATGAGTATCGTATAGATTATATCCGAAAACACATTATTGAAATGAAGGAAGCGGTAAAAGATGGTGTTGAATTAATGGGCTACACCACTTGGGGGTGCATCGATCTAATCAGCTGCGGAACATCACAGATGAGTAAGCGATACGGTTTTATTTATGTAGACCAGGATGACAAAGGGAATGGAACGCTCGAACGAATTAGAAAAGATTCGTTCTACTGGTATAAAGATGTAATATCTACGAACGGTGAAAAATTATAAAATTATTATTTAAAGGAGATTTAACCAATGAAAAAATTCATAGCCGTTTTAATATTCATTTTAGTTAGTAGTTTGTTATTCGGATGTGCTAATGATAAGAGCGCTGAAGAATCCACTAGCTCTGATGAAGGTATCGAGATTCATTTAACTAGACACGGTAAAACAATATTCAACACTATGGACCATGTACAAGGTTGGTCTGATACACCTCTTACAGAAGAAGGAAGAGAAGTTGCTATTGATCTAGGTAAAGGGTTAACAGAAATGGATTTAGATGCTATTTATAGTAGTGATGCTGGTCGTTCAATTGAAACCGCTGAAATAATTATTGGTGAAAGTGGGCACGAACTTGAGCTTGATGCAATGCACCATTTCCGTGAAATGTATTTTGGAAAATACGAGGGCTTACCAAACCCAGTTATGTGGGATGACATAATGGACCTCATTGGTGCAGATGATATGAATGATGTTATGACTGGTGGCTATCAAATTAGTGATGTCATTAATGCTGTGGCAGAGCTTGATGAAACAGGTGAAGCTGAAACATGGGATGAAATAACCAACCGCCTAGAAGAAGGTCTAGAAAATATTGTATCTATTGCGAAAGATGAAGGGCATAAAGAAATTATTGTTGTTGCTCACGGTATGGCTATAGCATCCATTTTAGAGATGATCGATAGTGATCAAGGTATTGTTCATGTTGGTAATTCAAGTATTTCTACGATAAAACATTTAGAAGATGATTATTCAATTTTAGGAATAGATGACATGAAGTTCGTTGAAAAAGGCCGCGCTGAATAATCTAATTTGTAACACCTTAATAAATTTTTCAGTTCACAAAATTACAAAGCCACAAATATACATGTGAATTTGTGGCTTTGTACAAATAAAATAGTATCTATAAATAGCAATGTCCCGAAGCATTGTAAAATAAGTTGTGTGAACGACATATTTTTGATTGTTAGAAATATATAATAAAATCGGTTGAACAATAAAAAAGTCTATAGTACTCTTCATTTTGTAATTATTGGATACTGTAAATAAATAGCTTCAAATTATTATTGATAGAGTGGAGAGGTAAAATGAAAAAACACATATTTATCGATGTAGATGGTACTTTGTGTATGCCTAATGGAGAAGTACCTGAGAGTGCAATCTATGCAATCCGGAAAGCAAGAGAAATCGGACATAGTGTTTATTTGTGTACAGGGAGGTCAATCCCGGAACTCACTTCTGAGATTACATCCATCGGTTTTGACGGCGTGATAAGTGCTGGTGGTGGATGTATAGATGTTGGATCAGAAAACATTTTTCACACAACTTTTACAGAAGAAGAAGTGAAAAGTATAATTCAAGTTTTAGAGAGTTACGGTTCGGGTTATTATCTTGAATCCAATGAAGGATTGTATGGCAGTGAAAATTGTGCAAGTCTTATAAAAGAAACAGTCACTAAAGGATTAGTTGAAGATAGTGAAGAAAGTGAGCAAGCAATTGCTGAATTTGACTGGTTTTTCGGACTGTTGGAGACAAATAATCGTATGAAAGTGGACTATGGGAAAATCAATAAAATATCATTTATTGGCAGTTCCCCCAATTCATATGAGCAGATAGAGAAGAATATAGCACGAGAATATAATATGTACAGATCAACCGTTCCCCAATTTGGAAGAGATAGCGGGGAAATTGCCTTGAAGGGAGTAGATAAATTTACTGCAATAAAATTAATAGAAAAGAAAGCAGATATAGCATTTGAACAAACATTAGCTATAGGCGATGGAAGTAATGATATTAGAATGTTTAATGCTGTAAATTATAGAGTAGCTATGAAAAATGCTACAGAGGAATTAAAAAAGGCAGCTGATGAAATTACAGAATCAGCTGTGGAGGATGGTATCTATCGTACATTTTTAAGGAACAATATTATCTAAGTATAAAGTTTATTTCAATTGTGTTTATTATCATTCATCTGTGTACATTTTTGTGCACAGACTTATTTATCTAGGCAAAATTAATTTAACTTACTTGTTCTCAACATTAAAAAAAGCTAGATGCACCATACATATTGCTTATAAGTAAGCGTCAAACCAACTACACCTTCTCCTTTTCCTTATGCCATGCGATACTCTGATTAAGAAATGAAGATAAGGAGAGTTGTCATGGCCAGAGAAGATATGTACCTGCAATGGAAAAAA
>NZ_JAIWPE010000033.1 GCF_021028955.1 Salipaludibacillus sp. CUR1
TGTGTGTGGTAACTCAAGGTTAACAAAGAGAGAGAATTAGGTGCATTTTTTGTGCCTGTGTCTCCAAGGGGCTCCGCCCCTTGGAGACACAGGACGCACCACAACATTCAGTATAGAGCCTTAATTCTTTAAAAGTAAAATTAGGCAGAGAAAAAAGACGGTATAAAACCGTCCTTTTCTCTTATTCATCGGGCTTTTTTACCCACACACGCTCTGAATCTTCCCGTTTAGTAAAGCCGCTCTCATCTATGCGCTCCATTAAAGGAACAAGATATTTTCTGGTAAGTCCAAAAATGTGTTTGGCTTCCTGTAGAGTAAACCTTTCTCCAGTGCTGTGATAAAGGTTTATAAGTCCTTTATTAAAGGCCTCAGAGGAAAGGAGATGTTTTTCGTCCAGAGACATAACCTTTCCTGTTCTAAGAAGAAAATGTGTCTGTTCCCGTGCCCAATCTTCCGGAAGCCCCGCTTTTTCAAAAAGAACCGCTGAAGGTTCCACTTCAAGACCCTGGCTCATCAAACTGTCTTCAACTTGCTGCATCCTCTTGGCCCATTGTTTTGGGTAACCCGGCTTAAAATCAGCCGAAGCCAGTAAGGCGCCTGTTTTTACAAATATACCCTCAGAAATAGCCTCCTCGATTATTTTACCGGCAGCTTCGTTTCCATAGGAGGAAAAGTCCTGTTTAATCTGCGCTAATTCTTTGCCGTCCCGGAGAGGGTAGTCGGTGTGGTAAGCTTTAAGTTCCTCTTCGATCATATCAATCAGTTCCTGTGCAGTCGCTTCGAGAACAAGCGCCCCGCCAAACACTTTAAGGATCCCTTCCTCGGCTAAAGCTGCTTTGACTTCATCCAATACTTCTTTATCCATAGACAGGTCGTTTAGCGCCTCTTTTTCTGCGAGGCTTTTTTTATCTTTCAAAAGGTCAATCAGCCTTTCTTCAGGTGTCCCTTCACTTTTTCTGCTCAGCATCTCAATTGTCTCTTCGCCAAATTTATACTTCTCTCCCTGTGGGTCGATGACCGTTCCGCCGCCAATCGTTTCAACTGGGGACGGCCGCCTTAAAATAAACCTGTCTCCCCTGCGTGTAACTACAGGCTGATCAAGCCTGAGCTGGCAAAGGACGCCTTTACCTTCCGTTAACTCGTTCCGGTCAAAAAAAACAATTTTCCCGTAGACTTCTGCCGTGCCGAGATGGCATTTTATGTAGCCTCGCTGCTTCAAAGGGAATTTAAGGTTATCTACCGTATCCAAAGAAATATCAATTGTCCGGGTGGTGCTGTAATACTGGGTCGACACCAGCACATCTCCGCGGCTGACTTCCTGCTTCGACACACCGCCCAGGTTAACCGCAACCCGCTGGCCGGCCCGGCCAGTTTTTTTCGGCTGGTGATGTACCTGGAGCTGTCTCGCCCGGACTTTTCGCTGCTGAGGCAGCAGTTCCAGCGTATCTCCTTCGCTCATTTCCCCTTCATAAACAGTCCCCCGTACGACGGTTCCCTGGCCGTGTACTGTAAATACCTGGTCAATCGGCAGCCTGAAAGCACCGCGTGCATCGCGAACAGGTACACCGGCAAGACGCTCCTTAATTTTTTCCCGCAGCTCAGGGATCCCTTTCTTCGATACGCTGTCCACAAATAAAAGCTCGGACCCTTCAAAAAAAGTGCCTTCCACCTGGCCGGCAATATCTTCTTCAATAAGTTCAATCATATCTTCTTCGACCTGATCCATTTTGGTAACGACGATCAGTCCGTGGTGTATGCCTAAAAGATTAAGAATATCCAAATGTTCAACAGTCTGAGGCATGACTCCTTCATCCGCCGCTACGACGAGAATAACCAGGTCGATTCCTGCCACTCCGGCAATCATCTGACGGATAAATTTTTCGTGCCCGGGTACGTCAATAACGGACACATGGTAATCATCGCCAAGAGAAAGAGGGGCATACCCCAGTTCTATGGAGATTGCCCGCTCCTTCTCCTCTTTTAAACGGTCCGTATCTATATTTGTTAAGGCTTTAGTTAATGTCGTTTTGCCGTGGTCAATATGCCCGGCCATCCCTATGGTGTAAAAACGTTCTGACATGTCGTCTCCTCCAGTCTTCCAGCTCAAAATATATCTTGGTTTATTTTAACACATGAGCTGTAGCCTTTCCCCTTTTAGCCTTGAAAGAGGAGAAGAGTAAATAGGGATTGCATAGGGGCCAGGATAATTATAGATCAGTTTGAAAGGCACCCGGAAACTTTCAATAGTTTTGTGTAGCAAGGGCTTCATTCTCATGCTATAATGTTATTTGTCGTCAAAATAAAAGACATTTTATTACGGGGCCGGATGTGTAGCTGGTGCTTGCCGAGGTCTTCAAAACCTTCAGGGAGGCGCGTGACGTCTCCGGTGGGTTCGATTCCCACACGGTCCCGCCAAACCTTAATACATAAGCCTCTGTATAGATGGTAAAAATGCTGGAACTCCAAGTTAGGAAAGCCAGCATTTTTCAGTTGTCTATTTATGGGCCATCATGACCAAAATAATATGGAACCAAAAAGGTTAAACATAAACTATAAAAGGTGATCAATGATGATTGAAATAAATAAATCTCCTATTAGCGATGGGGAGTTCAGAAGGGGAGTATTTGCCACCTGCGATATACCAAAAGGTCAGCTCATACATGAAGCGCCGGTTCTCCCTTACCCTAACGAGCAGCATCAATTAATTGAACATACAGTACTGGCGGATTACGTATTTGAATACGGTGAAAACCACGGTGCCGTCATTTTAGGCTACGGAATGCTTTTTAACCATTCATACGAGCCCAATGCCACATATGAAATCAATTTTGACAACAATACTTTTGAGTACTATGCTTATAAAGACATCAAAGCAGGAGAAGAGATACTCATCAACTATAATGGCGACGTTAATGATAAAGAACTCCTCTGGTTTCATAAGAAATAGCAATTTAATTCTTTACGCTTTCAAAAAAATAGAAGGATTATTCAGGGTATAAAGAGGTGAAGAGCACACTTTTCAGTTGATATAATCATGACTACTAAGCGTGTGTCTATAGAGTTCACTGCAAAAGCATATGTGTAAAAAAGATGCCTCAAAAAAGGGCTCTCCCCTTTTGAAAGGCATCTTTTTCTATTTTTTAACATCTATTAGTAACGACTGTTTTAATAGTTAGTCTGGTGATTTTTACTTTAGAGTTCCCTTGCTATTAAAAGTTTTAAAAAGAAGATTTGGAATTCAGCTACGTTACTTGTGGAGATTGTAGGAGTATAGTATGGCAGGGTTGGAACGACGTTTTAAGAAATTTTTATGCTAATTTAGCTAATGATTTTTAATGGTTTATTTAAATGCTCCAGTCTTTTATTTGCTGCATTGATGAGGATGGAATTGTTCATTTTTTCTCCTGCAGAAACAATGTTCTGGAGCAGCTTTTCGAGCCCGCTCTTCCCTGCTTTTTTGACAGCAAGCATATCACATTTGATTTCGGCGAGTATATCCAGCTCATTTCCTTTACCTGCAGGATAAGTTAAATGCCCTATTTCATGCCATATGATTGCTTCTTTAATTTTTTCATCTGATAAAAACGATTTAAAATCATAAACAAGAATACAACCGGCATAATTTCTGTCATTTGATTCTGTAAAAAGAGTCAGGATCCTTGTATCCAGGTTGTTTATCGCAAAGAAAAAATCAATTCCATTTCCATGGTAGTTTGCCAGCTGTTGTTTATCTTCCAATACCAGTAGAGGTTTTTCCAATTCATATTTATCAGATGAAAGGATACTTCCCACACACTCCATGGTTCTCCCCCTTTTACTTTTTATTAACAAGTATGTAGGAGAAGCCTTCTTTTATACCGGTTTCTAATAATTTGTATAAATGAAATAGGGACCCGGCAAATTGCCGGGTCCCCATAAATAATTTAAAGGATAATGTTTTACATACTATTCCGGGTAAAATCGTTCCTGTTGTTATTAAAAACACTTAATTTCTGTAAGCACTCTTTCTTATTTTTTTAGCCTTTATTGTATGTGTGTCGGTGATTTTTCTGGAATTAAGTATATATACGAGGTTTTCTATTTCTCTGTTGCTCAACTCATCAATCCGGTCCAGTTCTGATTTGACAAATTCAATTTGCTTATCTGCTGTTTCAATATTTTGTTTATTATCAATAAAATATGTAGCAATCGTTCCTGTCAGCAAGCCTATTAAACCGATTCCAAATACCATAAAAATAACGGCTATTAATCTGCCAAGAATCGTTTCAGGGCTTATATCGCCATAGCCTACTGTTGTTGCGGTCACAATTGACCACCAGACGGCGTCATGATAAGTCGTTATGCTGTCTTCTACTAGTACAATTGGAATAGCACCCGCAAATATTAAAGCAATAACGATAGTAAACGCCTTCTGTAAGCCATTCCTCTTCAAAATATCATGAACGGGTTTGTAATATCTCATTCCAATCGCAAACAATCTCAACACCCTTACTAATCTTGCAAGCCTCGCTAACCGGAAGATCGCATCTAAAGGGATAATTGCTATTAAATCCAACGGGTGTTTTTTTATATAGTGCCACTTTTGTTCACTTATTGAGACTCTAAAAAAATAATCCACTACAAAAAGCATCCAAATAAAAAAATCAAACCTCCAAAGCAACTTATTATCCGACCAGATCTTACTGACTGACGCAATAACAAGAATCAGCATGAGACACTCATAAGCTATTTGGACTTTCTTTAACATAAAAAGTTTCCTTAATTTATTCAACTCCTTAATTCCCCTCCCCCACATTATTTGCCCCTTATACTAATTGGATAAATAATATTTGTCTATATAATTTTTACAGTCCCAAATAAAAAAGCCCATATAAGGGCTTTGAACGCATGTACCACGCTATCACGCTATTAATTAGGAAGTAACAGAGATTATTCAACTGATTGTATGTTCTCTGATAAAAACTCTTCTATATCCTCCGTTTTAAGACCTGCTGCAGTATAGAGGCCTGTCTCAAAGTCTTCTGCTTTTTTTGTTTCTTTTAATATGTGCAGAAAGACATCTTCCTGGTTCGTTTCAGCAATATACTTTACGGCAAGATAGCTTTGGCCGTAAACATCCATATTTTCTTTTCTTTCTGCTTCTTCCCAGCCTGCTTTATCAGTCAAGTAACTGAAAGGAACAATAGTCATATCTGATTCTACAAACTTATCATTCCCTGCATATTCACTCAGGCCTTCTTCAAACCAAATCGGTATTGCTTTTTGGTTTATCCCCATATCCTCTATTTTCTGCCGAAAGGCATAATGAGTATATTCATGTATGATAGTTGATTGAAATTCAAACAGATAGTTTTCCTCTCCGTCAAGAACCGCCTTTTTATCCTTCGGCAAAATGGCCAGCAGCTTTTCACTATCTATATAATAACCATCTGTATCGGCTTCACCGGTCAGTTTGTAAAATTCTTCTTCGTTTTCGAAAAGAACAATATCAACAGGCCTTTCCTTATACTCTCCTAAAAGGTCGTTGCTTTTTTCCATCGCCCGTTCAATCGTTTTTTTAGTTAACGGCATTAATTCTTCGGCTTTTTCTGAAAAGTAAAAAGTAATATGGTTAAAAGTTGCTTTCTTTCTACCCTGTTTCAGCTTCTTTTCCTGCTGAATGTCTTGATCTTCTTCTGAAGAGATTAGTATGTCCACATACATACTTTCGCCTTCAATATTTTCATTAAGTATTGCAAAGTATAAAACCCGGCTGTTGAAAAAACAACCAGAGACAAAAATAAAATGGCTTTTAAATGAAATGCTTGTTTCATAGGCGCTCCTTAAATACTCTCAAATTTTTGCAAGAAAGATTGAGAAGCAATCTTTTTATAAATTATTACCCTATTTTTTTATCAATAACTTATTTTCCAGATTCGCCCCATCCCTAAAATTCAAATTATATTATCTTTTAAAGCTTTACTGAATGAGCTAAACTTAAAAAACTTATAGGCGTTTTTTATATAGGGTGAACTGCGGGTAAAGAAAAAGACCACCTCTATTAGAGGCAGCCCTTGTTTTAAAAAGTATTAGTCATTAGTCTGATCAGGAATTTCACCAGGCTCGAAATCCAGTTCGCTTACTTCAGCCAGGATTTGAGTGATATCCGTGTTATCAAGTGTCCCATTAAACCTTTCAGCTCCGAGACCTTCTGCGAAAACCGGCACCATATTACCTGTGTGTCCGCCTGTGCTGCTTGCGGCACGAATTTCTCTGCTCATGATACCCGCCCCATACTGGTCAGCAATGAATGAACCGATTTCCCAGCCTTGCTCATGAGGAAATCTTAATTCGCCTTCTTCATCATAAATATACTCATTAAACGCATCGATTTCTTCATCCGTCATTTCGAAGTTTGCATATTCCTGAACCACACTTCTGACTGACTCAGGAGTATAAATGCCATTATCCTCATCAAATTCAAATTGTGAAACCATATATTCCGGTGAGGCTGACACATTTCTAAGGGCTTCTTTGTCCATCACTTCTGAAGAAGCCATCCCCATTGTTTCATGGTCGGCCAGCACAACGACAAGCGTGTCATCACGCTCTCCTGCCCATTCCATGACGTCTCCTACAGTTTCATCAAACTCTATCGTTTCCTGCCAGACACTTGTAAAATCAGCAGCATGAGCAGCGTGGTCAATCCGGGCCCCTTCAATCATTAAGAAGAAACCGTCGTCATCCTGTGAAAGCATGTCCAATGCCACTTCAGACATTTCATTCAGAGAAGGCTCATTAGAGTCGTATAAATCGTAATCGACTTTGTAGTTCATAAATGAATCATGGAATAAACCTAATAGTTTTTCAGAATTCTCTACATCAAGTAATTCATCCCGGTCAGTCACAATATCGTAGCCTAACTCCTCAAATTCCTCAATCAGGTTATTCCCATCCTGACGCTCCGGCAAGAAGTAATCCGTTCCGCCGCCGAGCATTAAATCATACTCGTTCTCAAGCATTTGGCGTGCAATTTCTTCCTGACCAGAGCGGCTCTCAACGTTCGCCGTAAAAGCTGCCGGGGTGGCGTCTGTTACAGTATTGTTTGAAATGACTCCGACCTTTCTGTCATGAGCCTGAAATAATTTAAGAATGCTATCGAGTTCATTGCCATCCGGGTCAACACCTAACATTCCATTATCTGTTTTTACTGAAGTTGCTATTCCTGTACCCGCTGCTGCAGAATCTGTTACCCAATTATTACTGGAATAAGTCCTCATAAATGCGGCATGTTCAAGTTTCTCCATATGTAAAATACCTTCTTTTCCGTGCTCAAGCAAACGTGCGATTTCTATCTGACCGACTCCCATACCGTCTCCAATCATCATAATAACGTTTTTTGGAGCTGTTTGAGTTCCTTCGCTATTTTCTGACTGGTCAGTGTTTTCGCCATTATTATCCGGGCTGGCATCCACCTCATCGCTTTCGTTATTGCATGCCATCAAAACCGAGGCTGTTAAAGCAAGAACTCCAGCAGATCTCATTAATTTAGAATATTTCATTTAATCCCTCCTAAAATATTTGTAAGACATCTGACGTCAGATGTTAACGCTTTCAATTTACCATAGATCAGCTTTTTTAACAACTGAAATAAGCTTAAAAACCCCCTCAGTTTCCTAGTACTATTAAAGCCATTTTTAGAGGGAAATAGACCTATTGATTGACTGCCAAAACTATTAATACTTCTGCTCTCCCCTTCTAATTTCACCGGAGAAACCTTGCCCTTCCTGCCTTTAGCATCAGTTTCAGACAATTAATAAAAATAAGAATTCGACAGCATTCCGCAGGATGAGCCTGCTGCAACTTCTCATATGCCCCCTATCGTTTCTGGGAGCGGTTTCACAAATGGGAATCTGGTGGTACAATCTGGTCGAAAAGACAACTTTATACTTGAGGAAGGGGCTAGTTTTAGATGAGTACTATGAAACGTCTATGGAACAAATCGTGGGAAAGCCACTACCGCATCAAAGATTTGCTGAGGTTTGTAAGCGGCAGGTCAGGAGGTGAACCTCCTCCTGAATACAAAGGCCGCATGGAAAAAGCCTCCGGAAAAATGACAGGTACTTACCGTGAACCTTCGCCGGATGGAAGAGATTTTACACCGAAACAAATTGTCGGCTTGTTTCTAGGTCCTTTATTGTTTTTCATCATTCTATTTTTCTTTCAGCCTGAAGGACTTCCGCTTGAAGCACGCGGCGTTCTTGCTGCCACGACCTGGATTGCCACCTGGTGGATTACAGAGGCTATTCCAATTCCGGTTACGTCACTTCTGCCTATTATTTTATTTCCACTGGTCACTAACCTAGGGGTAGGGGAAGTTACTCCAAACTACGGCGACAACATCGTCTTTCTTTTCCTTGGAGGATTTATTATTGCTCTGGCGCTCGAGAGATGGAACTTACATAAGAGGATCGCTTTGACGATCATTAATGCGGTCGGCACCAGCACAAAGCGACTCATGCTCGGGTTCATGCTTGCAACCGCCTTCCTTTCTATGTGGATTTCTAACACAGCAACTGCAATGATGATGGTGCCTATTGGAACAGCTATCATTTATCAGTTCTCCCACCTGATAGATGACAGGAAAGTGAAAAATGCGAAACAACAAGAAGACCAGTTTGCGAAAGGCCTTATGATTGCGATTGCCTTCTCTGCGTCCATCGGCGGACTTGGCACAATTATAGGAACACCGCCAAACACGATCCTCGCCGGACAGCTTCGGGAAATCTTTGACGTTGACTTGTCGTTTGCCAATTGGATGCTGTTTGGTGTTCCTTTAGCCGCCGTTCTTTTAATCATTGCCTGGCTTTATCTGATTACCTTTGCTTTTCCTATGAAAATGAAGGAAATTCCCGGAGGACGTGAGGTCGTACAAAATGAACGCAAAGCGTTAGGACCCATGAGCCCCGATGAAAAAGTAGTTTTGACAGTTTTTACATTAACTGCTCTTGCGTGGATCAGCCGCTCATTCGTCCTTCAGGAGTACGTACATCCGAACATCGATGATACGCTCATAGCAATCACCGGAGCACTTGTTCTCTTTTTAATCCCTTCTTTTAAATATCAGGGAGTTAAGCTGATGAACTGGCATACAGCTAAAGATGTGCCATGGGGGATCCTCATCTTATTCGGCGGAGGACTTGCAATTGCCGGAGCTTTTGGAGATTCAGGCCTTGATGTGTGGATCGGTGAGCAGCTCACCGTTCTGGTCGGAGTTCAGTTTATTGTTATTGTCATCGCCGTATCCATTTTTGTGGTATTCCTAACAGAAATCACGTCAAATACGGCCTCAGCGACTATGCTAATGCCGATTATGGCCTCGCTCGCTTATGCGATTGACGTCCATCCATTCGCCATGATGGTGCCAGCTGCTGTGGCAGCATCGTGCGCATTCATGCTCCCGGTAGCTACCCCGCCAAATGCCGTTGTATTTGGTTCAGGGTATTTAAAAATGGGGGACATGATTAAAGCCGGTTTCTGGATGAATATTATTGCAGTAGCCGGACTCGTGATCTTTGTAACGCTTCTTCTGCCGATTGTTTTCGGGATCGATTTGACTACATTTCCAGGTTAAATGAGACGAGGCTTGGACAAAACTAAAGACAAGATTGTAAAAGAGGAACAATAATTTAACGAAGCTCCAGGCTGAGTTGAATTTAGCTGAAGACAAGCCCCTGGGCAAGCGTCCGCATGGCGGACTGAAATCACTCCTTTTCTCAAAAAGCACAGCCGAACAAAATTCAAAAATTTTGTTCGGCTTTCTTTATGATTACTATGCTTTTCTCCCAGCAACGTTGTTATTAATTCTTCAGGTTTTTTCATAAGGAGCAGAGACTTCCCTTTTTTCCCTTGTAAGGATAAAGCTTACACCGAACATAATTAGAAAGATAACCGCTCCGCTTATAAACGGATAATAATAATTAAAATCAAACAAGCTTCCGGCCCACAGAGGTCCCAAGATTCTTCCTAAGCTCATAAAAGATTCTGTTATTCCCATCGTTCTGCCTTGGCTGTAAACGGATCTCCTGGACACAAAGGCCAACGCTGAGGGTTTTAAAAGAGCATTCAGCAATATGAAGAAACTGACTGAGAGAATAATTACCACAAAGGTTTCAGCCGCCATAATAAAAATAAACCCTGCAGCATTACCGATTAAAGCTGTTTTTATAACTTTTTCTTCCCCGAATTTCTTAGTCAGCGGACCGACTATAAACCCTTGGGCAAGCAAATAAATAAAACTCATAACCATTAATATAATGCCGACTTCTCTTGGCCCGTATCCAAACCTTTCCAGCGCATAAAGCCCATATACACTTGAGAAATTTGATTTACCGAAATTTACGGCAAAAGCGATGATCAGCCCAAAGGCCATAGGAGTAAGCAAGGCCTGCCATAACCCGCTCGGTTTAAGGAGTTTTACACTTTCCTTTTCCGCTGACCTCTTATTTTCAGGAAGTGATTCAGGAAGGCCAAACCAGATAATCAGGCATGTTATAAATGCAAAACCCGCAGCCGCAAAGAATGGAATGTACAAAGATTCCGCTCCAAGGAGTCCTCCAATGGCTGGACCTAAGATGATGCCAAGCCCGGCAGCTGCCCCGATTTTACCCATAGCTCCTCCCCGTTCGTCCCCTTCCGTAATATCGCTCGTATAAGCCATAGCTACCGGAAAAACGCCCGAAGATAAAGCACCTGATAATAATTGAGCGGCATAAAGCATCCATAGCTGGGTTGATAAGCCAAAGAAGATCATTGCTGCTCCGAGGCCGGACATTCCTATGAGTAACATTGGCTTTCTTCCGTACTTGTCCGAAAGGCTTCCCCATACCGGAGCAAACAGGAGCTGCATGACACCATAACTGGCCACCAGAAGTCCAATTTGCAGTCCTCCCCCTCCGTATTTTTCAATAAGGAAAGGAAATAAAGGCAAAGCTATGCCATAACCGGTCATGGCAATAGCTATACTGGAAAACAATATGACCATTCGTTTTGTTTTCATAAAAACACCTCTTTTTGCAGCCGAAAATAGATCAACAAATGTATGCTAAAAAAGTCTGTACAGGTGGAAGATTTTCCACCTGTGCAGCAAACCTATTACTCATTGATTACTTCTACGATCCCTGTTTCCCCGTTCACTTTTACTGTCTGACCGTCTTTTAGTTCAGTGCTCGCCTGGGCTACACCCGCGACGGCCGGCACACCATATTCCCTCGCTACGACCGACCCATGGGAAATCGGGCCGCCCGTTTCCATAATCAGTGCGCCAATATTCAAAAACAGCGGCGTCCATGAAGGATTTGTGCCGGCAGTCACAAGAATGTCGCCTTTCTCTAACCTGCGGCCTTCTTCCGGCGTTTTTAAAATCTTCACTTTCCCTTCATATATACCGGGAGAGACAGCAACACCCGCAAGAGAATTACCGCCAGACTCGAGGACTGCAGAATAAATGCTTTCACCTTTGCTTGTCATTAGCCTCGGAGCATTCAGCTTTAAATATCTGTGGTACTTTTCTTTGTTTTGCGCTGCAATATGATCCAAATCTTGTCCAGATAAAATGTCATCCAGAGTGACATAAAAGATATCCAGTTTATCTGATAGTCTGCCCTCTTCCTGAAGCCGGCCTCCAGCCTCAATCAGCTTGTCCCTGTAATAGCTGAACACTTCGGTTATGACAAATTTAGAAAGCTCTCTTATCCCAAACATTTCCCTGAAATCCTTTAATAATTTTTCAGCTTTCTTCGCTTCTTTTTTGTAGCCTTTTGCTTTAAGGTTTTCTCTAATCCTTTCAATTGCTGCTTCAGCTTCTTTTTCTCCTTGATAAAATTTATCGATGCTTGCCTGATAATTATCATTATCAATATAGGAATTTATCAGATCGATAACATATTCCGGCTCTTCTTTCCATGCCGGCACGCCCACATCCAGTTCCACAGAAGATCTGTGTCCGTATTTTTCAAGGAATGCATCTATCTCTGTGTCACCGGGATCCGGCTGCACGCCTTTTTGGTCATACAGTTTTGCAAGCTTTAATATTTCCATTCCCATTTGTGTGGTCACACTGTAAGGAACAGATTTTTCTGCCTCGTATAAATCTTCAGGATTATCCAGGCGGTTTTCCAATATTTTTTTCACTTTATCTATATAAGTTGAAGAAACTGCGACATAGAACAAGAGGTTTCCACAGTTTTTAATTAGTTTGTGGCTGTTTTGACGGATATAGGAGCAAATTTCCTCTGGTGTTTTGAGCTCATCCGTCTCTTCCCTGAATTCTTTAACTGTTCTTTTCGCAATATGAATAGCCTTGTTTCTTGCAGTTTCAGGAGAAAAGATGCCAACGCTGTATTTTAAGGCTGCCCCAGTTAAATAGCTGACGAGACTGGGGTTAAGGAACCGCAGTAAGTTAACCGCTTCCTTAGGATTAATAAGCTCCTCTCTATTCCTTTCCATGAGCTGAAGCAGAGCTTTAGTTGTCATCGGATCTTTGTCTGCTGTGTCATTCTTTTTAAATTTATCCCAGCTCTTTTCTTTTCTGAGGAAGTCTGTGATATCTGCAAAAATGCGTCCCCCAACGGACTGGTACCACCAAAGGTCGGCTTTTTGGTCTTTTTTCCTTCCAAACACTCGAGCTGTGTCCACGATCATCGCTCTGATAATATCTTCCCCCATGGGGGTAAAAGGCTCCTTCATTGCCTGGGAATAGTTATTGATATTAAGATATATTCTCAGGCCTCCTTTACCAGGCTGCTCTTCCGGCAAAGGATAAAGGGAAGTAATCGGTCGTGATTGGACGAGATAAAATTCCCCGTCAAGGAAGGCCCATTCCAGATCCTGTGGTGAGCCAAAATAGTTTTCTGCTTTAACTGAAAGCTTCAGAAGCTCGTCTACTTCAGGATAAGTTAAAGTAGCTTCTTTTTGTTTTTCTGCAGGAATATTTACAGTATCAATACCTTTATCTTTTTTTATTGTCATAAGCAGTTTTTGGGCAACCTTTTCTTCCACAATTTTTCCGGTATGTTTGTCGACGACCCATTGGTCTGGTGTCACTTCTCCGCCAACAATCGCTTCCCCGAGCCCCCACGATGAATTAATTAATATCTGGTCGCGCCTGCCGTTAACAGGATTAGCTGTGAACAGAATGCCCGACTTATCTGCATTTACCATATGCTGCACGACAACTCCATGCGCAAGATCAGTATTTTCAATCCTCTGCTCGAGCCTGTAAGAGATAGCTCTGCTGTTCCATAACGATGACCAGCACGTTAGAATGTTGCGTAAAAGCTCCTCCTCGCCTTTCACATTTAAAAACGTATCATACTGGCCTGCAAATGAGGTGCCGGGTAAATCTTCTGCTGTAGCGGATGACCTGACAGCAACTTCTTCCGCCCCTGATAAGCTGTAAGCCGTTCTAATTTCTTGGCTGACTTTTTCAGGGAGGGACCCCTGTTCTATTAATTTCTTAATTTCTGCGGCTGCTTCTTCTAATTGTTCGATCTCCGTTCCTTTTACCGCCCTTAAAATTGTCTGAATCTTTTCTTCCAAATGATTCTCTTCTATAAATGCTTTGTACGCCTCTGTTAATACAACAAACCCTCCCGGCACAGGCAGTTCCGCCTTTAACATATCTCCGAGATTGGCAGCTTTACCACCGACAGACATAAAATCTCTCGCTCCTGTCTCATTTAAAAACTTCACATACTGATAACCCATTGTTGCTCCCTCCTTCTATTTTTTAATATCACCAATGACCGTCATCACATCCGTATAATTTCTTATACATTTAGTACTATACCGACCGTTGGTATGTTTTAATGTAAAAAAATTTAAGAAAATCTGTTCATAAAAGGATCTCTCACGTTAAATGTATCTTTCTCTACCTTAAAAACCCTTTCTATTACTTCCTGATAAAAGGCCAGTTTGTTTTCCAAGGCTGTTTTAAATTCCTGCTCATCCATTGTCTTTCTATCAAGCATGGCCGACTCTAATGCCTCAATTGATTTACTTAAATTATCAAACGTTAACAGGAAAAACTCAGCAAGTTCTGTAGAATCGGGAATATCAAACAAGTTGTCTGTCACGCCCTCATCCAGCATTCTTTTATAATAAGGAAGGATTCTGCCTTTTAACCTGTCTAAAATCTTTTTCTGTAGCTTTAAGTTTTCTTCACTGTTAAAAGCTCCTTTTATTTTCTTGCGTTTATCTTTAAACTGTTTTTTGTGCTGCTGTATAAGTTCGATTGAACGGTTTATTTTTTCAACAGCGTTAATGTCCGTCCGCTCAGATAATTTTTTGACGCTGTAAATGGTCTCTTCAGCAAAAGCTTCTGATATTTGCTCAATAACGTCCTCTTTTGATTCAAAGTAATGATAGAAGGCGCCTTTTGAAAGGCCGACTTGATTAATTATGTCTTTAATTGTTGTTTTCTCATAACCTTTTTCGTAAAACAAATCTAACGCCGTGTCTAAAAATTCCTGTTTTCTGTCGTGGCGTTCTTTAGCGTCTTTCATTACTGTCACCTCCTAAAATACCGACCGCCGGTTTGTTATTTTAATATTATCGTGTTTATTTAAAAAAGTCAATTCGGCGCAAAAGTCAAAACACTGTCAAATCAACATTTTTATCTTTTTCAAATGTGACAATAATATGTATAAACTATTTGCTTGGCAAGCCTCCACCTGGCGGAAATCACTCCTTTTTCTTTGTCAGAGATAATCTTTTTAAATTCCAAAAAAAAGAGAAATCCGAAGAAATAATTAACTATTTCTTCGGACTTCTATATGGTAACTATTCTTTTGGCCAGCATCCTGCCTAATTCTTATTGGACACCTCCCGCTCAATTACATGGAGAGACAGTCTGTTTAAATTTTTTCAGGCTCAGACGCTGCTTTCTTTTCTGCAAGTTTCTTTTCAAAATAATTCTCTATTGTCTGGGTGACTTCAAATGCCGTATGGTCAAGTTTATAGTTTTCAAAAACATGCTCGCAATGCACTCTGTACGCCATATCCTCGTCATAATGAGCTAAATGCCGCTCAATAATTTTCGGAGTATCGCCTCTCTCCTTTTGTCTGTTCATAACAGTATTACGATCAGCATAGACAAAAAAGCGAATAACTTTATCGCCGTACAGTTTTTTCAGGATATCTGCCCCCTCCGGATTCACTACGAGGTAGATACAGCCTTTTTTCTCGAACGTCTCTCTGACATCTTTTTCTTTAATACCGTAAAAATGACCGTCAACTTCTACACTTTCGAGAAACTCACCGTTATTTTTTGATGCTTGAAATTCTCCCGGTGAAATATAGTGATAGTCTTTTCCGTCCGTTTCGTAAGGTCTGCGGTTTCTCGTCGTATAGGAAATGACCCCTTTCATCTGCAAGGTATTTTCTCCTACAAGTTTCGAAACAGTTTTCCGTCCAGAACCGTCAGGTCCTGTAAAAACAAAAATCAGCTCTTTTTCTTTCAGATTATACATTTTATCTCCTCCCCAAAATAAAATACGCCAGCTGTTTTAATCTATCTGGCTGACAAAAATTTAACCGCTGAAACAGCGGCAAAGTACAGCAATCATTCAGTCGGCCAGACTCTTCATATTATCTTCTAATAAACTGAAGATCTTCCCCCTCATTAAAGCCGGTTCTCCTCCTATTCGATAAATATAACCTGTATTCCTTCTTTTTAAGTTTTACATATTCTGTCAGACTGTATAAAAATAACTTTAATTAGCTACCTTCCATTATAAAAGGATACGGTAAGATGATAAAGTTTATGATTAAATTTTTAAATAGAAAAGGCTGGGATCGAGTTTAAATCGAGTAGGAGGGGGTGATTAGCCCCCGACCTCTCACACCACCGTACGTACGGATCCGTATACGGCGGTTTCATGAAAATCAAACGTTATATCAACGACTTTA
This sequence comes from Salipaludibacillus sp. CUR1, assembly GCF_021028955.1. Taxonomy (GTDB): domain Bacteria; phylum Bacillota; class Bacilli; order Bacillales; family Salisediminibacteriaceae; genus Salipaludibacillus. Next base: position 15,949 of record NZ_JAIWPE010000033.1, read on the forward strand.
AACCCATTTTCCG
>NZ_JAIWPE010000034.1 GCF_021028955.1 Salipaludibacillus sp. CUR1
CTCCTAGTAATTTCCATTTAATTACTAGGCTAGTTTCTTACGGCCTTTTTCAGGAAAAATGGGACTTAATAATTTAATACCTGATTAATTGTCAATTGACATACCACCGCAGGACTTAAGTATGATTCAAAAATTGATCTAAATTATTTTTTCGCAGATGTAAGCTGTAAACTGACTCTCAGGTCTATTTCCGCAGAGTTTGATTGTTAAACTTTTAGCGTTGCTTCCATTAAAAAAACGCTGGTGGAGAGACGGTCATATTTAAGCATAATTGCCATATCTAAATAGTTAAACTGAAGAATTATCGGTTTATCCGGTAAATTAAAAGAAGACAGTTTATAATATGGGTATTTATCCGTGTAAAAGAGGTTAAAATTGATCAGATGCTTTTCACATTTGCAGTTATACCGGGCGGGCAGCATAAAAGAAAAAAGTAACCTCATCCTGTCGCTGTCCAGATCTATTTTTGTGAAAATATGAGGTTTAATTAGAGCTTATAAAGAGAAAAAGAAGACGGGGGAGCAAATGTTCGTATGAGTGGTGACATAAGCAGGGAGGGCTAATCAGGGGACAAATTAAGTGAAATCCTCAAGTGGCGGGCTGCTCCAGAAGGTATTTTACCTAGCTGGGTTCTCGTCTTCGGTACAGTGTGAAATCAATATCAAAAATATCCGGACAAAAGTGGAATATATTGTCCGGATTTAATTGAGGTCACTATTCTTTTGTCTCGCCATCTTAAATTGCTAACTATTCAGGCTATTTTTTTTAGTCTTAGTAGCAGTAAGCTGCACCTACAATAACTAAAAGGATAAACAATACAACAATCAACGCAAAGCTGTTTTTGTATCCGTAAGACATAATAGTTTCCCTCCTCCTGAATTATTGTGGCAATTACCACTAGTTTACGGTATTCAAGAAGGAGAGAAATTGATTAGACATTTATATACTTTTAAATATTTTTTCTGCAAATGGGTGATTTAGGGCAAACCTGCCCAAAAAAGTAAGATCTATATTTTTAAAATGTTCAAAAATAACTATGTTCCAAATTATCATTGTTTCAAGACAAAACGAGAAATTTTAAAGGTCAAAAGGCCTCAGTAAATACCGCCTATTTGCTGTGTAAGAACTCACGCAGTGCATTCCAGAATTCCGGATCGAGATGAAGGTCATTATGGCCTCTTCCTTGTAACTGCTCGTATTGAAGGGAGCCTGTAAAGTCTTTTAACAAAGCCTCAGTATGGCTTTCAGGTACTATTTCATCCTCATCGCCGGCTATAACAAGCAAAGGACCCGAAATGTCATTAATTCTTGAGGCAGAGTCAAAGGAAAAGCGCAACAGTAATGAAACCGGAAGAAAAGAATAATGCCTGCTGGCGACTTCTTCAAGGCTGTCAAATGGTGAAACGAGAACTAAACCATCTGCATGACGCTCGGCTGCTACTTTAGTTGCGATGCCTGTACCGATGCTTCTTCCCATAAGAACTGTAGAATCCAGCCCGTTGTCAAATTTATCTTGTATCGCATCATAAATTAATAAAGCATCGTTATAAAGGTTTTCTTCCTCCGGGCGCCCTTCACTTTTCCCATAGCCTCTGTAATTGACCAGAAGCACCGACCAGTCATCCAGGTGTTCTGTCATCATAGGGATCTGTGCAGATAGTTCTTCAGCATTGCCGCCGTAATAAATAAGAAGGCGGTTCTTTCCAGTTTCCTGTTCAGGGTGAAGAAGCCACCCATGCAGTTGATTACCTTCGTCAGCATGAAAAGAAATTTCCTCAGCACGTTCATAATGGCCGGTAATCTGTTCGGCTTCATGCTGCGTAATGGACTGCGGGAAAAAGATTAACCTGGCTTGAAAAAAATATAACAGAATAAATATTAGACCAATTATAGCCAGCAAAATAAGGGGGGTGAGAAGCCATTTATTCATAACTACAGTCAAAAAGCACACCTCCAGTATGTCAGCAGCGTAGAAGCTTTAATCATTAAGTTTAATGTTCAAAAATAATCATGTTCCAAATTATCACACTAATAAAATCAGTAATCCTCGCTCCATATAAAGGGGTATATAAAATCAAAGTAGTGAAACGTTTTAAGCATAATTAAAAAGGCAGTTAAGTGTTCGAACCAATAGGGAAGCCAGGGATCTTAAATTATCAATCTCATAAAAACGATCTGGAGACGTAAAAAGCTTCCCTTAAAACATCTCAAGCTATTATTATATACCGATAAAACCAGGGCCATCAAGAAATTTAAATGTTCTAATATAACTATGTTCCAAATTATCATTAAAATCAAAAACTTTTCCCACGCTCCTTGTAAAGACAATTTCTTGACGGTTTAGGTGCCCGCTTTTACCATAAATAGAAAAAGTAGTTAAGGATTTGCAGGAAAAAGAGGAATAGATGGAGAAGTATGGAAGTGACTGAAAATTTGGAACATTGTTTTAGAAAATAAAGGAGGTATAGGGAATGGCAAAGAAAAATGTCAGTACTTTTTTGTTAAGGCAGAGAGCTTTTTTGAAACTTTATTTAATTACATTAACTGAACAGGAAAGGTTGTATGGTCTGCGGATTCTTGATTTGCTGAGAAATGATTTCAAGATTTACGGCTACAAACCTAATCATTCTGAGATTTATAAATCACTGCATGAATTAATGGATGACGGGATCCTGGAGAGATATAAGAAGCCTAAAGAAGGAATGAAACTTCAGGAAGTAGTTTATTACCGATTTAAAGATTATGAGGAAGCCCAGCGGTATAAGAAACAACTTAAAGTTGAGCTTGACCGGTGTGTCGGGCTGCTGCAAAAAGCTATTAAAGATAACTACAGTTGATTGCTGGATGTAAACGCATGTCAGTCTGAAGAGTATTCCGTGTAAGGCCAGTAAAAAATCATACAGCCGGAAAACGACTGGAGCAAATAGTAAAGTAGAGTTCAGTTGCTGATTAAAGTTAAATTATTTGATGAAAAGAGATTCGAGGTTCCAGAAAAGATATATTGAAGGTTTAAATAAGGAAAGGGGCCGGAGACTAATACCCGGTCTTTTTTATTTTTATTTCTAGTTTACATAATATAAATTATAGGAACCAATAAATGAAATAGAATTTTGGTCTCATTTAGTAAGTATTCTTTGTGTTTTGAGACAGAATAAAAATTTTATGAAACTCGTCAGCAGTTTTATCTTCTGGCTATTATCTGCTACGCTTTTAATTTTGTATATGTTTCAACACCTGTTAATCGATCGCTGCAATCATTTTAGCTCTGGCTGGATTATAAATCTGCATTTTGAACTTATTTAACTAATTTAAATGAATGTTTCAGTTCATTTTAAATAATATAGTTAATTTTTCTCGTATTATTTGTCTTTAATTACTAATTCGCACTTGTATATCAGTTCTATCAGCGAATTTGTGAGTTCTATCGGCGAAAAATCATTTCAATCAGCGATAATCGTTTTCTATCAGCGAAAATTAAATTCAATCGGCGATTTTGGACTTTCTATCAGTAAGTTTAAATAATTATAATCTGAAGCGCCCTTAAAACTATACAGCTTGGAACCACCCCCCCAAAAAAAGCTCTGCTATCCAGTTGCGTTTCCAATTACTGGGGGGCTGACCCCCTGCTGATTTTACAGCAAACTAGTTTACATAATATTATTACTGCCTATATTACCTGTTTGCCAGTACCTAATAAAAGACCGCCTTCACAACTATTGTTGTATAGGCGGTCTTTTGTGCTTTGCCCTCAGAAAAATTATTATGAGAGACCTTTTTCCACTTAATCACCTGTCTTTGGAGGATCTCCTTTTACTATCCAGGAGTCGTAAACTTCTCCTTTAAGTGAGGTGTCAAAAAGGAACGATCCGTTTGTATACCTGTCATTAGTTCTTAAATCCTTAATAGTTGCTGATTCTATAGAGCCGTCGGTTGCCTGGACATACACCGTATCAAAAGAGGCTGTCATATGCACATATGCCACGCGATGCGGCTGTCTTTTCAATTCTTTCAGCATAATCACGCCGCGTTTTGCTCTCGACGTTTTTTCAAATGATTTTAAGCTCATTTTTTTAACCGCAGCACGCTGTGTCACCAGGAATATCCATGGCTCATTTGAAGGGTCGAATGCCTGGCAGCTCATGACCTGGTCATCCGGTTTTAAATTTATCGCCTTTACACCTGCTGTTCTTTGCCCGGTAATGCTGACTTCTTCCTCACTGTACCATAAACCGTAACCTAATTGACTTGCCAGGAAAATATCTTTGCTTCCGTCTGTTAAAGCTGCATAAACGAGTTCATCGTCTTTCTTTAACTTAATAGCCATTAAAGCTCTCGAATGCCTTTGTGCTTTATAGTCATTAAGAATCGACCGTTTAATCATCCCATTTTTAGTTGCAAAAAGAAGGTATTTCTCTTCATCGAATTGGCTGACCGGGACTACTTGGGTAATCTCATCATTCTGATCCATCGTGACAAGGTTAGCTACATGCTGGCCGCTGTCTTTCCATCTGATTTCAGGCAGTATATGGACCGGTAAATACAAATAGGAACCTTTCTTAGTAAATATAAGAAGTGTATCAGTCGTATTCAATTCGAGTGAATAAAGCAGCCTGTCCGTTTCTTTCATCCCGGGTGGTTCACCGTTGGATGCCGCATAAGAACGAAGGCTTGAGCGTTTAACATAGCCTTCCTTTGTTACGGATACTCTCACATCTTCTGAAGGCACCGTAACTTCAAGGTTGATTTTTAAGTCTTCAATTTCCTCTTCAATTACTGTCTTACGGGGATCATCATAGGTTTTTTTAATTTTCCGCAGTTCTTTTTTAATCTCTTTAATTAGGTTCTTTTCGCTTGATAAAATGGCCGTTAATTTTTCTATTGTTTTCTTCAGTTCATCAGCTTCTTTTTCAAGAGTGGTTATGTCGGTATTCGTTAACCGGTAAAGCTGTAAATTTACAATAGCTTCGGACTGAGGCTCGCTGAACTGGAATTTCTCCTGCAGCTGCTCTTTTGCATGTTTCTTATCCTTTGATGCACGGATCGTACTTATGACCTCATCAAGAACGGATATGGCCTTAATGAGACCTTCCACAATATGTGCTCTGTCTTTCGCTTTATTCAGGTCGTACGTCGTTCGTCTCGTGACAACTTCTTTCTGATGCTTAATATAGGCGTCCAGCATCTGTTTTAAGCTCAGAAGCCTTGGCGTTTTATTAAAAATAGCGACCATGTTCAAGTTATATGAAATCTGCAGGTCGGTGTTCTTGTATAGAAAGTGCAGAATTCCTTTTGCATTTGCTTCTTTCTTTAATTCGATGACAATACGTAAACCGGTTCTGTCTGTGTCATCGCGTACTTCAGCAATACCGTCGACTTTCCGGTCAAGACGCAGTTCATCCATTTTCTTGACTAAATTAGCTTTATTCACTTCATAAGGGATTTCAGTTATAATAATCTGCTCTCTTCCGCCGCGGACTGTTTCCACTTCAGCTTTCCCGCGGAGAATAATTTTCCCTTTACCTGTTTCGTACGCTTTTTTTAGTCCTTCGACACCTTGAATAATACCACCCGTCGGAAAATCAGGGCCCTGGATATAAGTCATCAGCTGATCGATCGTACAATCCGGATTTTCCATTTGGTGAATGGCTGCATCAATCACTTCACCAAGCTGATGTGGCGGAATATCAGTCGCGTACCCACTGGAAATTCCAGTGGAACCGTTGACTAACAGATTCGGGTAACTGGCTGGCAAAACAACCGGTTCTTCTTGGGAATCATCAAAGTTAGGCATAAAATCAACGGTATCTTTTTCGATATCCATGAGCATTTCAGAGGCTATTTTAGACAGTCTTGCCTCCGTATAACGCATCGCAGCCGGCGGGTCCCCGTCAATGGACCCGTTATTGCCGTGCATCTGGACAAGCAAGTGCCTCATTTTCCAATCCTGGCTCTGCCTGATCATTGCCTCGTAAACAGACGAATCTCCGTGTGGGTGGTAATTACCGATAACATTCCCGACCGTCTTTGCAGACTTCCTGAACGGCTTATCTGCTGTATTCCTGTCCATGTGCATCGCGTAAAGAATCCGCCGCTGGACGGGTTTTAAACCGTCTCTTGCATCAGGGAGTGCCCGGTCCTGTATTATATATTTACTGTATCTTCCAAACCTGTCCCCAAGAACATCTTCGAGAGGAAGGTCCAGGTATCTCTCTTTCTCTTCCAAGGATTACTCCTCCTCTGCTACTAATAAATTGTCGTTTTCAAGTATATTTGTTTCTTCATCTAGTCCGAAGGCGACATTACGTTCAATCCATTTTCTTCGCGGTTCTACTTTGTCTCCCATCAAGGTAGAGACGTGACGCTCGGCCCTTGCAATATCATCAATTGTGACCCTTACGAGAGTTCTTGTTTCCGGGTCCATAGTCGTTTCCCAAAGCTGGGTGGCATCCATTTCCCCTAACCCCTTATAGCGCTGGAGAATATACCCTTTACCGACTTTCTGAATGGCTTCTTTTAAACCACCTTCGTCCCAGGCGTATTCAACTTTTTCTTTTTTGCCGGATCCTTTACTGACTTTATATAAAGGAGGCAGAGCGATATAGACGCGGCCTGCTTCAATTAATGGTCTCATATAACGGTAGAAGAACGTTAGTAAAAGAACCTGAATATGAGCGCCGTCTGTGTCGGCGTCTGTCATAATAACAATTTTGTCATAATTAATATTAGAGATATCGAAATCAGGACCTACATCGCCGCCAATCGCATAAATAATTGTCCGAATTTCTTCATTTTTCATAATATCAGCAAGTTTCGCTTTTTCAGTATTGATGACTTTCCCGCGCAGAGGAAGAACTGCCTGGAACTTCCGGTCTCTTCCCTGTTTTGCTGAGCCTCCTGCGGAATCCCCTTCGACTAAATATAACTCGTTTCTCTGGGGATTTTTTGACTGGGCGGGCGTAAGTTTACCGCTGAGCATAGCGTCTTTCCGTTTATTTTTCTTCCCGCTTCTTGCTTCTTCCCTTGCTTTACGGGCTGCTTCCCGCGCCTGGGATGCTTTAATAGCTTTTCTGATCAAATTATTGCTGATTTCAGGATTTTCTTCTAAAAAGAAAGCCAGCTTTTCTGAAATCACACTGTCAACAGCAGAACGTGCTTCCGCCGTCCCGAGTTTTCCTTTTGTCTGTCCTTCAAACTGAAGCTTTTCTTCCGGTACCCTGACTGAAATAATCGCTGTAAAGCCTTCACGAATATCATTTCCGTCAAGGTTTTTAGCCCGCTCTTTAAGAAGCTGCAGTTTCCTCGCATGCTCATTTACAACTCGTGTAATAGCTGCTTTTGCACCTAGCTCATGCGTGCCGCCATCTTTAGTGCGCACATTGTTAACAAATGAGAGCATGTTCTCTGTAAATCCGTCATTGTACTGAAAAGCAAAATCAACTTCTATTTCCGCTTGTTCGCCCTGGAAAGACACCACAGGGTGAAGTTTTTCTTTATCTTCATTCAAATAGGAAACAAAGGCTTCAAGTCCGGTGTCATATTGAAAAATTTCTTTATCGGCTTCCTGGTCAGGCCGTTCGTCAATCAGCTCAATTTTGACGCCTTTTAAAAGAAAAGCAGCTTCCCGAAGACGTTCTGCAAGCGTATCATAGTGATATGATGTGGTACTGAAAATAGTCGGGTCAGGTTTAAAATGGACGGTAGTGCCTGTTTTACGCGTTTTACCGATCGCTTCAAGTGTTGTAACCGGTCTGCCGCCTTTTTCAAAACGCTGCCGGTAAATAGAACCGTCTCTATGGATAGTCACTTCAAGCCATTCTGAAAGAGCGTTCACAACTGAAGCTCCGACTCCGTGAAGTCCGCCGCTCGTTTTATAACCGCCCTGGCCGAATTTCCCTCCCGCGTGTAACACCGTGAGAATAACTTCCGGTGTTGGTTTTCCTGTCTGGTGCATGCCGGTCGGGTATCCTCTGCCTTCATCTTTTACACTGATACTGTCGTCTTTATGTATTTTGACTGTGATTGTATTCCCGTACCCTGCAAGAATTTCATCTACAGAATTATCTACAATTTCAAACACCAAATGGTGGAGGCCTCTGTAATCGGTACTGCCTATATACATTCCCGGGCGCTTTCGGACAGCATCCAAGCCTTCGAGCACCTGAATGGCATCATCGTTATAATCAAATGTTTGTTTTGGTGACAATGCTTCTTTCCCCTTTCTGTAACGATCCGTTCTCAGACTACTATCTAAGATACCACAACTGTGGCGAGGTTTCGATAACTAACCTTTAATAAGGCGTGGTTTTACCTTTGGCTGCGTCTGGCGAATAGTGTAGCTTTATCACTGTTTAGAGGAAGATCATCACGGAAGAACAGCGCCGTGATGATCTCTCATCCCAGTCATACCAGGGACATTGGAAGGTATTGGACCTTCACTTAACTAAAATATATGTTTTTTAAGGAATTTGTCAAATTTACCTCCAGAATAAAAATCTTTTATTTTTGCCGGAATAAAAAAAGGCAGCTGTTTCAGCTGCCAGGTGTGTATTATTTAACTAAAACGGCATGATCCACTTTAATACACCGGTCCATAATAACCGTTTTATCCGCTTCTCTTAAAATGTCATAGGCCTTCTCATTCGTCAGTCCCAATTGGGCCCAGAAGACTTTGGCATCTGTCTGAACTGCTTTTTCAGCTATTTCAGGGAGAAATTCACTTCGTCTGAACACATTAATGATGTCAATATCTCCTTCAATTTCTGTGACGCATGAGACAGCTTTAATGCCGAACACTTCATCCACCGTCGGATTAACGGGAATAATCTCGTAGCCAGCCTTCATAAGTGCTTCGCCAATCTGATTGGATGTCCGGGCTGGATTATCGGACAGTCCGACAATAGCAATTCGTTTCGCATCTTCTAAAATCTTTCTGATTTCTTCCTGTGATGGGTTTTGCATACGATCACTCCTGTCTGATTATTTGACAAGCAGAACTGGACAAGACGCCCGCTTTGCTACTTTATGGCTGACGCTTCCTAAAACCATTTGCTGAAACTGATTGAGGCCCCTGCTTCCGATAACGACGACATCATAATTTCCATCGTTCGCTTCTCTTACAATAGTAGGGCCCGGGTCCCCAAACGTGTGTTTACCAGTCAGAGGAACCGTCTCTTTATGAATCATCTCCTGAAGGGGAAAAACACGCTGTTTACGATGGTCGGGAATGTCCCTCAGCTTCATTTCCTCATCCATCACGTCTGAGCGGGATGGAATGTCATCTACCACATGAATCAGCGTAATTGAACTCCCTTCAGTCTGTTTAGCTAAATAAACCGCCTTTTCGCAAGCCCGCAACGAATGGGCAGAGCCGTCCCCTGCTAGTAATATTCGTTTAAACATCCCCTCCACCGCCTCCTTGGAAAATATATCAATTCCCATTATACCTTAATATTATTTGAAAAAACAGAAAAGGAAAAGGCAAAGACCCTTTCCAATCCTGTTGTTTTATTCAGTAAGAAGGCCTTCGTCAGTTAAATACTCTCTTGCCACATCTGACGCATTGGCGTCTTCTTCATCTACCTGGTAATTCATATCCTGCATTTCTTCTTCAGTAATTTTACCAGCCAGCTGATTCAGGATCTCTTCAAGCTCAGGGTAGTCAGCAATGACTTCTTCCCTGAATAATGGAGCTCCGTTAAATGGAGGGAACAAATTTTCATCATCTTCGAGAGCGACTAAGTTGTACTCACGCATATAAGCATCAGTGGAGTAGGCGTCGATGACTTCAGCATCACCGGACACTAAGGCCCCAAGTCTTAAGCCGGGATCCATAGTCTGAACTTCAGCAAAGTCTATTCCATAAGTTTCCTGTATACCAGGATACCCGTCTGCCCGATCTGTAAACTCCACAGTGAAGGCGGCGGTCAAATCATTCTCATATTCCTGAAGGTCAGATATTGTCTCCAGATTCAACTCCTCTGCCATATCTTCTGTGACAGCAATGGCATACGTGTTCTGATAGCCTAAAGGCTCGAGGAAGACGAGGTTAAATTCCTCATACATGCCGTCTCTTGCCTGTTCAAATGCTGCTCTTTCGTCATTGCTTTCGACTGTCTCTCCTAGAAGGTCGGCTATCGCTGTACCCGTGAATTCAAAGTACCCGTCGATATCTCCGGATCTCACAGCCTGAAAAGCCACATCGGTCGTTCCTATTCCAGGTTCGAGAGTGACCTGTAAATCCGTATCCTGCTCAATCAGCAGTTTGTACATGTTAATAATAATTTCCGGTTCGGCGCCTAATTTCCCGGCAATCACAATCTCTTCAGCCTCGTCATCTCCTGAACCTACCGCGTTTAAAACCGGAGGAACAACAACAAGCAGCAAGGTTGCCCCTATGACCACAAAGACAGGCATAAGCGTGGATCCTTGCGATTTTTTCTCCGTTACCCTGAGGACCGCATCAAAGAGAAGAGCCAGAGCGGCAGCCGGTATGGCTCCAAGCAGTATATAATAATTATTGCTTCTGTTAATGCCAAGCATAATTAAATCTCCGAGCCCGCCCGCTCCGATTAATGCTGCGAGTGTGGCTGTACCGACAATAAGCACCATCCCTGTCCGTATTCCTGCCATAATCGTCGGCATGGCTAAAGGCAGCTGAATTTTATGCAATTGCTGCAGCGTTCCCATGCCCATTCCCCTGGAAGCTTCCATTAAGGCGGGATCCACTGCTTTTAGGCCTGTATAAGTGTTTCTCAAAATAGGCATAAGTGCGTAAGCTGTTAGAGCAACAATTGCCGGCGTGGTGCCGATGCCGAGAAAAGGAATAAGGAAACCGAGAAGAGCCAGACTCGGTATGGTCTGCAAGACGGCTGTCGTGCCGATGACCGGTTCCGCACCCTTACGGTAATGGGCCAGCAGAATACCTAATGGCACAGCAATAAACACAGCAAAAAGCAGCGAGATAAGTGACATTTGGACGTGCTCCCAGAGAGCCGTGATCAGTAAGTCCTGTCTTTGCTCTAAAAGCTGAAAAAAGGGCTGAATGCCTGACACAATCATAAAGAGGAGCCCCCTTTCAAGGTGGACTGTTTCCGCTCCATATAGAGAGTGATCTCTTTGTAGCCCACATCCCCTTTATAGGTTTCGCCTTCGTAAACTGCCACCGAGTTTTCAGACGAATGCTTTAATTGCTCGAGGGCTTCTCTTACAGTAGCTTCATAAGAGACTTTTGGTCTGCGTATATCGTTGTTTTCTGCCGGTGCTTCTTCCGGAAGTAAAGAGGACACTTTTTCTGCCCACGGATCTTTTCTGTCACCCAGGAACTCTTTTACGAACTCATCCGCCGGATTTTCAAGCAGTTCCGCCGGTGAGCCGATTTGAACAACTTTTCCGTCTTTCATTAGACAGATATGATGTCCGAGCTTTAAAGCTTCCTCAATATCATGAGTGACGAAAACGACTGTCTTTTTAATTTCTTCCTGCAGTTTTTTTATATCTTCCTGTAATTGTTCTCTGCTGATCGGATCGAGCGCACTAAAAGGCTCATCCATCAGGATAATATCCGGATCACCCGCTAAAGCACGAACCACTCCTATACGCTGCTGCTGGCCTCCGGAAAGTTCGTCCGGTTTTCGGTCTCTGTATGTACCCGGATCGAGACCGACCATCTCCAGCAGTTCATCTACCCTCTTGTCGATCTTCTCCTGTGGCCATTTAATAAGTTCAGGGACGACGGCTATATTTTCTTTAATCGTCATGTGCGGAAAGAGTGCAATTTGCTGGAGAACATAGCCGATGTTCCAACGGAGCTTTTTAATATTCATGTCCTGTATATTTTTATTATGGACGCGAATGGTTCCCTCTGATGAATCAATCAGCCGGTTAATCATTTTCAATGTCGTCGTTTTTCCGCAGCCGCTCGGCCCGATGAGTACAAATATTTCTCCTTCTTTCACTTTAAAGCTTACGTCGTTTACTGCTTTAGTCCCACCGTTAAATACTTTTGATACGTTATCAAATTCAATCATGCATAATGACAACTCCTTCTGTTGCTGTTTTTAATAGAACGATCAGGGCAAGTGGGTAAAAAAGCCATACAATCCTACTTACTATTTCACTTTTTCGTAAGGCTTTAAACTCGTCTGCTAAAAAAAGAGAAAAGAAGCCACTTTAGCGGCTTCTTTATTTTTATTATAATGACAGTCCATAAACTTGTCGATATTTAGTGCTCAAGTAATCAATGAGATGATCCGGATTGATCTCTTCACCTGTGGCATCTTTCAATATATCGAGCGGCTTTTTGCTTTTGCCAAACTGGTGAACATGAGCAGTAAGCCAATCTTTTACAGGAGCCAAATCTCCTTTTTTCAGCAAATTATCGAAATCAGGCAAGTCTTTTAACATGGCCTTCTTTAGCTGGGCAGCATAGACGTAACCTAAGGCGTAGGAAGGGAAATAGCCAAAAGCTCCGCTCGGCCAGTGGACATCCTGAAGCACACCTTCCCCGTCATGTTCCGGCCGGATCCCGAGAAGTTCTTCCATTTTATTATTCCACGCCTCAGGAAGGTCTGCTACTTCCAGTTCTTCATTTATTAACGCTTTTTCCAGTTCGTAACGAACGATAATATGGAGGGAATATGTCATCTCATCTGCTTCTATTCTAATGAGAGATGGACCGGCTACATTAATGCCCCGGTAAAAATCTTCCAGGCCGACGGAATCAAACTGCCCTTCGGCATATTTTTTCAAAAGGTCGTAATATTTCTCCCAGAAAGCATAATGCCGGCCGACAAAATTTTCCCAGAACAGAGACTGGGATTCATGAATACCCATGGAAGTTCCTGTACAGAGAGGCGTACCGGTATACTTTTTATCTACATTTTGTTCGTACAGGGCGTGCCCGCCTTCATGAATCGTTCCGAATACGGCAGTTCTGAAGTCATTCTCATCATACTTCGTTGTCACTCTGACATCGCCGGGGTTCAGTCCAATAGCAAACGGATGAACCGTCGTATCAAGCCTGCCTGCCTCAAAGTCATAACTCATATTTTCCAGTATCTCACGGCTTAAAGCTTCCTGTTTTTCTGCAGGAAATGGCTTAAACAGAAAATCTGTTTCAGGCTGATCCTTAGCATTCGTTATTTCTTTTACGAGAGGGACGAGCGCCTCTTTTAATTTCCCGAACACTTCGTCGATGACATCAACAGTCAAACCCGGCTCATAATCATCCAGCAGTGCGTTATACTTATTGCCTTCATAGCCTTTCCATTCGGTGTATTTCCGGTTATAAGCCACAATTTTCTCTAAATAAGGCTTAAATGAGTCGAAATCTGCTTTCTCTTTGGCAGTTTCCCAGGCCACCTCTGCATTTGAAGTAAGGACCACATAGTCTTTAAATTCTTCAGGAGGGATATTTTCAAATTTCTTTAACTGTTTTTCGCATTCTTCTGCCGTTTTCTTCGTTACCTCGTCCAATTGCTCCCAATTACTCTCCTGGCGCAGATCAGTTAAGTAATTTTTCATGTCCTTTGAAGTGGACATAGCGAATATTTCTGACGACAGGGAACCTAATACTTCCGAACGTTGTGCGGCGCCTTTTCTCGGTGCTCCTGTTCGTAAATCCCACGCGATAAGTCCTACTGCTTCATTATAATGGCCGATTTTCTTAACGTACTCCATGAATTCTTTTTCAATAGCAGGTGATTCTGTCTGCATACAAGTCCTTCTCCTTCCGGTACCCGTTTTATGTAAAGGGTGGTTAACACTTCCTGATTTCACCCTCCTTTATCATACCTTTTTCCAGTGAAAAATTCATCTTTGTTCATCCCCGCACAATAATCGGCGTGTTTGTTATAATGGACTGAAAGTCTTGTATATGAAAGGACAGAAGTGTGTATGAATTTTACGATTACCGATGAGGCTCTTGATTTTTATAAAAAAGAAATGGAATTAAAAAAAGGGGACTCGTTAACGTTATATGTCAGAGTCGGAGGCGTCGGATCAGGCGGTTTTTCGGCAGGTATTAACAGAGGTATCCCGGAAAAAGCTTATGTTACGTTAGAAAAAGGCGGCTTGCTATTTTGCATAACAGAAGACGACCAATGGTATTTTGACGGAATGACCATTGACTATCATCACGACTTTGGAGAAGTGACATTTATGAATGAGCGCATTGATGATGTCATAAACCCAAAATAAACCGGGGTAAAAGATATTACCCCGGTTTAGACTAGCCGCCAATGTGCGACATCTCAATTTTTCTGATTTGTTTTTTGTCTGTATGCTTGAGTCTTTCTGCGGAATATTGGTCGTCTCTTTTTTCCCAGATCAACCGGATGTGTTCAGCGACTTCGTCATCGTCAGCACCTGATCGGAGAATATCTCGCAGATCATGGCCTCCTGATGCAAACAGGCAGGTGACCAGCTTGCCATCCGCAGACAGCCGGGCCCTTGAACAGGTAGAACAGAAAGCGTCTGTCACAGAAGAGATAATGCCGATCTCATTGCCATTATCTTTAAATACGAACCGGTCTGCGACTTCTCCGGTATAATTAGGGTCAGCCGGTTCAATAGGAAGTTCTTTATTAATAATACTGAAGATTTCTTTCTTGCTGACAACATGGTCAAGTTTCCACCCATTGGCGTTTCCAACATCCATATACTCAATGAAACGTAAAATGATATTGGAATCCTTAAAGTGGCGCGCCATAGGAAGAATGTCTTCTTCATTCATCCCCCGCTTGACAACCATATTAATTTTCACCTGAAGGCCAGCGTCCTCGGCCGCTTCTATGCCGTCAAGCACTTTTGAGACACTGATGTCGCGCCCGTTAATATAACGGAATTTTTCATCATTGAGTGAATCCAGGCTGATCGTCACCCGGTTCAGGCCAGCCTGCTTTAACTCTTCCGTATGCCCGGGGAGAAGAGCCCCGTTTGTCGTCATCGCGATGTCATTAATATTGTCGATGTTGTTCAGCATGCTGATCAGACTCGACACGTTATGGCGCATCATCGGCTCACCGCCGGTGATGCGGAGTTTTTTGATTCCTGCTCTTTCAGCAAGTATATTTGAAACCCTGGTTATTTCTTCGAACGTCAGGATCTCTTTTTTTGGAAGGAATTTAAAGTTTTTATCGAAGATTTCCGGCGGCATACAATAGCGGCAGCGGAAATTACAGCGATCTGTCACGGAAATGCGCAGATCTCTTAATGGTCTTCCTAATTTATCTGTCATGAATTTATTCATTCGACCATCCCCTTATTACTACCATTATACGTTGTATTATTTTTCAAGTACAAGGGGATGAGACCAAGTTTCTTAAATTTGCAACAAACTGATAGTAGTTACCTGTCAATCTGTTATTAATCCCGTTCTTCTTCCACCTGATGGGATAACCGGTTAATGCGTGAAGAAGAGTATTGCAGCAAATGGTCATTTAAATTCATCAGCTTCGCCTGCTCCAGCTGTCTCCTTGCCTCGGCCAACGCGCGTGTGGCATTTTCCAGCTGTTGCTGGTCCATGCTCATCGTGGCTTGTCCTACCATTCGCTCTGCCGCCTGGATAGCAAGTTCAACTTGCTCTATATTACTGTATTCCTCAGTCATACTCCTCACCCTTTCCCTTTTCAGCAGTTTTCTATAGTATATGCCTCCCTGCTGAATATATGCCCAAAAGAGAGAAAAGGTGGTAACCGAGGTTATTTTGAACCTGGGCGTTTTCCCCAGAACTGGTAAAAGTCCGTTTTTATATTTCCGTTATACAGTTTCCGTTTTTTTGTAGCTTTAGCTCCGTAAAGCTTCTCGAAATAAGGGTGAGAAGTAATGATATAAACAGACCAGGTGTCATGCGGCCTCAGTGCCCGTCCTAATTCCCGGTAAAGGTTTTCGACATACGGCTTTTCTTTCATCCGTTCACCGTAAGGAGGGTTGCCGACAACGACACCAAATTCATCTTTTGTATGAAAGTCTTTAACTTGCATTTGCTTAAAGGTGATCTGATCAGGAAAGCCGGCCTCCATCGCATTGTTTTTAGCCAGGTCAATCATTTTATGGTCGATATCTGCTCCGAGAATGTTTAACGGCTGATCGTATTTAGCCAGGTTCTCTGCTTCCTCAAGAGCATCATCCATCCATTTCTGGTCATACCAGTGCCAGTTTTCAAAAGAAAACGACCGGTTAACACCCGGCGCAATATTCTGTCCGATCATGGCCGCTTCAATTGGAAGCGTCCCTGAGCCGCAGAATGGATCGTAAAACGGCTTGTCTGCATGCCAGTTAGTTAACTGGATCATAGCTGCGGCAAGCGTTTCCTTCAATGGTGCTTCGTTGTGTAAGTATCTGTAGCCTCGTTTATGGAGACCGGTGCCGCTTGTGTCGATTGTTAAGCTGGCGGTATCTTTATGAAGTGAAATTTCAATCCGGTTCAGTGCGCCTTTTTCTTCAAACCACTGGATATTGTAGCTTTGCTTCAGGCTTTCAACAACCGCTTTTTTTACGATTGCCTGACAGTCAGGCACACTGAAAAGCTTTGATTTTACTGATCTGCCAATGACAGGGAATTCCGCGTCTGCAGACAGATAATCGGCCCATGGGAGAGCTTTAGTGTTTTCAAACAGCTCCTCAAAGCTCTCTGCTTTAAATTCCCCCACCAGTATTTTTACTCTGTCTGCAGTACGGAGCCATAAATTTGTCCGGGCAACCGCTTTTGGATGAGCTTTGAAGATAACTTTTCCATTTTCTACAGTGACATTTTCATATCCTAATTCTCGAACTTCTTTAGCCACAATCGCTTCAAGTCCCATGGCAGCGGTGGCAATTAATGTAACGGTATTCAAGGTCAAATCCTTCCCTTCTTTTTCTCGGTGTTTGTTTTACTGTATCCGCACTTAGTATACAGGATGCTCTTTTAAAAAGTAAAAACTCCACGATGAAGATGCATCGTGGAGTTAATTTAACAGTATGAAGACGCCATTTGTGTTTAGTAAGCCATGTTCTGTTCCTTCGTACTTCAAACGGGCGTCATCCCTCGTACAAAAGTGGTAATCATCTGTCTACAGAATCATATCTGTCCCCTGATCCGTTCATTTCCTTTTCAGGGGTGCCCCTACCAAATTTTGGGTTTCTCGCTCGCGGGGTTTACCTCGTTCCACTCTGTCCGTTTCCAGACAGACTACGTCACTGTGGCACTTTCAAGGCACACTTACCATATTTAGAAACTAAACGTAGGTAAGTCTCCTGCCGTTAGCCTGCAACCAGACTACCCTGACTTATGACTTCGTCAGGCACGAACACTACAATCATCTCAGATTGTGCGAGCATGGACTTTCCTCTACACTGAAACAGTGCAGCGATTACCCAAACACAAATGGATGTCGTTTAGAACAACATTTTATATGTTACCACAGTAAAGCTTATTAATCAACTGTTGTTATTTTCCATCGCTTTCTGTACACCTTTTTTAGCCAGCAGGTCAGCCTCCTTGTTTAATTTGCCTGGAATCCACTTAATAAAGGCATAATCAAACGAGTGGGCCATCTCGTGAAGGATGCTGTCCAATAAAGGTCTGAAAGACATATTCTTTACGTATTCTTTTTCTACCGCTTCAACCACTGTTTGTGAATCAGACCGTATGGAAATAATTTTAAACCCGTGATCTTTACAAATAGTTAAAGCTTTCAGGCACGCATGAAATTCAGCTTCATGATTAGACATTTCAGGAAGAGGAAACGATTGACGGATAAGATAGCCATTCCCTTTTATAAATACTCCTGCTCCAGAAGGGCCCGGATCACCGGCGCTGGCTCCATCAATATAAACTTCGATCAACCGTATGAACTCCTTTCGCCGCCTTAATCGTAAAGTTTACTGCCAAAAACATGTTTCTCCAGGTTGGACAGTCTTCTTAAAATATCATAATTGGTGTTGCCGGCGGCTGGCTGGGCCGGCGGCTGCTTTTTCGTTTGTTCGCTGAGAGTCACGGTCTCTTTTTTCAAGCGCTCATTCTCCTGCTGCAGCTCCTGAATCCTGGTTTCAAAAGCCTCGTAATCTTTTATTATATCATCAAGAAACTGGTCGACTTCATCCTGGTTGTATCCTCGCATGCTTGTTTTAAAATCTTTTTCATAAATTTCATTTTTAGTCAGCTTGGAAACTTGTTTATTATCCACAGTTGTTCACCTCATATGTACCATCATTTACCCTTTATTTTTTCAGAATAAAGCGTTCTTGTCAATTCCAGCTTCTGTCATCCAGCTCTTCCCTGATCATTTCTTCTATATCGTCGGGAGTTAAATAAATGATCGGGTAATCTTCCTGCTGCTGCTTTTTTAACGCGTAAGACAGAAAAAATTTAGGGGTTCCTTCTGTTTCCTCGTCGTATAAAACAAGAGAGGCATGGCTTTTCTGGACAATAAAGTCATTTTTAAGCCTTAATTGAGCCGGGCTGTCATACGGCCTTTTCGTAATATAATCTCTGTAATCACTCTTTTCCCAGACAGTGTCATATAATGCTTTAACTGCTTCAGGAAAACGATCTTCCTGCTCATGGAAGGGAGCCAGCGTAGCAAGCCTGAGATCCGGGTACATGCTTTTCATGTCAATGACAGCTTCTGCCGCCCACAGTTCGACGCCCGGTTGTCCGCTCGTAATGACCCATTTAATATCATATTCTTCTTTTAAACCGGCTATTTTTTTAGCCAGCGCTTTTTTTAAATACGGCAGCTGGTCGTGCTTTTCATTAAAAATTCCTATTTCATGGGGCTTATATCCTGTAACGGCCAATACGTCATACATGGTTAACCAATCCTTTCTGCGGCTTATGTCCTTCTAAAAAAGAAAGCGAATCAGCCGGAGGCCGATCCGCTTATTCTTTACGTCCCTTACCATCCGCATTTCTTTTGGTGACCCCAAGGTCCCATTTGAGCTCCAGCTACCATACCTGGTCCCATACCTGGTCCAAACGGGCCTGTAGCAGCACCTGCTACCTGGCCGGGTCCAGGGCCTGCCATTGTATGGAAGTTCTGGATTCTGTCAACTCTTGATTCAGTGTGCGGATAACTGTGCTGGAAATTATAACGGTGATTTACTACATTAGTCGTGTGTGAAGGGTGCACGACAGGGACAATATAATCACACTGGAAATTGCGAACTCGCTGTTTAGTCGGACAAACTTGTGTGCCTAACACTTGAGGTTTAGTACAATGTCTACGTCCAAACATTTGATATCCTCCTTTAATTTTAGGTTCAATATCAACGTATGTCTGCGCCCTTCAACATGTACTAGTGGATTAACCTATTTTTTTACTGAAGAAGCATAAAAGTGCTGCCGATCACTAAAAAAAATAAACATACAAACAACTTAGCCATGACTTTCTCTCCCCTGTTCAAACAATTCTTGGTTAAAAATATAATGTTCTCCAAAAAATAATATAAAGAATATTGTCTAAAATATCAATAAGTTTCTCTTATTTCGTCATAATGTAACAAATAAGTTCGCTTATTTTCCTAATTCTAAAGAAACAGCGGCCAAGATGGTCGAAAAAGCTGTTTTTCTGCG
Source organism: Salipaludibacillus sp. CUR1 (assembly GCF_021028955.1). Lineage (GTDB taxonomy): Bacteria > Bacillota > Bacilli > Bacillales > Salisediminibacteriaceae > Salipaludibacillus. The sequence continues at coordinate 19,556 of NZ_JAIWPE010000034.1, forward strand.
CTTACCCGGGAAATAGAGTATTAAATTTCCGGCACCGGGGGAATATTTCCTGTTAAAGAAGCCGGCAGTTGCAATAAGCTGGACTTTATTTCTTATGCGCCCCCGCCTCTTTATATTCCTTTAATGTATGTATTCCCCTGTTTTTCAATTCATCCATTAGTTTGGAAAATATTTCAGCAGTCATAAACGCATCATTTAAGGCGTGGTGTCTTAATTTATTTTCCACTTCAAGTTTAAAGATCAGCTGATCTAGCGAATTTTTTTCCTTTGGGAATATATAATTCGCCAGTTCATATGAATCTACCGCCCTTGGCAGGTAAGGAGGCAGTCCCCACCTCTTTGCCAATTCATACAGAAAGTGAACATCGAAACTGGCAGGATGGGCCACCAGGATCGTGTGGCGGGAGAAGTCGAGAAAGTTAAGCATAGCAGAAGGAAACGGTTTTCCAGATTTTATTTGTGCTGCACTCAGACCGGTCAGCTCCCTTATTTGCTTAGATGGCATTTTCACAGGGCGGACGACTTCATAAAATTGTTCAGGAAAGCTGATGTGGTTAAGATTTATTTTTACTGCACCGATTGAAATAACTTCATCGCCGATCTTTGGAAAAAAACCCGTCGTCTCCAGATCAAAAACAGTAAAAGACAGATCATGAAAAGGGACGTTCTCCAGGTCTGTCTGTTTACCAGCTCTGAGCATTTTGTCGGCCACCTGGGAAAATTGCTTTCTATTACGCAAAATCCATAAATTTTTATGGTGGTTAAACCGGTGCCAATCTAAAAGCAAATATTTAAAAATTTGCAGAACTGAAGCTTCCATATTAAATTCCCCGATTCTTTGCAAAGCTTAATTCACTCATTTGCTGAAGGCGTTTAGCGATAAACAGAGCATCTTTTAATTGCTTTTTTTCATCTTTATCCAGCTTTAAAGGCGAGATCATATTAGAGAGAGGGTCATTTTTCCGCAACTGGGATATATTTTCCATTATTCTGAAATAATGAAGATAATCCATCGCAAGCTTCGCATTCTTAACATCTCTTGGATGGAATATTTCCAGTTCCTCCAGCCTGTCCAGCCTGGCAGCGGTGCTCACTTCAGTAATTCCATAACGGATAGCAAAGATACGAACCCCATTAACGATTTGCATTAACGCTGATTTCTTCAGATCAATCGTCTTCTTCTTCCCTTTAACTGAAATCCTTCCGAGCGCGTTAATAGGGACCCGAAACCGGATCGTATCTTTCATAAGCATCGCATGCAGAATTTTGCCTTTTTTAACCGGCTCAATAATATCGTCTCTCAGCTTCTCAGCTAACGAGAAGTCTCCGTAGATTGGTCTGTAATCAATAAATATAGTGAAATCGCGAATTTCCTGGCTGTCTGCTTTTTTTACCCAGTTCACTACTTCGCTTTTCCATTCATTGATCTCTCTGCACCATTTCCTCTCTTTGGCCATAATTCCTCCTGAACATTCAGGAAACCCGCATTTTGCGAGAGCCTCGTTTACTTTGGCTGCAAAACGGTGGAAGAACTCTTCTACCTCTCTTTTATAGGAAAGGTGCTGATAGTTATCCAGAATGAGGGCATTATCCTGGTCCGTACTGAACGCCTGTTCTTTTCTTCCCTGACTCCCCATGACGACAAAGCAATAATTAACCGGGGGTTTTCCGTACCCTTCCTTAAGCATGTCCCGCAAAGCGAATTGAATGACTTTCCTGTGAATCTGGTCATTGTAATTCGAAATAAACTCACATACTTCTGATGGATGCGTCCGCTCATTTAATAAAGCTTCAGTGAACGACAGGAAATCATCATTATTTTTCGGGGAAAGGTGAGCCAGTTCCTTTACTTTTTCAGCATGCTGAAGACGGTAGGATAAATTCAAATATTTGGAATCCTGTAACTGAAGAAATGATTCAGCCATCAGAATACCTACGACACGTTCGCCGTTCATCACAGGCACCAGATCAATATAGTCATCTTTAAAAAAGGTAAGCACTTCGTAACTGAAGGCGCCTTCCTGTATCGTATGGGGCTTGTCTTCCATCCATTCAGTGACGGTCTCACTGCTTTGGCCATGGAGAAACCCCCGGATCACATGCTGCTGGGTAATAACCCCCTTTAATTCTTTCTTATCATCCAGGACGACGAGACCGGCCAAACGCTCTTCTGTCATAAGCTTTGCTGCCTCTTTTAGAGTGCGCTTCTGATGAATGGCCTTGGCGCGCTCCATGATCGAGTGTACCCTTGTCCGGAAGAGCCCGATATTCTCAGCATCCGTCACATGCCGTTCTTTTTTAATTTCATCATAGAGGGATTTCATTCTGTTGCCGATCCCGCTTAAAATAACGTTTGAAAAAGCTTCGTTTTCAGTCATAATTTTTAAAAGGATGCTTTTTTTAAACTGGACGGTTTCGCAATTTTCCAGCGCCTGGACTGAAAAATTCAACTGTCCCCCTGCAAGCAGGATCATTAAACCGATTAAATCGCCGGGGTAGTAAAAACGCACAGAGAACTGCTGTCCGTTTTCTCTGTGAAGGACATTTTTTGCCAGCCCTTTTAACAGGAAATGAACTTCTATCTCTTCATCTTCTTCATGAAAAACAAATTCATTTTCGGAGAAGGATTGCCGTTTCGACTCGTCAATTAACCGCTTGAATTGATCATCTGTCAGCAGGTCAAACGGAAAGTGCCGGCGGATCAGATCTTTATAGCTCTCATAACTGGTCATACGCTTTCCTCCTCTAAAATGCCTGCTTTTTTTCAAGCCGTTTTAAACGTTTGTTTAAATCAGCTAATTGTCTCGTATACTTTTTCTCGTTAAACCGCCCGTTTTTCTTAATATACTGATAGCCCTGTTTCGCATAATCATAGGCTTTAGCAGGATCTTTCTCATAATGTTCCGCGAGTTTCGAACGTTCGATCCACGCTTCCACGGGCGGAGAAGCCCCCTGTTTAAGAGCAAGCTCCAGGTACTTACCCGCTTTCTCCTTATCTCCCATTTTCTTATACATCACTCCAAGCTTGTAATACACTTGGGGAAAAGGAGTAGTGGTCTTATGAATAGCATGCTCATAATGTTTCTCTGCCCATTCATAAATAGAAAGTTTGTCAAACCACTCGCCCATATAATAGTGTTCCATCCCGGAAGAAGGCACGTCGTTCTCCCATATTAATTTCATTACCAGGTTTTTATACAAATGAACTAATGAACGGACGTCCTGGTCGTTATGCTCAATGACCCCTCTTAACTCATACGGATTTTTATCATTTAAATAATCAAAATATAATATAGGGGCCATACTGCCGGGAATGTCATTCGTTCTGCGAATATTTAATTTCTTTTCTTCTACTATAGACAGCCTGCAGGAAGGCAGTTCATGTTTCCATAACCTTCTCGCGCTGTGAAGCAAGTCGATATGGCCGAATTCGGGAAGCTTCGGAAGCTCTTTCCTAATAAAGCTGTGTCTGGATTTCACCTGAGGCCAATCGAAAGATTTTCCGTTGTAACTGATCAAGTAGTCATCTTCCCGGAAGTCTTCCAGAAAACCTGATAAGAAAGCAGCTTCATCTGAAGGGCTTTCCAGTAAATGCTGTGTCACTTCTATGCCTTCACTTTTCAATTTGGCGTACCCGATTAAAAAGATCACATTCCCTGCCCCTGTAGACAAGCCTGTGGTTTCCGTATCAAAAAATAGCAGCCGGTCGATCTCTTTTCCGTTAAAAGACAGCGGATGGTCCGAGAGCTCTGCTCCCCAAAACTGTTTAATCCGCTCCATATCTTTTAAGAGGTCATAATCTTGTTCAGTAGCATAAGGATAGAGGATTCGTTTCCTGTAAGACCTCTCCCCGTCAAAATAAAAAGGCTCAAATCCAATGTCTTTAAAAGCCGTTTCCATCTTATCCTGCTTTGGGGCAGGCGGCGTTTCTATTTTATCAGCAGCCGGCTCATTTTTATTTTCCAGCTGTAAATGATTTTTCATTCTCAGCAGTTTTGATTTTACACTCATGCGACTCACCTGCCTTGCAGTTGTTTCTGATTCTATAAACCTATCGTATCATAAACCGCCCCGCTGGAAGAAAAACTTGGTTTAGTGGTAGATTGTTGTTCAACACCCCTTTATGCAATAAAATCCCAGCACCATCACCTATAATACTCTTCCGGTGAACATAGGCGAGGAAGCCAAAGGTTAAAAAAGACGGGAGAATAAACTCCCGCCTTATCACACCATTAATCATAGCTTGCTGCCTGGCTCACCAGTTTCAGCACCCACTTTTTAACCTGTAAAGAAGAATCTGTCCCGCCGACGCCTACACACGACGGGCAGCCCCCTTCACACGGGCATTCCCAAACAAAATCAAGCGACTCTTTTAATATATGATTAATTTGGTTATAGACACTTTCACTCAAACCAATGCCGCCCGGATAACGGTCATAGAGAAACACAGTCGGCTTCTGGGAATGGACGGCTTTCACTTCAGGCACCGGATGCAAGTCATTTTTATCGCACATCACATGCACGCAGGCAACATGCTGAAGCACATGAGCCATCCCCATCAGAACCTGCTCGATGACATCTTCCCGTTCATCGTTAAAGGTCCCCTCTGCAAAAGTCAAGGCAATGCCGTTGGAATGAAGTTCCTGTTCAGGTAAGTGAATTGGGCCTGAACCGATATTTTCAAAGGTTTCCAGTTTAATCTTTTTAAAAATGGTAGCCATCGCCGTGACCATCACGTCTCCGTACTGGATCATATGATTTCCTGCCTGTTTTTCTTTGTCAATTTCGAGCACTTTCAGCTTTACCGCCAGATTGGCATCTGTGAAATACTCTACGTCAACTTCCCGGACGTACGCTTTCTTTTCATCCCAGTCGAGATACTCGACCTGATACTGGGTCCCTTCATGAAGGTAAATGGCTTCATCATGAAGCAGGGTGAGCGCACTGAATGTATCCATTTCCCCGATTACCCGGTGATTTTCCACTGCAGACTGGTCGATAATCACCACATTTTCCTGAGCCGCTGAGCGGAGACTGATATTATGGGCAGGAAAGGCATCATTCATCCAGAACCACTGCGTATGAGTATCGTGAAGCACCCGCTCTTCTGTTAAATAGTCAAGTATTTCCGTCACATCTTCCCCGTCAAACGTATCCCCCCGGTTAAACGGAAGCTCATAAGCGGCACATTTTAAATGATCAACTAATATAATGAGATTATTTTTGTTAATACGGGCAGTCTCCGGGGACCCTTCAAAGAAATATTCAGGGTGCTGGAATAAATACTGATCGAGTGGACTTGAATTAGCAACCATTATGACGACAGATTCATCCTGTCTTCGCCCGGCTCGTCCGGCCTGCTGCCAGCTCGAAGCGATTGATCCGGGATAGCCGTTCATGACACATACCTGAAGCTGGCCGATATCCACCCCAAGCTCCAGAGCATTCGTGCTTACGACGCCAATCGTCTCTCCGCTTCTTAAATTCCTTTCAATCTCCCGCCGCTGGTTAGGTAAATAGCCGCCCCTGTAACCGCGTATCGACCGGCGGTTTATTTCATTTTTTACCAGTTCCTGAAGATGACTGAGGATTATTTCCACTCTCACCCGGCTTCTTGCAAAGACGATCGTCTGGATCTTTTCTTTCAGAAAACGGGCAGCCAGATCATTAACCACTTTCGTACCGTTTTTACGAATATTTAATTGCTTATGGACGACAGGAGGATTGTAAAATACAAAATGTTTCCTGCCTTTAGGCGCTCCATTGTTATTAATAAGGCGCACCGGTTCCCCTAACAGCTCTTCTGAAAGTTCTTCAGGATTAGCGATCGTTGCGGAAGTGCAAATAAAAGAAGGGTTGCTGCCGTAGTAACGGCAGATCCTTTTAAGTCTTCTGATCACATTTGCCACATGGGAGCCAAAGACGCCCCGGTACGTATGCAGTTCATCTATAACTATCGTTTCCAGATTTTCAAACAGGGAGATCCATTTAGTGTGATGAGGCAGTATGGCTGAATGAAGCATATCCGGATTAGTAATGACGACGTGGCCAGCTTTTCTGACGACCTGGCGAATGTTGGCCGGTGTGTCCCCATCATACGTATAGCTGTTAATATTGACATCCATTTCATCTATAAATTCATTAAGCTCTGATTTCTGATCCTGGGCGAGCGCTTTAGTCGGAAAAATATACAAGGCTCTGCTTGAAGGATTAATCATGTGCCGCTGCAGCACCGGCAGGTTATAGCATAATGTTTTTCCGGACGCAGTCGGTGTCACAGCAGTAATATTCTCTCCGCGCATCACATGCTCGTAAGCACTCCGCTGATGCGTATATAGGTCGTTTATTAAACGATCGTTTAAAGCTTTTTTAATTTTCTCGTGCATATCTTCCGGCATAGGTGAGGTCTTAGCTTCTTCTTCAGGCACCTCATGCCAGTGGGTTACCTGGGGATCGTTTCTTAACTCCCCTATAAGCTCTGTCAGTGTCTTTTTTCCAAACATATTTTTCCCTCCCGCTCATTAACATTATAGCGAATATACGTTCTGGAAGCTATACTTCAGTTTATAAACCAGGAGCGCCAGGAACAAAGTTCTCAGCAAAAAATGCCCGTTCGTATAAGAACAGGCATCCGGTCAATCCAGTCTATAAGGAAAGAAAACTTCCATCTTTTTTCGTCACAACCATTAAATCGTTAAGTGTTGTTTTACCTTGGCTTTCTAAAAGACGCAGCAATTCGACGAATAAGTGAGCGGTAGTAAGAGCGTCCCCAACTGCGCTGTGTCTTTCATAAATATTAGTGCCAAAACTCCTGGCATAGTGTTCCAAGTCCCTCATATCCCATGAGGGGCTGATAAATCCGATTAAATCAAGGGTGTCAAAAGCAGGCGGTTCATTAAAACTGTATTTTTCCCGCTGGAGCTCTTTCTTTAACACAAGAAGATCAAAGGCTAAATAATGGCCGACCCAGCCATTGCTGCCGCATTGTTCAACGTAATGACAGAAGGCTTCGATCGCTTCAACTGCCGCAGGCGCGTCTGCCACGTCTTCCTTTTGAATACCGGTAAGTTCCGTAATTTTTTCCGGAATGGCCCGTTGCGGGTTCACGTATGTCTGGAAGATATGATCTGTGACTGAAAGGCCGTCCACGTGTACGGCGCCGATCTCGATCAGCCGGTCACCGGCCCCTACGGAAAAACCGGTCGCTTCGGTATCCATGACCGTAAATGACAGGTCACGGATAGGTGTATTAAGCGGAAGTTCACAGGCAAGTTTGTAACCTAAGCTTTTTTTCTTCCAAAACATCATAGCGGAGTCTCTCCCTCTGCATGACTAAATTATGTTGGCGGCAGAATAGCATTCTGTATCCGCCTTTTCAAGTTTCCTCTTCGGTTTACGGCATTCCATATGAAGAAGCTAATTGATTTTGCAATGACCTTATCGTTTTTAAGGCCAGCATCAATTCTTCTTTATCACGGGTTTTCATTTTGCGGAAATAAATTTTACTCGACGCTTTCTCTCCTTGCAAATGGGCTTTCCATGCCTGGGAAACACGGATGTGAAGAATGACTTCATAAGCAAACTGGAGTTCATCGGCAAACTTCTCACTAAACACTTTTTCTTCGGTTAACCGCTCTATTTGCTGTTTAGGCGTCCCCTCAATCATCCCGTATTTAGCACTTAGGATTTGCAGGGAATGGTGAAATGGAAATAGAACATTCAACTTTATATCAATCGTCTCTTTCTTCATCCTGAATAAGGCGCGGATAGGCTGATCAAGCGTGGGGACAGGATTTTGTTTTTCTTCTTCGGCTGCCCTGTATAGAAAAATCCGCGACTTTTCGAGCTGGTCGGCAACCAGTCCGGTGAAACGGTCATGGAGCCGTTCATCCCCGTACAAAAAGCGGAATGATAAAAAATTGTGCCCCAGCAGAATGTTTTCATTAGTTGCCCGCAGCCCCCAGGACCGAAGGCGTTTTTTCCAAGCCGACAGATTACCGCGCCACGCTGGAAAACTGGCCATCATTCCTCCATCACACAACTTATAGCCGGCATGTTCCATCCAGGAGGTAATTTTTTCTCCCAATGTTTTAAAATAAGTGTCAACTTTCTCTTCTCCGCCTTCTTCCGGGTCGTCATAAACGAGAAAGTGGTCCTGATCCGTTAATAGAAACTGCTCTCTGCGTCCCGCGCTTCCCATTAGAAAAAAGGCAAAAGCGACCGGGGCTTCTCCATGTTCTTTCCTTACTTCTTCTGCAGCCATTTCCACACAATGGTAGACAAGTCTGTCATAAAGCGTCGTTATCGCCTCCATAATGTGAAAGGCAGGCATGCCATCTTGTATGAGATTACCAAGTACACTGTAAATCGCATGTTTTACATCAGGCAGGGTTTCAGCGTTTGATGATTCAATTTCCTGGATGATATTAAACTGTCCCCGATTCTTTTTTCTAAGAAGGTCTGACAAAGTAACCATACCGACTGGCCGCCTATTGTCATCTACTACCGGCAAGTGTTTCACGCGATGAGTGAGAAAACTGGACATAGCCTCATAATAGTAGGCATGCCGGTGAATGGTCACAAGCTCGAGTGTCGCTGTTTCTCCCGCTGTTTTCGTTTTGCCTGCGCCAGCAGAAACGACCCGCTGGACAAGGTCTTTTTCAGTAATAATTCCAAGAAGTTCTTCTTCTTTACCTGTTACTAGAATTGAACTCGTTCCCGCTTCCACCATCGTCCGTGCCACTTCATCCACCGGGGTGTCCTGATTAATGGTTAATGCCGGCTCGTTCATCAGATCCTGGGCGCGACGGATGAACGGGTCGCTTTCCCCCCACTGGTTAGCCAGTTTAACTTGTTCAGCAAGCGATGAATAAATCTCCCTGAGCCTGACAGCTACCTGGCGGAGGACATACTCTCTGACGTCTTCGTCATGCCACCTTGATTCAAGAACCTCATAAGGAATATGGAGGCATACCGACGGGCCAAGGGAATGGACCTCGACAGTCACTGAGTCTTCATGCGGATTTGGTTCGCCCAGAAAATCAGCGAGACTTGAAAAACCGACCATTTCACCGGCCTCCAGCACTTCGAGCACTTCCCTGTTTTCACGGCTTGTCCCTGTCTGCACACATACTTCCGTAATCCCTTCCAGAATAAGCAGCAGCCCTTCCCGGGGCGACTTCGAATAAAGCACTTTCTCATTTTTCCGATAAGCTTTTAAGTCACACCGGTCCAGTAACGACCGAAATTCAGCGGCACTTGCGCCGCTGAAAATCGGATGGTTCTCGATCATATTCATAAATTCTTTATTTTCCTGAAGTGTCATCGAGCCATACCTGCCCTTCTTCATAAGACATCTGCTCCGGATACCTTAAATTAATGGCTTCATCTTTTAAACGCTGAGAAGGCTGTTCAGTCATAAGTGAAACAACTATTACGAGAATAAAGTTAACAGTGACACCGAAAACGCCTGCACCTGTGTCGCCGATTCCAAAAAGTATAAACCCGTTCATAGCGAGGAAGATATAGGTCAGCGTAGTCGTTAATCCGCCAAGCATTCCGGCAATCGCCCCTTTGGCATTAATCCGTGTCCACCAAACGCCAAGAAAAAGAACAGGGAAGAACGTTCCTCCGGCAATAGCGAATGCCCACGCGACGATCTGGGTTATCACTCCCGGCGGGTCAAGCGCAAGTAAACCGGCTACAATCGTCGCAGCAAAGATAGCTATCCGGCCCGCTCTCAGGCGTGTACTGTCTGTGGCATTCGGGTTAACAAGCCGGTAGTAAATATCGTGTGCAAATGAGGATGAAACAGTAATCAGAAGGCCGCCTGCTGTCGATAAAGCCGCTGCCATCGCGCCGGCAGCGATCATTCCGATAACAAAGGTACCAAGGTTGGCAATCTCAGGGGTCGCCATCACTACAATATCAGCGTGAATGATAAGGTCTTCCCACATGAGTACTCCTTGTTCCCCTGAGGCCGTAACTTCCAGCAAACCCGTATTGAGCCACGGCTCAGTCCAGGCAGGCAAATCATCAAGCGGCTGGCCCACGACATCGTTCATAATGACAAATCTTGAAAATGCTGCATATACCGGTGCTGATAAATAAAGAATTCCTATAAAAAACAGGGCCCAGGCACCGCTCCACCGGGCAGCTTTCATGGTAGCTACCGTATAGAAACGGACAATAACATGAGGAAGTGCGGCTGTCCCGATCATTAATGTAAACAATAAAGCTAGAAACTGGGCGCGGCTCCCTTCATCAAACGGTGCAAAATACTCTGATAAACCCAGTTCCCTGTCTATTGCCCCCAGTTCTTCAACCACATTTCCGTAAGTCAGCCAGGGAAGCGGATTCCCGGTTATCTGAAGGGACATAAATACAATAGGAATAACATAGGCGGTAATTAAAATAAGATATTGGGCAACCTGTGTCCAGGTTACTCCTTTCATCCCGCCAAGGGTCGCATACACGGCGATAATCGCTACCCCGATTAACACCCCGACCCATGAAGGAATGCTGAGCAGCCGTCCAATAACCACACCTGATCCGGACAACTGTCCGATTAAGTAAGTGAAACTGATGATAATCGTCGCAATTGCACCGATTAACCTTGCAAAGTTACTGTCAAACCGGTCCCCGATAAATTCAGGAACGGTAAAACGCCCATATTTTCTGAGCTGCGGAGCTAACAGAAACGTAAGCAGCAAATATCCTCCTGTCCAGCCCATAATATAGGCCAGGCCGTCATACCCAAGCAGCATGACCGTACCGGCCATCCCGATAAATGAAGCCGCACTCATCCAGTCGCCGCCTATGGCCATACCATTCCAGAAAGCGGGAACCCCCCGGCTTGCTACGTAAAAATCAGATGTGGCTTTTGCACGGTGGTAAATTGAAATACCAATGTAAAGAGCAAATGTTAAAATTATCAGCGTGAGTGAAACTAAGGCTTGTTGATCCATCTAATAGGTTCCCCCTTGTAAATTCAACCATCGTGTTCACCTTTTTATTCTCTGGCAAAACCTAAGTGGCTTGACTTTTTAATGGTCTGTCCCGGTTTTGCTGATCTGTTCGTTTCGTGACTCGTCGATTCCGAACTTTTTGTCTACTCTGTCGTTTATAACAGCATTTAAAAAGAGGAGAACAATAAACGTTACCACAGCCCCCTGGGCTCCCATATAATAATGCGCCGGCATTCCCATTATATAGACGCCGCTCTCGTTTATTTGCTCCGCAAAAAATACGACTCCGAAGGATACAAGAAAACCAATGAATAAAAAAATGGCGATCATTGTCACCCGTGTTTTAAAATACTTATCAGCTACTTCCTTTTTGACCTTTTTCACGTGCCAAACCCTCCTTTTTCAATAAGTTTTCGCATCCTGCTGAGTGTTTGTATGACTTTCTCTCTTATCTCTTCACTTAGAACCCTCCTTTACCGTAGTAAACGCTTTCATTTTTACCCGTTTGTTCAGTGCGCCCGGTTGGCAGCGGGATTTCCCTGTGAATGTGCTTTGCATTCTCTGCAAATAATAAGCGGCGCTTTTCTGTCAGCTATCATTTTGTTCATCCAAATCAGTCCGGGAATAAACAGCAGAAAGACCGGGTGGAACATAACTGCAATCACTGCTGAAACGATAACGGGCAGAACTGTCATCATAATCATATACCTGGCTTTTGAAATAACGATCATGTTCGGGCTGTTACAGGAGGGACAGAAGAGAGTCCGGCGATTCTTTTCTTTAGCTGAAGACATTTAACATCCCTCCCTTAAACAGCTACCTTAAATCAAAAATGAACCGTACGGTTTCCATAAAAGGCATAGGAACCATAGCTATCTGAATAACTAAATAAACCCCCATCGCAAGAAAAGGCAGGGTTAGTAAAGCCGGTTTTCTAAATTTGATCGTAAGCGCGATTGTGGCTGCAGCAAATATCCAGAAAATAATGAGAGCGGCCATTCAAATTCCTCCTTGTATCATTTTTCCTGTTACCCTTTCGGTGCTGGAAGGACTTTGACATATTATATAGCTGTCTGTTATTGAACAGTACTGATATTTTTGGTCCTTCACAAGGAAGTACTTTTAAAATCAGTAAACTCCATCTGAAAACGCCCTGACATTCAACTTTTAAGCAACCGAAATGGCCTGTTTAAGCTGTGTGAAATCATATGTAACAGAAAGTTTTGCTATCACATTATTTCAAATTTTCAGACAAATTGTCAATATATTTTTGTAAGCCTGTAGTTTTTCCCTATATACCCTAAGTGAAAATGTGCTCATTTTCATAACGGGAATCCGCTGTTATAGGGCAGTAAAAAAGACCCCGGCACCCGCCGGGGTCTTTTTCAGCACTTTAGCCTCATTTATTTACTAACTAAGCCGAGTCTTATACAAAATCTGTTAGATAGCCTTTTTTAAAGGTATTCCTTCACAAGCCATTTTTTTATAGACACTTTAGCGTTCCTCTCAAAATCAAGTTCCAATTCAGTACGGTAAGGTTTGAGTACTCTTGCCTGAGCCGGTGAAAGACCAATTACAACAACGTCCATTCCCATCTGCTTAAATACCAGCACCATGTCTTTTAATTGCAGGACACCGCTGTCTTCCACTACTCCAACTCCTGTAAAATCCACCAGCACTCTTTCAGGTTTATTATCGTAAGCTTTTTGAATAGCATTATCCTGTATGGCTTTAATCTTTTCTTCAGATAAATCTCCAAATATCGGCAACAGAGCCAGTGTATCACTCAATTCTATATAAGGCCCTGAAAGCCTGTTTGTTCGGTCCATTGCAGAAGATAACTGTTCTTTCTTTTCATAGAGTTCGAAATTTGTTTCAGAGAGCCTCTTCTGTAAGTCTTCAAGCTGCTTATGGACAAGATGGTAGTCCTGATTAGCCGGAACAAAAACGCAAAACGCTTCCGAACCCTTCCATTGGGCAAACACTTTAAAAAGTTCCAACGGCTCCTGTTTTGTTTTGGCGTTAATTTCAAAGGTGAGGGCTGCGTCCCCGTTTATAAGACAGTTTTTTAATTTAGTATGGCTGTCCCGGTCAATAATCTGGTAGAGGCTTTCAGTTTCCGGAAAAAAGTCAGCGGCTGTTCCTGTGAACTCGAGTATATTAAATTCTTTATCTATTTTAAATAATGGAAGTGGTATCTTTGTCTCCATCCAAGTCATCCCGCCTGTTTTCAGTATATTGATTAAACCAGTGATCCAGTTCCTCCAGGTTTTGTATAAATGTCGTGTTGGGGGGACCGATCGACGAAAAATCGTACTGGTTCATTAATCGGCCGCCTACCAGGATTTCAGGCTCGTAGTCCAGTTCACTGAATTTTTTTAAATAGGAAGTCAGGCCGTTTGCCCTGTGTACGATAGAAAACGACAGCCCTATGACGCCGGGTTTCCACTGTACTATTTCATTCATCACATGGTCAACCGGCAAATTAGACTGGTAATATTTAACGTTCCACTGTTTTTCCCTGAATAAAATAGATACCATTTTCATGCCAAGGTAATGATGTTCATCTTCCACTGTGAAGAACAGGGCCTTCGGGGTTGCTTCCGGTGCAGGAGAATACCTTACCAGATCGTGTTCTGTCTGCGTGAGGACGAAATCACAGACGGCCGTTGCCAGATGCTCCTGGGCGACTGAAATCTCATTCGCCTGCCATCTGCGACCTATTTCGTACATCGCCGGGGTGATCAGTTTATTATATATATAGAACCTTGTGTAATTATCCCGCCACTTATTAACAATGCTCAGCGACTTTGCATGATCCCCTTGAAGCAAAGCATCTGTAAAATTATTTATGGTTAGTTTCAAATTATGCTCACCCTTTATGCAAAAGACCGTTTAACAATTGCCGGTCTGAGGAATATAACCTTTATTTTAACACACTTCCCAACCTCTGTCCTATCTGGAAACTTTACGTACCTTTTTCACTCATTGTATAGTAAAGGTGGGAAAGTGAGGAAGGAGAGCACCATGACTAAACTTTTATATATTATTATCGCTGTAGCATTTCTGGATACCTTTATTCAATTACCTATCATTACACCATACGCCCAGGAACTCGGGGCTTCCCATATGCTGACAGGCGCCATCATTGCAGTTTATTCATTATCCAATATGGCTGGAAACATAGTCGCTGGCCATTGGATTGACCGGGTAGGCCGTAAAAAAATCCTTCTGGCCGGGATGGCTTCAGCTGCCTTAATTCTTTTATTCTATCCCCTGGCCCAAACAGGAAGCCACCTCTTTTTCATACGGCTGCTTCACGGCTTAGCGGGCGGGGCTCTTATACCTGCAGCTTTCGCTTACATAGGAGACCGGACGAGTGAAGGACGCAGGGGAAAAACAATGGCTTATACGGGAGCCTGTATAGGAAGCGCCGCGATTGTCGGTCCGGCTTTGGGGGGTATTATAGCTGCCAGAGCCTCAGTTGAATATGTATTTATTCTTGTATCTGTCCTGTTTATTATCACGTTTTTACTTATCATTAAATTTGTTAACGAATCGTTTTCAAGCCCGGACCGTGGAAAAATATTAATAAGCGATTTCATACGGCTTATTAAGCAGCCTGTACTTATTCAAGCCAGTTTAGCTGCTTTTGCCCTGATGGTCAGCAATGGTACTCTTGCTTTTGCACTTCCTTTAAAAGTGGCGTCATTAAATCTTGATGCCTCGGCTACAGGTTTGCTGTTAAGCACCTTTGGCCTGGTGGCTCTCCTTGTCTTTTTAACTCCTGCAAACAAAATATTCGAGCGTTATGAGCCGGCTCATTTAATATTGACCGGGCTTGTACTGATCAGTGTGTCTCTTATAATGTTAAGTTTACTTGAATTGACAAGCCTTATAGTTTTGTCAATGGTCGTTTACGGGGCAGGTTTTTCATTCACCTTCCCATCTATGAACCGTATGGTAGCTGATATGTCTACTGTGAAGGACCGGGGAAAAGCTTATGGAATATTTTATGCTGCATTCTCTTTAGGTGTCGTGTCCGGGTCGTTTATCGCTGGAACTGTCGCTGAACTATTAGGTTTCCCTTTTCTTGTAAGTGCAGGTTTAATGCTTTCAGCCGGAGCCGTCTTATATTTTATTTCCAGTAAAAAATCCAAGAAATCATCTCCTGCTTAAAAAGGAAAGGATTCTCTTGTGTACAAGGTTCCGTATTCCCTCCCGTTCATTTAACAGCTGGTGCCTGCCTCCAGGAAAGTAAACGACCTGGATGCGGGTACATTTTTTAAAATAAAACGCTACATTCTCTTTCCAGTCGACGGTCGTATCTTTTTCCCCCTGGAGAAAATACACAGGGATGTTAAGAACAGGACAGGTTACAATCTCTTGCTGCCATTTTTCCATTGCCGTTAACCAGTCAGATTTCAGCCATTGAACCTGGAGAGGATCATTCTTTATAAAAGACTGATATAAATGGTCATTAGAGTTTTTCTTGAAACGCCTCTTTTGTTTACGAAATAATCTCCCCATCATTTTGAGTGAGCCTTTAACCAGATTCCACTGGTAAGGGTGATACAGAGGAGCCACTAAAACCAGTTTCTCAAGCCTGATCTTTTCTTCAGAGGCAGCGTGAAATAAAATGGCTCCTCCGGTACTATGCCCAAGTCCAATAATCCGTTCCTTTTTAAGCGTCGTCGATATTAGCTCGTAGCCGCCTCTTACCGCTTGTATGTATTCTTCGAAGGAAGCCACGGTACCTGATTCTCCCTGGGAAAATCCGTGCCCCGGCAAATCCAAAGTGACCACTTCATAACCATGAGCCAGCAAATAATTAACAGTTCTGCTCATCCCTCCGGTGTGATCGAGGTAGCCATGTACAAAATAGACCGTTCCTTTGGATTCTTTTTTTAAAAAAGCCTGAATAAATATTTTTTTATCCCCAGCTTTAAATGTCCCGCATCGGTATGTATTAAAGGAAGGAAGATCAAAGGAGTAATAGGCTAAATATTTCTGGAGAGCAGGGCTCGACAGGTGAGGGTTATTAACTTGAAAATCCAGTTCTTCCTTTTCCATATCCTTTACCCAAGACACGTTTTCCTGCATATGCCACATCCCCCTTTCAGTAAATTACAGCTTTTGATCCCTTTTATTTTAACCTTTAACAGCAGGATGTAAAAATAAATACAAAAGAAGACAGCCATCCGCCTGTCTTCTTTCTGCAAAACGCCGAAATAATAATTGATGATACTTTCCTTTTAAGCCTGTTTCTCCAGTGCTTCCACAAGAGCTCTTCCGTAAGCAGGCAGATCAGGTGGACGGCGGCTTGAAACGAGATGGCCGTCAACCACGACTTCCTCATTATGCCACTCAGCGCCTGCATTTACCATATCATCCTTAATCCCCGGCGTACTTGTTACATTTTTTCCTTTGAGAATATCTGCTGAAATAAGCACCCAGCCGGCATGGCAGATTTGGCCAATGACTTTTTTATGCTGGTTCATATAGGTTACCATATCTAGGACTTCATCATATCTTCTTAATTTATCAGGGGCCCATCCGCCAGGAACGAGAATAGCCGAGTATTCCTCAATAGTAATGTTTTCAAAAGAGTAATCGGCTGTCACAGGAACCCCGTTTTTTCCTGTATACGTGGCTCCTCCTTCTTTACCTGCTATATGAGCGATTACTCCTTCTTCCTGCAGCCGGTAATGAGGATAGAGCAACTCAGAATCTTCGAATTCATCTTCCACCACTGTCAGTACTTTCATCCCTTTTAATTTCATTAAGACACCTTCTTTCTTTAAGTCTGGATACACTCGTCACGTTCCCCTTTTTATTTTGTTTCAATCTTTCTTTTATAAGTCTTACGGTTCCCACCTGCAGGAGCCTGATTCAATGAAAAACAAATCTGAAAGGAACGTTATTTTTTTCCTTCCCACTCAGAATAAAACTGGTTTAAAAAGTCTTCCATATACAGATGCCTGGCTTTAGCCAATTCTTTTCCTGTGTCAGTTTTCATCTGAGAAGAAAGCTTTAACAGCTTTTCATAAAAATGATTAACGGCAGTAGAGCGCTCGTCCCGGTATTCTTCTTTAGTCATTTGATCACGCGCCCGTTCGCCAGGGATATGCATCGCATCCCCTCTGTTGCCTGCAAACATAAAGCAGCGCGCGATTCCTATAGCGCCTAATGCATCGAGGCGGTCTGCATCCTGAACCACTTCCCCTTCAAGCGTTTCCGGGGCTTTGTTATTCCCTCCTTTAAAAGACACGGTGTCAATAACACCCATTATTTCTTCTCTATCCGTTTTTTGCACGTTTTGGCCCTTTAGCCATTGTTCTACAAATAGCCTGCCCGACTCTTCATCAGAGTGGAATTTATCATCGCCTGCATCATGCAGCAGCGCAGCGAGTTCACAAAACTGGCTGTCGGCCCCTTCCTTCTCAGCAATCACTTTTGCCAAATGCCTTACACGATCTGTATGGTACCAGTCGTGCCCTGTGGAATCTTCCGAGAATAATTGTTTTACCCATGCTTCTGCGTTTAAAATGACTTCTTTCATGCGCGGCCTCCCTGCAAAGTGAATATTCATAATTTGCCATAATTATTTATTCTACCAAATTCTCTGTATCAATCTGTACTAATTAAGGTAATTATCTGTTATACAAAAATAACCTATGTGAAACACAGAACAATAAAGGGATTTTCTAATTATATTAAAAGTGTTCTATTTTATAAATTTAAACATTCTGTGAAAGTGTGACTTAGATCATATCTTTATATGCGTATGTTTTCTATACTGTCACTAAGGGAGTTAGTCAATATCTTTGAAAGGGGAATAAATTATGTCTGTTTTACCGCAAAAGAATGACCTTGGCTTTTTTGAAATTCGCCTGGAATCTATCGGCGGACTTGGTGCTAACCTCGCGGGGAAGATGTTAGCTGAAGCTGGGGTAGACGGGTTAGGGCTTAACGGCTCAAACTTCTCATCTTACGGTTCTGAAAAAAAGGGGTCTCCTGTTAAATCGTTTGTCCGGTTTTGTGATCCTGAAGTTGAAATCAGAGACCACTCACCTATCGAACAGCCGCATGTCATTGGGGTTTTTCATGAAGCCCTTTATAAAATGGTTGATGTTGTAAGCGGTTTGAATGCCGGCGGCGTTGTCCTCGTAAATACTAAAAGTGATTTTGACGTTATTAAAAACGATTTAAATCTGGAATATGGTACGCTGGCTGCTGTGGATGCTTTAAAAATTGCCCATGAGGAAAAAACAAAAGTTAACACAGCCATGCTCGGTGCTCTATTCCGTATTCTTGATTTTTTAGATGCAGACCATATGAGAAATGTGATTAAAAAAACATTTGAAAAAAAATACCCTCACCTTGTGGAACCGAACATCCGGACATTTAACCGCGGTTATGAGGAAGTTCAGTTTAAAACATATGAGGTGCCTGACGATGCTAAAAGTAAAGAATTTTCCAGAATCCAGCCCCGCCTCGGTTACGAAACCCAGGAAATCGGCGGTGTGATTGCAGCTCAGGCCAACAGTATCCAGAAAGATTTAAGCGGTTCACGCATTGGATTCCTGCCAGAATATAAGTCAGACAGCTGTATCCATTGTGCAGCCTGCGATACTGTCTGCCCCGACTATTGTTTTGTATGGGAGCAGGGAGAAGATAAACGCGGCCGTCCGCAAATGTTCCTTAAAGGGATTGACTACCAATACTGTAAAGGATGTCTGAAATGCGTAGATGCCTGCCCGACAGATGCTCTCGCTGATATGGAAGAAGTAAAGGGATATGCCGAAGCTCACCGGGTCAGTCAAAACTTCCCGCTTGTAACAGGAGGGGTTAAATAATGGCGATGACAGAGAAAAATATTCAGAAACAGTCAGACGCTGTGCAAATTTCAACGTTTGAATCAGGCAATGAAATGGCTGCAATGGCTGCCGCGCAAATTAATTATCACATAATGGGCTATTTCCCTATTACACCTTCAACAGAAGTTGCCCAGTATTTAGATATGATGAAATCGAAAGGCATGCATGATATCGAGCTAATTGCCGCTGATGGAGAACACGGCTCTGCGGGAATCTGTTTCGGTGCTGCCGCTGCAGGGGCCCGGGTGTTTAATGCCACAAGCGCCAACGGCTTTTTATACATGATTGAACAATTGCCTGTCCAGTCCGGACTCCGTTTTCCAATGGTTATGAATCTTGTGACCAGAGCGGTAAGCGGACCTCTCGACATCCGCGGCGATCACTCTGATTTATATTACGGCTTAAACACTGGATGGGTTATTCTGACTGCCCGCACGCCTCAGGCCGTTTACGATATGAATATTATGGCTCTTAAACTTTCAGAGCATAAAGACGTCAGGCTGCCTGTTCTTGTAGCATACGATGGCTTCTATACGTCACACCAGAAGCGGAAAGTCGATCTGTTCAGAGACAGGGAAACGGTACAGGAATTCATTGGAGAGGTACCTTCCGGTTATCCGAATGCGATAGACAAAGAAAACCCTGTCACTATCGGAGCGCATATGAATGGTGACGACTTAATGAATAACCATTACCAGCAGTCTAAAGCACTCTATAAAGCTTATGATGTTTATAAAGATATTGCTGCAGAATATGAAGCACTTTCCGGAAGAAAATACGATATCCTTGATAATTACGGAATGGAAGATGCTGAAGTTGCCTTATTCCTTTTAAACTCCGCTGCTGAATCCTCTAAAGACGTAGTGGACCGGTTACGGGCTAAAGGAATAAAAGCGGGCGTGATCAGCCCTAATATTATCAGGCCGTTCCCTGCAAAAGAGATACGAAAATCATTAAAAAATGTTAAAGCTGTCCTTGTTGGTGAACGGGCAGATTCCTACGGCGCTAAAGGTGCTAATCTCACGCACGAATTAAAATCCGCTCTTCAGGAAGACCCTGATAATCGTACTCTGGTATTGAGCAGAGTATTCGGATTGGGCGGAAAAGACTTTTACGCGGATGACGCGGAAGCATTGTTTGATATGGCGATTGAGGCGGCAGAGTCCGGAGTAATTGCTGAACCATTTGATTATTACGGCATCCAGCCGGGTGAGCCGGAAAAGAAGCTCGAACAAGTGATCGAACCGATGACAGGTGACACGTATAAAACCGGTTTAATTAAGGTGACTGAAGATGAAGAAACGAATAAATTAAAAGTCAGAATTCCTCCACTCCGCCAGCTGACAGCAAAGCCTAAGAGGTTTGCATCAGGCCACGGCGCCTGTCCCGGCTGCGGCATCTTCCCTGGTCTGGAACTTTTCTTTAAAGGGATTGAAGGGGATGCTGTCATTTTATTTCATACCGGTTGCGGATACGTCGTAACTACCGCTTATCCTTACAGTTCCCATAAGCAGCCGTTTCTTCATAACTTGTTCCAGAACGGCCCTGCTACTCTGTCGGGTACAGTAGAAGCGTTCTTTGAAATGAAAGAACGGGGAGAAATCGATATAGACGATGATTTTACCTTTGTCATGGTTACCGGCGACGGCGGCATGGACATTGGTATGGGCTCTGCCATCGGGACGGCTCTTAGAAACCATAAAATGATCATTTTAGAATATGATAACGAAGGCTATATGAATACCGGTTCGCAAATGTCCTATTCGACGCCTTTAGGCCATATGACCAGTACCACTTCCGTCGGCAAGGAAAAACAGGGAAAAGCCTTCCACCACAAAGATACCGCGCAGATTATGGCTTCGACAAATATACCTTATGTGTTTACCGGAACGGAAGCTTACCCGCAAGACCTTATTAAGAAGGCGGCGAAAGCTCAATGGTACGCACAGAATGAAGGAATGGCCTACGGTAAAATTCTTATTACCTGCCCGCTAAACTGGAAATCTGCAGACCGTGACGGCGAGAAAATAATGAAAGCAGCCGTGGAATCATGTTTCTTCCCTCTCTATGAAGTGGAACGCGGTGAAACCGCTATTACGTATAACCCAGAAGCAAAAAAGAAGCGCATTGAACTTTCTGAGTGGCTCAGATATATGGGCAAGACGAAACACATGCTTAAAGAAGAAAACAAAGGGATGCTGCAGGAGTTCGAGAATGAAGTGGAACGCCGGTGGATGACTCTCAAAGCGAAACACGACACCCCATATGTATAATATTTTTAAATCCGCACTTCCGGTTCGTCATTGAGACCGGGGTGCGGATTTTAGTTATAATGTAAATGAGACAGGATGATAGGCATAAGGAGTTTCTCTATAGAGCTGCTGAAGATTATCGTTTCTGATGTCTTTGATATTCAGCCGTTTATAAGGGATAGACATATACACCCGTTCCGCGGTGAAAGGATAAGGATCAAGTTTAACTTCTGTTTCTGAGACCCACCGGGCATAAAATCGTCTGCTATTAAAGGGAGTAAGTTTTTGCGGAAAACCATCGCGGAACCACTGCACCTCTTTCTCTTTACCTGCTCCCCACTCATTCATACATACATAAAGAGATAAATTATCACATAGCTGCAAAAGATCAAAGTGAAACTCCTCTTCTTCCTCTGACAAGTTTAATTCACGAAAGGCGGCTGCCTGTTTTAACTTTTCCTGTCTCTCTTTCTCTTCTTCCATAAATTCATTACCCAGTATATCCTTTTTTCCTTTAAAAAAACTGGCATAGTGCCGGCTGATCAGGTAACCGGCATATATATCTTCTTCAACTAATTGACTGACTCCATCTTTGTAAGCCTTAAGTTTTTTTCTCAGGGGATAATTGATGAATGAAGCAAGGTCATTTTCTTTCAGAAACACCGGTTTGCGGTCTAAAGGAATCCAGCTTCGGTCATGGTTTGTGACAGCATATTCAACGGAAGACTTTAAATCAGGCCTCAGGAAAGCATTTCTGTTCCAATGGTAAACAAACTGACCCGAAATCAGCGCGTGTTCGTGTTGTTCGATTAATATAGCCTCATCATTATTTTCCCGTATGATCATCAGCCTCGCTCCTTTCGTTTTAAATTTACCTTTAATAAAATGTCATTAAACCTTATCTTCTACTCATATTTTATGTCACTGTTCCATGCCCATGCACTTAGCATACTATTGGACAAACAGGATCCGGAAGGGATACAGGCACAAAAAAACCGCTTTCTTTTAAGAAAGCGGCCGCCGGTTATCATTTTTAGTAAATTTTTGATTCACATTGGGTACATTCATTTGAATAACTTTCATGCATTTCTTCAATCTTATCCCCGCATTTTGCACACTCTTTCGGAGGCAGATTTCTAAAAAATTCAGTACTTTGCATTAACATAACAGGTTCCTCCCTTTCACATTATTATTAAACAACGATTCTTTTTATTAAATTTGAGTAAATTCATTGTACTATAACAATAATAATAATACAATACCCTGTTTTAAAACAATTTTATTTTTTTATTGTAAAATGGTGAATATACTGTTGTGAAGAGGCTTTAATTTACTATTTTTATTTTATTTTATTCAGAGGTGTTACAATTCGTGCAGATTTCACGCTCTATATTATATAACAGACGTTTCCAGTAAATGGGGGGGTCTGACCCATAACGATTGCACGCAAGTAAAATAAATACACTAATGTTAATATATGTAAACAATATTTTGGGTTAATTTTAAAAAAAGGCGGACGAGGCATATAACGACCTTGTTCCCTTTTTTTTCCTATTTAGCTTTCACCC
>NZ_JAIWPE010000035.1 GCF_021028955.1 Salipaludibacillus sp. CUR1
TAATATTCATACCATGCAAAAAATATTTAAAATTAAAAAAGGAGGTATTTACTAGGCAGTCAATTACATGAGGCTTTTGAAAAGTGTATTAAGCCTTTTTCAGTTGAGTTTTAAACGAAGATTAATAAAGGGAGCTGTTAACTTTGCCAGCGTTAATAATGAGATACTTTAAGTTTGCCTTTTGTATTATAGTTCTACCTATTTCAGGTTTTTTTACTATTTGGAGTGCAATGCTCGAAGATTTTTCTTTTATATTTTTTTTCCTCTTTATATCCACGTTATACCTATTATTTGGAACTGATCTTTTAAAAAATAAAAAGGTAAAAAAAGTTATTATGGAAAAAATCAATGAAAACTCTCTGTATGTTGATTGGGCTTACCATGAATCTGAGGGTAAAGGTAGAATAGCTCTCACGGATAAAAACGCTATATTCATAAATAAAAAGGTCATGTATGTTTTTCCATATGAAGAAATTGCTACTTTTGGAACAGGTGGACGCGCTACAGGACATAGTTTAAAAATACCTAATAAAGAAGGCAATATGTATATGAACTCAGCTTTTATAGAAGAAGTTCCGACTTTTTACATAATTGGTTCCCGAAATGGTGAAGACTACACACATGAATGGTTAGTTCCAGCAGCACCAAGACTGTTTAAAAAAATGAATAAAATCGAACCATTTAATTTAGTTGGAGAAATGGACAATCATAAAATTTCACTTTAGTAAGCAAAAAGAAAAGGCTGCCATAACGGGAGCCTTTTTAACTTTAGAGAATATTTCATTTATATATTTATAGGTAATAATAAACCTGAACATTCTTATTCCAATTGGAAAATATAAATTTTTACTTCCTTGTATTTATTTATATTATCTAAACAACTCCGCCCTCTTTTCCCTCAATTTCTTAAGAGCAGTTTTCCGCCATGTTTTGACGGTGGTGACGGAGACGTCGAATTTATCAGCGATTTCCTGTGGTTTATGACCGTGAAAGAGTGCTTCGCGCACCCAGTCTTGTTCTCTTGCAGTTAGACCTGTTCGTTCGAGCCAGTCATAAAGAATTACAAACTCTTCCTCATTGAACACCATACCGGGGCACGCCTCTCCCATCTGCATCGGTTCGATCGGCACGTTGTTCGTCTGCCAGCGTTCCTTTTTCTCAAGCGACTGCTGGATGCGGCCGTATACATAGCTTTTAGCGTAAGCCGGAAATGCGCCGAGCTCACCATCATGACGCATCCATGCTTCATATAACGCAATCCTAGCTGTCTGAATATAATCCTCTTTATCACTGCCCAGATTCCACCTGCGGATCAGGCCGTAAATCATAGGCTCAAACTGTTTACAAATCTCCTCAAATTCCACATCTTTCTGATACTCGATTTTCTCCAAGGGATGTCTCCTGCTTGGAAGCGCGCTTCCGCTTATTCCGCGGTAAGTTCAGTTTAAAAGCTGCATTACAATCGAGCGAATCACCGTTCTTCGCGTTTCCCTCAGTGAAATGTCACGTACCAGCAGGGGAAATATGGATTTTGTTCTAAGGATATAAGATAAAAGGTGGGAATTTTTATGTACAGCCTCTCCTCCTTTTTTGATTTACTATTGTACTTATTTAGTGAATTAATAAATTGAAAACTGCGAGGGATAAAAATGAATAAATTTAAACGAGTTTACATTAAAGAAGAGCTAGTGGCACTGACTGGAGATCACAGGTCGGCTATTATTCTGAACCAGTTGATCTACTGGTCCGAGCGTGTAAGGGATATTGAAGAGTTTATCGAGGAGGAAAAGAACCGGGACGATTGTAGCCGGGAGCTGACAAAAGGCTGGTTTGCCAAAACTTCGGAGGAGATTGCGGAGGAAACATTAACAAATATGGCCCCGGCCACAATGCGCCGCTATTTAAAAAAATTAGTTATAGGCGGGTGGCTGAATGAACGCCCCAATCCTATTGACAAACGGGACCACACTAAGCAGTACAGAGTGAGCATTGCCAACATCCAAAAGGATCTGCAAAAATTAGGTTACACTTTACAAAACTAAAAAGGGGGCTTTTACACCCCCTTCAGTGAAACAAAAGGCCACTTCACACAGGAAAAAAGTCACGAATTGTCAAGATTACTTTCCTATATTTTTAGCAAAATACGAACAAAATATGACAATTTAACCATATTTTCTAAATTAAGAGTGTATCATTTATACTTTTGTTATATAATTTTTTTGATTAATAGTCGCATGGAAATGTGGGAAGTGTGATGTCCGGCACAGGCGTGAGTCAGTAGCTTCCGCACTACGATTATCCTGCCCAGGAATGTGGGTTGGACATTGTCTGCTTCTCTCACAAAGATCAAAGTTTCCTATAACTTGAATCTTCCAGTAATATGACAAAAAAGGTCGTGGTCGTCAATCAATGTTTTCGAATTAGTTGTGAATTTGCTATTTTGTAAGCGGTATATAATTTAAATTGAGAGGAAATAGATGATGAAAGAGAAATTATATAAAAATTATTTAATACATTCAAAGACGCTTGCTATTTTACCTTCAAAACAACTAGGTTTCGACTCCATTGTACTAGAAGCAGACAGGGAAATCCCTGTAAAGCGGACGGCTATCCAAATTATCGACGATACGTGTATCGACGGCTTGTCAACTTACCAGGGAAGACGGAGAGCTGTAGCCAAAATTTTAAAAGCTTTTCAGAAACTCCCAATTATTTTAAACGAAAAGGAGAGAATTATAACCTTCCCCACAGTCTCTCCTGAGAACATGGAGTGCGTCTGGATCTGTTTTAATAATGTATCCAGCTACACTCCTTCACCCAGCGATGATGACACTACTTCAATAACCTTTTATAATGGTAAGCTCTTGAATGTTCCTGTAAAATACCACGTCATTCACCGCCAGATGGGCCGGGGGGCAAAACTGTATTACTACTGCTTCCGGCCTCCCTTTGGAGCCTGAAAAACAGTATCAGAGGAGCGGATTACTTTCTGAATTCTGCGTTTAAAAACTTGGAAAACCACTTGCCTTTGAAGGGCGGGTGGTTGTTTTTAGATGGCCATTTTAGTCCAAAGATACGGATATTCACCCACCGCCTCTGTTTTTTCTACTAAAATGCCGTCCTGCCTCTGTTACAATAGACACAAGTAAAGTTTAAAAGAAAAGAGGGATATGATGGCTCTGTTAACTGAGTATGTGATTGCGTTAACCCATCTCTACGGACTCGTTCATAAACACAAGGTCGTGGAGATTTATAATAAACACCATGAAAGTGAAGCGACTGCAGAAGATATTGAGAAACTGTATGACACGCCTCCTGACGAGCTGGCTCCGCAATTTGTGCATACCTATAAGAACCATTTTGTTCATGAAGCGATTATGGAGTTCGGTGAATTTGAAGATCATCTTGCTCAACGGAAAGGCAAGCCGTATTACATCCCAAATCGGACAGAGTTACTGAAATATACTGATGATATGTACCTTGAAAGAACTCCGCCATTCTACAAACTGCTGACGTATTTAACGTCCCGTTACTTTAAGAAAGATAACGAAAAAGCTTATGAATTAGCCGATGAGATTCAGGCCATCTGTCACGCGGGTTTCAGTACGAACACGATCTTCGATACCATTGCAATCTATGGGGTTGAATTCAAAGATGAGAAAGAGGTGAACGAACTGGTTCCCCTCATTTTTGATCTGGCTAACCATACACGGTTATGGGAAAACAACGGATTTACCCCGCATGAACTATCCGAGTCATCCGAAAAACCAAACTTAATACCGCTTCCCAAAAACCCGTTTCCGTTAAAGAAAGACAGCGTGTCTCCGGCTGCCTCTCAGGCAAGTGAAAAAGCCGGCCGGAACGATCCCTGTCCATGCGGCAGCGGCAAAAAATATAAAAAGTGCAGTCTGAAATAATATTGGCGGCTGATTTAGAAAGCATGTAGAAAATGTATGATGATTGAAGTCATCCTCAAAGGTTCGCAAAATATATTTGCCTACCTTTTGCGGCTACTAATAGAGAAGGGTTTGTGCCGATAATATTTCCGGCAGTCGCTTGGATAGGCGCAAATAAGGTGTTGTTATTAACTTTACTCCTCTTGTCTTGAGTTAAGGGGGCGGTAGCCTGCTGTTACCTAAATCAGTAAGCTACCCAGCCTGCTAACTTATCAACATAAAATGAAAATCTGAAAAAACAGATAAACAACGATAGGGTAAAAGTCCATATACATACAAGCAGCACCAGGGAACAGCTATACTTCAGTGTCATTTTGGTTAATTCGGATTCTTGACTAACAAGATGGTCCCCGGATCCATCATTCACTCAGCTGAAGCCTCTATAATGTCCTCATCCTTTTTCTCTTTCGTTTTCTCTTTCTTTTTCTCTTTATTCTCTTCTTTATTTAACTTCTTTTCATCCTTAGTATCCTCATTCTCTTCCCCACCTTTTTTATCCTCATCATTTCCTTTATCGGTTTCATTATCAGTCTCCTTATCGCTCACTGACTCTGAGTCTTTACTTTTTTCATCAGGCATATTTTTATCTTTCTTGTCGTTCTTATCTTTAGGGTTCTTCTTCTCTTGCGGTTTATTTTCCATGTTCTTTTCAATATCTGTGTCATCTGTGAGTGATTCTTCTTCAGCTTCGTTATGGTTTTCAACTTGATCATTACTCTCATGATCTTCCTCATCGGATTTCACGTCCGAACTGGTTGATTCCTCTGTTTCTGTACCTGTTTCTTTTTCAGCAGACGATCCGTTTATTAGCTCAGGATCAAACTTCAATTCGTATGTTTCATGAATATATTTCTGAAATCCTACTAACTCCAAAATTTCCGCCTCACTGTGGGAAGCGTTAAATGCAAACTCTACATTCCGCACTTCACCAGGACCAAGATCAAAAGTCTTTAAGTTTTCACCCGTGAGAGATAAAGAGACAGGTACAACGGTTACTGACCGGTTTTCTATAATAACTTGAAAATGGACTTCTCCATTTTCTGTGTAATCAGGGTCCCCTATGGAAACTTCCAATATCTCTGATGTCACCGGAGTCGTAATTGTATTTGAACGAAAGGAGGCTTCTCCTGTAAATCCTGATGCTGCGGCATTTCCAGCCATCAAAATAACACCGCAAGCTATCAATAAAACGGCTGACATTTTACTAAATAAAGGCATCCTTGTTTCCTCCTTTAAAAAAAGAACCAGAGATCTCTCCCCAGTTCTCTTTCCACTTATCTATACTGTTTACTTACTCCTGCTCAGCTAACTCTCTTTCAATTTCATTGTTTTGCTCTACCTTAACTCTGAATTCAGATGTCATTGTAGCAGCTTGATACTCATTTCCTGCACTCTCATCAAGTCCTAAAGAGACTTCAATTTTAACTTTCTCGTCAGGTAAGAAGGTGCCGTGTTTATCTAACGGGTTTCTATTGCCTCTTTGGCCTTTACCCAACAGCTGACGAAGGTCATTACTCGCTAAGTTATCAGAAACTGACTCTTCAGCAGTCACATTTCCTTCACTATCGTAAAAAGTATAATCTACTGTTACCGCAAAAGGTTCAAGTACTTCTGTTGCACTGTCTCCAGAATATCCCCAGCCTTTATTAGCTCTGTCATAAAGGTTGGAGTCGAAGTCAAATTCAGAATTCATCCAGCCAATATCGAAAGCGCGCGTCCCGTCATTTTTGATAAAAAACGGTTCTGCGACCCATGTTTCCCCAGGTAAGAGATCAAGCCCATGCTCATCTTTAAACAATTGGAAGGTGTTATCGCTCCCAACTGGATTATCCGCTGCGTCATAAAGCCCTACGTCAATTGTTGCTGTCTCCAGTGCATCAGCATTGACTGAGCCTGTAGTTTCACTGTCATTAAAACTTGAGTAAGTACCAAATCCGACTGTTGCGACCAAAGTTGCTGATAATGCTGTTCCGATTAAACCCTTTTGAATTTTGTTCATAATAAATTCCTCCTGTTTTGTTATGTTTTTTGAATGACTTCTTTTGAGCCGGCTGAATTATCGTTTCTGAAAATCCATTTAAAGATCTCTAATATAATTGCAATAAGAATCGGCGCTGCTATTAAAGTTATAAAACCCGTTAAGGAAGTAAGATAAGAAATAACATAGCCGAACTTTGGAATCGTCATCTGGTGAACGCCCTGAACTTCAGACGGATCGACTAATGAACTGTCGGCAAGGTCGTTATTATCACCTTTAGTTTTGAACTGGCCGTCTTTTATATCAATAAGTCTGTGTGTGACTAAGGTTTCACCTTGCTTAAAGGAAATGACATCTCCTACTGCAGGATTTTTTGTCTGATTAATTATCAGCAAATCCTGTGTCTCAAATTCCGGTACCATACTGTCAGAAAGTACGATTAATGATTCGTAGCCAAACAATGATAGGTTGGATCTGTCTTCATCAAGTATGAATAAAGGCCATACAAGGAATATTGCACCTATAACCATGACCGTTACCAGCCAGCTGCTTATTTTTTTCATGCTTTCCCTCCTTTAAGATGGGCTGGTTAACTTGTTAACTACATCATAAAACGATTCCAGGAAGTCAGGTATCCTGCACCAGATTGAATTACATTGCTTCCAGGATGATTCCTTTTCTCATACTCAAGGAGGAGGCAAGTCCAACTTTCCATTTCCATTTCCACTTAACACTGCCTACAAAAAAAGAAGGACCTGAATGTCCTCTACGACACTCACATCCTTCTTTCATTTATTCACGTTCCGAGGAAGCTTAATTAACCTAAGGTGGTACTTTCCTGAAGTCACGGGCAGCTGTTTGAGATCCCTGGCGCAGCCAGGGCAAGCCCACAGCCCGTGACCCGAACTGCTGTAGGATGTCCTTTTGCATTTCTTGCAGTGCTTTTCATACATATGTCATCCTCCAAGAAGTTTTTTAATCAGCTTATCAAAGGAACGGGCACTGGGGCATTCTCCTTCAGGATTAAATGTATCCTTCTTTAGAATGATTAACTTGCTTTTACATCTGTTTGGCTGCTTTTACCACTCATCACTTTCAAAAATGCATTAACCACGTTTGGATCAAACGTTCCCCCTTTTTCTTTTCTAATCTGACCGAGGGCTTCTTCACAGGACAATGCCTCCCTGTAGGCACGTGAAGTGGTCATGGCAAGGTACGCTTCAGTAATTCCAAGTATTTGAGATAGCACAGCTATCTCCTCTCCACCGAGTCCATAGGGATAGCCTTTCCCATCTATCCTTTCATGATGTTGTTCAGCTGCTGTACGGATCCTTGAAAACGCCGCATCTTCCCCTATAATATCTCTTCCCATGACACAATGTTGTTTGACGACTTCGAATTCGATATCTGTCAATCTCTCTTCTTTTTCAAATAAATAATCCGGCCATTGAACACGGCTTACAAAATGGATAACAGCTAAAAGCTCTACTTCCCACCTTTGAATACGCTCCTCAGGAAAATAATGACTCATTTTAAGCATCAAATCACTGGATTGCGCTATTTCTTCCCGGGTAATTTGTGTTTTAGTTTCAACAACTGGAACCAGGGCGTGCAAGAGCGACATAAGGTGAACCCGTTTCTGCCTTTCATTCTCTTCAAGTGCCTCTAATCGTTTCTTTTCAGTGCCCTGTATAATGAAAAAACCAATGAAAAGCACGGCTATGCCATAAACCAGCCTGTCAAGATTGGCTGCTGTGAACTCCGCTGCTGAAGAAATGCCGTTAAAATCTGTGTCATATAATAAAAACAGCTTATAAAAAATAATAAAGAGGGCTCCCCATATATAATAAATTTTTACGTTATAATGAAGGGCCAGCAGGAGAGGAAATAACAGCAGGCTAATCCACATCTCACTATAGTGAAAAGGATTATTAAAAACAGTCAAGAGGAAAAGAGCCAGCATGATAAAGCTATGTCCGTGCGCTTCACTCTCTCTTCCTTTTATATAAAACGTATATAACAAATACCCGCCCCAATAAAACAACATACATTGCAGATAAGCGATCATTGTGATTAAAGTGAGGCTGTGCCCTGCCATAAGCTGCACACTGACTGTTATAACAGAAACAAGCGTGAAGAAGAGTGCCAGACTGATTAATATCTTTTCCCCTGTATTCTCTTTCTTAAAGATCACTTTTTCCGCCTCCTTTTATACCGGTATGTCAATCAGCCGATTTTTCAAAGCATATACGACAGCCTGAGATCTGTTTGGCTGGCCGGTTTTGCGGAGAATACTGCTCACATGGGTTTTCACCGTAGTTTCGGAAATAAAGAGTTCCTGCGATATTTCATGGTTGCTTAAGTTATTGACGATGCACCGGAAGACTTCCTCTTCCCGTGGGGTCAGTTGAAGCTTGTCCTTTTCACTTTCTTTTGCAGTCCCTGGATGCTGCCTCGATACTTTCGGCTGAAAACATGAAAAGCCTTCGATCACCATCTGAATGGTGGCCATAATTTTATCGGGAGGCGTATCTTTCATAATATAACCATCCACCCCTGCATCCATGGCATTATAAATATCTTCACTGTTATCATAAGCTGTCAGCACTATGATTTTAGTATGCGGTGAAGCCGTAATAATGCGCGGGCTGCTTTCTATAATGGATTGTCCTGGCATTTTTAAATCAGATAGAATAAGATCGGGCTTTAATTCAATGGCTTTTTCCAATAACTCATCGCCATCAGATGCTTCATCGACTACCGTCAAATCCTGCGCAGCTTCGACGATCATTTTCAGACCGTCTCTGACAATCTGATGATCATCAGCCAGTATGATATTATGCATAATGAGTTAACCCCCTCTTGGAATAATGACAACAGCTTCTGTACCTGAGCGATTTAAATCCCGTATGGAAAATGTTCCGCCTAACTTCTCTGCTCGTTCACGGAGGCCTTTAAGTCCGGTCCCTCCCGCGTAACCTTTCCGCTGCTTATTTACCTTTTGAGATTTTCTAAAGCCCACCCCATTATCCGTTACTTTGATGACCCATTGTATGGCATTCACTTTAACTTGAAGAGTCATAGTGGTAGCTTTCGAATGCTTTATACAGTTGGAGACCATTTCCTCCGTCACTCTGTAGACAGCTTCTTCTGTTTCAAGGGATTCATTCAGCACCTTTCCTTGCGCTGTATAAGAGTACGCCATATCTGACTGCTGCATAAGTCTGTTCAATAGACTCTCCAATGCGTCCAGGACATTTTCCCTTTTATGTTCCTCACGTAAATAAGCAATATACTCTCTAACTTCTAAGTGACACTGCTGAATACTTTCTTCCACTTCATCTATGTTTTTTTCTATTGTATGGGGGGCCTCGGAATTTCTAACAAGAAGACGCGTTTTAAAAGTCTGTGCCGATAAGAAGAATAATTTCTGCGCAAGCCCGTCGTGCATGTCACTGGCTAATTTGTCAGACAGATCCTTTTTCATAGCTTCCTGCATCCGTGCCATTTCTTCAGACATGCATTGTTTATTAATGAGTACGGCACTTATCATATGTAAGTAAAGGTCACTAAAAGCATTTTTTACAGGACGCCGGCTTACCGGGAGAAGAATGACGAACCTGTTACTTTCTTCCCCCTTGCTCCTCACAGGAAAAAAATAAAATGTTCTGTCATT
This sequence comes from Salipaludibacillus sp. CUR1, assembly GCF_021028955.1. Lineage (GTDB taxonomy): Bacteria > Bacillota > Bacilli > Bacillales > Salisediminibacteriaceae > Salipaludibacillus. Next base: position 9,611 of record NZ_JAIWPE010000035.1, read on the forward strand.
ACCTGCGTGATCAGGCAGCTTAATAAACGTTTTAGCATGACTGTTGAAAAAGCCTTTATCAAACAGTCTTCGTTTAAAATAGTGCCGATGCCAGTCGGTCATATCACTGCTTTTGTCATTGCGGCATATGTAAACCTTTCCGGTAGCGAAAATCTGTTCCACTAAATTCTCAGCTATCTCCTGACATTGAGAGAGATCCTTATGCTTATGAGAATTCAATATAAAGAACGATATAGCCCGCCAGTGTTTATATACTTTGAAAGCCTTGCGGGAAATTATATGTAACAAAATGTATAACACAACAGGAACAAGTAAAGCTGCAAATAACGCCGGCGATACCTCTTCATTAAAACCTGTAACACGCCCCGTTATGAAAATAGCTGTTGCAAAAAAAATAAAACTCCCTATATATGTATACTTATTACTGCTTAAAGAAGATAAAGCGATATACAACGTGCTCGATAAATAAAGAAGTTTATAAGGCTCTAAAGCCCCTGTTAAAAGCGTCATTGAGGCTAACAGCCCTGCCTCAAATAGGACAAGCATAACCCAAAACCTGTTCTCAATTCTTTTATACAACAGAAGCAGCATCGCTAAATTGATAATAAGAAGCAGCAGCATACTCCATGGAGTCAGAATATCAAATGTAATAAGGATTAACAGAAATACCCAACGTGCCACTAAAACAATATGCCTTAGAACGTTATTAAAAAAGAACAAACGCTCAACCCCTACTTATGTATTAGTCTCACCATAGATAAGTATAGGTTATTTACCATTTTAAAACAATTAGCAGTTTTGTCGTTTTTGCACTATTGCAGTCGAAACCACATCTGGGCTTCATTCATGTATGTAAATAAGCCATACGGAACGGTCCGTATGGCTTTAGTCTGTTACTTTAGAAGTTGATACTTGCTTGAGAGAAGGATTGTGGCACTTTGGGGCGGGATGGTGGCGCTCTGGACTGGGATTGTGGCACTTATGGTCGGGATTGGCACTCTCGGTCGGGATTGTGGCACTTATGGCCGAATATTGCACTCTCGGTCGGGATTGTTGCACTTTAATACACGATTGTTGCACTTTTAGCCGGGATTGCGGTATTTCCAACCATGATTGTGACACTGCGCTCCACAACCCCAACCAGAACCGCCGCACAGTTTTCCGAAAACGCTACGCCGCCCCCCCAACTACTCTCCCCCTTACTCCACATTCTCCACAAATACCACCAGACTCCTGAGCATGTTATAAAAAGGCTTGAGGTCATTTCTTGGATTCCTGAAATCGTAGTTAATTTCCAGCTGCATGGCTTCGGTGCCGTATTCGTTCCAGGTGTGGTGAGTGACTGTTCCCGGATGGTTTGCTGAAAAGGTGTGGTTCTCATAAACACGTTCAATCCCATGATGGTTAAGGATGGTGTACAACTGCTGCAGCCACTCCTCCCTCACAGTGTCTCCGCCGTCGGTGCCAATATCCACATCGAACGGTCTGTCTTGGCTTGAGCCATGCAAATCAATGACTAAATCGATCTCATGTTCCTCAATGATTTCACCGATCTTCTCTTTATACTCTCCGCCAAGGATATAGTTCGCATCTTCACCTTTATGTGTATTAAATATGATATGGGCTCCTGTGTATTCTTGAATTAAATACGTCAAAGCACCCGTATAGATTTCTGCCGGCTTGACTTCGCTTTCACGGACGTGGCGGGTCGTGTGGGGTGCTGAAATCAGCACGTTTACCTCTCCGCTGCCTTCAATAAAGGCCACCTGATTGTCAGCACCCACGGCACCTTTATAGTCGTTTTGGGAGAATGACTTCTCATATGAAAAGATTTTACTTTCAAGCTCGCTGCTTTTATATGTGTCTTTCAATTTTTCCGCTCCCATTTCACTAAAGTCGTAATCAACTAATTCCAATGCTCTTATTTCTTCCGGCTCTTTTTCGCCGGCTTTATTCTCAGCTCTCTGAAGAGTTGATTCCTGCTCGCCTCCCCAACAGCCTGTCACAAATACTAATATAATTAAGACGATAACATACCTGATTTCCATCCGCTCCCTTGAAACTATATATATCAATCTGTAAAAATTCTTTTGTTGGGTCTATCATAAAATCCTATCATAGTTGCACGAGTAACATGTACCCAACCTATTTAAAATAATTATATGAACTTATTCGAGAAATCAGTCGTGGAGAAGCTGTGAAAATATTTGTCAATTAAGAATTTCTCCTACAAAGAAGAGACACCCCAATGGCGCCTCTTCACACTTATGGTTTTTCCTGGTCCCGAAAAGACATGACAGGTAAAGCGACGAGGCTAATCTATAATGTCAGAGTAATAAGAAGGGGCTGTAGTCAAAAGATTTACTTTTGCCCAGCCCCTTTAATTATTGTTTATTTTCTTTGCCCTCTTCTTCACTTCTATTCAGAATGTCTTCTAATATTTGTTCAGATGGGTCTCCATTCTCTTCTATTTCTTCAATTCTTTTTTGTCTTTCTTCCAATTCCTGCTCTCTATCTTCTTGATACTCTTGAGACCAATAATTATAGTCATCCAGAGTCACGGAATCTAGCATAGCAAATAGTTTTGACTTAGTATCATCATCTCCTTGATAATGCCGTGCCGTCGCTAGAAATTCTTCGTCTTCGCCTGAATTTAACAAAAAGTAATGTTCGGTGTAATCCTCATGGTGAAGAATATAGTAAATTGGAGAACTTTGACCATTTTTTATTGGGAGGTTCTCTGGGCTTTCATCAATAAATTCTGTGTAATTACCGCCGAATCGCGACTCCATTCCTACTCTGTTTTTTAAAGTTGATTTGAAATCTTCTTTGTTAAAATCGACCATATCTTGGTTGTAAGACGCACTTTGAAAATAATCACCACGTCCATCATCTCCAATTTTCTCAAAACTAAAGTTATTGAATTCGAAACCCTCTATCAATTGGTATTCCATAAGGTATAGCTCGCTTCTTACAGTTTTTACGTTCTCAAAGTCGGCAGTGGAAATGAATTCGTTCTCTTCTTCTATATTCTCTTCCTTATTTTCAATTTCATCTTCGCCCAGTTCTTCTTGTGACTCATCAATGTTTAGTTCTGAATGACTAACCGGATTGTTTGCAGCATTTAATTCTTCTCCTTTTCCTTCTTCATTGCACCCTGCTAAAATAACGCTCACTACTAGAATACCTAACATCTTTTTCATCAATAAAAACCTCTTTTAGCTTATAATTTATTTATTTCAAAGAACGGCTAGGCTCAGCCAACTCTGATCAGCTTCTCTTTCATAAAATCCTGCCACTTTCAGCAAACAATTTTGGTTAGTGCCACGTCAGCCCTGGAAACCTTAATGAGGACATTGATTCGAGAACTGACGGGCTTCCCAGACTATTTCCCCAAATGAAAAGAGCCCTCTTTTAAGGGACCCCGTTTCTGATGTAAGATCATTCCAAATAAAATGATAGAGATATTACCAAGTTAATTGCGTTTCAACATTGTTTAAAATATCATCCAGCTTTTTAGTATACATATTTTTATTAGAATTCATTCTTACCAGCCCGAAAATAAGTCCAATTAACGGAAGTAACAGCCAACTGAAAGCAAAAGCTATGGCCAGGGCGAATATATATCCACCTGTTAACTTTTGTTTTCCAGTTCCTGTAACCTTTGCTTTATTGCCATTGATCTGTATATCAAAAGTTGCGTTAAACTTATAAGGTGCTCCTTTTTCTACTCCTTTCACTTCCAGACTATTACCTTGGTCTGACACTACATCGTACTTGAGACTTTTTCCTAGAGAGCTTTTAATTTCTTCTTTTATTTGATTCACTGTTAATTCTTCTTCTGATTTGAATTTTTTTATTACCTCGAAACCGTCCACATTTATCACTCCTAATTATTATATTGACCTAAGATTTATTTAAAGATATGTCATACATTCGAAATTTACTTTGATAATTCCGATTCTTTTAACCTTAAAGCAACTTTTTGCTTTAGACCTGCATTACCCGACGTATGTAACACTAATTTTGTCTATGAACTTATTCTCCTTCCCTTCTAATTATTATTGCCGGTGTAAATAGTACCACAGTAAGCGCCATCGTTCAACATAATATTACATATTTGTAGTATTTTAGTATTATAGAGAAAATGTAACTATTTATAAAAATTGAATTACTACTCTGGAACAAGGTTATTGATTATTTTTATAGTAATATCCACCCTGTTCTTCCATATAATAATCACAGAAATGGCCTGATTGAAGACTTAAATCTTTTCTATCCACAATAAAACGGAGCCCCCTGACGCAAGGAACTCCGCTTCTATTAAAGCCTTTTCCGGCCGGTGACTGCCTCTTATCCAAGGGCCACCTTTTCAACCTTTCCCGACTTCAATTTATTTTTAATAATATATTCATAATGCTGGGCTTTCGCTTCTCCTATTTCTGTCTCATAAAATTTAGGGCCGGGTGAGGTGTTGACTTCGAAGAACCACAGTTTTCCCGACTGGTCAATTCCTATATCAATCCCGATCGCATCAATTTCGAAATCAAAGTGTTTTTGCAGCCTTTCCGGAAAATAAGTTGCCACCTCAACAAGTGAGGCTTTCACTCGTTCAAAGTCATCTCCGAATACATGTTGCAGAAAAGGGTCTACCTGGGAAATCCCTCCTCCCTGGTTCACGTTAGACGTGATGGCATTGCCAACCCCTATTCTTGGCAAATAGGTGACTATTTTCCACTCGCCATTTTGAGCCCGGCGGACGTGTATTCTAATATCAAAAGGGTGCCCCTCTTTCATTCTTGAACTGATAAATGGTTGAATGAGGTATTTCCGCTTTTTGAATTGATCCGCTATCATCCTCTTTATTTCTTCTTCAGATAAAAGCTGACTCGATTTATTAGTATCCAGCTTATATAACCCATTTTCTTTACACAATTGATAAATGCTGTTGCCCTGACTGCCTTTGGAGGGCTTTAGAATAATATGTTCATATTTCTCTATATAATCATTAATATGTCGTATGGACTTTAAGTTTGTATGAGGAATTAAAAGGTCGTCAAAACCGCCGTCCTTCTTCATCAGTTTATAAATTTTATCCTTAGTGCCCAGCCTGCGGGTGGTAAAGTAACAATGCTTTTCTAATTCATTGTACAGTTCCTGTGTCTCTTTTGTAGGCAGTGAGTTATCAATGACATCGGGATAAGAAGTTTCTTTTATATTCCAACCATTTTTTGCAGGAAAAGAACCTCTTATGACTTTATTTTCCACATCCACATCTTTAGGCCTGAAATAAAAGAATTCAATTCCATATAACTGACAAGCCAATGCCGTCGCTCTAGCAATTTTAGTAGGTTTGTTCTTTTTACGAAGCATACCAACTTTCATAAAAGATCTTCCTCTCAAAAGTAATTATCACGGATTATAAAACTCTACCTGTCCTATACCTTAAATCTAGAGGTTATAATCATCCTTTTTAATATTGCATAAAGTTTCCAGTAAAACAGATAAGGTTATAAAAACTGAATTAAACATGGACGGCTATTCCCCTATCCATGTATTCTCACAGCAAAAAACCAGCACTTCCGTTGAAGGCTGGTTCAGGTGGTATAGTATTTCAGGCGGCAGGCAATCCTAGTGTGCAATCATCTCGTGTTTAATTTCATCTCCGTCCATCTCGGCAGGGTAGTAAGTCGGCCAGTTGGTTACTTCATCAAGCAGCTCTTCACGGTCATCGCCCCAATAGAGGTGGAAATGGTCCGCTTCTGTCGGGTAGATATTGTGGTCGCTGAACTGAATGTAGGCCGGCATCTCGTCATCGCCTTCTTCCTTTTCGAAAATGAAGCGTACACCTCGGTTGCCGGCTTCATATGTAAGGATTTCATAGCCGTCATATTCGTAATCACCGGACCATTCACCCTCATCGCTGCTGAATGTAAACGTATTGTCTTCAATAGTAATGTAGTCAACGTCCGTTTCATAGCCGGTTTCATAATACTCGGTATACTCCTCTGCAGTCATCGAGTCGCTCTCCGCAGCTTTATGCTCCATGACCTCATCCAGCTCACCGCTCATTAAATACGGATACACTGACTGCCATTCCCCTTCCCAGTCAGATAACTCCCGGTCTTCAATTTGATCGTCTTCAAAGTAGCCGTCGTAAATCGCCTGCGATTCTTCGTCGTGGCTGTGATTGTGGTCATGATCATTGTCATGGTTATGATCATTATTTCCATGGTCATTTTCATGGTCATGATTATGCTCATCATTATTGTGATCGTGGTTATGGTTATCCTCTTCCTCGAGCTCCTCGTTGTTCTCCAGATTATCTTCATCTGCAGACTCATTTTCCGTATTTTCTGGTGATACATCCTCCTGCGTGGCGTTTGATTCTTCGGCACTGTTGTCAGCCTGGCAGCCCGCCAGAAGTAAAGCAGCCGCAAAAGAAGTGAGATATAGCTGTGATCGTTTCATAAAATACTCTCCTTTTATAAATCGTAATGATTACTATTTGAGAGTATACGCTTATGATTACAGCTGGTCAAGTGCTTATTAATAAGAGTTGGAGAGTACTAAAGTACTAACCGGTGGAGTAGCTCTTTTGCTTAAAATATGACAGGTTATGAACTTACTAAGAGAAATGTAAGGCCGCACGGCACGATCCTCCAGGCTATCTTTCTGCCCATACTAAAGCGGAGTCCCCTACTCACAAGGAACTCCGCTTTTAATTTACTTTTTCCATCCTATATCTATCAGCCAGATCCTGATAAACCTTTTTCCTCCTGAATTTTTCACGTTTTTAAAGTCATGTTTTTATCTTCATTACCGGGTGTTCCATCAATAATAAAGGGGGTATTTAACGCTTTTGATATTTTTAATAAAGTCTCTACTTTAGGACTGGTTAATCCCGCTTCGATTCTGCCAATTGTTGATTTAGGAATATTCGCACGATCCGCAAGTTCCTGCTGCGATATCTTTAATGTGTGTCGTTTTGCTTTTATTTGTGCTGCTATTTGACCTTCTAACTGAAGACTTTCTACATGGTCATTACCCCTAATGCCTGAGTATTTTTTTAAAAAGTCGCTCATACCGTTTCCCCCTTTCACCTTAGTAAAGGTCCGGATCTTCAATACAGTAATATTCATAATTCAACTCAGCTGGCTGTAAATCATGACGCTTAATTGCCCCGTTGTATTATTTATCAAAATAATAAAGCAAAATGACTTTATGGAAATTATGAATAGCATATACGGTGGTTTCCCGTAGACCTGCCTGATATCCCCCACCTATAGAAGTTAGGATACCGTGTATTCACATTAAGATGCTTTAGTGAGGGAGGTGTTTAATCTTCAACTTCAATCATTCCATTAGTCTCTTCCGGATAAGGATTAATACTGATTATAGTAAGTTGTGTTGCATAATTATCCGCCAGCTCACACCATAATCCCAGTTTACCTCTTCTGACTTCTTGTTCAGCCCAGTAAAGAATTTCTTCTTCGAAATCTGCGACATTTCCCGCATAAACGATTTTAAAGCGTTTATAATCCTGCATATGATTTACCCTTCTTTTATTATTACCTTTATGATAGCATTTATGCTATCGAGTTTCAATTAATTATATATTACTTACAGGTGAATGTGGTTAAGGTTAATAAATCCCCCTTATCTGAAACTTGAATATCTGGTCATTCGAGGATAATAAAGTCTCATTCACTGCTGAAATGGAGTTTTAAAGAAGGGTTGAAAATTCTTCATTACCGTGGATGCGTTAAGATATGTTACACATCCTTTGATAATCAGCTGGATCGCACTGGCAGTATTTATTTTCTTACTAACCCCTGCTTCAAATATCAAGAGAATACGTGACTTAAACCGAACTCATATACTTAGAAAACAGGTGAATCCGCAGCCTGACGTTTACAATAAAAACCTCCCGGACGCAGTCCCCCGGGAGGTTTTTTATATTTATTAGAGCATAGCCACTTTTGTATTAACCAGCAGTCTACTCATCTTCATCTGCTTCTTCTTCATCTTCTTCATCGCTTGTTTCAGTAGTATCTTTCTCACCGTCATTCGTTTCGTTCTTGTCGCCTGCATTCTCTTCATTTGATTCTTCTGTCTCCGGAGAATTACCGGAATTTCCGTCTGCAGGGGTGCTATTACTTTCCTCTTGGGTTTCTTTGTCTTCTGCTGACTCGTCCCCATGTTGAGAGTCTTCTTTTCCTGAAATTTCATCACCGTCGTTTAAATCTTGGTCAATATCTGACTCTTCGTTTGATGAATTTTCGTCTCCTTCAACACTCTCTTCATTATTGCCGCCTTCGTTTTCTGGAGAGTCTCCTTCTAAATCACTTTGTTCATCTCCAGGTGTCTCACCATTTTCATTTTCCTCAACTGGATCTGTTTCTTCATCACTCTGCTCTTCTTCAGGAAGATGCTTATTAATAAAATCAAGGGTTACCGGATCGGCAATGCCATTTACAATAAGATCATTAGCAGCCTGGAATTCACGTACTACGCGCATTGTTACAGCACCGTATCTTTCTGATGGCTCTTCCGGGAAGTTGCCAAAGCCGAGCAGTGTCAGATTCATTTTTAATACTTTGATCTCAAGAGCTTCGTTTCCGTTTGTATAAACTGAATTAAGAATCGATTCGATCAAGTTAAGCGTCATCTGATCTGCTTCACCTGATACCTCCAGTCCGTAATAGCTCTGGAAGGATGCAACCACTGATTCGGTCACGGCGCCATACCGATTGGATGGCTCTGCCGGGAAGTTGCCGAATCCTAATTCTGTCAGGTTCTTTTTCAGCTCAACAATTACCTCGCCGGCATCGCCGTTTTTATAAGGAACTTCCAGCGGACGTGTTGCTTCTTCCACCTGTTCAGCAATAAGAGCGAGCGTCACAGGATCTGCGATTCCGTTGACGACCAGGTCATTTGCCGCCTGGTAGTCTGATACCACTCCCATTGTCACTCGACCGTAATTTTCAGATGGATCCGATGGGAAGTTACCAAACCCTAGAATTGTCAGGTTTAACTTTAATTCTTTAATTTCAGGTTCTGAATTTCCATCTGTATAAATTGAATTAAGAATTGATTCGATTGCATCAAGCGTGACTTGGTCCGCTTCACCTGAGGCATTGAGCCCATAGTAACTCTGGAAGGATGCAACCACTGACTCGGTCACGGCACCATACCGATCGGATGGTTCTGACGGGAAGTTGCCGAATCCTAATTCTGTCAGGTTCTTTTTAAGCTCAACAATTGCTGCGCCGGCATCGCCATTTTTATAAGGAACTTCCAGCGGACGTGTTGCTTCTTCCACCTGTTCAGAAATAAGAGCGAGCGTCACAGGATCTGCTATTCCGTTGACGACCAGGTCATTTGCCTCCTGGTAGTCTGATACGACTCCCATTGTCACTCGACCGTAATTTTCAGATGGATCCGATGGGAAGTTACCAAACCCTAGAATGGTCAGATTTAACTTTAATTCTTTAATTTCGGGTTCTGAATTTCCATCTGTATACACTGAAGTTAAGATAGACTCAATCATATCAAGCGTTACCTGGTCTGCTTGACCTGTTACCTCCAGCCCGTAATAGCTCTGGAAGGATGCAACCACTGATTCAGTCACCGCGCCATACCGATCGGATGGCTCTGCCGGGAAGTTGCCGAATCCTAATTCTGTCAGGTTAAGTTTTAACGTAACGATTTCTTTACCTGCATGACCAAACTGATAAGGTACTTCAGGCAATATATTTAAAAGGCCATTAATCCTTCCCTGCGTGACAGGGTCAACGATTCCATTGACAATAAGCCCCTGATCTTCCTGGAAAGCCCTGACGACTCCACTGGTCACATTACCGTATTTGTTAGAAGGACGGGCCGGGAAATTGCCGTATCCAAGCTTAGTTAAATCCAGTTTCAACTGGTATACATCCTCATTTTCAAATCCTGATTGTAAAGACGTCTCCAGTATATTTCCTAAAGCTGCCATTGTAGCTTCATCCACATACCCAAGTTCTGCATATTCAATTTGATAGTATTCCTGAAACTCACTGACAACCCCGTTTGTCACATCCCCATACCGTGGAGATGGTCCCTCAGGGAAATTACCGAATCCCAACCTTGTAAGCTGCTTTTTCAGCTCAACAATTGCTTCGTCTTCGTCCCCGTTCTGGAAAATAAACTCTGAAACTTCTGTTTCATCCTCTGTCTCTGCCGCTTCTTCTGCCATCACACCAGCAGGCATTAGCAAACTCATAACTAACACCACAACCAGCGCCCACCACAAATCAATCCTCTTCAATAAATCCCTCTCCTTACATAATTTAGTATGTACTTACTTTTTCATTATAGTAAATATGAGACAAATAAACTAGTAAAAATGAAATGTTTTTCCAAATAAATCTATAATAAGAGTCTTTTAGACATAAAAAATGTTATTCAATTAGGTATTTTTAATCATATATATTAAAAATACTCCCTTTTTGCGCTCCTGACACGCTTCCCAGGTTATCTTTCCTGCCAATACTAAAGCGGAGTCCCCCTCTCACAAGGAACTCCGCTTTTACTTAACCTTTCCCGCCTGGTGCTAGCGCAGATACCTGATGTCATCGTACGATCGGAATATGGTCTTTCACTTGATAATACCGTATACTCGCAGGGTCATTAGGAGCTAAACCTGCACACTTGAATAGTCCGATGAAACGGTACCGGTTCATGCCAAGGTTGTCTTTATATTTTGCAAGTACTGCCCGCTACTGATCCTGCTCGACTTCTTTTTGAAACAGTGTTTTCCGGGCTTCAACAATTTCAGCCGATTCGTGGGATTCATCTATATAGGACCAGTCTGAGGCCAATGTGTTAATCCATCCTTTAGCCACAGATTTTTTAACCCCATTAACATCAATAGACAATTTCGGGCACCAAAGCCACGTATTCTCATACACTCTGAAATAGCTTTTCTGATAACGTTTCGCTTGTTTCCCAAACACGGTGTTGGCAATGTCTTTAATGTCTTTAAATGAAACAGTGTCATAAATACTCAACACCTCTTTTTCTTTTAATTGAGCCAACTCTTCTTCATACGTTAACCAGTTTAAATCTTTGTTTGCTGCACGCTCCTGAATAACCGCCACCACGTCAGCAATCTGTTGTTCAATCGCTTCAATTGATCGCGTCGCATCAACTTTTAAACAGAGAAAATCATCAATCGCTTCTTCGTTAACGGAAGCAATAATGTCATCCATTCTAAGTTCATCCGCTGCTGCCTGCTGTTTATGATGGGCTTCATCCACTTCTACTTCAATATGAAGCTGGGGGAAGTACAGGTCCATTAACGCATAGGATCCGTTTGCCCGGTTTATATACTGCTGGCTGACTGGCAGAATGTCCAGGTTATTAAGCTTATGCCAGATGGCCGTTAGAATGTAATTCTCATAATCCTTCCGTTTTGTCCGGGAAAAGGTTCTAACCAAATAGTCACGTTTATTCATGTGTTGCCTCCTTTTTCTTACTTAAGAGTGCAAATTTATGTACTCATGTTCTACATTATTCATAGGACGTATTTTATTACTTTTATTTAGTTCACTAGAAATGCTTTACGGTTTGTCAACTAGGACCCACACAAGACTTAAGATCTCTATCTATAGAATCACTAATTATAAAAAATAGAATCTTTTTCTATTTTTATATTGTAAATGGTATTTAATAAGTATATAGTATTAGATATAAAGACTAAATAAGTATTAGGAAATGGAGTGTTTTAATGAAGTATGTTTTAGGAAAAGAAGAACAGATTGTGAAAGAATCAACATTTAGGCCTAATCTTGTGCTCTCTTGGCTTAAAAGTGAAATGACAGTGACTAACAAAAGAGTACTAGGGTACAGCCGCAATACTTTACTAGGTCTTATCCCATTAGGTAAAAACGAAATTTCCTATCCTTTGAAAAATATTTCAAGCGTTAGTATTTCTTCCAAGTTCTATTTAAGCCGTTTTATTATTGGTCTTATACTTGTATTATCCGGGTTATCTCAAATTAGTGATTCTTTCCTTGGCGGTTTGTTCTTCCTTGTATTAGGTGCTCTTCCATTAGCTAATAGTTTTGTAAGCAGACTTATTATTTCTCCAAATAGCGGAAATCCAACTAAACTGGATGTTACTTTTTTAGATAAAAACACCATTCAGGAATTTTCGAATGAAGTAAATGTAACAATTACTGATATAGCTTAATAAGCTTGACACAGCATACCTAATTCCATTTAATTAATGGGAGCGGTATGCTTTTTTATTCCTGATCTCTCTTTTTGCAGTTCCCTTTAATTATATATGTATAATTACTATTGCGTATTGAAGTACTATAGTTATGAAGACTGACCACAAAACTATTAAATTTATTGAAAATTCAGATAATAAATTCTAAAAAAAACGAGAAGCAAGGTCTCTTCACCCTGCCTCTCATCCACCACACCAGCTTACTCCGCCACTCTCACTTTCTCCGGAACCACCGGGCGGCGGCCAATTGAGTAATACCCAATGTTAGTTCCGCTTACTTCCTCAAGTCCGTAGCAGTTACGTCCGTCAAATACGACTGGTGCTGCCATTTCTGTTTCAAACACGCTTAATTCCATCTCTTTAAACTCGGCCCAGTCGGTCACTATAATGACCGCGTCTGCCTGGCTTAAAGCTTCTTCCTTGCTGCCGACATACTCGACACCATCAGGCATGAAGTGAGCAGCGTTCACAGCTGCAATTGGATCATACGCTTTTACGTCGGCGCCTGCCAATAACAGTTCGCGGCTAATGGCAATGGCTGGTGACTCGCGCATATCGTCTGTATTAGGTTTGAAGGCAAGCCCTAATAAAGCGACCGTCTTCCCTTTCAAGTCACCCATCACGTCTTTCGCTTTGTCTACCATCACTAGCTGCTGGCGTTTGTTGCTGGATACGACTGATTTAACGAGTTCGAAGTCGTAGTCCACTGACTCAGCGATCTTCACTAACGCGCTCGTATCTTTAGGGAAACACGAACCGCCGTAACCGATTCCTGCTTTCAGGAACTGGTTGCCGATTCTCCCGTCAAGCCCCATGCCAAACGCCACGTCTTCCACGTTTGCATCCAGGCGGGAGCACAAGTTAGAAATCTCATTAATGAAACCGATCTTTGTCGCTAAAAAGGCGTTGGACGCATACTTAATCATTTCTGCGCTTCTCACGTCCGTGCGGTATACCGGAATGCCAAACGGTTTATTAACTTCTTCAATTAAATCCCCTGCTTCAGCTGAATCGGCCCCTACTACGATTCGATCTCCGTTAAACGCGTCATACACCGCTGATCCTTCACGCAAAAATTCAGGGTTAGAAACAATATTTACCGTAACGTCTTTAGCCAGGTTACCGCGGATTAATCCGATAATGTAGTCGTTAGTTCCGACAGGCACAGTACTTTTTGTGACGACGGTGATGTCTTCCGTAATATTCTGTGCGATATCTTTTGCTACAGCTTCAATAAAACGGAGGTCCGCTGTCCCGTCTTCTCTCTCAGGTGTTCCAACCGCAATATAAGCCACATCTTTTCCAACAAAGCCTTCTTCATGGCTCGTTGTAAAATGAAGACGTCCGGCGTTGATATTACGAGTCATCACCTCATCGAGCCCCGGCTCATAAATAGGCGACTCGCCGTCTCTCATTTTCTTTACTTTTTCTTGATCTATATCAATACACGTCACATTATGGCCAATGTCAGACAGTGCCACACCAGTCACAAGCCCTACATATCCTGTCCCTACAACTGCAATCTTTTTCATCATAAGCCTCCTATACTTCTTTTACGAAATGTTTCTGAGAAATGGATTCCAAGTAATCAAGCATGTCATCTTTCAAATCCTCACGCTGCAACGCAAAATCGACGGTCGCTTTTACAAAGCCAAGCTTGTCACCGACATCATAGCGCTCACCAGTGAATTCATAAGCTAACACAACCTGCTCGTCGTTCAGCTTTTTAATCGCGTCTGTCAGCTGAATCTCATTCCCTGCTCCCGGAGGCAGCTCATCAAGAATAGAGAAGATTTCAGGACGCAGCACGTATCTGCCCATAATCGCATGGTTAGACGGAGCGTCTTCCTGCTTCGGTTTTTCAACCAGGTCAGCGACATGAATGACGCCCGGTTCAATTTCAGATGTCTTCGGCGCCACAATCCCGTATTTAGACACATCTTCGTCCGCTACTGGCTGCACACCGACGACAGAGGAATTATATCTTTCAAACACATCAACGAGCTGCTTCAGACACGGCTTGTCCTCTGACTGGACAATGTCATCCCCGAGCAGAACAGCAAACGGCTCATCGCCGATAAAATGCTTGGCGCAGCTGATCGCATGGCCTAATCCCTTTGGTTCCTTCTGGCGGATGTAGTGAATGTTTGCCATATTAGAGATCCCCTGGATTTCATCCAAAAGTTTCATCTTCTGTTTCTTCAGCAGTGTCTCTTCCAGCTCATACGACTTATCAAAGTGATCCACAATGGCACGCTTTCCTCTTCCGCTGACAATAATGATATCTTCAATGCCCGATTTAATCGCTTCTTCAACGATGTACTGAATCGTCGGCTTATCAACGATTGGCAGCATCTCTTTTGGCTGAGCTTTTGTTGCGGGTAAAAAACGTGTCCCCAGCCCGGCCGCAGGAATTATCGCTTTTTTTACTTTCATTTTTTCCCCCTTTTTACAATAAAAAATTGCCCCTAATAAATAGAGACAATCAAACTTTGTATACATATTCCTCTTTGTAGCAGTTTATAAGCTTTTTTAAGTCTTCCTCTATTGTGATAAAAGGTTTAAATTCTAGGTCTTCCTACAGTTCATCTGAATATTTGGAGTAGGATAAAAGTTAATAAAGGCCGCCTATCTCACTCTGATAATTCCAAGGGGGCACATAACACTAAATTAATTATGTTCAAACAATTGATAATATACTTTTAAACACGCTGGCTCAGCCCTTGGCTATTACTCTTATCGTTTACTTAGGTGATGCGTAACCTCTAACATGGCGTTTCTTAAGAAGGTTATCGCGTGGAAAATTCACATAACCTATGTGGACTTTTATTTAGAAGTGACGTTAACAGGTAACTCCCATAAATCACCTAACATGACATTGTATTTAAAAGGATGTATTTTTTTAAAACCAGATCCATTAGTAAAAGTCATTTCACCAAAATAAACTTTACCATTAACGTTATACAAATCTACACGAACGTGTGAAAATCCTTTACATAATTTGCTTACAATGCTAATCATTAAATCAAAATTTTTAGGTTTTAATACTGGATTATCACTATTTGGAATTGTATGTTGCGTCCAAGGCTGTAATTCCCAATCTAAATCGTATATATTTCTTCTTAACTCACCATCTTTTTCAATGTTCACCCAACAATAATACACATTGCCATTAAAACATAGAAATTTATAATCTTTAAGTTCTCCTTCATTATCAGTGAGGTATTTTTCTGCAATAATCTTAGGTTTAATTTCTTTATATTGCATTTCAAAACCAGACATAAAAGCATAGTTTATTTGTAACCACTTATCAAACTTCTTCTTTGCACTAAGTTTATTTAACTTACTCTTATCTATTACTATTAAATTTGTGCCTGTTCCATGATTAGTTTTTAAAACAAACTCATTAGGTAATTCATTAAAATCTATCTCATCAAATGTATTCCATACACCCAATAATGGTATTAAATATTCCTCTCCTACCTGTTCCTTCACCCAATCTCTCACTAAATATTTATCAGTTAGAGTTGTTTTAAGAGGGTTATTATCATATAGTTTCGCCCATTGCATCTTTTCATTATAAGTTCTAAGATTGTTCCAATCTAGTTTTTCATTCATTTTTTTCTTATATATTTTTGAGAGAACTACCGGATACTTATTTTCATCTAAAATACTGTAATACTTATGATAGTAAAGACTCTTAATATTAGAAATTTTTTTGGAAATTCCAGGCATTTTTTTTAAAAGTAATCTTTTTATCAATTATTTCACCTTCTCAAACCTTTTTATCTAATCTGGTATCTTTTTTACTTAAATTCTTTTGTGCAATCTGTCAAATCTTACACTAATATAAAGGGTCATTAAAATTAACCCTATATTTAAGAATGCACTTGCAGTCCCAAATAAAGTTACTGCTACTATGTCACTACTGAACACAAAAAAACCAATTGCTATAACAATTACTCTAGTAATTAACATAAAAATAGTATATATCAAATGAAATGCTTGTGCTGATAAAACTGGTAATGCCCTTACACTTGGTCTATTCATAAAACTAAAATAAGACCATAACGCTATCCATCTTGCATATTCTCCAGCAATTAACCATTCTTCACCGAAAACAAAACTAAAAAGTACAGGTCCAAATAAAACTACTATCCCAAAAGGTATGAAACCTATAGCTCCTAAAATTAATGTTGCTTTTAAAATTAGAGGTGTTAGATTTTCATTACTATTAGCAGCTTCGGTTATACGAGGATAAAATACATCTCCAACTGATTTCCCTATAAGTTGTGATGGTATATTTAGAACTGTTTTTCCAATTGAATAAAATCCTGCTGAGGCAGGTCCGAAAAAAATAGTTAACAATACTGTTGGCAAATTAGTAGAAATAGCATTTATACAAATCTCAGGTGCTCTATATAGTGGAAAATCTCTATATTTCCAAATTAATTTTCTATAAGAAACTTTTTCTCTAAATAATAAAATTAATAAATCTTTAATATCTCTCGTGAAAAGTATTAGCAATAATGCCTTTAATCCTTGTCTTAAGGCTGTAAAAATAATAAGTACAGAAGCAACGGGATATAAAAAACCTACTCCAGCTTTTCCACCATTAACTATAACTGCCTGTAAAAAGGTTATTTTTGCTGAAATATTAAATTGTTTAGTTCGTATTAACCATTGCTCCGTAATCTGTAATATGCCAGATAAAAACATAGCAATTGGAATTAAATACAAAAAAGAAGCTATACCTTCCAAATCAAAATATTTTATAATATGATTATTTAATATTATCAAAACTAATATACTAATTAGAGAAATAAAAATTGTTGTTAACAGGGATAATTTCATAATCCCTATTGCTTCCTTTTCCCTCTTTGGGAGTACTATAGCTATCGGGAAAGTTAAAGAGGCAATTGGTCCAATTATTGAAATAACAGCCGCAAAAGTTCCCATCAAACCATAGGCATACGGACCATATAGGCGTGTAATAATGGGAGTTAATAAAAGTGCAATTAACTGCGCAGCAGCCGTACCCGAAGATAATATAATTACATTCTTTACGAATGGTCTTTTAAGAAATTTTAATATCTTTTTCTTCATTTATACGTTCCTTACATAATAATTTTCGTTTTTCATTATTTTTCCTGCTAAAAACTTCTGAAAAATGTTAGTAAACCTATTTTTTCAAATATTTTACATTATAAGACAATGTTAGTAATAAAAATAAGTAATTCATTCTGTAAGATTCTGTAATTCCTCCTATTAATATGCCGAAAATACCAATTAGAAGTATTACACTAACTCGATTATTCTTTGTCTTTTGTAACTTAACCCCGCCCACAACGATACAAATAAAGAAAAGTGTGAGTCCAATCAAACCTGTATCTAAGAAAATTTGCAAGATCATGTTGTGGGCAGCAAAATAAGTAACAATACCTCCTAATACTTCTGAGTTAATACCGAATCCATACCATAAAGAATTTGGAATAGTATCAAATACAGAATCCCAAATTCGTGTTCTTCCAGAAAAAGTTAGATCTTTGCCTAAAATATCAGTTATGATTATCTCAAGGGAATTAAATGAATTAAAACGGACTATTACGAACCAAATAGCTAAATAAAGTATACTCAATGTTATAAAACTATACACTGGTTTAATTCTTTGACGTACATTTATAAATATTGATGTCAGCAAAAAAAATACAGCCACAATTGCAGTTGCGGACCATGCCATTAATAGGGTGGAAACTGCTAACATAACTACAAATAAAGAAAGGCCTGAAATTTTTTTGTGTTTATACCAAGAAAATAATATACTCAATAATATACCCGGTATTAAAAAATAGCCGAATTGATTTTCTATTCCTAATATCCAAGCATTTTGACTACCTGTCCAATATAAACCTCCCGAAAATATTAAGTAAGAAATAAAATTTAGTATAATATAGAAGCCAAATAAAGCACTTAACGCTTTTAAAGTTGATTTTGGGTATTTTTTTATTGTAATATTAATCAACAATATTAATGTAAGAATCCTAAAGCTGTTTACTAAATCTAAAACTCCCTCGGAAAAATAATAGCTTGAAAAAGAACGCCAGATAATAAAAATAATACTTAAAATTATAAAAAGATTATATTCCTTTTTAAAAAAAGTAATAAAAATTAAATAAATA
>NZ_JAIWPE010000036.1 GCF_021028955.1 Salipaludibacillus sp. CUR1
AAAAGGGAACAAGGTCGTTATATGCCTCGTCCGCCTTTTTTTAAAATTAACCCAAAATATTGTTTACATATATTAACATTGGTGTATTTATTTTACTTACGTGCAATCGTTATGGGTCTGTCCCCCCATAAAAAATAAAATTTTCAAAATTATGTATATATTCTCGGCAATCTGATCAGAATGGTTGCTGAGGTGGTGATTACATGAATAATCATGAAGAAAACAAAGCTTCCAAATGGGAGCAAGTGCAGGCGAAAATGAAACGCCTGATGAAAAAGCGCTGGGCATTGCCAGCAGTGTATCTTACATTGTCCGCTGTAGTATTGTCGTCATTTTTGTGGATGACATCAACTGATGATCTCACAGATGAACAACGAGACTCTGAGTTTGATATAGAAGAGTCCGCTGATGAGTCAACTGAAGGATTAAGTGATGTATCAGAATCCACAGAAGCAGATGAAGAAGAGGCGGTTCCAGCTGTCTCCCATGATGAGGTATTTGAATTGCCTGTTGTGGACGAAAATGAAGTTGCAGTTGTAGGTATCTTTCATGACTTTGAAGCATCTGTAGAAGATCAGGAGCAAGCGTTCATTCGTTACAACAATTATTTCTACCAAAACCGGGGAATTGACCTGGCCAGAGACGATAATCAGCCATTTGATGTCAGCGCTGCAATGAGCGGTACTGTGGTGAAAGCTGAAGAAGATGCTTTATTCGGACAGGTAGTCCATATCGAGCATGAAGAAGATATCCTTACTATTTACCAAAGCCTTGACGGTGTCACTGTTGAACCTGGGCAAACGGTAAAACAAGGCGATGTCATTGGCCAAGCCGGCAGAAACCTATATAACACAGATGCAGGTGTACATGCCCACTTTGAAATTAGAAAAGACAATGTACCAGTCAATCCACTTGATTACGTGGATCAGACACTAACCGCTTTACCGGATTTCACAGATGAAGAGCAGGATGAGCAGCAAGCCCCTGAAGAAGTTCCAGAACCGGAAGAAGAAATCGAGCAAGAACGCGGAATGTCTTAAAAATAAGTAAATTAATAAGGAAAAAGCTGGGGGGACAGACCCCCCAGCTTTTTCCTTTTGTGCATTTTAGGCATATCTTCGCCATTCCTCTAATAAAATTTAACAAACCTTAATGCAACAAGAGAAGGTCGTTCAAAGAGGATGAGGGTGGCAGACGAGCGGTAGTGTGTAAAATAGGTAAAAGTCATTAGTCGATACAGAATGCACACTGTGTTTAGAACAGGGGCTGGTACTGGGGACTGAATGTTGCCGGCACCTCTGTTAACTCAGGCTGTCTTTTTCTTAGTCTTTTTGAACTCCAGAATGATAAGGGAGGCGAGAGATGTGCACGATTACATCAAAGAGAGGACTATCAAGATAGGGAGGTACATCGTAGAGACAAGAAAAACAGTCCGGACCATAGCGAAAGAGTTTGGGGTCTCAAAGAGCACCGTTCATAAAGATTTAACGGAACGGCTGCCGGAAATAAATCCCGAACTTGCAAACGAAGTAAAGACCATTCTCGATTACCACAAATCGATCCGCCATCTGAGGGGTGGTGAAGCGACAAAAGTAAAGTACAAACAATCTACTGAAAAGAGCCAGATGGCCGAAACCAAAGTATAAGCAGGCGTACAAAAGGGACAAATTTTGATGTATCGTGTATTGAAAATTTTTCTTCAGGGGGAAACCAGCATCAACTGACAAACGGGAGGAGTTAGTAAACAGAGATCTCATAACCTATTCAGTGGCACAAACAGAGCTTTCATAAACATTCAGATGCGGCTAACTATGGATTAACAATCACAGTGGAAAATTCATAAAGCCAATGAATCTAACAGGCTGGTGCCTTTTTTTGGCCCCAGTCTTCATCTTTTTGAAAAAAATTAGCCGGAAACTGCGTTTACCAGTCTGGTTCCTTCCTTTCTGAAAAAAGCTTAGCAAGCCGGCTCAGTCCCGTTATTCGCTCTGCACTTACCAGAAGACAGCCCTATTAACGAAAGTTTTTTCGTCAGCTGCTTTCATTCCTTAAGAAAGAATCTTCTATAAAGGCTTACGGTAGCCTCTTAATGCCTGATACGATCCTCACCTTTAAAAACTGTGTTTTAGCTGCCGGTAAGTGAAGAGACCGATGCATCCGCTATCAGCAGCGGGCTGGCCGAAACAAAGGTGCCGACTGCTAATAAGTTCGGCAATTTATGGAAAAGACTATGGCATACACCACCTATGACTCAAAGAAATGGCAAATTCTCCTCCTTTAAAACGACAATTTGTGATAAAATATTATATTGGATGTAAAAACTATAAATGAAGTTCTTAAAAAGCAGGTCTTTTTGAGGCGTACATATATAGTAACGGGAGAAAGAAATCAGCGTTTTGCCGGGAAAGTCAGCCAAACTAAATTACTACTGGGAGGAAACAACGAATGTTTGGAAGGGATATTGGAATTGATTTAGGGACAGCTAATATTTTGATACATGTCAAAGGAAGAGGCATCGTTTTGAACGAGCCTTCAGTAGTGGCGATTGAGTCGTCTACTAAAAAAGTCCTTGCTGTAGGCGAAGAAGCTTTCCAGATGGTAGGCAGAACGCCGGGTAACATTGTTGTCATCAGACCGTTAAAAGATGGCGTTATAGCAGACTTTGATACAACTGAATCCATGCTTAAACACTTTTTGGAGAAAATTCGTGTAAAAGGATGGTTTTCAAAACCTAGAATCCTCATTTGCTGCCCAACGAATATTACGTCAGTTGAGCAGAAAGCGATTCGTGAAGCAGCGGAAAAAAGCGGCGGAAAAAATATTTACCTTGAAGAAGAGCCTAAGGTGGCAGCTGTAGGGGCAGGAATGGATATTTACCAGCCAAGCGGGAATATGGTCGTGGATATCGGCGGAGGAACAACCGATGTTGCTGTCCTTTCGATGGGATCAGTTGTGACTGCAGAATCAATTAAAGTGGCCGGAGACCGGTTTGACAGCGACATTCTTCATTATATTAAAAAGAAGTACAAACTTCTTATCGGGGAGCGGACGGCAGAAGATATTAAAAAAGAAGTTGGCACGGTTTTTAAAGGGTCGAGAGACGAGCAAATTGAGATCCGCGGACGTGATATGGTAAGCGGGCTCCCAAGAACCATCACTGTCACTTCTGAAGAAGTCCGCTCAGCGATGGAAGAATCAATTACCCACATTGTCGTCTCTGCTAAAAACGTCCTTGAAAAGACTCCACCTGAATTATCGGCGGATATTATTGACCGCGGGATTATCATTACCGGAGGCGGAGCTTACTTGCACGGCATTGACCAGCTGCTTGCAGAAGAGCTGAAAGTCCCTGTATTCATAGCTGAAGAACCGATGGATTGTGTAGCTAACGGGACAGGTATGCTTCTGGAGAATTTAGACCGGATAAACAGAAATAAAATAAAAGTCTAATAAACCAGCGAGTTCGTCTTTAACCTTAAAGGATTTTGAAGCCGGGCCGATATAAGTAATAGAAAACTGCCTGAGAGCAGCTTCATAATCAAAGAGGTGAAAGACATGCTACGAGGATTGCACGCAGCGGGCGCAGGGATGATTGCGCAGCAGAGACGGCAGGAAATGCTGACTAATAACTTATCAAACGTGAATACGCCTGGCTTTAAAGCTGACCAGGCCTCCCTTCGCACGTTCCCGAATATGCTTATCAGCGCAATGGGAACGGACCATGCAAGGTCGCACGGGACAAACAGAGTGGGAGAGCTGGCAACAGGCGTATATATGCAGGAGCAAACACCCAAGTTTAATCAGGGCGATATGCAGGAGACAGGAAATAATACAGATATTGCTATTCTTCAGGGGCGCGTGCCGCAGGACGAAGAAACCGGCCAGAACGCTGTCCTTTTGTTCGAAACATTAAACAGTGACGGAGATCTGCGTTATACACGGAACGGAAGTTTAACAATCGACTCGGAAGGCTTCCTCACCAGTTCACAGGGATACTACATACTGGCTGCTGATGGCGAACCTGTCAATGTGCAGAATGAAACGATTCGTGTGAACAGTGACGGCGAAATTTTTTCCGCAGAAGATGAACTTCTCGGCCAAATTAACGTAGCTGTGATCAGCGACCCTGAGCAGCTTGTAAAAGAAGGGAACGGTCTGCTGCGTTATGACGGCGAAAACGACACGCCGAGCGCAATAGATAACGATGACGTGTCATACCAGCTTCAGCAAGGGTTCGTGGAGAAGTCCACTGTTGACGCATCACAGACGATGACTGAGATGATGTCGGCCCTCAGGTCGTTTGAAGCGAACCAGAAAGTGCTTCAGGCTTACGACCAGAGTATGGAGCGGGCAGTCAACGATAT
Source organism: Salipaludibacillus sp. CUR1 (assembly GCF_021028955.1). Classification (GTDB taxonomy): domain Bacteria; phylum Bacillota; class Bacilli; order Bacillales; family Salisediminibacteriaceae; genus Salipaludibacillus. The sequence continues at coordinate 4,365 of NZ_JAIWPE010000036.1, forward strand.
TGGAAGACTACGCTAATACAGCTGGCTGACAGCCTTAAGACGCGACCCTTTGAAAGCAGGTGAATAGATAATGAATCAGTCAATGATTAATTCGGCAGTAACGATGGGACAGGTGCAGACGAAGCTTGACAGCATCGGGCATAATCTGGCCAACGCCAATACGACCGGCTATAAACGCCGTGATACAAACTTCGCAGATCTTCTCGTCCAGCAGGTGAACAATCAGCCGGTGATTTCCCAGGAAGCGGGCAGACAGACCCCGTATGGCATCCGTCGAGGTGCCGGGGCTGCAATAGCGCAGACGGCCATGCGTTTTCAGCAAGGGACGATGCAGGAGACCGGACGTCCCCTCGATGTGGCTCTCACTGAACCGGGTTATTTCTTTGAAATAGCAGAAACTGAAGACGGCGACCGCCGCTTCACACGGGATGGCGCCTTTTACTTAAGCCCTAATCCGGCGGCTCAAGGGGAGAACCATCTTGTCAATTCGGAAGGGGAGTTTGTCCTATCGTCGACAGGCGAACCGATAAGCGTGCCTTCCACTTATGAAGATTTGAGAATTAATGAAGCGGGAACGATTCAGATCACCCTTGAAGACGGCACGATTGAAGATGTGGCGGAGCTTCAAATAGTAAACATTACTAAACCGCAGCTTTTAACCAGTATTGGCACCAACAGCTTTATTTTTCCCGACCTGGAAGCATTGGACGCAGATATTGGCGATGTTGTTGAAGAAGCAGCCGGAACAGAAATCATCAGCCAGTTCTCACTGGAAATGTCTAACGTGGACACTGGGAAAGAAATGGCAGATATGCTTGACGCCCAGCGATTTTACCAGTTCAACTCCCGCGCTATTGGCATTACTGACCAGATGATGGGGATTGTCACGAATCTCCGTTAGGCGAAATGAAAGAGCAGTCCTATTTCTCATATGACACACTGTCACCAATCGTGTTATTATTGATTAACAAGGAATCGACGAGGAGCCAGACATGAGTGAAGACAAAGATCAAACCAGACAATCCGGTCCCGGCAAAGAACGTGAGTCTCATACTAAAGACGAGTCAACCGGCACCGGCAGCAGTCCAAACTCACAACAGAATACAGAAACGTCACATGAGTACATGAAACCCTTTATTTCCAGAGAAAAATCGGGAGAAACGTCTGACAATGAGGATAATCCATCCCAGGACGTTCGTTCAGAGGAGGGTTCTGACTCAGATGAGGCCTCGGGTACGGCTGGTGCAGACAGCGGAATATCCGGTGAAGCTTCCCGTGACGGGTCAGCCGGAGAAGAGGGAGAAGTCCCTCCCTCTGAGTCTGAAGAGACGCAAGACCCGTTAGCCGGCACTCAGAACAGTTACAGTGAGAGCAGGGAACCCAAGGCAGCTTCGGCAGGGAATTCCGGAGTTTCTTCATCTGAAGCGAGCGAACCTGGCGAAGAAAATGAGGATGTATCTTCTTCAACAGGTGATGCTGCCGAAGGAAATGACGGTGTATCTTCTTCTGGCACAAGTGACTCTCAGGAAGGAAAGGCTGACGGCTATCCTTCTGTATCAAGTGAAGCTGAAGGCGGGGAAGAAACAGCGGAAGGGACGGATCCGTTAAGAGGCGTTGAAGAAGGTGCTGCAGCAAGTACGGCGACGGCCGGTGATACTTCTGAAGAGCCGGAAGAAGAACAAGAAGCCGAAGCCAGCAGAGCCGAAAAGAAACGGAAAGAACGGGAAGAAGGGACTTATAAAAGAGGCCGGGTCCGGTTATTTCCGATATGGCTCAGGCTTGTGTTATTAGTGCTTGCACTTGGTGTCAGTCTGGTGTTAGGTGCGATGATCGGCTTTTGGATTTTAGGGGATGGCGGCAACCCTATGGAAGTGTTTAATCCGCAAACATGGTTCCATATTTATGATATTATTTTCGAAGGAACAGAGAGCGGACGTTAAAGAGAAGGAGCTGCCCCCGAAAGGATAACTTTTAAGGGCAGCTCCTTTTTGTGTTTTTTAAAGCAGTTTAGGGAGGGCGGCGCATAATGGCGGAGCTTTGGAGCGGGTGAATGGTTAGTATTGGGGCGGGCGCATGACACTTCAAATCTAAGCATATTTAATACATGGTTAGTTCCGCATTTAGGTAAACCTTACGTAAATAAAGACCGTGCAGAACGCCACTTGTACATAAAGGGAGAAAGACGTAAACTAAAGGGGAACAGATTTATCCCCTGTTATTATGAGGAGGTCACAAACACATGCTGAACATTGAAGAAATTAAAGATATTATCCCTCACCGCTATCCATTTCTGCTTGTGGACAAGATTCTCGAAGTAGACGAAGGCAAAAAGGCTGTAGGCATTAAAAACGTCTCAGCTAATGAAGAGTTTTTTAACGGCCATTTCCCTGATTATGCGGTCATGCCGGGAGTCCTTATTATTGAAGCGCTTGCCCAGGTAGGGGCAGTAGCCATGCTGAAGAAAGAAGAAAACCGCGGCCGGCTCGCTTTTTTCGCAGGTATTGACGGCTGCCGATTTAAAGGGCAAGTCCGTCCGGGCGACCAGCTGCGTCTTGAAGTTGAAATGACAAGGCTGAGGGGAACGATCGGAAAAGGCAAAGCCATAGCGACGGTAGACGGCAAGAGTGTAGCCGAAGCGGAGCTTATGTTTGCTTTAGGCGATAAAAAAGAATAACAGAACAAAGATCCCGCCGGGTATTTCCCTCCCGGCGGGTTTTTTAATGGAAAACCCTGGGGGGTCAGACCCCCCAGAAAGATCCAATTATTACAAATTCTTATATAACTCAGTTATGAACCGCTGGAGCACTGGAGTGATCGGGCGGTCTTTTCTGTATATGAGAGTTATATAGCGATTTTTTTCAAGTTCCGGAACTTCTGCGGTCTTTACTCTCCCGGCTGTGGCCTCTTCTTCTACTGCTCTTTTAGATAAGATGGATAATCCTGAGTTCAACATTACCATCCGTCTGATTGCCTCAATATTAGTCAGTTCCATTTTAATTGATAGCTGAAGATCTTTTTCTTTAAGCCACCTGTTAATGACTTCTCTCGTTGAACCGCTCCGGTGGAGGATAAAAGGTTCAGAAACAAGATCATCGAGCCCTATCTCGTCTTTTTTGCCAAGGGGGTGGCTGAAAGGTATAACCAGGGCTAAATCATCTGCTACAAGCCTTCGTATTTCTAAAGCCTGATCTTCAAGCATCTGTTCTGAGACGATGCCAATGTCGAGCTGCTTTTCCTTAATAAGGTCAATGATCGTGGGAGTCGATGCGACTTGAACGTTTAATTGAATGTTCGGTTTTTCATTTGTAAATACACTGAAAACAGGCGGAAGGAGGTAGTTTGCCGGGATATGGCTGGCCCCTAAAAAGAGTTCACCCCTTGCGGAGGACTGGTAATCCCGCATGACCCGTTCTGTTTCATTAAAAAGACTAATAATCTCTCCGGCATAATTATTAAGTGTTACCCCCGCTGCGGTAAGCTGAATGCTGTCCCGTACCCGTTCATACAACTTAACTCCAAGGTCAGACTCAAGTTTTTTTAAATGGAACGTAATGGTAGGCTGCTTTAAACCAAGTTCTTTTGCGACCCTGGTGACACTTCTCGACTTAGAAAACCTGTGAAAGATATCAAGCTGCTGCAGGTTCATTAAATTCCCCACCTTTTTTAGTGACTTACTTATAGAAATTATCTATGCTCTCATAGATTATACATTGAAATTATTGATTAAGGATTAAAATGAGCTTAACAATAGCTTTACATTCGGCCTGTAAAGTGTGAGTTGACATTGAAAGAATGGATGAAAGGAGAGTGGCAAATGGATATTACTTTACAGGACATCGAAAAAAGCTTCGGTAAACTGCAAGCATTAAAGCCACTGAATTTAACGATAAAAAGCGGGGAATTTGTAAGCCTTCTTGGACCGTCAGGATGCGGAAAAACGACGCTCCTCCGGATTATTGCGGGACTGGAAAATGCTGATGACGGAGAGATTCAATTTGGAGATAAAACCGTTTATTCAAAGAAAAGAAGATTAAATGTTTCACCGCAAAAAAGGCACATCGGGATGGTTTTTCAGGATTTCGCTTTATGGCCCCATATGACCGTATTTGAAAATGTAGCGTACGGGCTGCGGGCTACCGGGCAAAAAGCCCATCTAAAAGAAAAGGTAAAAGAGGCGTTATCAAATGTTCAATTAGGAGACCACGCGGAGCGTTACCCGCACCAGCTTTCAGGTGGGCAGCAGCAGCGGGTGGCGATCGCAAGAGCTATTGCAAATGACCCGTCCATCATTTTAATGGACGAGCCGTTAAGTGCTCTGGATGCCACTTTGCGAGACGAGATGAGAATTCTTTTACAGTCTCTTGTAAAAAAACTCAATATGACAGCTGTTTACGTGACTCACGATCAAAATGAAGCGATGGCGATGTCTGACCGGCTTGTTGTCATGAACCAGGGAGAAATGATGCAGGTCAACACACCTGAAGAGGTTTACCAGAGGCCGGAAAATGAGACTGTCGCAAAGTTTGTAGGGAAAGGCGCCCTGATTAACGGTACACATGTCCTTTATGAAGACGTTCATTATTTAAAGCTGAATCAGAACACCGCTATCCCTTTTTCAAAAAACTTTATGGGGGAATTGCCGTATAACTCCCGCGTGACAGCAGTTATCAGACCTGAACATATTAATCTGTCGCGTACGGCACGGGAAACAGGAATCGAGGCGGAAGTTGAAACAGTAAGTTTTCTGGGAGAACGTTATGAAGTGACATTCAGAATAGGCGGTTCAGACCAATCTCTGTTTGCCTATTCGAAAAGTAAACTGTCGCCTGGGGACCATATTTTCTTTGAAGTGACCGGCAACTACATTCATGTAATGACTAATGCACATACAGGAGGCGAACGACATGAAACAGCTTAAAGGACTAATCGCAGGCTTAGGAGTACTCACTCTTACAGCATGTGCGCAGACTGAAATGGAACAGGAAAATGACGGATCAAACGCTGGAAATGGGACGGCTGACGAAAACGCTAATGGAGAAGCTGCTGCAGAAAGCCATGACGAAACTGGAACATTGACTATCTACACTTCCGGACCAGGCGGAATGGCTGAGAACCTTGTTGAAGCTTTTGAAGACGAAACGGGAATTGAAGTAGATATGTATCAGGGAACAACCGGAGACGTTTTAGGCCGTCTCGAAGCAGAACAAGGCAACCCGATTGCAGATGTCGTGGTTCTTGCCTCCCTGCCCCCGGCTATGGAATTTAAAGATCAGGGGATGACGATGGCCTATGAATCTGAATACGCTGACCGCCTCCAGGACGGATGGTATGATGACGACTACCATTTCTACGGGTTCAGCGCGTCGGCTCTAGGCATCAGCTACAATACAAATATGGTTGAAGAGCCTCCGGCAGACTGGAGTGACCTTGTAACAGAAGAATATGAAAACCAGATTGCTGTTCCGGATCCGACTCAGTCGGGGACGGCGCGTGATTTCGTGGCTGCCTATATTAACCAGGAAGGCGATGCCGGCTGGGACCTGATAGAAGAGCTGAGTGAAAACGGGCTTAGCCTTGAAGGAGCTAATAACCCTGCTCTTCAAACCGTTATAAGCGGAGCGAACAAAGCAGTAATGGCCGGTGTCGATTATATGGTTTATAACAACATCGAGAACGGTGAACCGGTGGATATCGCTTTTCCAGAAAGCGGCACAATGATTACACCCCGTCCTGCCTTTATTCTGGAGTCTGCTGAAAACGTTGATTCCGCTCAGCAGTACATCGATTTCATTTTATCTGACAGAGGACAGGAAATCGTGGCAGATGCTTATTTGCTGCCAGCCCGTACAGATGTAGATGCCCATGAAGACAGGGCAACGTTCGAAGAGATCGAACAGCTTGATTTTCAATGGGACTTTTTAGAAGAAAACACCGATGACATACTTGAAGAATTTTTAAGCAATGTCCGCTAGAACAGCGGACGGAGATTGGAGATGTTCAACATGAGAAACGCCATCCAAACGCTGAATAAAGCGTCAGCGCTGCTCGTACTGGTCATCCTTGTACTGATGCCTCTTAGTTTAGTGCTGATTAGAAGTGTGACGCCTGAAGGAGCGTTTGAAGGTTTCTCTGCTTTTTCGATTATATTTGAAGAGCAGTACCGTATCATTTTAACTAATTCGTTATTGCTTGGCTTTGGGGTGGTGATAGGGGCTTCGCTTCTTGCAGCCCCTCTCGCCTTTTTTATGGCAAGAACAGAACTTCGTAAACACCGGTGGATTGATATTGTCCTTATTATCCCTTTTATGACACCGCCGTATATAGGAGCGATGGGCTGGATTCTTTCCATGCAGCCGAACGGGTATGCTGAGCAAATGTTTCCCTTTTTAAGTGCGGTTACACCTTATTTTTTCACCTATTTCGGGATGGTTTTAGTAATGAGCCTGCATTTATTTCCATTTATTTACCTCATTATGCGCAATACGCTCGATAATATAGGTGGGAGGATGGAAGAAGCAGGCGTCATTCACGGGGGAAGTTTTTTATACCGTCTGAAAAGAATTATTATTCCCCTCTTTTTCTCAGGATACAGTATGGGCGCGCTGCTCGTTTTTGTAAAAACAATTGGGGAATTTGGCACGCCGGTTACTCTTGGGAACCGGATTGGATTTTATGTGTTAACCTCAGAAATACACCGGTACACCTCCGTATGGCCGTTGGATTTCGGCACGGCTGCTGTTCTGTCGACGATGCTTCTCAGTGTGAGTATGACCATCTGGTATATCCAGCAATGGCTTGTCAGCCGGCGCCATGATAAGGTAATCTCTGGTAAAGGGCAGACAAAAGCGTTTACCCCTCTTGGAAAATACCGGATCGCTGCCTGGCTTTACTTGGCTGGTGTGCTGGGCCTGGCCATAGGAGTGCCGTATTTCTCAGTGGTATCTACTGCATTTATGCGTGTTCAGGGAGACGGGCTCGGCTGGGGGAATTTAACTTTCCAGCATATGATCGACCTGTTTACGGGAAGCGGTCTGGAAGCCCTCTTTAACAGCGTGTGGCTCGCGGCGTTTGCGGCCACTATTAGTGCCGCAATAGGAATATGGATGGCAATTGTCATAATGCGGAAAAAGGGTGCGGCTGAAAAATCGATGGACTTCTTAAGCCTTGCGCCGAATACTGTTCCTGGCATAGTGGTTGTGGTCGGCCTGATTTTGTTCTGGAATTCCCCGTGGAATCCCGGGATGATTTATAATACCTGGATGATGCTCGTTCTCACTTATGTCGTTCTTTATTTACCTTTTACTGTGCAAAATATTAAAGCGATTTATGGGCAGCTTGGAGATTCTTTATTTAATGCCGCAAAAATGAGCGGGGCAAAGCCTGTCTATATGTTACGGACCATTCTTATACCTTTAATTATTCCCGGCATTTTAGCAGGCTGGATCATGACTTTTACGATTTCCATGCGTGAACTCGTTGGGTCACTTATTTTACGGCCGCCAAACATGCACACGTCAGCCACCTTTATCTATTCGCAGTTTGAACAGGGCACCGCTGCTCTGGGGATGGCTATGGCGCTTGTGAGCGTTGGGCTGACAACAGTGGTTCTTATCATGGTTGAACACTTTAAAAACCGTTCTCAAATGTACCGGCAGTAATAAGAGTTAGGATGATTCTATGGTGAAACTTTCTTTTTTAGGAGGGGCAGGAGAGTACGGACGCTCCTGCTTTCTCATTGAATGCGGAAAAAACACGTTAATGGTGGATTGCGGAATTATGAAAAATGCCAGGAACTTTAATGATATTTATCCACGTCTGGACAGGAAAACAGCTGAACGCGTCTCACATGTCTTCGTTACTCATTCTCATGAAGACCATACGCTCGCTCTTCCTTACTTAGTCAGCCTTGGATTTTCAGGTGACGTGCTGGCAACCGCCTCTTCCATTGACGAAACAAAAGAGTATTTCAAAGAGTGGAGAAATAAAGCTGAAGATAAAGGAAGTAACCTTCTTTACACGTTAACAGATGAGTCGAAGGTTAATTTTAAAGCGGTTGATGAACAAAAAACAAACGAGTGGATTGAGCTGAACAATGAGGTGTCCTTTAAATACGGCAGGAGCGGCCATACTTCGGGTTCAGTATGGTACGCCTTTAAAATCTCAGGCAAGACGCTGTTTTTTTCTGGCGATTACTCAATGGAATCAACTTTATTTAATTATCAGTATCCTGAGCTTACGGAAGCCCCTGAACTAGCTGTAATGGATGCAGCTTATGGAGATTACAACAGCAGGCAGGAGCATCTTATAGAAGAAATAATGAATGAGTTAAAGGAAGCCTTAAAGAGGAAGAAACGAGTGTGCTTTCAAGTCCCTTTAGCCGGGAAATCCCAGGAACTTCTTGCCGCGGTTTGTAAACGGATTGAATTAAATGAAGGCAGCTTTATTTATATGGAGAATAAACTGAAGCAGGCAAGTAAAAAGCTGGGGGACAGGCCAGAATGGCTCACTGAAAGAAGCGCGGCTTCTCTTTTTAAAAAGATAGGGGAAGCGGACAGCCCAATAGCTGAAACTGAGTCTCCTGCGGATGTTCCTCCAGGCTCCATCGGGTTTTTTACTGCCGAAAGGCTTGAGGAGAAAGATGCGTGGGCAGCCGACGGACACACTCATTTGGTCACAGCAGGACCAGAAAACGAGACGGTTAAAAAGAAAGCTCTAGAATACGGCACTTATTGCAAATTGCCATTTAACGTTCACCCGACCAAAGATGAAACAGCGGCTCTTTTATCTTATCTTAAGCCTGCTAAAACCATCTTTACCCACGGAGAACATGAAGACGTTAATAGATTGATACAAACTCTGGAGAAAGGAAACACTCATTATCTAAACATAAAATCAGGTGAAAGTGTTACTATTACCAAAAGCTGGGGGGTCTGACCCCCCAGCTTTTGGATTTTGTCCCAGCCTCAATCAAACGTTTAATTAACTATTTTTAGACATTTTCAGCCTTTATTCCATATACTAATGGACTGTTTTTTTGGAATTTGTGACTATGTGTGAAGAATATGAGAGATTATCTAAAAACAATGAACTAGGTTTTGGATTGACGATTTCGTGAAATAAGGCTGATATACACATTGCTAAATGCATTCATAAATTTTTAGCAAAAAATAATTATACTTTATCAGGAGGTATCAGCTTTATGAAGAAAGCAATTTTAACGACAGCATCTGCTGTTTTATCATTAGGAATTCTGGCAGCTTGCGGTGATGACGAGAACGTCGATATTGAAATCAATGAGAACAACAATAACGGCGGCGTTGAAGAAAATGACGGCGGCGTGAACGATGACAATGGTGTAGAGAATGATAACGGCGGTCTGGATGATAATGATGGAATGAATAACGACGATGGTATGAATAATGATGACGGCGTTGAAAACAACAACGACGGTCTCGGCGATGAGAATAATGACGGAATGGACAATAACAATGACGGACTTGGCAATAACGACGATGAAGACATGAATAATGATGATAACTATACTGATGTTGAAGTAGACACTGACGAAGATACAGATGTCGATGTAGACAATAATGATGATAATGACGAAAACTTATAATTCGTCCTCCGAATGACACAAATATTTCAAAATTTGTAGTTTAGAAGGAGTTCAAAGGAGGAATTGAGTTTTGAAGAAAAATAAAACCATTCTTTCCCTTTTATCAGGAGTCCTGGCTGCAGGCATCCTTGCAGGGTGCGGCGGTATGGACAATAACGATCCCACAGAAGATGTGAACAACTCAGACATCAATGACGGTGTCAGGGATGAAGGAAACAATAACAACTAGCCTGACAGGTAATGACTAGCAGGCAAACACGCGGCAAAGGGAAAAATCTTTTTCCCTCCGCGATTAACTAAAAATAAATTAACCATTTATATTCTAATATTTTTTACAGGAGGAATTAGTAATGAAGAAAAAAATGAGTCTATCCGTATTATCCGGGGTATTAGCAGTAGGAGTACTAGCAGCATGTGGAGATAATGAAGGTGACAACAACATGATGGACAACAACAACGGCGGCATGAATGACAACACTGAAATGAATGAAGACAATGGCATGGGTAATGACGATGGCATGAACAATGACGACGGTCTTAACGATAATGATGGTATGAACAATGATGACGGCATGAATGACAATGACGGCATGAACAATAATGACGACGACAATATGTTCAATGACGAGAACAATAACGAAGACAATGATATGTTCGACGATGAAGATGATAATGAAGATGAAGACATGTTTGATGATGAAGATAACGACGACAATAACGTTTAATTAATTAACTCCAAACCAAATGGTTTGTTAGCATAAATTAACTATTCTAAATGGAAGGATGATTTATCATGAAGAAAAAGTTAATGTTAACAGCACTATCAAGTGTAATGGCTCTGGGCGTACTTGGCGCTTGCGGCGATATGGAAAATAATGACGGCCTTAATGACAACGGCGGCGTTGAAGATAACGGCGGTATGAACGACGATGGTATGGGTAACGATAACGGGGATATGTAAGGGATCCCGGAAGTTACCGGAACTTGCGCTCACTTTGAGTGAAAGCTAAGAAAAATTCTTAATAGAGAGCCGGAATTAATCCATGGCGGCAGACGCTGACTTATGTCCGTCTGCCGCTAAAGCTCGTTTTAGGGACTTTTATAAAACTTAGTATAAAAGGAGGCGGCAGATTTATGAATAAGAAATTAACGTTCTCTTTACTGTCAGGAGTTCTGGCAGCTGGAGTTCTTGCCGGGTGCGGCGATCAGGATAATGATGACCGCATAAATAACGATACCGGCGGGCTGAATGATAATGTAGATGTTAATGATGGCGGTGTCGATGACGGCGATATACTTGATGATGAGGACATGTACGATGAAGATGATAACGACATGTTAGACGGAGAGACTGGCGACGAAAACAATAACTCATAAATTGGTGCGAAACAGTAAATAGCTATCATGAGTCTTTACTCGATTTTTAAAAAAAGGAGGGAAAGAGCATGAAGAAAAAGCTTATTCTGACAGCACTGTCAAGTGTTCTCGCACTAGGAGTTCTCGGTGCATGCGGAGACATGCAAAACAACGAACCTGTTGAGAATGACCCAATGATGGAAGAAAACAATGGCATGAATGAAGATGGTATGAATAATGACGGAGATATGTAATTAAAGCATACCCAATTAAAAAAAGGCGTGCCACTGGCGCGTCTTTTTGTGTGATGAAGACCATCCAGTTAATCCAAATATGAGAACAATTACATAATTTTATAAGGGATTGCGGTAAATTATGGGATAATTTATAAAACTTGCTGATACTATTGTCGCGTGCTATTATTCGCGGTAAGATGGCTACAGTTAATCATAAGCAAGTGATTAACCGGTATTATTTACTTATTAAGATTTAGCAGTAGCTGAGATGAGTCTTTCATTCGAATAACACAAAATAAAGGAGAGATTGTCATGAAGAAAAAATTAGCTTTAACAGCATTGTCAAGTGTATTAGCTCTAGGAGTACTTGCAGCATGTGGTGACGCTGAGAACGGCAACGATCCAATGATGGATGATAACAACGGCGGTATGAACGAAGAAATGAACAATGACGGTATGAACAATGACGGCATGGATAACAACGACGGAGATATTTAATAACGATTCCGATTAAAAAGGCGCGTTCATTGACGCGTCTTTTTTTTGTGCCTCTATTAAGGGTACATTAGGTTTGCCGGTAGCTGGTAAAAAAACTTTTTTTACAGCAAGCTTGTTTCTGACCGTCAGACATACTTTTTTACACTCAGTTACACAATTTAATGACAATTCCGGCATAATGTGAAAGACTTCATAAAACCTGCAGAATGTATTGCTGTCAGGCTGTTTACGGGGTAAGATGACCTCAGTTGATCAAAAGCACGAAAGATCAGCTATGCGGGTACTACTAAAATTTTTAAAAAAGACTCGTATAAAGATTTACTACTCAGGAGGTATTTTATAATGAAGAAGAAATTATCACTTTCTATTTTATCAGGAGTTTTAGCAGTAGGAGTACTTGCCGCATGTGGCGATAACGGCGGTGAAAACGAGCCGGGCCTTGAAAACAACAATGGCATGGACAACAATGCTGAAATGAATGAGAACGACGGTATGGACAATAACGAAGGTCTTGAAGATAATGAAGGTCTTGAAGACAATGAAGGCCTCGAGGATAACGATGGTATGGAAAATAATGACGGCCTTGAAGATAATAATGAATTTGGCGAAGAAGACAACGATGAAGAGTTCGGTGACGACAACGAAGAACTCGATAATGAATTTGACGAAAATGACGAGTTTGATGACGAAGAAAACGATCTAGGAAACGACTAATAGAGCAACTGGTTAGAGAGGTGATTTTTCACCTCTCTTTTTTATTTGGCTTCTATCCTTCAGATTTTCCTCAGGCTTTTCAAAACTTCAACTCTTCCTCAGGCTTTTCAAAATATTCCTCTGCTAAAATCAGCTTTTTTACACAGACTAAAGATAATTTAGACTGTGGAAGGAAGTTACTTATGTATTTGATCCCTCTTTCAGCAATTATAATTTTAACTCTTGCGGTCATTGAGAGAATAAAACACCAAAAAAATGTGGAAAGTATTCCAATAAGGATAAATATAAACGGCGTACGCGGCAAGTCTACTGTTACAAGGCTTGTCACCGGTATTGTCAAAGAGGCGGGCTATAAAACGATAGGCAAAACGACAGGAACGTCTGCCAGAATGATCTACTGGGATACACCTGAGGAGAAGCCCATTTTGCGGGACCCGGAAGGGCCTAATATTAAAGAGCAGAAAAAGGTGGTCCAGGAAGCGGCTGATCGGGGAGCAGAAGCCCTTATCAGTGAATGTATGGCAGTCAATCCTGATTATCAGATTACCTTTCAGACGATCATGCTCCAGGCTAATATCGGGGTGATTGTGAATGTGCTGGAAGACCACATGGATATGCTTGGCCCTTCATTAGACGATGTGGCTGAATCTTTTATATCAACCATTCCATATAACGGCAAGCTGATTGTAAATGATTCTCCGTATGTGAGTTTCTATTTGAAAGAAGCTGAAAAAAGAAAGACGAAACTGATCGTCGCGGACGCTTCTCAAATCTCTGAAGACTTTTTGCGTCAGTTTCCATACGTGATTTTTCCGGAAAATGCGGCTTTGGCTCTTGCTGTGGCCGAGGCGCTTCAAATCGATGAAGAGACCGCGCGCCGGGGGATGCTTAACGCACAACCTGACCCGGGGGCTTTGAGAATAGAAGAAATTGAAAGTGACGGGCAGAAATCACCGTTTGTGAATGCATTTGCGGCGAATGACGCCCATTCGACGCTGTCGATCTGGCGGCGGGTGGAGCAGCTTGGTTATGAGACTGAGCGTCCCGTAGTTATTATGAACTGCCGTGAAGACAGGGTGGATCGGACTGAACAGTTTGCGAGGGATGTTCTTCCTGAAATGAAGATATCGGTTCTCGTTTTAATCGGTGAAAGCGTCGGTCCCATTACAGAGGCGGTCGGCAATGGTTCGATTCAGCCGGGAGAGCTTGTGAATATGGAAGGCAAAAGCGTGGAAGAGGCGGCAGCTGCTGTTAAACAGAGGGTTAACGGTGAGGTTGTGTTCGGGATTGGCAATATTCATGGGGCGGCGGAAGAGCTGCTTGTTTATTTGAAGGAAAGTGAAACGGTGGAGGCTGTTTAATAGGGGCAGCCAGGGAGGTTAGAAGAAGGCGGCAGCTACAGCAGCTTTCATTCATTCGGTTACCGGATGAGCAGGTTGCTTAGTGAAGTGATGGGCGGAAAAAGACCGGTGAGATTTAAATCAGGCTGATGGCTGGAACGGGACGCGGGCTGACTGGCTAAGGGCGAAAAAGAAAGGAGTGGGCAATCGATGTTCGGATCAGATTTGTATATAACCTTGGTGACAGGGGTGGTGTTAAGTCTTTTATATGCGGAAAAAGCAGGTGTTCTTCCCGGCGGGATCATCGTGCCCGGTTACCTGGCACTTATTTTCGACCAGCCTTTCTTTATCATGTCGATTTTTTTTATAAGCTGCCTTATCTATCTTTTAGTTGTTCATGTGCTTGCTCGTTTTACTATTTTATACGGGAGACGAAAGTTCGCTGCCATGCTTTTAACAGGAGTGGCCCTGAAGCTGGCCTTTGATTACCTGTACCCGGTGATGCCATTTGAAATATATGAACTGCGCGGAATCGGAGTGATCGTCCCCGGACTCATCGCCAATTCCTTTCAAAAGCAAGGCGTCCTTATTACCGTAACAAGCACCATGGTATTAAGCGGCATCACCTTCGCCCTCATCACAGCCTACTATTTTATCTGGTAAAAAAAGGGGGGTCTGACCCCTTTGTGAAATAACCCCTTTGTGGAGGAGGTGTTAGTTTGGATAAGCTGTTTACATACAAGGAGCGGCTGCTGCGGTGGTCAAAGGCGCATAAGAAGAAGCTGACTCTTCATACGTCTGTGCTGGCTGTAGGACTAGGGCTTGTGCTCGTATTTTCCCAATACTTGCCGGCTGCCCAGGCGCCTGAAGTGGAAAAAGCGGAGGGGACGGCGCTGACGGCGAGCTTTGTCGGTGATTTAATGTTTGACAGGCATATTAAAGACGTCATTAAAGAGAAGGGCTATGATTATCTGTTTGAGTATTCAGAGCCGTACTTTAATGAGTCAGATTTTTGCACAGGCAGCTTCAAACATCCGGTCCATGTCCCGGGGGAAGATCTGCCGCCTAATGAGGAGCAGCAGGTCGTCTTTTCAGCTGAGCCGGACGCGGTAAACGCACTTGCTGACAGGAATTTCAAATCAGTATCAATCGCCAACAATAACATTAATGATTACGGCTATCTCGGTTTCAGATCGACCGTTAATTTTTTTGAAGATCATGATGCGATTGACGCGGCTGGGGTCATGAATGATCTGGATGATGTGGAGAACGCGGTTTACTTCGAGCATGACGGTATGACGATTGCCACTTTAGGCGCTTCCGATATCGTGGCGGCGAATTCAGCGGCAACCACTTTCCGTCCGGGGATCATGCCTCTGGATCGTCCTGAGCTGGTTATCTCATCTATTTTAAAAGCCGGTGAAAGAGCGGATCTCGTCATTGTCCACACCCACTGGGGAGAGGCGTACGACTCCCATGTGACAAACAGACAGCGTGAATTGGCCCGTGCGATGTCCCGGGCAGGGGCAGATGTGATTATCGGCCACTACCCTCATGTCCTGGCGCCTGTTGAAGTGTATAACGATACGCTCATTTTTTACAGCCTCGGAAACTTTATTTTTGACCAGGGCTGGTCGCGGACAAGGCAGACAGCCCTGGCACACTACCGTCTTTTTGAAGACGGAAAGGCAGAAGTGGAACTCGTGCCGTTTGTCATGCATGAAGGGCAAGTGAGACCGCCGGGAGAGCAGTCTTTCAGGCGAAGGAGCATCGAGCGGATGCTGACGAAACGCCTTGATAATAACCAGTGGAAGAAGCGGAACGGAAATGTTGTCATTCCTTTAAACCATTCGCGGGCCATAGCCGGGAGAGGAGAGTGATCATCTATGCGGTTACGAAAACTGACAAACGTCATAGGCATTCCTCTCATCATTATATTTGTAGTGATGGCTTATATCGAAGTGTCCCCTGCCCAGGAGATTGATGAGATAGTGAGAGATGATACGTTCACAGGAGTAGATGCCGATACGGGATATATCGTCAGTGCCGCGAACCCTTATGCTGTTGATGCGGGAACCGCCGTTCTTGAGAACGGAGGAAACGCCATTGATGCGGCTCTAGCTGTCTCGTTTACGCTTGGTGTAGTGGAACCGTACGGGTCAGGAATCGGCGGGGGCGGTTCCATGCTAATCTACGACCCGACCGCCAACGAAGAAGAAAAAGTCAGTTATATAGACTACCGTGAAACCGCCCCCCTTGCCCTGCCAAATGAGCAAAGGGGTCAGACCCCCCATAATTTGACAGCCGGGATGGCAGATTTCGGGGTGCCGGGGTTTCTTAAAGGGATGGATTATTTGCACAGAAATTATGCGACGGTGCCTTTGGATGAGCTAATGCAGCAGGCCATTCTGCTAGCAGACAACGGATTTGAAGTGGATAAATATCTGGCAGAGCGATTTTATTATGCACAGAACCGGTTGAACCCTGCCGACATTCCGCATTATTTCCCGGAAAATAATTTTATCCAGCAGGGAAATACGCTTGTTCAGAAGGAATTAGCGGAAACTCTACAGGAAATTTCAGCAAAAGACAGCCTGGAATCTTATTTTCTTAACGAATTCGCGACAGACATGGCCGCCAGGTTCCCGCTTTTAAGCGAAGAGGATTTCCGGCAATACGAGGTGCTGACAGATCAGAAGCCCGCAACAGGGCAATTTGATGAGTATACCGTTCATGCTGCCCCGGCTCCTCTTGGCGGACCGGTATTTATCCAGGCTCTGCAAATGGCTGAATTGATGGACGTGGACGACCACGAGATATTCCGTCTGCCTGAAGATGTAAATGTGGCGGACAGGGATGCGTATACAGATGTCGAAAAGCCAGTTGAAGATGACGCTATTGAAATAACAGAAGCCGAAAGACAGGAACAGTTAAGAAAAACAGACTCTTACATCGGTTTTATAGAAAAAATGATTGGAATCAATTATGAAACATACAGGGACAGGCTAAGAAACATAGGTGACCCTCATACGTCTGAAGAAGCCAGGCAGAAACTTGCTGAAGCAGTAACCTGGGAGAAATCGAGCGAGCTTGTGAATAACTGGTATGAGTATCTCGATAAAAGAGAGCATCAGCGTCGTTTTGAAGAAGGTGGGGAAGAGGATTTTCTTGAAGATGGAACGGAATCCTACATTCCTCCCGTTTACGTTAAAAAAGATATGATGACCGAAAAAGCTGCCGGGAAACACGCCAGTCAGCCCCTTGCAGCAGGAGCCCTTCCAGACATGCCGGCTCAACAGTCAGAACGCGATCAGGGAGCGGCGGAATCATTTTTTGACGCTGAAGCAGAAATA
This sequence comes from Salipaludibacillus sp. CUR1, assembly GCF_021028955.1. GTDB lineage: Bacteria > Bacillota > Bacilli > Bacillales > Salisediminibacteriaceae > Salipaludibacillus. The sequence continues at coordinate 21,481 of NZ_JAIWPE010000036.1, forward strand.
AACCAGCATAACAATACAACTCATTTTGTCATCATTGATAAAGAGGGACGGATGGTGTCGGCGACGCATACGTTAAGCAACTTTTTTGGCTCTGGGCAATATTATAAAGGTTTCTTCTTAAACGACCAGCTCAGTAATTTCAGTGAAACGCCAGGGGCGATTAATGAGCCTTACCCCGGAAGGCGTCCGCGAAGTTTTATGAGCCCGGCTATTTTAGTAAAAGAAAATGGCGGCAAGGTTGAAGAATTAATCGGTCTCGGATCTCCGGGAGGCGCGCGGATTCCGATGATGATGGCACAGATAATGGTTTTTTACAGCATGTATGAGATGGATTTTGAAGAAGCGATGACTTATATGACCCGCTTCCAATACGATTTCAATGATGAAGCGGGAGAATATGAAATCAGACTTGAGCCGAAATTCCGTGAATTAGAAGGATACGCTGATATACGCGAAGGACTCAAAGAGCGGGGGTATCCGGTCACCCTTGAATTTGGGCAGATGTATTTCGGGGGCATCCAGGCTGCGGTTTATGATGCTGCAACCCAGGAACTTTACGGGTACGCCGACCCAAGGCGTGGCGGAAAAGCAGGCGGGGCAGATGAAAGCGAAGCCGGAGCGGCCGGGGAAACAGCAGAGGTTGCGGATGGCCCTGAGTTGGAGCCCGGTCCTTGACCTGCTTCACCTCCCGAAAACTCTATCCACACAGATAAAAGAGTCTATTAAGAAAAGAAGGTGAGAAACATGGAGCAGTCCAAGCGCCCGGGCGTGAATCGAAAACTGAAACGGCTAGTCTTTCACCTGTTGTTCCCTCTCGTTTTCCTAACGGCTGTCTTACTTTTTATGGTCGTCTTCAGACATGAGGAGGAAATGACAAATGCAGAAAAAAGAGCAATCGAATCGGTAACGTTTGAGGAAGAATGGGCCCGATACGGCCATTTGCCAGTGCACTTAGTAGAGGCGACTGAAGGACTGCCTTCCCCTTTAAAAAGCCGGATTATCCACCGGATGATGGACGAAATCCCGCTCCATGTCATGCAGCTTCCATCAGAGGAACTCGCAGCTGAAACTCATGGCGCCTTCGCCGGGTTTACAGCAGGAAATGAAAAGGATGAACCTGTCTTCTTCACTACTGTAAATGACGAAACAGCCATGAGAGACCTGCCAGGATGGCTAGTGCATTTTTCAAACCGGTTTAACGAGGTATATAACACACGGGATATGCTTGATATTACTTTTCTTCCTCCAAACGAGGCATCAAGAGTCATAATGGAAACAATCGAAGAAGAAAAAGAAAAAAGGTTAGAAGAGGAAGAGCTTGAACAGGCTGAAGGGAAGCCGGGGGTCTACTCCGGGTTCGGAGAAGAGGAAGACGAACCAATCCCCGTTTACAGAAAAATTGCAAAGGATATTCGTGCGCAGAGCCCGGACGTGGTCCTTTTGGATTTTGATCTGATAGCCGAGCATTTGGAGCATGATGAAGTTAAAATAGCAGAAGGCGGAATGACAGGTGTGGAAGAGACCGTCGATCAGACATATGAGTTTCTCGAAGCACTTTACCGGTCAATCGATACGTTTACAACGTACATTTTATTCAGTGACGAAGTATTTGAACATTTAGGCCTCTCTCCGACAGAGCAGCTTGAGGACCAGCTGAATCTGTTGGCTGACCAGAATGAGTACGTCCACGTCGTAAGAATTCCTTCATATAATAAAGAGGATGAACAAGAATGGGCAGAAAACCACATTCTTCCTCTCTTCTACCGCAGGTAAATGGAAAGAGCTGGGGGGTCTGACCCCCCAGTTTTTGGAATTCCAAAATAACACAAAAAAAGAAACAAGCGATGACTCCCTGGGACGGGGGAGCATCGCTTGTTTCTTCGCTTAAGTAAAGACTAAGTCTTTACTAAGCAAATATATCAAAATGATAGGGGGGGAGAGATGAAAGTGGTGGATTTCAACTCTTAATTCTAGTATACCCATATGCAGAGACTTAAAACATTATTTTCGAAAAAATGTTTTAAAGTTTTAAAAAGAAACGCTTAAGGCAGATAGCAGACGGTCATAAACCTTTTTCGGGACATTTGTTAAGTCTAAAGTATGACTATTATATATAAAACTTGCTACTAAATGACAAAAATACGAAAATAGTCCATTAGAACCTACTAATATAACTATTAAATTGATAAAATTACCTTTACTATTGTCTTTATTTTAGGAGTTTAGACCCTTTTAATTAAAAAATATGAGGAAAGAGGTGGATGTATGTCTGTTTTTGAATCTAAAGTTCGTTCAACACTCCTTTTTTCAGCTGCCACTGTAGGTGCTGTTCTTGTAGCGCCGAATTTAGCTGAAGCATCTTTCGGGGAGAAAAATCTTCGTTTTGGAATGGAAGACTCTGATGTGAAAGTTTTACAGGAGCGCCTTAAAGAGAAAGGTTTTTTTAATTTCCATACGGCCACAGGTTATTTTGGAGAATTGACGAGGGAAGCAGTGATTAAATTTCAGAAAGAGCACGGCCTTTCCCAGGACGGTATCGTTGGGCCGCAGACTTTCAGCGTGTTAAACGGAAACAGTTCAAGTTCAGGGCAATCGAAAACGCGGAATTCAAATTCCGGAAATAACTCATCACAAAGCTCTGCTTCAAGTACATACAGTTCTGAATCATCTTCTTCACTTTCTTCTATAAATAATACGAGCCAGGTTATGCGAAACGGAACGAGAAATCAAGATGTTTCAAGTTTACAAGCTTACTTGAAAAAAGCTGGTTTCTATGAGCACTCTCAAATAACCGGAATATATGGAAATATGACACAGAAGGCCGTCCGCAATTTTCAGCAGGCAAGAGGATTGACTGCGGATGGGCTGGCCGGTCCGCAAACGTTATCTAAAGTGAACAAAGAAATTGGCGGAACTGCTCCTTCAAAGTCATCTTCAAGCCGTTCAGGAAGCTCTGCAGATACTGTCTCTAACAGCAGCGGATCGGCAAGTTTATCAGGAGTTGTACTAAGACAGGGGGCCAGAGGAGCTGCAGTTGAGGAACTGCAGAAACGATTAAAGGACCTCGGATATTACACTTCCTCTATCGATGGGGCTTACGGACCGTTAACAGTAGCAGCGGTGAGAGAATTACAGCGCCAGTCCAATATTTCTGTCGATGGGATTTTCGGCCCGCAGACTTACCGTCAGCTGGACAATGGAAACTCGTCAAACTCTGATTCATCTTCAAGGTCTTCCGGAAACTCGTCACAAACCAGCTCTGGAAACAGCAGCAGTTCAACAGATCTTTCAGGAGTCGTATTAAGACAAGGGGCGAGCGGAAGCCAGGTAAGAGAACTTCAGCAGAGGTTAAAAGATTTAGGCTACTATACATCGTCAGTGGACGGCTCATTCGGAAGTGGAACGGCAGAAGCCGTCCGGAAGCTGCAAAGGCAGACTAACATTTCGGTCGACGGCGTTTTTGGCCCGCAAACTTTAAGGCAGCTGGAAAAAAACATCAAATACAGTTCTTCTTCAAGTTCATCAGGCAGCAGTTCATCCTCAGCTCCGGTCCTTAAAGAAGGAAGCAGAGGTTCAAATGTCAGTGAACTTCAAAATATGCTGAAAGCCACGGGTCACTACAACAGCCAGATTACCGGCGTATTCGGCCAGTTAACGAAAGAAGCGGTCCGGAAGTTTCAAAACCAGTGGGGACTGATTGCTGACGGGATTGCTACAAAGTCCACTTTGGAAAAGCTTGAAGAAGTAGCTGCCGTTCATATGAGTGAATCCCGTTCAAATTCCGGATCCTCCCAAAGCTTTAATACGATGAACCTGATTGCAGATGCATCAAATTATATTGGTGTCCCTTACGTGTGGGGCGGCACCACAGCTTCCGGGTTCGATTGCAGCGGATTTATACAGCATGTCTTCCGTAATAACGGAGTTAATTTACCGCGGACAGTCGCCCAGCAATGGGATGCGACCAGGCCGGTCTCAAAGCCGCAAGTCGGCGACATTGTTTATTTTACAACGTACCGGGCAGGCCCTTCCCACAATGGCATATATATAGGAAACAATCAGTTTATCCATAGCGGTTCCTCTACAGGCGTGACGATTACGAGCATGGACAACAGTTACTGGTCTCCTCGTTACCTTGGAGCCCGCCGGGCAAGATAATAGACGTTTAAAGCTGTAAACCAACAAAGGTTTACAGCTTTTTTAATAGTTATTTAAGACTGATATTTTAAGATGACTAAGCTGATTCCAAAAGCTTCAAAGGAACATACACAACATGTTTTCCATGCAGATTTGGCTCCTGTCTAAGTGAAAAACCACGTAAAAAATCCCCCATGGACGAGGGGGATTCCAATAAATTGTTAAATTTAACGTTTAGTATATTTTATAGAGGGAAAGTAGTTTTATAGTTGCTAAATTCAGTTTGAGTTGGTTAGTAGATTGAATACTTAATTGTTAAATTACAGACGGCCAGCTCCGATGTAGTGAGAGCTCCAGTATGGGTTGCTCATGCTGGAAACTGTAACACCAGTAGACGCGCCTGAGTGAATGAATTGTCCGTTACCTAAGTAGATTCCAGCGTGTGAAGGACCAGTACGCGTTTCAAAGAAAACGATGTCCCCACGGCTTGGGCTGGATACTTTAGTTGCTGCATTGTACATTTGGCTTACAGTACGCGGAATGCTCTTTCCGTGCTGGTTGTATACATAGTTAATAAAACCGCTGCAGTCAAATCCTGAAGGAGTCGTTCCACCCCATTGGTATCTTGTGCCTATTACGCTTCTAGCAGTAGAAATCATTGCATCCACGCTGGATGAAGAAGAACTGCTCACTGTTGTCGCGTTGTTTGAGCTGCTTGAGCTTGAACCACTTGATGCAGTTGAACTGTTAGAAGATCCGGACGTTCCGTTGATGGCTCCGTAAGTTTGCGGGCCGGCAATTCCGTCAACAGAAATTCCTGCACTTCGTTGGAAGTCACGGACAGACTGTCGAGTTTTTGGTCCGTAAACACCAGAGTTTCCGCCTTCAAAGCCACGCTCAGCAAGAGCTCGCTGTAATTGGCGAACCTGGTCTCCGCGAGCACCCGGACGTAAAACTGTGTTAAAAGAAATTGTAGTATTTCCTGAGCTTTGGCTTACCTGAGATGTGTTTGAGCTGCTTGAGCTATTTCCTGATACACCAAGTGCACGGAATGTTTGAGGACCTGCGATCCCGTCAACAGAAATCCCTTTACTTCTTTGGAAGTCACGAACAGCTTGTCTAGTAATAGTTCCGAAATAGCCTGTTGAGTTAGCAGAAAAATGACCTGTGTCCCGCAGGGCATCTTGCAACTCAGTAACGTCACCGTGTCGAACTCCTTCGCGTAATGTCTGATCTCCTAATGCTGCGTCGAATGCTGTCGGCATTACGAACAGACTTCCTGCTAATACCACACTCATTACCACTTTTTTCATTATGTTACTCTCCCCTTAATCTTTTAAGTTAGTTAGTTATCTCTTAATCCAAAACTAAGTTTATATGAAAAATTATGAAAGAACAATAGAATTTGCCACACGTTAACTAACTATAACGTCTCTGTAAAATTTGTAATATAATTTAATTTTTTGACACTTTGTGTTTAGTTCTTGTAATTAAAATAAGCCGGTTATTCCTAAGACTTATCAATAGGCCTTATTAATTTGTAAAAAATTTACATGACAGGAATGTTACAAAAAATATTATATCGTTCGGATTTAGAAAGAGGTGCCGGACAGCATTTTAGTATTTTTTCATGAATGATAGATACTTTTGGAGACTGATTTGAGAATGTTAAATCAGGTCATTTTTACACAATATTTATTATTTTGAATTTGTTACTTTAAGTGATAGAGGCTTTTTTAAGAGAGGTATTAAATGCAGTTTGTATAATGGAATAAAAAGGAAGGAAAAGCGTGTATAACCAGCTGCTGGTTTATATAAAAAAGGCTTTACACGTCTAACGCGTGTAAAGCCTTATTAAAACATTCGTTTATCTGAAATAATTAATTAATCCGTCGCGGATACCTTCAGCAGCACGATCACGGTAAGCATCTGACCGCAGCTTTGCTGCATCGTCAGGGTGATCTTTAAAACCTACTTCAAGTAACGCACTTGGAATTTGGGTTTCACGCACAACGTGATAATTACCTTCAGCTACCCTGCGGTAGTGAGTTCCCATTTTAGCTACTGTAGCATCCTGAATCGCATGCGCAAGTTTAATACTGTTGGCACGTTCATATTTTCCGTGCCAAAATGTTTCTGTTCCCCTTGCTGTGCCATTAAACATATTCGTATGCACACTGACAAAGACGTCCGCACCAGATCTGTTCGCGATAAACGACCGCTGACTGAGAGACAGGAAGAAATCAGTGCGTCGGATCATAATGACCTCGGCACCTGCTTCTCTCAGAAGCTTTTCAGCACGAAGACTGATATCAAGAACGACATCTTTTTCTTTCATACCGCCCCCAACACCACCTGCGTCCTGAGCTCCGTGACCGGGGTCAAGGACAATTGTCTTGCCAGCTAATGGTCCGGTACTTGAAGACTGTTTAGTAGCCAGCTGAATATATCCTGCAGATACATACCCCGTTTTACTGCCATCATATCTGATTTGGTGCCAGCTGTTCTGGCTTGACCGGCTGTAAGTTGAAATGATTTCGACCCGGTCGTCTCTGGAGAGGGAATCAATGACACCATTTGAAGTGCCAGGGCCGGAACGGACATTTAACGAACTGCCATTAACGTAGCCGATAATTGAGCTTCCGTCAAAATCTTCATCATTATAAATTTCTTCAATATGAAGCCCTGAAACATAGGCATGGCCGCCGTTAAAAGCAATCTTGTACCAGCCATTGCTTTCCTTGGAGATCAGACTGACAATTGATCCATTAGATAAAGATCCCACTGTACCATAACTGGTAGAAGGGCCGCTCCTGACATTTAAGGAGGTGGCCGTAACTCTGCCTTGCTGGGCAGTTTCCTCTATTAACTGAGAGATCATTTCTAAAGTAGGGCCGTCGCCTATTCCATTGACAACTAAACCATTTCGTTCCTGGAATTGACTAACAACCCCGGCTGTTACAGAACCATAAGACGCAGAGGGGCTGCTTGGGAAATTTCCGTAACCAAGCCTGGTCAGGTCCTGCTTCAACTCCCTTACATGGTCACCGTTTTGTCCGTTTGAATAAGGCGAATTAAAAAGGCTGTCCATGTAATCTAACGTTCTTTCATCCGGAATACCAGTAACAGAAAGCCCGTAATAATTTTGGAACTCTTCTACAACTCCCAAAGTGACAGATCCAAATCGTTCAGACGGATCAGAAGGGAAGTTCCCGAAGCCAAGTTTAGTTAAATCAAGTTTTAACTCGCGTACATGAGGACCTTCAGCGCCGTCATAGAAAACAGTAGTAAGTGCCTGGTCAATAGCGGCAAGCGTATCGGCATCCGCTATGCCTGTCACACTTAAATTGTAGGCACGCTGGAAGTCTTCGACCACGCCCATCGTGACAGGACCATAGCGCTCAGACGGATCAGAAGGGAAGTTCCCAAAACCGAGCCTGGTTAAATCAAGTTTCAAATCTCGTATATGCGGACCTTCAGCGCCATCATAAAACGCTGTTTGCAAAGCTTCCTCAATAGCGGCAAGCGTATCGGCATCCGCTATACCCGTCACGCTTAAGTTGTAAGCGCGCTGGAAGTCTTCGACCACGCCCATCGTGACAGGTCCAAAGCGCTCAGACGGATCGGAAGGGAAGTTCCCGAATCCAAGATTAGTTAAATCCAATTTTAAATCACGTACATGAGGGCCTTCAGCGCCATCATAAAACGCTGTTTGCAAAGCTTCCTCAATAGCAGCAAGCGTATCGGCATCCGCTATGCCCGTCACGCTTAAGTTATGAGCACGCTGGAAGTCCTCGACAACGCCCATAGTGACAGGGCCGTAGCGTTTAGACGGATCAGAAGGGAAGTTCCCGAAACCAAGCCTGGTTAAATCCAGTTTTAAATCACGCACATGCGGGCCCTCGGCGCCATCGTAATAAGCTGTTTTTAAAGCTTCGTCAATAGCAGCAAGCGTATCGGCGTCCGCTATGCCCGTTACGCTTAAGTTGTAAGCGCGCTGGAAGTCTTCGACCACGCCCATAGTGACAGGGCCGTAGCGCTCAGACGGATCAGAAGGGAAGTTTCCAAAACCGAGATCAGTTAAATCCAGTTTTAAATCCCGTACGTAAGGGCCTTCAGCGCCATTGTAAAAAGTTGTTTCTAAAAGATGGTCAATAAGATTTAATGTTTCATTATCAGCAATTCCGGTAATAGGAAGACTATAAGCGGCTTGAAATTCTTCAACGACTCCCATAGTGACCGGGCCGTAAGTAGTAGACGGATCACTTGGGAAGTTCCCGAATCCAAGCAAGCTTAAATTATTTTTCAATTCAACTGTCTCTTCGTTTGTCAGCGTTTCGGCAGTTGAAGTTGAAAAAAGCTGAACATCCTCATCATTCTTTTCTTGATCCTTCTTTTCCTCTTCTAGGGCGGAATTCTCAGAAGGGTCTTCTTTTTGTTCTTCTTTTGATTTTTCATTATCAGAATCTTTATCAGACTCTTTTTCTTCAGCTAAAGCATCTTCTTCATTGGTTTTATCGCCATCAAGATCGCTGTCTTCCTCTTTTGCATCCTGACCTTTTTGGGTCTCTTCAGAGTCTTTCTCGGAATCTTTATCAGACTCTTCTTCCTCAGCTAAAGCATCTTCTTCATTGCTTTTATCGCCGTCAAGATCAGTGTCTTCCTCTTTTGCATCCTGATCTTTTTGGGTCTCTTCAGAGTCTTTCTCAGAATCTTTGTCGGACTCTTCCTCTTCAGTTAAAGCTTTTTCTTCCTTACTATTTTCTTCAGGAGTTTCATTTAATTCACTTTCTTCTTCCAAAGCTTCTTTTTCTGAATCGGAAGCCTCATTACTTTCATTACTACCACTGTCTTCCTCTTCTTTGGAAGCTTCAGCTTTAACCAGTTCAATTTCTACGCTTTCTTCATGCTCGTTTCCGGCAGGATCAAGCAAATGAAAAGATGCGACTGTAGTACCTTCCTGCAGTTTATTGTCTAATAGGAAAGAACCGTCACTCTCATGAGAAAGTTCTCCTTCCTCATAGACATCGCCCTCTTGTTCCAGTGTATAAGAGAGGCCGACATGAAAAGCGTCGAAATAATCTTTCGTAAATAAAGAAATGACCTTACCTTCAAGAATATTCTCTTCTAATACATTCTCTTCTTCACCAGGGAAGCTGAGTTCAAGGGAGGGTTGTTCACTATTTTGAACAAAGACCGCCTGATCAAGAGCTGTCTGGGCAAAATCTTCTTCGCCGTCAAAAGGCTCTTCGGTTAAGGTAATGTAATAGATACCATCTTCCAGGGAAATAACGTCACTTTCTCCGCCATTCTCTAAAGTGAAGTCCCACTTGTAGAGTTGGCTGTTTTCACTGTTTAATGAGACATCCGGAAACTTTCCGAGAAGTTCTTCTTTATCAGCATCAAATAAGTAAAGGTTGAGATTCTCTTCATCGCCTTCATAAGTGACAGTGAGTTCTTCTTCGTTTGCCTGGTTGAAAATCCGGGGTTCGACCGTCAATAAGGAACTTTCTTCATCCTCCTTATGTAACAGATCTTCAATTCCTCCTGCAGCAGCAGGTACAACTGAAGAAAACGAGAGCAGCCCAGCAAGATTGACAACCATGAACTGTCGTAAAAACTTCTTTGACAACTGTTTCAGCTCCTTAATTCAATACAAATTTATTAAGTTTTCAGCTTGCGCTGGTTGTAAACCTCCTTTCATTCCTACGTACGGGAAACATTTTATTACAAAAAATGTGAGAAATCTATGAGACTATTACATAATTATGGGGGATTATGTAAAATGTAATCGATTTGTAATGTATTCTCGCAAAAATGTTGTCGAAAAGTTGATTTTGTTTTTTAAAAATCTGGTAATCCATGTGATATAATGATGAATTGGAGTATTCGTGCCTCTTAGCCCGCCCCGCTCTGCCGATACAAACATTATAAGAGCGGTCTTGCATGCTTTTGCCGGCAAGAATTTTATGCAAGATGAAAACACAAGTAACGGAAAAGGTGAGATATGTTATGGCTGACGAGAAAAAAGTAGTACATATAACGACGGTGCACCATCCGTTAGATCCGCGGATCTTTTATAAAGAATGCCGTTCACTTCAAAAAGGCGGATTCGATGTGACGCTTATTGCGCCTGAGTCAGGCGATTTAAGTGGAAAGGAAGAAGTGAAGGTCTCACCGATAAAGAAACATAAAGGCCGGTTAAAAGGAATGATTATCGGTACAATTGAAGCTTATCGTAAAGCGAAAGCGATGAAAGCAGATGTTTACCATTTCCACGACCCGGAGCTTATCCCGGTCGCATGGCTTTTAAAAAGAAAAAACAATACAGTGATCTATGATATCCACGAAGACTATGAAACAGGCATCGTACAGCGGGACTATTTAACGTTGCCAGTGAGAAAATTATTAGCTAAAATCTATAAATTGGTTGAGAAATTAATGACGAGTCAGATGGAGCTGTGTCTTGCGGAAAAGTATTATAAAGAAAAGTATCCTGAAGGGGTATGTATTCTGAATTATCCATTACTTAACGAAGCACTGCTTAATAATCGTACAGAAAAAAGTGGAAATGCCCGGGCTCTTCTTTATACAGGAAATGTCACAACAGACAGAGGAGCACTCATTCACGCAGCCATTCCAAAGGCGGACCACGACGTTTCGGTTTACTTATACGGCCGCTGCCCTGGCAGTCTGGCTTCACAAATGGAAGAGGAGGCAGGGGAAGATAAAGAGCGGCTTCATATTGAAGGTGTCGACAGGTATCTTCCAAAAGAAGAAATTGATGACGCTTATTTAAGCAGAGAATGGCTTGCAGGCATAGCTTTGTTTCCGCCGACTGACCATTATATGAAAAAAGAGCTGACCAAGTTTTTTGAATATATGACAGCAGGCATTCCCGTTCTCTGTTCCGACTTTCCTAAATGGAAAGAATTTATTGATGCCTACCAATGCGGCTTATACGTCGACCCTTATAATAAGAAGGAAATTGCAGAGGCGCTTGACTATTTAAAAGAACATCCTGATGAGGCCCGGCAAATGGGTGAAAAAGGGAAAGAAGCGGTCTTGAACCATCTTAACTGGGGAAAAGAAGAAGAGAAGCTGCTCGACTGGTATCGTTCGATCACATAAAACACTTATTCAGGGGGATGGAATATGGACACTCAATTAAATAAACCGCTTATCTCTGTCATTACCCCCGCTTATAATTCCGAAGCACATATCAGCCGGACGATAGAATCGGTCAGGGCTCAAACTTTGCCGGATTGGGAAATGATTATTACAGATGATTGTTCCAACGACCGGACGATAGACATCATCCGTTCTTTCCAGGAGAAAGACGACAGGATTAAGCTGATTCAACTGGAAAAAAATCAGGGGGCGGCGGTGGCGAGGAATACCTCAATCGCAGAAGCAAAAGGAAGATTTCTTGCTTTTTTAGACAGTGACGACCAGTGGCTCCCGCAGAAACTGGAAAAGCAGCTTCAGTTTATGCAGGCCAATGATGTCGCATTTTCATTTACTCAGTATTATCCTGTAAATGAAGCTGGAGAAAAGACAGGAGCTGTCGAGGATGAAATTCCTGATAAAATAGAGTACAATCAGCTCATAAAAAGCAACGTGATAGGATGTTTGACAGTGATGCTTGATCTTGAGAAGACAGGGCCGGTTAAAATGGTAAATATCCGTACGCGCCAGGATTATGTGCTGTGGCTTGAATTATGCAAAAGAGGCTTTCCGGCTTACAACCTCAAAGAACCTTTAGCCCTTTACCGGATCAAAGGCGAATCTATTTCAAGCAATAAATTTAAGATGGCTAAACAAAACTGGAAAGTCTACCGGGAGATTGAAAAGCTGAGTCTGCTGAAAAGCATTTGGTATTTCCTTCATTATATGTACTTGAAAACGAAAAAATATTTAAAGAAATAATTATATTATTAAGGTCTTGATATGAATAAGAATGGCGGTGTCACTAACACATATGCGAAAGTATTTAGAAGAAATAGTAAAACGGAAAGATTTAATTATATATCTCATTAGATCAGGTTTAAAAGCAGAACATAGAAACAGTTATCTCGGTTATTTCTGGTGGCTGCTGGATCCTTTAATCGGTGTCCTTATTTATTATTTCCTTATTGGTGTGATTCTTGGACGAGGCGGGGAAAACTTTGCCGTCTTCCTCGTTATCGGGTTAGTCGCCTGGCGATGGACAAGTACCACCCTGAACAGTTCAGCCAAGGCGATTCTCAGGTATTCGTCAATTATTAATCAGGTTTACCTGCCAAAATCTATTTTTCCGATGACAAGAACACTTTCCCAGCTTGTTAACTTTTCTTTCGGGCTGATCATTGTCGCAATCTTCCTTGCCGTTTACGGAATTATACCAGGCTGGCAGATCATTTATATGCCGTTAATCGTGTTTGTACAATTAATCTTTCTTTTAGCTATCAGTTTATTCCTTGCGTATATTTCTGTTTTTGTAAGAGATGTTGATAATCTGCTTTCCCATGTCACCCGTATCTGGTTTTATACATCGCCGATTATTTGGGAAGGCGGACGGATGCCTGATGAATACCAATGGGTAGTAGATATTAATCCGCTGGCGCAGATCATTAACTCTTACCGGGATATTCTGATGTACCAGTCGTCGCCTAACCTCGTGGCATTATTTTCAATAGGGGTAGCCTCGATGCTGTTTCTTGCCATGTTTTTGTATTATTACAGTAAAAACGAGTTTAAGATCATTAAAGCATTATAAAAAAGAGGGTTTGTTATGGTTACCAAATCAGAAAGGCTTCAACAGCATAGTGATGAACAGGAAGTCGTTATTCAGGCTGACAACCTCGGTGTCACGTTTACCACAGGCAACAGCGCGGACGATTATAAGTCCCACATGCTCAACCTGTTAACCGGTAAAAAAGATACAAAAGAAAAAGAAGTTGTCTGGCCTGTAAAAAACCTTAACTTTAAAGGCTACAAAGGAGAAATTCTCGGGATCATCGGCTCGAACGGGTCTGGTAAAACGACCATTTGCAAAATGATTTCGGGGATTCTCGAACCTGATGAAGGCAATTTGTACGTAGACGGTAAGGTTTCCGCCTTATTTTCCCTCGGTATGGGCTTTGATAAGGAACTGACCGGCCGGGAGAATGTGTACTTAAACGGGATGATGCTTGGCATTCCTAAGGCGAAAATAAACGAGTTTATCGATGAAATCCACGAGTTTTCAGGTTTGGGTAAATTTATGGACACGCCGATTAAAACATATTCAAGCGGGATGAAGGCGCGTCTCGGTTTCAGTGTTGCCGCATTTATGGAACCGGAAGTTCTCATATTAGATGAAGCGTTAAATACAGGGGATGCTGCGTTCGGCCAGAAAGCAGCAGAAAAAATGAAAGAATTAGTAGAAAAAGCAAAGATAGTTATTCTCGTCACCCATAGTCTCAAGTACGCCAGGCGAAACTGCGACAGGCTGATCTGGCTTGATAAAGGGGTAATCAAAGCAAACGGCGACCCAAAAGAAGTCACAGAGATGTATAAAGCCTCTGTCCCTGAAAGGAAACCGCGTCGTAGTAAGCGTCTGGAAATTGATAAAACAGATGTTACGATTAAAGACCGCACGATTGTTAAAGCGGAAAATATCGGTGTGGCTTATCAGTTAAATAAAGAAGAATTCTGGGCGTTAAGAAATAACTCTTTTGAAATTAAAGAAGGGGAAGTCGTCGGGATTATCGGCCATAACGGGGCAGGGAAAAGTACCCTTTGTAAGCTTATGACAAATATTTTAACCCCGGATGAAGGCACGCTGAATCTTCAAGGGGAAACAACTGCGCTCCTCGGCTACGGAACCGGTTTTAACAGCCAGCTGACCGGTGCGGATAACATTTACTTGAATGGGATGCTTTTAGGCATTCCAAAAAAGAGAATAGACAGGGATTTTGATAAAATTGTTGAGTTCTCTGAACTGAAAAAAGCGATTGACAAACCAATTAAGCATTATTCGAGCGGGATGCAGGCAAGGCTTGGTTTCAGTATTGCCGCAACATTAAAACCGGATATTTTCATTCTTGACGAAGCCCTTTCCACAGGTGATATCGCGTTCAAGCAGAAAGCGAGTGAAAAGATTCAGGATATGATGGAGATGGCCAAAGCCGTCATTATCGTTTCGCACAGTATGGGATTCGTAGAAAAAATCTGCACAAGAGCGATCTGGATGGATCAGGGAAGAATCCAGTACGACGGCGAGCCGGAAAAGGCGATTGAGCTGTACAGAAAGAAATATAACGTTAAGAAAAAGGCAAAAAAGCGAAAAAAGAACCGGCTGGCCGGTTCAGCAGGCAAGCAGGCGAAGAAGCGTTCTGAAAGCAGGGAAACAACCTAACTCTATAAACTAATCAGAAAAGGGGTTGTCATCATATGAGCAAAATAACGCAGGTGAAGAAGGCTTTAAAAGAAAATCTGACGAAGGAACAAAAAGAATTAATCAAAAAGGTGCTGCCTTTTATCGGCCTCCCAACAGCCCGGGTACTCGGCATGAAACACAGAATGCAAAACCTCGGGTTCACTGAACGCGGGCAGGCAGATCTCGAAGCGTTCTACAACCGGACAAGCAGCCCGAAGCTTAAAAAGTATATCGCATGGCAACTTGCAGTGTGGCACACCAACCAGTCCACAAAAGAAGATGCCAAAAAAGCGTTAGATTACCTTGAGGTCGTTCTGAAAAATGAAGTTCGTCCTGAAGTGATCCGAAGAGCTACCATCCTGACAGCAGAAGCGTTTGACCGTCTAGGTTATACAGATAAAGCTGCGGAAATTACAGGCTACCTGGCAAGACGGCAGTCCCACCCGGATGTTTACCTGGCAGCTGCAAATACAGAACCGGAGCTTGAAACGCGCGTAGACTGGATGAATAAAATCTACAGGCATTATAAACTTCTGGAAGTGGAACTGGACAAAGACATGATGAAAAGCAAGTCGCCTTATGATTCGCTCGTACCAAGCGCCAAAAAAACGTTAGTTGAAAATGAGCGGCTCCTGAACAATAAGGTGACCGTCATTATGCCGGTATATAATGCTGAAGAAGTGATCCATTCGTCACTGGCGTCGATCCAGGCTCAAACGTGGACAAACCTTGAAATAATTGTGGTTGATGATAAGTCTAGTGATAAGACAGTAGACACTGTTAAAAACTATCAGGATAAAGACGACAGAATTGTCTTGATTGAAGCTCCTGAAAACGGCGGCCCATACGTTGCGAGAAACCTTGCGCTTGAACAGGCAACCGGGGACTTTATCACCATTAATGATGCGGACGACTGGTCCCACCCTGAAAAAATAGAAAAGCAGGTTCTTCACCTGATCACCAATACCAACTATGTCGGCAATATGTCTGAACAGGCCCGTATGACAGAGGACTTAACGTTTTACCGCCGAAACCGGGAAGGGGAATATATTTTCAAAAACATGTCCTCTTTTATGTTCAGAAGAGAGAAAGTTTTGGAGAAACTTGGTTACTGGGATTCGGTCAGATTTGCAGGGGACTCCGAGTTTATTTTTCGTGTATATAAAGTTTTTGGCGAACAAGCCGTGGCTGAATTACAGACTGGGCCATTATCTTACCAGCGCCAAAGCGACAATTCATTAACAGGAAATGAAGTATTCGGGTTGCCTAATTTCAAAATGGGCGCACGGAGAGAGTATGAAATGGCGCATGATGACCATCATCAGTCGGCAGAGAACCTGTATTATCCATTCCCTCAAACGGAACGCCCATTTGCGGTGCCGGAGCCGATGCGTCCGGTAAGAGAAGAGAAACAGGACGGGTTCAGACCGTTCGATATTATTGTGGCAGCTGATTTTAGAAATAAAAACGCTCTGCGAAAGCAGGAAATTGACAGCCTGATCACCCTCTCCAGGAAAGAAGGAAAGCGGCTCGGTTTCATCCAGCTGTATAAATACACTTCATCACCGTATAAAGACGTAGATCAGTTATACAGGGATCTGGTTAACAGCGGAGTGGCAGAGATGATCGTCTACGGTGAAAAAGTAACGTGTGACTGGCTCGTCGTTTCTGAACCAACCACTTTAGATGACTATCAGAAATTTGTGCCTGAAGTGAAAAGCAGACAGACAGCTATTCTTATTAAAGGGTCTTCAAAAGGACAAACTCTTGAACTGCCGGATAATAGCAGGAATGCCGAAGAGCGGGCTGAAAGCTATTTCGGCAGAAAGCCGCTATGGTTTGCGGCAGACACGGCCATTCAAAACAAAATTGACCAGGCTGCAAAAAGAAAAAACGGACTAGCTAACCTTAGAACGCAGTATTGGCCGGGACTGGAGAATCTTCCTAAGGCAGATGCCGAATAACGGATGACCCGGGAAAACGGAGGGGCTGAGTGTGAAAAATCATAATGACGAAAAATGGCGTCAGTATATGAAAAAAGAGGCTCAAAGAAAAAAAGTCCATACTGATTACAAAAAGACAAAAGATCAGCTGGATGACCTTCGGGAAGAGCACAATGCCCTTTCGCGTCATCCGCTCGTCCGGCTCGTCATAAACGTGAAAAAGGCCGGAGCCCTGCTGAAAAAAATCGTAAGAAAACTCCGTACCCCTTTAACAGGGCGATCATTTAACCGCCTGCAGAACGAAAACAGGAAGCTGAAAACAGAAGCGGGTAAATACCGAAGAAGATTAAGAGTGACAGAAGACCAGTTAAAAGAGTCGGAAGAAGCTTTGGAAAAGCTGCGCACGGAAGTCCGTCTATTAAAAGAAGAAACGGATCAGGCTGGCTCTGAGGAGCTGCTCCAATTAGTAAAAACAGCGTATGAAAAAGGGGAAATTTTTGAGAGCCTGGACCGGCTCACAAATTTAAAATCCCGCAAAAATTCATCCTATAACGAGGCGTTTCTTGCTGCGGCGAAAAAGGCGGCAGGAGAAATCGAGGAGTTAAAACTGGCTGTCTATGAGAAGATTCTGAATGGCTTAAAACCCGATGAAGTACCGGAATTTTTATTGCGGGGTATGGAAGACCGTAACACAGCCTCCCTTGAGCCGCTGTCCTCATTCAGAGGCCAGTTGACAACGAGACTGAGAAGGCGTCAGCTTGGAGAAATTCTCCCGGAATGGGAGCTGGACGACAAACAGGCCGCTTATAAGTTTGCTGAAAATCATGGATTCACCATACCTGCAGTGAACGAGACAGTCTGGACGGCAGCCTCACTTCCTAAGGAAAAAGGAACGGTCATTAAACCGGTAAACGGAGCAGGTGCGAGAGGTGTCTACCTTATCGTTAATGATGACCACATCCTCGATGTCAAGAGGTCAGAAGTGTTAACGAATGTCAGCGAGCTTGACGAAAACATGGCTGAAGACCTCCATCTGAACTGGGTCAGCAGCGATCAATGGAAAACAGAAGAGTTGTTCTACAATGATCAGACATATAGCGAACCGGCTCGAGATTTAAAGTTTTACTGTTTTTACGGAAAAGCAGCTCTCATCCTTGAAGTTAAGAGATTTCCAGAGCCGGCTTACTGCTGGTGGACGCCGGAAGGCAAACCAGTTCGAACAGGTAAATACGAAAAAGCCCTGATGAAAGGAAACGGATTTTCACAAGCCGACTTAGCTGAAGTTGAAGAGTTCAGCTTAAAAATCCCGGCTCCTTTTTGCCGGATCGATTTCCTTTCGAGCGATAAAGGGCTCGTATTTGGAGAAATCACCCCTAAACCGGGGAATTACGACCATTTTAATAAACAGACCGATCAGCTGCTGGGGGAGTATTACCTCCAGGCAGAAGGCAGGCTCATGAGTGATTTACTTAATGGCAAGCCGTTTCCTGAATTCAGGAATAACACTGGCCATGATCGATCTTAAGTCCTGCGGTGGTATGTCAATTGACAATTAATCAGGTATTAAATTATTAAGTCCCATTTTTCCTGAAAAAGGCCGTAAGAAACTAGCCTAGTAATTAAATGGAAATTACTAGGAG
>NZ_JAIWPE010000037.1 GCF_021028955.1 Salipaludibacillus sp. CUR1
TTTGTAGAGGATTGGGAACAAGTATTGGTCTCTCCTCTACAATAGGAGCTTTTTTTGTGTTTGTAAACTCAAAATTACATTATATTCCATTCATGCAAGGCTACTGGGTCTGACCCCTTTGTGAAAAACCCCATTTATGAAATAACCTTTTATGAAAAACCCTTTTATGACCAGCTGATTTGTACCATGCCCCTTGATGAATCGGGTTTTCCACTTTCGTTTGCTGTCCCAATCATAGAAAACTTGGCTCTGCTCTTGAACCTCTTACTTTATTTTCGTTATAATAGTAGAGTTATTAAAAGGAAGGAATAGGTGATGAAGCCCCATGTCTTCAAGCGGATTACCTGTAACTATACACATGAGAACGACAATTAAAGATGGCAGACGTAAAGAGGTCCATTCGATGGAAGCTTCAGGAGAGCTTTTTCACCGGGGCGGGATGACTGTGATCCGTTTTTCTGAGCCTAAAGAAGAAAATGATACTCAGTCAACTATTCAAACAGTCAAACTTCACCGCGGGCAGATGTCTGTTCAGAGGAAAGGCGCCATTACAATGAACCAGCGCTTTATCCCGGGCCGTGAGACAGAAGGAATGTACCACAGCCCGTATGGACCGATGGATATGCGTACCGACACGTCTGAAGTTGATTATGAATGGGACAGCCAGGCCCTGGAAGGCTTCATAGACTTGCGTTATGCACTGGTGATGCAAGGGTCAAAAACAGGGAATTATCATATGCACGTAAAAATCAAGGAGGTATAAATTAACGATGAGCCAAGTAGAACAGCTGAAAGAAGGCTTGAAGGAACAGTTAATTGCAGCCGTATTAAAAGCAGAGCTCGCTGAAAAAGAAGAAATGCCAGACGTGGTCATTGAAACGCCGAAAGATAAGAGTCACGGGGATTTTGCAACAAACCTTGCTATGCAGCTCGCACGCATAGCTAAAAAGGCGCCGAAAATGATCGCTGAGGATATTGCAGCCAACTTTGACCATGAGGCCGGGAAGGTTGAAAAACTCGATATTGCAGGGCCTGGCTTCATTAACTTCTTTATGAAAAAAGATTATTTAACAGACATCGTAGCAACCGTTCTACAACAAAAGGATAAATTTGGAGAAACAAATGTAGGCAATGACAAAAAAATTCAGGTTGAGTTCGTTTCAGCCAACCCGACTGGCACCCTTCACCTTGGCCACGCCCGCGGAGCAGCAGTCGGCGACTCCCTTTGCCATGTGCTTGAAAAAGCAGGGTACGATGTGGCACGTGAATATTATATAAACGATGCAGGAAATCAAATTGATAACCTGGCACTTTCCCTGGAAGCCCGTTATCTTCAGGAGCTTGGCGAAGACGTGCCGATGCCTGAGGACGGCTACCACGGCAAGGACATCATTAACTTTGCGAAGGAAATTGCCGACACGTACGGTGACCGTTTTAAAGAAGCTAATGAAGAGGGACGCCGTGAATTTTTCCGTGAATACGGGCTGAAACGCGAGCTGGACAAGCTGAAAAATGACCTGGCTGATTTCCGCGTTAACTTTAATAACTGGTTTTCGGAAACGTCCCTTTATACCGGCGGAAACATCACAGAAGTACTTGAAGAACTCAAGGAGCGCGGCGAAACATACGAACAGGATGGTGCTGTCTGGTTCAGGTCAACAGCCTACGGCGATGATAAAGACCGTGTCCTTGTTAAAAGCGACGGCTCCTACACGTACCTCACCCCGGATATTTCTTATCATAAAAACAAGTTCGCCCGGGGCTTTGAAGAGCTGATTAACATCTGGGGAGCAGACCATCACGGCTATATTGGACGAATGGAAGCAGCTATCCAGGCTCTTGGCTATGATAAAGAACAGCTGGACGTGCAAATCATTCAAATGGTTAACCTGTTTGAAAACGGCGAAAAAGTTAAGATGAGTAAACGGACAGGTAAAGCTGTAACGATGCGTGAACTGATGGAAGAGGTTGGAATCGACGCTACCCGTTACTTCTTTGCGATGCGTGCGGCTGACACCCACCTGGATTTTGACTTGGATCTGGCTAAATCCCAATCCAATGAAAACCCGGTCTATTATGTCCAGTACGCGCATGCCCGAATCTGCAGCATGCTCCGCCAGGCGGCAGATAAAGGTTACACTGTCGATCCCGCAGCCGATCTGACAAGCCTTACGGCAGAGAAAGAACAGGATCTTATGAAAAAAATGGGCGAATTCCCTGAGGCTGTAGCTGACGCGGCTAAACGGCGTTCCCCGCACCGAATTACAAACTACGTCCACGAACTGGCCCAGGCGCTGCACAGCTTTTACAATGCAGAAAAAGTTATCAGCGACGATGAGGCATTGACGAAAGCCCGTCTGGCGCTGATGGATGCCGTGCGTATCACTCTTAAAAATGCGCTTTCTCTCGTTGGAGTGGAAGCACCGGAAAAAATGTAAAGAATCAAGCCTCCCTTTTTCAGGGGGGCTTTTGGTTTTTCCAAAAGAAATACTAATATT
Organism: Salipaludibacillus sp. CUR1; assembly: GCF_021028955.1. Classification (GTDB taxonomy): domain Bacteria; phylum Bacillota; class Bacilli; order Bacillales; family Salisediminibacteriaceae; genus Salipaludibacillus. The sequence continues at coordinate 2,499 of NZ_JAIWPE010000037.1, forward strand.
TTTTCAAAAATATAGATGTACGTACCTCTTTCTGTTAGTATAGAACATGTAGATTTAATAGTGTTTAATAAGACAATGTTTTTTAAGTCAAACGCTTTCTTCTGAAAAATATAGTCGTTAAAAAGTAGGTGAAATTATGCAAGAAATCATATTAGCCCTCCTTGCAGGCTTGATCGTCGGTTTTGTGTTTGCCCTTATCAAGCTTCCGATCCCGGCGCCGCCGGCTTTACCGGGTGTTATGGGTATCTTTGGGGTCTATCTCGGATTTAAATTGTTCCAGTGGGTTTCCACCACATTTTTTGGATAAGAATCCCGGCAGCGGCATAAGCTAAACCCATTATGAATCTGTGAGATGAATATGGGGGTTTTGGCAATGCCTTTTACTAAAGATGAGCATGCAGCAGATATATATTATGAGAAGGAGGGGAAAGGAATTCCGCTCCTTTTTGTGCATCCTCCTTCGATGGGACATGTTACCTTCCGGCGTCAAAAAAGCAGGTTATCCAATGATTATCAAGTCATGACGATGGATTTGAGAGGGAACGGCCGGAGCGGAATGGATGAAAGGCCTCTTTCAATGCCGCTTTTGGCTGAAGACGTCATAAGGGTTCTTGATGCGGAAAACGTTAAATCAGCCTTTATCTGCGGGTATTCAAACGGAGGGTCGATCGTTCAGGAAACGGCGATTCAATATCCTGACAGGGTTCGCGGCATTATTCTTATGGGAGGGTTCTCTGAAGTTAACAGTTTTCTGTTAAAAAATGAATTTCGCCTCGGCATTTATGCCGCAAGGGCGAAGCAGATGGGCCTTATAGCCAATGTCTTGGCTCTGGCGCATGAACGGGAGCCCCGAAGGAAAAAAGATTTGGCTGACTACGTGAAGCGGATGTCGCCGCACCTGTTAGAACAGTATTACCGGCTTGGATTGGCTTACTCGGCCACAGCCAGGTTAGAACAAATCCAATGTCCGGTTTTGCTGCTCTACGGCAACAGGGACGATTATGTCCATCATTACCGGCACCTGTTCCACGAAAAAGTATCGGGCCCGGTAGAAACCATCCTGTTAGGGGACGTAGGACACCAGCTTCCTACAAAAAAATCATCAGCAGTCCACCACCTTATAAAACAATTTGTTAAAAAGTATAATTAGCCCGGTGGAATCGGGTGAAAATCAGGTAGAAAATCGGGTGGGTGAGAAGTGGGTGTTACCGGAGTGTCAGGCAGGTAACACCCACTCATGCGTCACACAGAAACAGCCTACCGCAAAAGCCTTAGCCCGTTTAGTATGACAAGAATCGTACTTCCTTCATGACCTATAACCCCTAATGGCAAAGTCAGCTGCTGGGCAAAATTAGCAGTGATCAAAATGAGAATAACAGAAACAGAAAATATAAGGTTTTGAGCCACGATCCGGTTCAGGCGTTTAGAGAGCTTAAACGACAAACTGATTTTTTCCAGTTCGCTTTTCATGAGGACCATGTCGGCTGTGTCGATGGCGACGTCAGTACCGGAGCCCATTGCGATTCCAATGTCAGCCTTAGCCATAGCAGGGGCGTCGTTAATGCCGTCACCGACCATCACTACCGAACCGTATTTTTCCTTAAGCAGGTCAATTTCCGTCACTTTCCGCTCAGGGAGGCATTGGGATACCCAGTCATCAAGCCCTGCCTCATCGGCAATGGACGCTGCTGTGGATTCATGATCGCCTGTAATCATAATCGTTTTAATCCCAAGGTCATGCAGGTCATCAATTAATTGTTTTGCTTCAGGGCGGATCTCATCTTTAATAGCTAAGGAAGCAAGGACTGTTCCGTTTTTAGAAACGTAGACAACTGTTTTTCCGTCTGCCTGCCATGCTTTTCTGTAGTTATCAATGGTTTCAGGAAGCGGCTGCTCCTCAGTCGTGCCGCCTGTTTCCGTACAGGCCGCCATCGTCATCATCTCCAGATTGCCGATTTTCCATTGATCAGTTCCTGTATCAGCCTTTACACCATATCCAGTCACATCTTCCGTGGACTCTACATCGACTGAGCCGCTTATTCCCTGCTTTTTTACAAAAGCAGTGATCGCTCTTGCAAGCGGATGGTTGGACTGAGCTTCAATTGCTGCCACCGTCTCTAATATCTCCTCGGAATACGCTTCTTCCACAACACAGAAGTCAGTTACGGCGGGCTCTCCTCTAGTAATGGTGCCTGTTTTGTCTAAAGCGACCGCTGAGGCTTTTGACAACTGTTCAAGGTAGGTCCCGCCTTTCATTAGAACGCCCTTTCTTGCGCCATTTGAAATGGCCGAAAGGAGGGCGGGCATTACTGAGGCAACGACAGCACAAGGGGAAGCGACTACCAGCAGAACCATGGCTCTGTAAAAAGTCTCCTGAAAAGGCGCAGTGAATATAAGAGGAGGGATCACTAACATCAGAGCGACAACAATTAATACCGTAATGACATAAGGGCCTTCAACTTTTTCAATAAACTGCTGGGCAGGGGGGCGGCTGCTTTTTGCCTGTTCGACAAGACGGATCATCTTTTGAAAAAGCGAATTGGCGTTTTCCTTTGTGACCTCCACCACTATGGAGCCGCGCCCGTTCATTGTCCCGTTGTAAACTTCATCTTTTAAATCTTTATCGACAGGGACAGGTTCTCCAGTAATAGCAGATTCATCAACTGAGGTTGTTCCCCGAACAACGACACCATCTGCCGGCACTCTTTCCCCGCTGCGGATGAGTATACGGTCTCCGACAAGCAGGTCGTCCACCGGCACCGTTTCAAGTTCTTCGCCTGCAGTTACACGGTTGGCTTCTAAAGGAGCCAGTTTAACGAGCGAAGACAAATCTTTTTCGCTTTTTTGCCAAGTATACGTTTCCATGGCGCCGCTCAATGAAAAAATAAAGATCAATATCGCGCCTTCACTCCAATAGCCGATGGATGCCGCTCCGAGGGCTGCGAGAATCATAAGCACTTCTACATTAAGTGCCCGGTCCTGAATCAAGTCGTCTAATCCTTCTTTTGCTTTGTAGAAACCCCCAACAGCATAAGAAAGAACGTAAAAGACAATAGCGGCTGCAGCCCAGCCCGGCTCTCCGGCGCGGTCAGAGAGAAGGCCTGCTGCAAGAAATATCCCCCCTGAAAGAGACATAATAAGCTGCCGATGAACAACTAACGCTTTCTTGAAGGCGTGCTGGCATGACAGAATACGCCGGCCGTCTGATTTCAATGGTTGGATTTCCATAACAATCCCTCCCTTCTAATTGATAAAGAAATTCATCTTCAATACCCTTGATAAAGCAGAAATTGCTGCCACCAATGTCAGGTGACAGCAAAAAACTCCAGGTAATAAAGTATATGATTGTTTTAATTTTTATTGATTGTTTCTAATTTAATTATACTCTTTTTTTTCTTTGATATGAACTGGAAAAGCTACATAAATGGTGACAATGCTGTGCCAATCATTTCCTTTCCTCTTTCAAAAACAGAGCGGTTCCTAACATACTCCAAGGTGATTTCTTCTGAGCACTCATAAAAATCCTTTTCAATTTCCTTTTTAACAGGGAGGACCCAGTCACGGTCCTCAATAATACAATTGATCTCTTTGTTAAGGTGAAAACTCCGTTTGTCAAAGTTTGAGGTCCCGATATCCATCAGGTGATCGTCGATAACGATAACTTTTGAATGGTAAAACCCTTCTGTAAACTGGCGAATAGTTACTCCTGCTTTTAAAAGGTCCGGGAAATAGGGGAACGCTGCATCTTTAACAAAAGGATGATCGGCATATTTCGGAATAATTAATTTGACGTTAATCCCATTTTCGGCCAGCCTGATTAATTTGTTTTTTAGTGACTTTCCAGGGATAAAATAAGGGGTGCCGATAATAACCGATTCTTTTGCCCGGTCGAGGAGAGAATCCACCATTTCAACTACATGGGCCCCGTCAGTAGAAACGACTTTCAGAGGGACGGGCCCGGAGCCTGCTCGTTTAGACTCGATCTCCTTTTCGCTGGTTTTTTCACCTGAGGCCCCGTTCCAGTCAGTGATAAACTGCTTTTGGAAATCCTGTACTGCTTCTCCGCTGACATAGATATGGTAATCCCTCCAGCGGCCCAGGTCAGGATCCCGTCCTAAATATTCATCACCAACATTATATCCGCCTATATAGCCATGAATTCCGTCTATTACCGTTACTTTCCGGTGGTTTCGCACATTCATTGAATAGAACAGTAAAGGAAAAGAGGGGACGTTAGTCTTTTTTATAAGGACGCCTGCGTTTTTAAGAGATTTTTTCTCTTTTCTGGAGATCGCATAGCCGCCCCAGTCCACCATTAGCCGGACATCGACTCCCTCGACTGCCTTTTCTTTAAGGAGGTCAAGAAACTTTTGGCCGATATGGTCGTCGCGGAAAATAAAAAACTGAATATGAATGTGATGCTCTGCTTTGTCAATCTTATCAAGCATATGGTCAAACAGTTTATCTCCCCGGGGGAAGAAATCGACATGGCTTTTTCTGAGCACACTTTCTTCCATCGGACGGATATTTGCACGGTGGAGTTTAAAACCGATATATAAATCAATAGTAATCCAGGCAATAATGACGGCGATCACAGCTAAGACTATAGTCATGTTAATCCAACTTTCTTAAAAGTTTGTCACCCGCTATTATTCCCCGTCTCGTGAAAAATCAATCATTCTGGTAAGTGAAAAACCGGTCTGCCTGGGCAAACCGGTTTTTCAAACGTTATATCAGTTGGATTTTTCAAGCATTTTTCTGCCCCCGGGTGCCAGTTGATAAGCACCTTCTGTTTCTTGTACGAGCCCCATTGAGACCATGTCTCTCATTGAGCTTCTGATTTTGAACAGAGGAATGGCAAGTTCTTTGGACAAGTCTGCTGGGGACTTAGGGGACTCATCCACTGCCTCGAGAATATTTTTTGCTGATTGTGTCAGTTTGCCGTCACCGTTTACGCAAGCCATCAGTGAATCTCTCCTTTACAGTTGTTTCTTGCAGAAGTACCAGTCAGTACATTCAACACTATCATCATTGGCACGTTCCTCAGCTTCTTCCTGTGTTTTCGGCGGAGGAATAATGACTTTTTCACCCGGTTTCCAGTTAGCCGGGGTAGCTACGCCATGTTCATCGGTCGTCTGCAATCCTTTAATTAAACGGAGGATTTCAGGCATATTTCTTCCGGTTGAAAGTGGATAATAAATGACCGCGCGGACAATTTGCTTATCGTCAATCACAAATACAGCTCGTGACGTTTCTGTGGTGCTTTCGCCAGGCATAATCATGCCGTATTTTTTTGCGACATCTTTATTTAAGTCGGCAATAATTGGGAAGGTCAGTTCCACACCCATTTTCTCTTTTACATTTCTTACCCAGGCAATATGGGAGTGGACGCTGTCCACGCTAAGCCCGAGAAGCTCTGTGTTAAGGGCACGCAGGTCATCGGCGATCTCCTGGAAAGCGATAAATTCGGTTGTACAAACAGGAGTGAAATCAGCGGGATGCGAGAAAAGAACAACCCATGACCCTTTGAAATCTTCTAATTGCAATGTCCCGTGCGTTGTTTCTGCTTCAAAATCAGGCGCAGTATCTCCAATACGGGGAAGTGAGACAACTTTTTCTTCGTGGTTCGTATTTTCCATGACTTAACAGCTCCTTATTTATAATAATTATTTTGTAATACATCTATTAATTTAATACACCTTAGGGTATAAGTAAAGCTTTTTAGCGCAAATTTAGTGTGAATTCTTTGTGAAATTAAAAGAGAGAGCATAAAGAAACAATTTAAGTTGAAATGATTAAATGATAATTATCTGATTTAGTTGAGAAATGGCGAGCTTATTTCATGCGTTTTAACGAGGTGATGGCCGTTACGTCTTTAGAGACGGGCTGAAAAAAATATACAAAAATTTAAAATAATTGAATAGCACGTCAGGTGTGGTGTTAAATAAAAAAATTATACAAAAAAATCTATGAATGAATACTCATTCATATTTTTCTGTGATATAATAAAATTCAAATTGAAGTTATTTTCTGAATACATTGAAAGGGGATGGTTCCATGAACCCGATTTTAATTAATTGGATCATGTTCATTCTTGTAACCGGTTACGCGGTTTATTTATTCGCTTCACTGGTAAAAACAAGAATGGAATATATCAAGCTTGGTAAGAAGCCGGAATTTATTTTGTCGATGAAAGAGCGCAAGGAAGCCATGATGACGATGGTTTTCGGGCAGAAAAAATTATTGAAGGATAAGAAGAGCGGGATTATCCATGTCATCTTTTTCTACGGATTCCTTCTCGTGCAGTTCAGTGCAATTGATGTGATCTGGAAAGGATTAAATCCAGGCAGCCATCTGCCGTTAGGGCCTGTTTACCCTGTTTTTACTTTTTTTCAGGAAATAGTCGTCCTCGCTATTCTGGTGGCAGTCGTCTGGGCGTTCCACCGCCGGTATGTTGAAAAGCTGGTCAGGCTAAAAAGAAACTTTAAAGCCGGTCTTGTGCTCATCTTTATCGGAGGCTTAATGATTTCCAAACTGTTTGCCAAAGGAATGGAAATGATCTGGCTTGATAAGGCTACAACTGGCGCTGAACCGATTGCATCTGGAATTGCGACCGTCTTTGCAGGGATCGGGCCGACTGCGGCAGGAGCCGGGTTCTTCATTTTCTGGTGGGCGCATCTCTTGTTCCTGCTTACGTTCCTTGTCTATATACCACAATCCAAACACGCCCACTTGATCGCAGGGCCTGCTAATGTATGGGTTGGGCCTACACATAAAAGGGGCCAGCTTGAAGCCATAAATTTTGAAGATGAAGAAGCTGAAAAATTCGGCAAGAACCAAATTGAAGACTTTGACCAGAAACAGCTTCTGGATTTATACGCCTGTGTGGAATGCGGACGCTGTACGAATATGTGCCCGGCTACAGGGACAGGTAAAATGCTGTCACCGATGGATCTTATTATAAAAATGCGGGATCATTTAACAGATAAAGGGGCGGCTGTAACTTCCAGAAACCCGTGGATGCCGAGTTTTGCTTTTAATAATACAAAAGGAAACCAGCTGGCTGCAGCAGGGAATGAAGAAGCAGCTGCGTCACTGGACTTTAACCCGTATGATGTCAACCTTGTGGGCGACGTTATTACTGAAGAAGAGCTTTGGGCCTGTACAACGTGCCGGAACTGTGAAGACCAGTGCCCGGTTATGAATGAGCATGTAGATAAAATTATTGATATGCGCCGTTACCTTGTTTTAACAGAAGGTAAAATGGATACTGAAGCCCAGCGGACGATGAAAAACATCGAAAAGCAGGGTAACCCATGGGGGATTAACCGTAAGGAACGTGAAAACTGGCGTGACGCGCGTGAAGACGTAGACGTTCCAACTGTTAAAGAGATGAAAAAACGCGGTGAAGAATTTGAATACTTATTCTTTGTCGGTTCTATGGGCTCCTACGACAACAGAAGCCAGAAAATTGCGTTGTCCTTTGCTAAAATCATGAATGAAGCAGGCATTAAATTTGCCATTCTTGGAAACAAGGAAAAGAACTCCGGAGATACGCCGCGACGCATCGGAAACGAGTTTCTGTTCCAGGAGCTGGCTGCAGCTAACATTCAGGAATTTGAGAAAAACGAGATTAAGAAAATCGTTACGATAGACCCGCACACGTATAATACGTTTAAGAATGAGTATCCTGATTTTGGACTTGAAGCGGAAGTTTATCACCATACGGAACTGATCTACCAGTGGATCAAAGACGGGCTTATCAAGCCGACACAGGAAGTGAAAGAAACGATCGTTTACCATGACTCCTGTTATCTGGGACGTTACAACGACGTTTACGACCCGCCTCGTGAGATTTTGAAAGCGATTCCGGGTGTTGAACTTGTTGAAATGGAACGCAACCGCGAAAATGGGATGTGCTGCGGAGCCGGCGGGGGGATGATGTGGATGGAAGAAGATACCGGCACACGTGTCAATGAAGCGCGAACAGAGCAGGCGCTTGCCACCTCTTCCAGTGTCATCGGAAGTGCTTGCCCATACTGCCTAACGATGTTGAGTGACGGAACGAAGGCCAAAGAAGTGGAAGAAGATGTTAAAACAATGGATATTGCGGAAATTGTGGAAAAATCCATTGTTAAAAAGGAAGAACCAGTGACAGTTTAACAGAGGCCTATAACTCTATGAAACAAAATTCAAAATATTCGGGTGTCTCGGAAAATTTACGAGACATCCGAATAATTATGTTTTACAATAGACATATGCGACGGTTGTAAGCGCTTAACTATTAAGCTATGGAGCTGCTGAGTGAGCGTTCGATCATTTGTTTTCCTGATGTAAAGTTACTTTTAGGAAGAGTCTGGTGCAGGAAAGGCCACATAACGAATATAAAGGGAGGAAATTTTTCATGAGTAAAACAGTGATTGTCAGTGGAGCAAGAACACCGGTTGGAAAGCTGGGGGGCGCTTTATCCGGTTTTACAGCCTCACAGCTTGGAGGAAAGGCGATCAAAGCGGCACTTGAACGGGCTGGCCTTGAAGGGCACGATATTGGCCATGTCATTATGGGATCTGTCCTCCAGGGCGGCCAGGGACAGCTTCCATCCAGACAGGCGATGCATGAAGCGGGAATTCCTTGGGAGACAGAAACTGAAACGATCAATAAAGTGTGCGCCTCCGGGATGAGAAGCGTCACACTGGGCGATATCCTGATCAGGGCAAACGAGCAGGAGACCATTGTAGCCGGAGGGATGGAATCCATGAGCCAGGCTCCGTTCTTTGTTAAGGGAGCACGCTTCGGTTTTAAAATGGGTGAACAAAAGTTTCATGACATGATGATCCATGACGGGCTGACTTGTACATTTACAGGCGTCCATATGGGCAATTACGGAAATAACGTGGCGAAAGAGCATAACCTGACCCGTGAAGCTCAGGATGAGTGGTCTTATCAGAGTCATCAAAAAGCCGGTGCGGCAATTGAATCAGGAAAGTTTAAAGAAGAGATTGTCCCTGTTGAAGTACCGCAGCGAAAAGGCGACCCACTTGTCGTAGAGAATGATGAATCACCAAGGAAAGATACGTCACTAGAGAGGCTGGGCAAGTTGAAGCCGGTATTCGGAGCCGAAGGCACGATCACTGCCGGTAATGCTCCTGGAGTCAATGACGGAGCCGCTGCGCTCGTCTTAATGTCTGAAGAAAAAGCAAAAGAAAAAGGGCTGGACCCGCTTGCAACCATTATTGCTCATACCCAGCTGGCAGTAGAGCCTGAAAATTTTCCTAAAACACCAGGTCTCGTCATAAATAAGCTGCTCGAAAAATCAGGGAAGTCACTCGATGATATCGACCTGATTGAAGTAAATGAAGCATTTGCTGCTGTCTCACTGGCAAGCGGACAAATTGCCGGCCTTGATCCTGAAAAAATAAACGTTAACGGAGGTGCCGTAGCACTTGGGCATCCAATCGGTGCGAGCGGAACGAGAATTATTCTGACACTTGCTTATGAATTAAAGCGCCGCGGCGGCGGTACAGGCATTGCCTCTATTTGCAGCGGCGGAGGCCAGGGCGATGCGATTATGATCCAAGTGTAAAAGAAGCCAAAGGGTGAAAGCACCAAATACAATAGAGCATAAAAATGACAAGGGGGTTCAGTCCGGTATGGAAATACAAAAGGTTATGGTAATCGGGGCAGGACAAATGGGGTCCGGTATTGCCCAGGTGTGTGCGATGAACGGCTATGATGTGATGCTTCATGATTTAAAGGAAGAATACGTTGAAAAAGGACTTAAAGGGATAAGGAAACAATTGCAGCGCCAAGTAGAGAAGGACCGGATTTCTGAGACGGATATGGAACGTTTTATGCGGCAAATTCATTCATCTACACGCCTCAGTAACGCAGAAGAAGCAGATATTGTGATTGAAGCGGCATTGGAGAATATGGAAATAAAGAAAAATATTTTTGCCCAGCTGGACGAGTTTGCACCGTCCCACGCTATTTTGGCAACCAATACGTCGTCGCTTCCAATTACAGAAATCGCAGCTGAAACGAAGCGCCCTGAAAAAGTGATCGGGATGCACTTTATGAACCCGGTCCCTGTGATGAAACTGGTGGAGGTCATCAGGGGGCTGGCTACTTCGGATGAGACATTTAATACCGTTAAAAGTATGTCGGAATCATTAAAGAAAACACCGGTGGAAGTAAACGACTTCCCTGGTTTTGTATCAAACCGTATTCTCATGCCGATGATCAATGAAGCGATTTATACGGTTTTTGAAGGGGTAGCCACTCCTGAAGATGTGGACGAAGTGATGAAGTTAGGCATGAACCATCCGATGGGCCCTCTGACACTTGCTGATTTTATTGGTCTCGACACGTGTCTGTATATTATGGAAACCCTCCACGAAGGTTTCGGAGATGACAAATACAGGCCATGCCCGCTTCTGAGAAAATATGTGAAAGCAGGCTGGCTCGGCAAAAAATCAGGCCGTGGTTTTTACAATTACAGCTGATGACAACACATGAGAGGTGACCGCCATGAATTTCACATGGACAGATGAACAGCAGATGATGCAGCGGATGGTGCGCCAGTTTGCTGAAGAAAAAGTAGCCAAAGCGGCAGAACATATGGAAAAAACAGACGAGTTTCCCCGTCACATCGTAAAAGAGATGGGGGATCTGGGACTTATGGGAATTCCGATTCCCGAGAAATACGGCGGTTCAGAAATGGATTATTCCTCTTATATTCTTGCTATCCATGAACTGTCGAGAGTAAGCGCGGCAGTGGGTGTGATCCTGTCGGTCCATACATCAGTAGGGACTAATCCAATCCTTTATTTCGGTACAGAGGAGCAGAAGCAAAAGTATTTGCCTAAACTGGCTTCCGGCCAGTATCTCGGAGCCTTCGCCCTGTCAGAACCAGGGGCCGGCAGTGATGCCGCGGCTATGAAAACAACTGCTAAAAAGGATGGAAACGATTATATATTAAACGGTTCGAAGGCCTGGATTACGAGCGGAGGAGAGGCGGACACGTATATAGTCTTTGCTAAAACCGACCCTGGCGCCGGGAGTAAAGGTATCAGTGCGTTTATTTTAGAAAAAGATACACCGGGATTTTATGTCCTTCCTAAAGAGAAAAAAATGGGTCTGCACGGTTCCAACACAACCCCTCTGTCGTTTGAAGACTGCCGGATTCCTGCAGAAAATCTGCTGGGGAATGAAGGAGAAGGATTTAAAATCGCTATGGCCAATCTTAATACCGGACGGATAGGGATAGCGGCCCAGTCTCTCGGTATCGCCCATGGAGCGCTTGATGCTGCAGCAGCCTACGCGAAAGAAAGAAAACAGTTTGGAAAACCAATCGGCCAGATGCAGGGGCTTGCTTTTAAACTGGCTGACATGGCGACGGCTTTTGAAGCGGCCAGACTGCTCACCTACCGCGCGGCAGATCTCGTAGCAAAAGGGCTGCCGGCAGGGAAAGAAGCTTCCATGGCTAAAATGTTCGCTTCTGATGCGGCGATGAAAATAACAACGGAAGCAATACAGGTTTTCGGCGGCTACGGATATACAAAAGACTATCCAGTTGAGCGTTTCTTCAGGGATGCCAAGGTGACCCAGATTTATGAAGGGACCAATGAAATCCAGAGGATCGTTATTGGTAAACATTATTTAAGAGATTAATATAACTGAAGGGGATGGATACGGTGAATTTTCAACTGACAGATGAGCAGGAAATGATTCGTAAAATGGTACGCGATTTTGCAAAGAACGAAGTGGAGCCGACTGCGGCAGAAAGAGATGAAGAAGAACGGTTCGACCGGGCAATTTTTGACCAGATGGGTGAGCTCGGGCTGACAGGCATTCCGTGGCCTGAGGAATATGGCGGTATCGGAGCTGATTATGTGAGCTACGTGATTGCCGTAGAAGAGCTTTCAAGAGTGTGTGCGTCCACAGGGGTAACCTTATCAGCCCACCTTTCTCTTGCCGGCTGGCCGATTTTCAAATTTGGATCTGAAGAACAAAAGCAGACGTTCCTTCGTCCGATGGCTGAAGGAAAGAAGATGGGTGCTTACGGCCTGACAGAGCCTGGTTCCGGAAGTGATGCGGCTAACATGAAGACAACAGCTAAGCGGGACGGGGACGACTATATACTCGATGGGTCTAAAATCTTTATTACAAATGGCGGAGAAGCCGATTATTATGTCGTATTCGCTATGACAGACCCAGAGAAAAAACATAGAGGATGCACGGCCTTTATTGTTGAAAAAGAGATGGAAGGTTTTTCAATGGGTAAAAAGGAGAAAAAGCTTGGCATTCGTTCTTCTCCCACACTGGAAATTATTTTCGACGGGGTGCGGGTTCCACAGGCAAACAGGCTCGGCGAAGAAGGAGAAGGATTTAAAATTGCAATGATGACCCTCGATGGCGGGCGTAACGGAATTGCCGCCCAGGCAGTCGGGATTGCCCAGGGCGCTCTTGACGCTGCAGTTGATTATGCAAAAGAGCGCAAGCAATTCGGGAAACCGATTGGTACCAACCAGGGAATCGCGTTCAAAATTGCTGAAATGGCTACAAAAGTTGAAGCCTCACGACTGCTCACTTACCAGGCCGCATGGAAAGAGTCGCATAATCTTCCTTACGGTAAAGAATCGGCTATGTCCAAGCTGTTTGCAGGGGATTCTGCGATGGAAGTGACGACTGAAGCCGTCCAGGTATTCGGCGGGTACGGCTATACGAAAGATTACCCTGTCGAGCGTTACATGCGTGACGCTAAAATTACCCAAATTTACGAAGGAACTAACGAAGTTCAACGACTGGTTATCTCTAAAATGCTGTTAAAAGATTAATAGTCTGCTTCCGGCCGGAAATTCCTCAATGAGGGCCAATAAGGGCGGAAAGAGACCAGTCTCTTGCGGACAGTGAACAGGCCCTCCTTAAAAAGGGCCTGTACGGGTTTACAGGCAAAACCAATACCAGATTTATAGAAAGAAAGGATGAGACACGATGGAGAAAAAAATAGCGGATGAACTTTTAAACGGAAAACAACGGGCACTGGCCAAAGCCATCTCCATCGTGGAAGACAGAAAGCCTTCTCACCGGGAACTTATGAAACAGATTTATCCGCATACAGGAAACGCCCATATTATTGGCATTACTGGCTCTCCGGGAGCGGGGAAAAGTTCGCTCGTAAACGGGCTTGTCCGTGAATGGCGAAAGAAAGGCCAGTCAGTGGCCATTGCTGCCATAGATCCAACAAGTCCTTTCTCTGGAGGGGCTCTTCTTGGTGACCGGATACGGATGCAGGATCATGAAGATGATGAAGGCGTTTTTATAAGAAGCATGGGGACAAGGGGGAGCCTTGGCGGGTTATCTGAAGCTTGCCAGGACACGGTCCGGCTGATGGAAGCTGCCAAGTTTGACAAGGTGGTTATAGAGACGGTCGGGGTCGGCCAGTCAGAACTGGATATTATGAAGACCGCGGACACGATTGCCCTCGTGCTTTATCCTTCCGGTGGAGACGTCATCCAGGCATTTAAAGCAGGAATTATGGAAATAGCCGACCTGTTTATTATTAACAAGGCTGATCTTCCCGGTGTGGAACAGCTTAAAGGGGAGCTGGAAGACTTGCTGCATATTACAAGTCTTCCGGAAAGCTGGGAACCGCCGATTTTACCGGCGATCTCTACAGAAAAGCGCGGGGTGTCCGAGGTGGCAGAGTCGCTTGATAACCATCACCGCCACTTGCTTTTATCAGAAGAAAAATCTGAACGGCGGATCAGCCAGAAGGAAAGCGAAGTGGAACGACGGCTGATTGAGAGATTAAAAGAGGAGTTCACTCCTTATATTAAAGAGTCTCTGAATCAAAGCAACCATGGAAAAGGGCAGCTGCAGGAGGCTGATCCTTATGAGTTGGCAGAAGTAATATATAAACAGTGGCTGGCAAAAATGAACCGGAATGAAGAGAGAGGAGAGTGAGCACGTGAAAAAGAAAGACGTACCGTCATTAGTGAAAGACCAGCGCCTGATTAAAAAAAGGCGGGGCCAGATTATTAAAGCGGCTGTCCGGCTTTTCAACGAGAAAGGCTATCATAAAGCGACGACGAGAGAAGTGGCTAAAGCGTCGGGGTTCAGTATCGGGACGTTGTACGAGTATATCGGTTCTAAAGAAGATATTCTTTACCTCGTCTGTGACGCGGTATATGACGAGGTCATGGGGAAATGGGAAAAGCTGAGGGATGGCAACCTGGAAGGCCTGGACCGGCTGTATCAGGTAATAGAAGCTTACTTCAGGGTCATACACAGTCTGCAGGATGAAGTGCTTGTCCTTTACCAGGAGTCCAAATCTTTATCTGACGATGCTCTCGCATACGTGCTTGAGAAAGAAATGAGTATGAAAGCAATGTTTGAAAAAGAGCTTAAGGAAGCGAGGAACTCAGGAATTATCAGTCTTCATGACGAAGAAATCTCCCTCGCCTGCCATAATATCCTTGTCGCCGGCCACATGTGGACGTTCCGCCGGTGGGCAGTCCAGAGAGACCATGATATTGATTCATATTGCAAATGGCAGATTGCTCAGCTGTTCAGAGGGTTTGGTTTAAACAAAAACATTAACGGCACCTTTCAAATATCAGAAAATAAGCCGGAAACGGAGGAAACGATATGAGCATGTATGAGCCGGTTCATCCAGTCAGATTTGTCACGGCTTCAAGTCTTTTTGATGGTCATGACGCTTCCATCAACATTATGCGCAGGATGCTTCAGGCCTCCGGAGCTGAAGTGATCCATTTAGGGCATAACCGTTCAGTTGATGAAGTGGTCCGGGCAGCAATCCAGGAAGACGTGCAAGGCATCGCCATCTCTTCTTACCAGGGCGGCCATATGGAATACTTCAAGTATCTGCACGATCAGCTGCAGGAAAAAGGAGCGGGCCATATTCAGATTTTCGGCGGAGGCGGAGGGGTCATTATTCCGTCAGAAATAAAAGAGCTTCATGATTACGGCATCGCACGTATTTTTTCACCGGAAGACGGCCGTAAACAAGGCCTTCAGGGAATGATAAACGGGATGATGGAAGCCTGTGATTTCGCGACGAGCGCCGTTCAGGATCTTCCTAAAGACTTGCTGCTGGAAAAAGACAGCGGGGCTGTGGCGAGGTTTGTGACGGTCGCTGAAAAGAAAGCCTTCGGCGAAACGATGACGAAAGATGAACACGAACAGTTTCAGCAGGCGCTTCTCGACGGCGAACTGCCGAAAGCGCCCGTACTTGGAATTACCGGGACTGGAGGAGCGGGTAAAAGTTCGTTGACGGATGAGCTCGTCAGGCGTTTTCTCATGGCGTTTCCTGATAAATATATTGCGATATTATCTGTTGATCCGACGAAAAAGAAAACGGGAGGGGCACTTCTCGGGGACCGGATCCGTATGAACGCTATCGATTCTTCAAGAGTGTATATGCGCTCGCTTGCTACAAGGGACAGCCGGCAGGAACTGTCTAAAGCAATCTCCGAAGCAATCCCTGTCGTCAAACGGGCAGGCTATGACCTGGTCATAGTCGAAACGAGCGGGATCGGCCAGGGAGATGCAGCTATAACCGATGTGGCGGATGTCTCAATGTATGTGATGACCAGCGAGTTCGGGGCACCTTCACAACTGGAAAAAATAGATATGATTGATTTTGCAGACTTAATTGCTATTAATAAATTTGACCGTAAAGGCAGTGAGGATGCGCTAAGAGAAGTAAGGAAGACCTACCAGCGCAGCCATACCCGCTTTGAAGAAGATCCGGAAGCTATGCCGGTCTATGGCACAATGGCCAGCCAGTTTAACGACCCGGGGACAAACCGTCTTTTTTATGAATTGGTTCAAGTGATTAATCAGAAGTGCGAAAAAGACTGGCAGACGGAGCTTGGCAAAGGTGATGAGATTAAGCTTCGCAATGCAGTAATTCCTGCCGACCAGATCCACTACTTGCGGGAAATTGCCAGGACGGTAAAAGGGTATCACGGGGAGACAGAAGCGGAAGTCAGCAAAGCCCGGCGGGTGTTCCAGCTTGAAGGGACTCTTGAACTTCTTGAAGAGCATTCAGCCTCGGGTACCGATACGGCAGAACTGGAAAAGCTGCGCGACTATTACCGCACCTCCATGCTTCCTGAAGCTCAAAAGGCTTTGGAAACATGGGAAGATAAGAAAAAAGCTTATAAAGAAGACCAGTATGTGATTAAGATCCGGGATAAAGAGATAGTGACTGATATTCAAACGAAAAGTTTATCAGGGCTTAACATTCCGAAAGTCTCTCTGCCTAAATTTGCTGATTACGGAGAGATTATCCGCTGGATCAGAAGCGAGAATGTCCCTGGTGAATTCCCTTATACGGCAGGCGTCTTTCCTTTTAAACGGAAAGGGGAAGATCCTAAGCGGCAGTTTGCCGGTGAAGGGGGCCCGGCGAGAACAAACCGCCGCTTCCACTACTTGTCAAAAAATGATGAGGCGAAGCGTTTAAGCACGGCGTTTGATTCGGTGACATTATACGGGGAAGATCCGGACCACCGTCCGGACATTTACGGGAAAATCGGAGAGAGCGGAGTGAGCATTTGTACGCTGGATGATATGAAAACATTGTACAGCGGATTTGACCTTGTCGATCCGTCCACATCCGTTTCGATGACAATTAACGGACCTGCACCGATCATTCTGGCGATGTTTATGAACACGGCAATCGACCAGCAGCTTGACCGCTTCCGTGAACAGGAAGGCCGGGAGCCATCTCCGGAAGAAGCAGCTGATATCAGGGCTAAAACGTTATCGGTTGTGCGAGGAACTGTTCAGGCTGATATTTTAAAAGAAGACCAGGGGCAGAATACATGTATTTTCTCAACTGAATTTGCTCTAAGGCTGATGGGGGACATCCAGCAGTACTTTATCGACCATAAAGTTCGAAATTACTATTCTGTATCGATCAGCGGCTATCATATAGCTGAAGCGGGGGCGAACCCGATCAGCCAGCTGGCATTCACCCTTTCCAACGGGTTTACCTATGTTGAGTATTATCTGAGCCGGGGAATGGACGTCAATGACTTTGCTCCTAATCTGTCCTTCTTCTTCAGTAACGGCCTCGATCCGGAATATACCGTTATTGGCCGGGTGGCCAGGCGTATATGGGCAGTCGCCATGAAAAACAAATATGGAGCCAATGAACGGAGTCAAAAGCTGAAATATCACATCCAGACGTCAGGACGTTCCCTCCATGCGCAGGAAGTGGATTTCAATGATATCAGGACGACCCTGCAGGCTCTGCTTGCCATTTATGATAACTGTAATTCGCTTCATACGAACGCATACGATGAAGCGGTGACCACGCCGACTGAAGAAAGTGTCCGGCGGGCGATGGCGATTCAGATGATTATTACGAAAGAGATGGGTCTTGCTAAAAATGAAAATCCGCAGCAAGGATCCTTTATAGTTGAAGAACTGACTGACCTGGTGGAAGAAGCTGTTCTGCTTGAGATGGAGCGGATCAGCGACCGCGGCGGGGTTCTCGGCGCAATGGAGACTCAGTACCAGCGCGGAAAAATCCAGGAAGAGTCCCTGCTGTACGAGACGAAAAAGCACAGCGGTGAGCTTCCGATTATTGGGGTCAATACGTATCTCAACCCGAACCCGCCATCTGAAGAAGAATTCGATATGGAACTGGCGAGGGCATCTAAAGAAGAAAAAGAAGCGCAAATTGAAGATTTGAGAAAGTTCCAGAGCGAGAATGAAGAGCAGGCAGAAGAAGCGCTGCATAGGTTAAAACAAACAGCCCTCTCTGGAGGAAACCTGTTTGAAGAATTGATGCACACCGTCCGCTCTGCAAGTCTCGGACAAGTTACCGGCGCTCTCTACGAAGTAGGCGGGCAATACAGACGAAACCTTTAAAAATGCCAGCATAAACCGGCCCCTCCCGGAGGAGCCGGTTTATTTTCCAGTAAATGGGGGGTATGACCCCATTTTGCAGATTCTTTTCATTTGCCTGGTTGGCCGGCGCCATCAAAAAACTTCGCCTGACTATGGCATAAATGATAAAATTGTGTTTATAATGGAAGGTATGGATTTACAGGCTGGCAAACAAAGACTGACTAACAACTGCAACAAATGACTTAATGTAATACTTGTATAAGATCAAAAAGGTTTAAATACAGCAGCCTTTTTAGTACTTTAACAAAGTATCACTCTGTTAAAGGATTAAATCAGTATAAAAAATCTAAGGCTTTTGCCGGAAATTGGCAGTAAGCCCGGATTTATTGAAGAAAATTTGCCAATATTTATGGTGAAAGGATGTGCCCATAATGAGTTTAAAGGATTATACTGAAGAACAGCTTCAGGAAACATCAATGATTGAAATTGCCAACGATCTTCTCACTGAACAAAACAATCCGATCGAGTACCACTCTCTGCTGAAACAGGTGGGTGAGGCTAAAGGACTTTCCGATGAGCAGCTGACAAATCGCATCTCCCATCTTTATACCGAAATGTCCATGGACGGCCGTTTCGTTAATTTAGGAGATAACCGCTGGGGACTCCGCTCCTGGTATCCATTCGACCAGACGGAAGAAGACCTTTCCCAGGAAGCGACTAAAGCGCGGAAAAAGCGTGCTAAGGAGAAAGAGGAAGAGGAAGGGTTATACGATGATCTTTCTGAAGACTTCGATGAATTCGAAGATCTGGAAGATGAGCTGGATGACCTCGCCAACGAAGAAGATACAGACTTTGATGAAGTGGAAGATGATGATTTCACGGATACCAATGATGATAGCGAAACAAGCGATGAAGAAACTGAGGAAGAGGAACGTTAATAATAGGCTTGACTTTTCCCTCTGATATCGCTAAAATCATTTTTGGGCTTTACAAAAAGTTTAACTAAAAAGCTAATGATATATAAGAAAGGAAAGCGCCGTAGTGTGCTGCCCTTTCTAAAAACAAAAGTGCCCCCTTTTACCTTATGTGGATAGAGGGGGCCTTTTGTTTTTTTAATTTTATATAACTGTTGAAGCAGACTAACTGTCACAGCAGATTTTTATAATCACCCCGGCCAGTATCTAAATCATTAAAAAGTGAGGGAAAGAATCATGTCAACAAAGTATATTTTTGTCACAGGCGGAGTTGTATCATCATTAGGGAAAGGTATTACTGCTGCTTCCCTTGGGCGTTTGCTGAAAAACAGAGGAATGAAAGTGACTATCCAGAAGTTTGACCCGTATATTAACGTGGACCCTGGAACAATGAGCCCGTACCAGCACGGAGAAGTATTTGTCACAAACGATGGGGCTGAAACAGACCTCGACTTAGGGCACTATGAACGGTTTATCGATATTAATCTAAATAAATACAGCAACGTCACTACAGGGAAAGTCTACTCTTCCGTCTTGAAAAAAGAGCGTCGCGGTGACTACCTGGGCGGGACTGTCCAGGTCATCCCTCATATTACCAATGAAATTAAAGAGCGTGTCTTCCAGGCAGCGAAAGAAGGAAGCCCGGATGTAGTCATAACTGAAATTGGCGGAACTGTCGGGGATATTGAGAGCTTGCCTTTCCTGGAAGCGATCAGACAAATTAAAGGGGATGTAGGCGGAGAGAATGTTATGTATATCCACTGTACATTAATTCCTTACCTTGCAGCTGCCGGTGAAATGAAATCAAAGCCGACGCAGCACAGTGTTAAAGAACTTCGCAGCCTGGGCATTCAGCCGAACGTGATTGTCGTACGGACTGAGCGCCCTGTCCCTGAAGAAATGAAGGATAAGATTGCTCTTTTCTGTGATATTGACAAAAATGCAGTCATTGAAGCCCGGGATGCCGGAACACTGTATCAGGTCCCTCTCGATCTTCAGGAACAGAAACTTGATCAGTTTGTTTGCGATTATTTGAATCTTTCTTGCGGCGAAGCGGATATGACTGAATGGCTCGGCCTCGTTGAAAAAGTGACGAACTTGTCTAAAAAAGTCCGTATTGCCCTTGTAGGAAAGTATGTCGCTCTTCCAGACGCCTATTTATCAGTGGCTGAAGCAATGAAGCATGCAGGATTTGCTTTCGATGCCGATGTAGAAATCGACTGGGTCAACTCCGAAGAAGTGACAAAAGAGAATGTGGCTGAGAAGCTGGCAGGCGCTGATGGCATCTTAGTTCCTGGCGGATTTGGAGACAGAGGAATTGAAGGTAAAATAAATGCCATTCAATTCGCCAGAGAAAATAAAGTGCCATTCCTCGGCATCTGCCTCGGAATGCAGCTAGCATCTGTAGAATTTGCCCGGAACGTATTAGGATATGAAGGAGCCAACTCAGCAGAACTGGATCCTGAAACAAGCCACGCAATTATTGATTTGCTTCCTGAACAAAAAGATGTGGAAGACTTCGGCGGCACACTTCGGCTTGGCCTCTATCCTTGTAAACTTAAAGAAGGCACACAAGCTTACAACGCATATGACGAGCAAGTGATTTATGAACGCCACCGTCACCGTTATGAATTTAACAACGAGTACCGCGAACAAATGGAAGAGAAAGGTTTTATCTTCTCAGGTTTAAGTCCAGACGGCCGTCTCGTTGAGATTATTGAAGTGGAAGACCACCCGTTTTTTATGGCTTCCCAGTTTCATCCGGAATTCGTTTCCCGGCCGACACGTCCGCAGCCTCTGTTCAGAGATTTTATCGGGGCGAGCGCCACAGGAAAATAAGGAATACCAGTAAATTAAACCGTCTCATCCGGGCCTGCGTTTTGCAGGCAGGGGGTGAGGCGGTTTTTTATGCGCAGGCATTGCTTTCGTTAAGCTATGTTTTCCAATAAAGTCCTGGAATTAAAAAAGGGTTCCAGCTGCTTATGTCAAATACTACTAGAAGAAGTAACTTCTTCTTCCTTCTGGTAAAAATGCTTTAAGCGATGGTCTTTACGAGGTCGTGCCGTTGCGGAATCGTAAAGGAAGCTGCAATGGCCGGTAATTTAAACTAAAGAGGTGAAAAGAATGGATCAAGTGACGCATGCTATTCAAGACTATTATCCTGAAGATTTTGCCCACTGCTTCGGCTGCGGGAGAATGAATGAACAGGGCCACCAGTTCCGTACTGGCTGGGACGGGGACAAAACTGTAACGATTTATTCGCCGAAGGAAGAACACAAAGCGATTCCAGGCTTTGTATACGGCGGACTGATCGCTTCTCTTGTGGACTGCCACGGTACCGGTTCGGCAGCGCTGGTTAAGCACAGGGACAATGGGCTGGAGCCGGAAGACGCGGAAGACGCTCCCCGCTTCGTAACAGGATCACTGGCAGTGAAATATTTAAAACCGACCCCACAGGGAGTCCCGCTTCGTGCGGTAGGAAGGCACGAAAAGACAGAGGGTAAGAAAATTACAATAAAAGTGGATGTCTATGCTGAAGATGCCCTTGTAGTAACAGGAGAGGTCACAGCTGTGGAAATGCCGGATACATTTAAAAAATAACATTTCATTAAAAAGGCGGCTGCCTGATTTAAAATAAGGCAGCTGCCTTTATCGGAAATAAGGTCCGCTCAGTGAGCGAGAAAGCATCCGAGCGGGCCATATACCGCCAATAAGCTCCGTTCAGTCATCCGGGCAGCTGCCTCTACTTATATAAGAGGGTCTTCTCAAATCAGTCGAGACGGACGCCCCCTTTGCCTCCCGGAATAGAAAAAATCCCCGCTTTTTTGATCACATGTCATGTTCTTCAAGAATTTCCATAACTGAAAAGTACAAACGATAATAAATGTGGAGCCCTATTAAGAGGTGGGGTTTGCCAATTCGGTTTCCTGATTCCATCGGAACAAGCCCGTGCTGGATATGAGTGTTAAACGAGAAATCAGCTTTATCCTGCCATACATTTTTTTCTGCATTATCTCCTGAACAGATGGAAATAACGGTGGCGCCCTGCTTTTTTGCTTCATCAGCCAAATGCTCTAAACGCGGGTTTTCCAAGCTTGATGAGGCAGTAACAAGCGTATCCATTTCAGTAAAAGAGGGGGCTTTGCCTATTTTTATGCTCCCGGGGATCCGGTCTTCTCCCGAACATGCCTGGATCGTTAATCCTTCCATTTCATTATCGCCGCACCAGAAGAGGCGGCCGTCACTTATGACACTTTGGGCTATGGCTCGTGACGCATCTTCTATGTCTTCTTCATAGTTATTCAAACGTTTGATTAAACCTGTTAATTGAGTGGTGAAAATCTTCATTTCTTCAATCGTCTCCTTTCTGAAGAATGCTCTGTAAAAATTATTTTACCAGTTATGTGCAGGGTTTTCCCGCACGGCTGGAGAAATACATGAAATAACCGAAGTTGTTTTTTATCGAACAGTCCGATATAGTTATATCTAAAGTAATGGTAAAACGGTAGATACTTACATAATTATGGCGAATTTCTAAAAGATAGCTCTGTTTTACTAGAGGAATTAGTATAGTTTTAGAGAATGTTTTATTAAAGAAGGATAAAACATTCATTGTTATCATTCAATTTAATAGACCGAAGACTGGATGGGGAGGACGTTTTATGAGCGAAAAAGTGCTGATAGTAGATGATCAATTCGGTATTCGTGTCCTTTTGAAGGAAGTTTTTGAAAAAGATGGTTATGAAACTTATGATGCTTCCAATGGAAAAATGGCACTTGAACTGATTGAAGAAAAACACCCGGATCTTATACTGCTTGATATGAAAATTCCGGGAATGGACGGGCTTGAAATTCTGAGGGAAATCCGCAACCGGGATTTAAATGTCAACGTTATTATGATGACAGCTTACGGAGAGCTTGAAATGATAAACGAAGCAAAGAAACTTGGCGCGATAGCCCACTTCGCCAAGCCGTTTGACATTGATGAAGTCCGCAAAAAAATCCGCACCTTTTTCGATTCTTAAAAGCCGGCTTTATTTTTGTGAATGAATTTGTCATAATATAAACGTGAAAAACACAAGCTATATGCTATAATGAGTTTGTGCGTCTGTCGAAATGTAAGCCCGGGACCGCGGAAGTTCAAGGCTTTTTTCACTTAAAACGTCCGAAACGTACAAATGGCAAAGATTAAGGGGGGAGCAGTTTTCCTCATAATCGTGTTATTTGTATGTTTGTTTTGTGAGAAGCATCAGGACAGACGAATCACGCACGGTAAATCAAAGGAGGATTTAAAGAATGCCTTTAGTATCAATGAAAGAAATGCTCGAAACAGCAAAAGAAAACTCTTATGGAGTCGGCCAGTTTAACTTGAACAACCTTGAGTTTACTCAGGCGATTCTGCAAGCAGCCCAGGAAGAACAGTCACCGGTTATTTTAGGTGTATCTGAAGGTGCTGCCCGCTACATGGGAGGTTTCTATACCGTTGTATCAATGGTTGAAGCACTTATGGCTGATTATGAAGTTACAGTTCCAGTAGCTATTCACTTGGACCACGGTTCAAGCTTTGAAAAGTGTGTGGAAGCAATGTATGCCGGATTTACGTCTGTTATGATTGACGGATCTCACTACCCGCTTGCGGAAAACATTGCGTTAACTAAAAAAGTGGTTGATGTAGCTCACACATTAGGTGTATCTGTAGAAGCTGAGCTTGGCAGAATCGGCGGCCAGGAAGATGACCTGGTTGTCAGCGATGCTGAAGCCGCTTATGCGATTCCTGCTGAATGTGACCAGTTAATCCGCGAAACAAAAGTAGACTGCTTCGCGCCTGCATTAGGTTCAGTCCACGGTCCTTATAAAGGGGAACCAAACCTTGGATTTGACCGCATGGAAGAGATCTCTAACCTGACTGATGTTCCTCTTGTTCTTCACGGCGGAACTGGAATTCCGACTCACGACATCAAAAAGGCGATTTCTTTCGGTACAGCTAAGATCAACGTTAACACTGAGAACCAGATTTCTTCTGTAAAGCGTGTTCGTGAGGTATTAAACGAGAATCCTGAAATGATCGATCCTCGTAAATATCTAGGACCTGCCCGTGAAGCAATCAAAGAAACAGTTATTGGTAAAATGCGCGAATTCGGATCTTCCGGAAAAGCTTAAATTCAGTATATTGACAGCACCAACACCCGTTGGTGCTGTTATAATCACTCAATAGTAAGCGCTGTCACTATGACTATGACTTTGGATGGAGAGGTGAAACAATGAAGTTTTTCATTGATACGGCTAATACAGATGAAATTAAAGAGGCTCATTCTTTAGGTATTCTGGCAGGAGTGACCACCAACCCTTCACTCGTTGCAAAAGAAGGAGTGGATTTTCATGAGAGGCTCCGGGAAATTACGAACATTGTTCCCGGCTCTGTGAGCGCGGAAGTCATTGCGACCGATGCGGAAGGAATGATTAAAGAAGGCAAAGAGCTTGCAGCTATTGCTCCGAATATTACAGTTAAAGTGCCGATGACACTGGAAGGGTTAAAAGCTGTCCGGACGTTCAGCGAATTAAATATTAAGACAAATGTAACCCTTGTTTTCTCGGCAAACCAGGCACTTCTGGCGGCACGTGCAGGCGCTTCATATGTATCTCCGTTTCTCGGGCGGCTTGATGATATCGGGCATAACGGCCTGGATCTCATCAAAACAATTTCAGAAATGTTTTACCTTCATGAAATTGAAACAGAAATTATCGCAGCATCGATCCGCCACCCTCAGCATGTGGCTGAATCAGCAATGAGCGGGGCGCATATTGCCACAATGCCTCTTAAAGTGATAGAGCAGTTAGTTAAACATCCTTTAACAGACCTCGGAATCGAAAAATTCCTGACCGACTGGAATAAGGCTAATAAATAAAACATGAAAGAGAGGCACCTTCGAGAAGGTGCCTTTCTTTCTATAGTATAGTAAACTTTACCCATCTTCTGAAAATTGATTGTCTAAATGACCGGTACATCGTGTAAAATGGAAATTAAGAAGTTTTACAGAAGATTTTTACACAACGTATGACAGAAGGGAAGCTGTTTTTAAATGGAAAAATTATTAATTGAAGGCGGTCATTCACTTGAAGGAACCGTTACAATCAGTGGAGCAAAAAATAGTGCAGTTGCGCTTATACCAGCTGCCATATTAGCTGACTCGAAAGTGACAATCGACAATCTCCCTGACATTTCTGATGTAGAAACGCTGGCCTTTCTGCTTGAAGAGATCGGCGGTAAGACAGAACTTGATAATGACACTCTCGTGATTCATCCTGAGAACATGTTCTCTATGCCGCTGCCAAACGGCCGGGTGAAGCAGTTAAGAGCTTCCTATTATATGATGGGAGCTATGCTTGGAAAATTTAATAAAGCAGTTATCGGGCTGCCTGGGGGCTGCAATCTTGGTCCGCGCCCGATTGATCAGCATATTAAAGGATTTGAAGCACTTGGAGCCAAAGTAACAAATGAGCAGGGGGCCCTTTACCTGCAGGCGGAGGAACTGAGAGGTGCAAGAATATACCTCGACGTCGTCAGTGTAGGTGCGACTATTAATATTATGCTTGCTGCAGTTAAGGCAAAAGGGCAGACAATTATTGAAAATGCAGCAAAAGAGCCTGAGATTATTGATGTAGCGACATTACTCACAAGTATGGGCGCGAATATAAAAGGAGCCGGTACTAACGTCATCCGGATAGAGGGGAAAGACGAACTTCACGGATGCCGTCATTCGATTATCCCGGACCGGATTGAGGCAGGGACGTATATGATTTTAGCTGCGGCTAAGGGCCGGGCGGTTAAAGTCGACAACGTGATCCCGCTTCACCTTGAATCGCTCAGCTCAAAGCTTCGTGAAATGAATGTCGGTGTTGGAGTAAGTGACGATGCCATCTACATAGAAAGTAAACCCGTATTATCGCCTGTAGATGTTAAAACACTTGTATACCCGGGTTTTCCTACAGACCTGCAGCAGCCTATGACGAGCCTTCTTACAAAGGCAGAGGGCTCCAGCATTGTAACAGATACTATTTATAATGCCCGTTTTAAACATATTGATGAGCTTAGAAGAATGGGAGCCAGTATTAAAGTTGAAGGCCGTTCGGCGCTGGTAAATGGCGGCAGCCGCCTGCAAGGGGCGAAAGTGAGAGCCTCAGACTTAAGGGCCGGAGCCGCGCTCGTAGTCGCAGGCCTCATGGCTGAAGGTGTCACTGAAATTACCGGGGTCAACCATATTGACAGGGGTTATGCTTACCTGGAGGATAAACTGAAAGGCCTTGGAGCAAATATTTGGCGTGAATCTCTTAATCCGGAAGAACTTCGTGAACTGAAAAGTTCCTGATATCAGCAGTCGCAGTTAAATTTTTATATTTAACGATATGTTTTATTTTTTAAAACAAAGGGGAGGAAATGAAATGGAACGGAGCTTGTCAATGGAGCTGGTAAGGGTGACAGAAGCAGCGGCCCTTGCCTCAGCAAGATGGATGGGAAAAGGCAGGAAAGAGGAGGCTGACCAGGCCGCCACTGAAGCTATGCGGGATGTGTTTGATACGATTCCGATGAAAGGAACTGTCGTCATTGGTGAAGGGGAAATGGATGAAGCGCCTATGCTTTATATCGGAGAACGGCTTGGAAACGGCTTCGGTCCCCGCGTGGATGTAGCTGTTGACCCGCTTGAAGGAACAAATATTGTAGCCAATGGGGAATGGAATGCTTTAGCTGTACTTGGAGTAGCGGATAAAGGCCATTTACTTCATGCGCCTGACATGTATATGGACAAAATTGCCGTGGGACCTGAAGCGGTAGGAAAAATTGATATAAACGCACCTGTAGCCGAGAATCTGGCGGCTGTTGCTAAAGCAAAGAATAAAGATGTTGAAGATGTTGTGGTCGCGATCCTTCGCCGTGAACGCCACAAGCGTATCATTGAAGAAGTCCGTTCAGCGGGTGCCCGTATTAAACTGATGGGCGATGGAGATGTAGCAGCCGCGATTAATACAGCGTTTGAAGACACCGGTGTAGATATGCTTCTCGGTTCAGGCGGCGCTCCTGAAGGCGTACTTGCGGCGATCGGGCTGAAATGCCTTGGCGGAGAAATCCAGGGTAAACTTCTTCCTCAAAATGATGAAGAACTGGCCCGGTGTAAAAAAATGGGAATTGAAGATGTTGACCGTGTCCTTTATATGAACGATCTTGTTACAGGTGATGACGCGATTTTTGCCGCCACAGGGGTAACTGACGGTGAACTTCTTAAAGGCGTGCAGTATAAAGGTTCAAAAGGAACGACTCAGTCTCTCGTTATGAGAGCCAAATCAGGAACTGTCCGATTCATTGACGGTAAACACTCACTTACAAAAAAACCGGATCTCGTTATCCGCTGAGGGGCCTCTCCCTCAGCTCTCCATCTGGAGGGTTGAATGGTATAGGAAGGTCGTCCCCCTTGTTTTACACAGAAAAATATGCTTAGATTAAGAGTGAAAATCCGGTTCTTCTCTGTATTTGAAATTTGCCGTGAGCTTACTTCAAATAACCCTTTCCTTACCTCACGATACTTCTGCCAACAACTTCTTGGTATTAAAATCATCCTTCATTCCAGTTTGATTGACACATCGTTTGATTTCATATATGAGAAGATTACTTTTTTAAATACAACTGCCTGCCTTCAGGGACAGGTCTACTTTCCGGAAGCTTCTGTTTCACTCAGACAAGCTGTTATGGAAAAGATTCAGAAAAGGTGTGATGAAACGCATGGGCGTGACATTGAAACAAATGGAGCATATGAAGCTCAAAGAATTATACGAATTGGCGAAAGAACATAAAGTACAGTATTACAGCCAATTGACGAAGAAAGAATTAATGTTTGCTATTTTTAAAAAGCAGGCTGAAAATGAAGATTTAATGTTTATGGAAGGCATTCTGGAAATTATCAGTTCAGAAGGATTTGGATTTTTACGTTCTAATACGTATAAGCCCAGCTCACAGGATATTTATATCTCTGCCTCACAAATCCGCCGTTTCCAGCTGAGAAACGGGGACACAGTCTCAGGTAAAGTGCGTAAGCCTAAAGAAAACGAACGTTATTACGGCTTGCTGCAGGTAGCCGCAGTAAACGGGGAAGACCCTGATAAAGCAAGTGAGCGCCCTCATTTTCCTCAGTTGACGCCTTTATATCCGGATAATAAATTAACGCTGGAATACCAGCCGAAAATGGTGGCGTCCCGTGTGCTTGATATGATCTCGCCTGTAGGCTTCGGCCAGCGCGGACTGATCGTTGCCCCTCCTAAAGCGGGTAAAACGCTGTTACTGAAAGAGGTAGCGAACAGCATCGCTGTCAACCACCCGGACGTGGAACTGATGGTGCTTCTTATAGACGAGCGGCCTGAAGAAGTAACTGATATGGAGCGTTCGGTTGATGGGGAAGTTGTCAGTTCTACATTTGATGAAGTGCCTGAAAATCATATTAAAGTAGCCGAGCTTGTTCTTGAAAGGGCGATGCGTCTCGTAGAAGCGAAAAAAGACGTGGTCATCCTTATGGACAGCATTACAAGACTTGCCCGTGCTTACAACCTGGTTATTCCGCCGAGCGGACGGACGCTTTCAGGGGGGATTGACCCGGCCAGTTTCCATCGGCCGAAACGTTTCTTCGGAGCGGCCCGTAACATTGAAGAAGGGGGCAGCCTGACTATTCTTGCTACTGCTCTCGTAGAAACAGGTTCCCGCATGGACGACGTAATCTATGAGGAATTCAAAGGAACCGGTAATATGGAACTTCATCTCGACCGCAAGCTGGCAGAGCGCCGTATTTATCCGGCCATCGATATCCGCCGTTCCAGCACGCGCCGCGAGGAACTGCTATTGCCTAAGAACCAGATTGAAAATCTCTGGGCGATTAGAAAAACAATGAACGACCAGCCTGACTTCCTGGAGCGTTTCCTGAAGAAAGTCCGCAGCACGAAAACAAACGAAGAATTTTTCGAGTCATTTGAACGCGAAAAATCCGGTACTTCCAGAAGCCGGAATTAAATTGCCGGTTCTTTTTTTAGGGGGCCCGGAGTACCGGCTGCCTGATATGCCGGGCAAGCAGTTAATCAGTGGCCTCAATCTTGAAACGGTGCCGGCCGATATCGTTGTTTTGGCAGCTTTTATGGAGCCGGAGTTCCGGCCGCAGAGCTCTAATTATTTTTTGCAGCCAGGCTATTGCAATCTTAGCTTCCAGTTGATATAATTTCGTCATGTGTGAAAAAGGTCTAATAGGACTTGAATCGTTACTCTGTTTCGAAAGATTCAGGGCGGAAGGAGATGAAAAGCATGAGAGAAGGAATTCACCCGAATTATCGTAAAGTTGTCTTCAAGGATACAAGTACAGGTTTCATGTTCTTGACAGGATCAACTCGTTATTCAAATGACACAGTTGAATTTGAGGGCGAAACATACCCATTAATCACTGTGGAAGTAAGTTCGGATTCCCACCCATTCTACACAGGTAAACAGAAGTTTGCCGATGCAGGTGGACGTGTGGACCGCTTCAAGAAAAAATACGGTATGTAATCAACAGCCGCAAAATGATCAAAACAGGCAAGGATTGCTCTTGCCTGTTTTTTTTATTACCAGTAAATGGGGGGTCTGTCCCCCCATTTACTGGTAAAAATAATTAGCCGGTTTTAAACAAAACGATCAGGGGAAAATGTAATCAAATGTCGAAAAAACCACACTCATGTCCCCAAAATTTAAAAACCTGCCCTTCATTCAAATAATAAAAGAACCGCCTAATTTCGAAAATATCCATTGTTTTGTTAAACAATGAAGCACTATAATAGAAGAGTCGTCATTCACTATACTAATTAAAATTTTTTACATACCACCTATATTCAGGGGGCTTTATAGGCCTCAAAGAACGAAAAGGAACGGGAGAGTCGAATATGCATTTAACTAGGAGAGAAGGCTGGCTGGAAGTCGTCTGCGGAAGCATGTTTTCGGGAAAATCAGAAGAGTTAATCCGCCGTGTGCGCAGATCCAGTTTCGGCCGTCAAAAAATCCAGGTCTTCAAACCACAAATGGATAACCGCTACAGTGAGAAGGAAGTCGTATCCCACAACGGCACCAAAATTTACGCACAGCCGATTCAGGAATCGGCAGATATTCTGAACAGGCTGGAAAAAGACACACAAGTGGTAGCGATCGACGAAGTACAGTTTTTTGACGAAAACGTCATTGAAATCGTTCAGTATTTAGCTGATGACGGTATTCGCGTGATCGTAGCCGGACTTGATCAGGATTTTCGCGGCGAACCCTTCGGTCATGTCCCTGTCCTTATGTCTTTAGCTGAAACAGTCACTAAATTGCAGGCAATCTGCTTATCCTGCGGATCGCCTGCAAGCAGAACACAGCGCCTGATCGACGGTAAACCCGCATCCTACGACGATCCGATTATTCTCGTAGGCGCTTCAGAATCATACGAACCACGCTGCCGCCACTGCCATGAAGTACCAGGCAAACCCCAGCTGGAAAACACTAAATGCCGCACCTACACCACAAACAACTAAAACAACACCTTCATCCCTCAGCAAAACAGCTGCAGGGCTTTTTTTTGCAAAAAAACTGAAAGGTAGATGCAATGGGCGTAGCATTCTTCACCTGCGACGAGCAAGCACAGCGGCGCAGGAGCACTCATGGTTGGAAGGGTTGGTGCAACGAGTGTAGCACCAACAAACGTATCAGGACGAAGCAGGGAGAAAAAGAGAGCTGTAAGGAGGTAAAAGAGTGTTTGGACAGGTAGGTGCAACGGGTGTAGCACCAACAAACGTATCAGGAAGAAACAGGGAGAAACAGGGAGCTGTAAGGAGGTAAAAGAGTGTTTGAAAAGGTAGGTGCAACGGGCGGAGCACCAACAAACGTATCAGGAAGAAACAGGGAGAAACAGGGAGCTGTAAGGAGGTAAAAGAGTGTTTGAAAAGGTAGGTGCAACGGGCGGAGCACCAACAAACGTATCAGGACAAAAACAGAAGAAACAGGGAGCTGTAAGGAGGTAAAAGAGTGTTTGGAGAGGTAGGTGCTACGTCTGTAGCACCAACAAACGTATCAGGACGAAAACAGAAGGAAAAGAGAGCTGTAAGGAGGTAAAAGAGTGTTTGAAAAGGTAAGTGCAACAGAGGAAGCGCCCGCCCATGTATAACTCGAACTTAAGAGAAAATAAAAGTACTGTATGGAATCATAGCCTTACGGAAAACCTAAAGCTATATGTATAAGGTGGTGAGGTTATGAAACAGAAAAATATATTTCTTTACACGCTTTTAATTATTCTTATGGTAGCCGGATGTAACGGACCAAATCCTCCGGAAATGGATGGAGAAGCTCAAGGGCAGTATCAGGGTGAAACCCTCTTCCAAAGAAAAGACTGGGGGAGAAGCCTGTTTGGGCCAGGACCCATCAATTACGAATCCATTAACCGTCAAAAAGAGCCCTACGACCCTATAACGGAATCAAACGTAACAGGGAAAAGTTTCCGGTCGCTGGATACTCCGCGTCAAACCGAAGCTGATGACCAGGATAAGATTGAAACTGCAATATATGATATGCCAGGGGTGACCCCGGGTATGGTTATTTTAATAGGCGGAAACGCGTGGGTGAACGTTATGCTGGAAGATCAGTACGAAACCTCCTCACAAGAGCAGGAAAGCCAAATATTAGCCGATATTGAAAAAAGGTTAAAAGAAGTTAATCCACGCTATGACTATAAGGTTATTATAAACAAATTTATGGAAGCTTAGGCATGGTGGGTGTTACGTAGGTGATACGTAGGTGCTACGGGATTAACAGTTAAGTAACACCCACCAACGTAGCAGGGAGATAACCGAAGGATACGGAAGGAAACAAGAGGTCCCGTCGGGTGGGTGATACGTAGGTGATACGTAGGTGCTACGGGAGTAACAGTTAAGTAACACCCACCAACGTAGCAGGGAGATAACCGAAGGATACGGAAGGAAACAAGAGGTCCCGTCGGGTGGGTGATACGTAGGTGATACGTAGGTGCTACGCAAGTAACAGTCAAGTAACACCCACCAACGTAGCAGGGAGCTAATCGAAGGATACGGAAGGAAACAAGAGGTCCCGTCGGGTGGGTGATACGTGGGTGCTACGTATGTGCTACGCAAGTAACAGTCAAGTAACACCCACCCGCTCCACCCGCACTTCCCAACCCCACCCAACCCCAAGCCATAAAAAGTGCGGTCAAGAGCCTGACAATCATGCTCTTGACCGCACTTATATTTTTCGCCCTATGCTTTCCCTCTATGCTATCCCTCTAAGCTGCCCTGACAGAAGGTTAAATTCGCCGGGCGCCCTGCTGGAGTGGGTCCCATGGGGAGTTGTAAGGAGGGGCGTAGCCGATATCGAGGTTTTCCATATCTTCGGTCGTCATCCGGTGATAAAGGGCCGTAGCTGCGACATCAATCCTCTTATCAATGCCGGTGTTTCCGACAGCCTGAACGCCGAGCAGCTGGTCAGTTTCTTTATGCTTAAGCATCCGGATGAAAATGGCGTCGCTTCCCGGGTAGTAATGGGAATAAGGAGCCGTATCGTAGCCGATCGCTTTATAGTTTAATCCCAGTTCTTTCGCTTCCTCTTCACCGATCCCCGTTTTTCCGATCGTGATGTCGAAGAATTTGACGACTGAAGTGCCGACCATTCCCTTGAATGTTTTTGTATGACCCGCAATGTTTGAACCGGCAATCCGGCCTTGTTTATTGGCGTGGGTGCCGAGAGGAACATAGTCATCTTTTTCTTTAATCCGGTTATACTGGGTGGCGCAGTCGCCGGCAGCATAAATGTTATTCACATTTGTTTCCATGTAAGGATTGACCAGGATGGCGCCGGAATCATGTAAGTGAACCCCTGTGTTTTTCATAAAACCGGAATTAGGTTTTACGCCTATAGCTACGACGACCATGTCGGCCAGGTATTCACCCTGGTCGGTAACGACACGTTCCACCCGGTTTTCACCTTCGAATGCTTTAACTGATTCACCAAGGATAACTTCTATTCCATTTTTCTCAGCTTCCGCCTGGATTTTTTCGCTGATTTCAGGGTCATAGGCTGATCCGAGCCGGTCGGCAAGGTCGATCAGACGTACTTTGCGTCCTCGTTCTACAAGGTTTTCCGCTACTTCAAGGCCGATGTATCCGCCCCCGACAATCGTGACATTTAAGACGTCTTCTTTCATATCCTCTACTATTTTCCGGGCATCCGGAATAGTTTTAAGTACGTGGATGCCATCCAGCTCATTTCCGTCAAATGGAGGCATGACAGGTGAAGCGCCGGCTGCCACCAGCAGTTTATCGTAAGGAACTTCAAACGTCTCATTTTTATCCGTCACGGTTCCCTTCACGACTTGTTCTTCAGGATCCACTTCTGTAACTTCGTGATAAATTCTCGCGTCAATTCCGTGCTTTTCTTCAAAGACTTCCCTTTTCCGGGCGATCAGATCATTGCTGTCCTGGACAACGCCTCCTATGTAATAAGGCAGTCCGCACTGGGCATAGGAATAAATAGCCCCTTTTTCGAGTACTGTAATCTTCCAGTCAGGCTGGGCTCTTACAATCTGCATCGCTGCACTCATGCCAGCTGCGTCGCCGCCAATAATCACCACATTCATTAGTTACTCCTCCTCTGTGAAAAATAGTATCTGTTTAAAAGTATTCCACTATTAACAGTTTATCAAACGTATACTTTACGGGGTATAATAAAAGCTCTTTTTATTGCAAAAATAACGCCGCGGCAATAAGCAATTGATTTTACAACCTATAGGTTCTATACTATAGAAGGACTAAAATAGTCATTAAAATGAGGTGAAGAATGTGTTTGACCGCCTGCAAGCAGTTGAAGACCGATATGAAAAACTTAATGAATTACTGATGGATCCGGATGTCATCAGCGATACGAATAAACTGCGTGAATACTCCAAAGAGCAGTCCGATATTCAGGAAACTGTGGAAACTTACAGGAAATACAAAGAGATTAAAAGCCAGATTGACGATACAAAAGAAATGCTGAACGACAATCTGGATGATGAGATGCGCGAAATGGCCAAGATGGAACTTGATGAACTTGAGGAACAGATGCCGGATCTGGAAGAAAAACTAAGACTTCTTCTTCTTCCTAAAGACCCGAATGATGACAAAAACGTCATTGTTGAAGTGCGGGGAGCGGCTGGCGGAGACGAAGCAGCTCTTTTTGCGGGTGATCTGTTCAGAATGTACTCCCGCTATGCCGATTCGCAAGGGTGGAAAACAGAAGTCATCGAATCGAATGAAACCGGAATAGGCGGCTTTAAAGAAGTCATTTTTATGATTAACGGAAAAGGTGCTTACTCCAGAATGAAATATGAAAACGGTGCGCACCGCGTACAGCGTGTGCCGTCAACGGAATCCGGCGGCCGTATTCATACATCTACCGCCACAGTGGCAGTACTTGCTGAAGCGGAAGACGTTGAAGTGGATATCCACGAAAAAGATATTCGTGTGGATACTTTTGCAGCGAGCGGTCCAGGAGGGCAAAGTGTTAACACCACCATGTCAGCCGTACGTCTGACTCACGTGCCGACAGGAATTGTGGTCTCGTGCCAGGATGAAAAATCGCAAATTAAAAATAAAGATAAAGCGATGAAAGTTTTACGGGCGAGAATATATGATAAATTCCAGAAAGAAGCCCAGGCCGAATACGATGAGCACCGTAAATCTGCCGTAGGGACAGGGGACCGTTCTGAACGGATCCGCACTTATAACTTCCCGCAGAGCCGGGTTACCGATCACCGGATCGGTCTGACTCTGCAGAAGCTTGATCAGATCCTTGAAGGCAAGCTGGATGAAATTGTCGATGCGCTGATCGTTGAGGAACAATCCAAAATGATGGAAAATGCGGAGTAACCCGTCTATGTATGCGAATGAAGGAAAAAAAGTGTACGAAGCCCTCAATTGGGCTTCGTCTTTTTTACAGAGGCATGATTATGAAGAAGAGATCGCCCGCCGGGTTCTCATGCATCATACAGGATGGAGCCGGACACGCATGCTGACGGAACTTCAGACCGTGATAGAAACAGAAGTGCTTAACCGGTTTGAGGCAGATGTAAGGGAAGCAGCGAGCGGGACACCTGTTCAGCACCTGACAGGTGAAGAGTTTTTTTACGGGCGTTCATTTAAGGTAGGGCCGGATGTGCTGATTCCACGGCCTGAGACGGAAGAACTGGTCGAGCGGGTGTTGCACATTTTGAACAGCCGTAAAGATGTTTTCTGGAAAAACAGAGAAGAAACGCCTGCCGTTATTGATGTCGGAACGGGAAGCGGAATTATTGCTGCGACGATGGCGCTTGAATTGCGTGCAGCCCATGTTCTCGCGTCCGATATCAGCTCGAGAGCTCTCACGGTCGCGAAAATGAATGCAGACAGGCTCGGAGCCCGGGTTGATTTCTTAGAAGGGGATCTTCTCACTCCGTTTATAGAGTCAGGCATCAAAGCAGAGGTCATTCTGTCCAATCCTCCCTATATTCCGGAAGGGGACAGAAGCATCATGAAAGAGAATGTCACCGGACACGAGCCTGAAAACGCCCTGTTTGCAGGGGAGGACGGACTGGATATCTACAGACGACTTGTTAAACAGGTGCCGGCTGTATTAAAAACGCCAGGCCTCGTCGCTTTTGAAATCGGGCACGACCAAGGTGAGGCTGTCAGCAGCCTGTTAAAAAAAGAACTCCCTCAAACGGCAACCATTCAGGTGATCCGCGACATCAACCAAAACGAACGGATCGTTCTGGCTGAAGTATGGTAAATATGGGATTTTTTTGCGGGTCTGACCCCCCAGCTTCTGGGGGGTCAGACCCGCCTTTTTTTTCCATTGTCTGAAAATGTCGGACACTCTTATGTTTATTTTTTTTCCTCTCCGCCAAGACTAGGGAACATAAGAGGGAGGGAACGTAACATGTGGGAAAAAGTTAATTATATTTTCAAAGAATACAAGAAAAATGCCAAAATGCCATTATACTTTATATTTATATTATCTATGTTCCTTATGTCATGGGAGGCTCATTTCTTTTATCCGGCTTATCAGGCGCATTCAACGCCATTAACCAGCTATAACTGGGCGGACGGAAAAGAGGATTATATTCCTGAAGAATCCATCCGGCTAAGAATTAAATCGAACAGCAATTCACCGGCTGACCAGCAGCTTAAATTAAATATACGCAATGAAGTGAACAGGCATGTCAGTACGTGGACTTCGGATTTTGAGGACCTGAAACAAGCACGGGCAGAAATTGAAAACCGAATGCCTGAACTTCAGACCGTTATCCAGAACGAACTGGATAAAATGAATGTGTCCACGCCGTTTAATGTGTCGCTTAAAGAAGGAGTGGACTTTCCTACAAAACATTACGGGAAACGCGTTTACCCTGCAGGGGATTATGAAGCGGTCTTTATTGAAATTGGTGATGGGCTTGGGGACAACTGGTGGTGTGTGCTTTTTCCACCACTCTGCTTTGTCGATATGGGTGATTCCAAAGAAAGTGCTGAGAGTGAAAACACTGACGTTCCGGAGGGTGAAGAAGAAGTGGAAGTCTCATTCTTCGTCGTGGAAGTCGTACAGAGCTTGTGGGGAAAAATAACGTCCGCTTAAAAGTTTTACACAACTTATCCACAGGTTCGGTGATTTTTCCACAAACATCTGAATTTCTTTTCTATTAAAATAGCAATCATATTCCTGCTTTCTATGAATACGATATAGTACAAGCTGATAGAATTGCTTTTGATTTCTATTAAATGTGTTATGAAAGAAGGGATCTCAATGAGCGTTGCTATTCGTGAAGCAGTAGAAGAAGACGTGCTGTTGATTCAGCACTTTATTAGTAAAGCAGGTGTGCAGCTGGGGTCAGTCCCTCTGGACTGGAAACAGTTTATAGTAGCTGAAGATGGACAGGGGGCGATTGCAGCCACAGCCGCACTTCAGCCGGTAACAGACACATCAAGTCTGATCAGAGCACTCGTCATTGATTCTGAAAAAGTAGGAGCGAGTTTTGTATTAAAAATGCTGGAGACTGCGGTGCAATACGCCTGGGAGAAAAAAAACGAAGAAATTTACATGATGGTTAAAGAAGCAGGGGAGATGATGGAAAATCTCGGCTTTAAAAAAGTGGAGAAAGAGGACCTGCCTGTGGAAATCACAGTAGTTCCGGAAATCTTCACCCACTTGGAAAATGGCCTTCCTGTGTATAAAGCTTCGAAACCTGTGGATAAAAGGTAGTCTTACCCACAAGTTATAAACAGTACAACTTAAGTTATCCACCGGATCGTGTGGATAACTTATTTTTTTGGTGTCTGCCGGCTTCTTTGCTATTGACATACGTTCAAATGATAAGCAAAATAATGAAGAGCAAGGAGGCACGTTTATGACATATCAACATACTCGACACTGGATTGTGGATAAGTCTGTGGGTAATCTGGAAAATTCC
This sequence comes from Salipaludibacillus sp. CUR1, assembly GCF_021028955.1. Classification (GTDB taxonomy): domain Bacteria; phylum Bacillota; class Bacilli; order Bacillales; family Salisediminibacteriaceae; genus Salipaludibacillus. Next base: position 39,874 of record NZ_JAIWPE010000037.1, read on the forward strand.
CCGCAGATTCATGAAGCAGCCGGTTTTATAAAGCAGAATAAAGTGGTCGCATTTCCTACCGAAACCGTATACGGGCTGGGCGGAAATGCTGAATCGGATGAAGCGATCGACTTGATTTTTCAAGCGAAAGGAAGACCTTCAGATAATCCGTTGATTGTCCACATAGCTGAGAAAGAACAGCTCTACCGGTATGTCCGTTCTGTTTCTTCTCAAGCAGACAAGCTGATTGAAGCGTTTTGGCCGGGACCGTTGACGATCGTTTTAGAGCATAACGGGGAATTGTCGGATAAAGTGACGGCCGGCCTTCCTACAGTGGCTGTGAGAATGCCGGATCATCCCGTAGCATCAGCAATAATTAAAGCATCCGGTTTGCCGGTGGCAGCTCCGAGTGCGAATCGTTCCGGACGTCCCAGCCCAACGACGGCCGCTCATGTGACAGATGATCTGCACGGCCGGATTGCCGGGGTAGTTGATGGCGGCCCTACAGGTGTAGGGGTGGAATCAACAGTAGTGGATTGTACGAACGATGAGATTGTTATTCTTCGGCCTGGAGGAATAACGAAAGAGGATTTGGAGAAAGTGGCGGGCCCGGTGACGACTGATCCGGCGTTAGTGGAAGAGGATCAGGCACCTGTGTCGCCCGGAATGAAATATACTCATTACGCCCCGCACGCACCGCTTATTCTTGTAGACGGCGACCGGCGTTTTTTTGCCCAAAAAGCAGAGGAGGCACGCAGGGAAGGGAAAAAGGTCGGTGTCCTTATCACTGATGAGTATGAAGGGATGCCTGCCGACAAGGAAATCCGGCTGGGGCCTTCAGGCGATTTGCCTGCTGTAGCCCGCCGCCTGTATGATTCTTTACGGGCTTTTAATCAAAATGAAGTGGACGTCATTTATGCACAGGTGTTCCCGGAAACAGAGCTTGGGGGCGCCATAATGAACCGTCTCAGGAAAGCAGCCGGTGGAAAAATAATCAGCCAAAAGGAATAGGTTAAATAATCATAATAAACCCCTTCGGACATGCATAAGTTGGAATAGCTGGTCCGAGGGGTGATTTTGTGTCTGGTGAACTTGTCACTGTTGCTGTTATGGCTGTTGCTTTAAGTATGGACGCCTTTTCTATAGCTGTAGGTCTGGGGCTTTTCGGCATGCGTTACCGCCGGATCGCGGCAGTCGGTACCTCAGTTGGATTTTTTCATATTGTGATGCCTTTGTGCGGGCTCGTCATAGGCAAGATGCTCTCGCAGTATTTAGGCGTCATCGCGATTTTTACAGGAGGAAGCGGCCTGATCATAATTGGCTTGCAGATGATTGTTTCTTCCTTTAATAAAGATGAGTCTCCTATTTTTTCGCCGCGTGGAATAGGGCTGTTTATTTTTTCGCTAAGTGTCAGCATGGACAGTTTTGCGGCAGGACTAAGTCTCGGTATGCTGGGGGCGCAAACATGGCTGACTGTAGGAAGCTTCGGCATCGTCAGCGCCGTTTTCACCTGGGCTGGATTAATTCTCGGAAAAAAGGCAGGGCATTTAGTAGGCTCAAGCGGCGAGTGGATTGGCGGTTTGGTGCTTATTGCATTCGGGGTAAAAATGATTACAGGAGTCTTTTAGCCAATATTTTGTCAGACAATGCGAAATCATGGCAGCTTATGATAATATATAATAGGAAGATCGTCCTTATTTTCAGGAATTAATTTATAAGAAATGGAAAGCTTTCGCCCAGTGCCTGGCTGAAAGCAGGTTTTTTTATTGGAAAATAGAGCAATTTAAGAAACAGAGGGTGGATAAAATGGAAAGAATACTTTTTGTATGTACGGGAAACACGTGCAGAAGTCCGATGGCAGAGGCAATTTTTGAACACAAAAAAGATGATGAGAAACTTGAAGCCCGGTCAGCAGGCATTCATGGCATGGAGGGTATGCCGATGTCTGAAGGCTCGAAAAGCGCGCTCGCGAAAAGGGGAATTATGGAAAGCCACCAGTCAGATTCCCTGTCAAAGGAATTAATCAACTGGGCTGACGTGGTATTAACAATGACAGAAAACCATAAACGGATCGTGGTAGAACAGTACCCTGAGCTCGTGTCCAATGTTTTTACATTAAAAGAATTTATTATTGACGATCCGGAAATCAAGCAGAAGATTAAAGATCTGGAACATCATATGACACAGCTGGAACTTAAACGGGCGTCTTTCTTAGCTGATAACCACAACCAGGTCGAGAAGTACAACAAAAATAAAAAAATTAACAAACAGTCTGATCTGGAACAAGAGCTGCTAAACCAGCTTCACCCGCACCAGGCTGCCATTGACCGTCTTCAATGGGACATGCCTTCTCTTGATATTTCCGATCCTTTCGGGTCAGGCCATGAAGTATACGAAGAGTTATATCTGGAAATGGAAAAGGCGATAGAAAAACTCCTGAAAATCTTAAAAGAAGAGCAAAGTAAATAATCTGCGAAATTGCAGGGAAAATAAGAATGACTAAATACCCGGCCCCGGGTTTTAAAAACCGCCGGCAACTATGCGCCGGCGGCCGGATACATAGAGCTGATGACTTGAAAAAAACTGTTCCACGTTTTACTGTTTAACTATAAAGGAGGTCGTTACAATGAAAATTGCAATGGGATCGGACCACGCAGGTTACGCGTTAAAAGAAGAGATCGTTAAAGTAGTGAAAGAATTAGGCCATGAAGTGATAGATGTAGGCTGCGACTGCGCAGACTCGGTAGATTATGCAGATTACGGCATCCCTGCTGCGGAAAAAGTATCTTCCGGAGAAGCGGACAGAGGCATTATCATTTGCGGCACAGGGATCGGCATGTCCATCTCCGCTAATAAAGTGAAGGGTGTTCGATGTGCTCTTGTGCATGATTTATTCAGCGCAAAAGCAACAAGAGAACACAACGACTCCAATGTGTTAGCGATGGGAGAACGCATTGTCGGGCCTGGAGTAGCTCAGGAAATTGCAAAAATATGGCTTTCAACTGAATTTGAAGGCGGCCGCCATGAGCGCCGCATAGGAAAAATTTCAGAATACGAAACAAAGAATGAAGGATAATACATCCTTCATTTTAGGTTGATGAAGAACGAAAGGCAGCGACTCCGATGGGATAAGCGCAGTCTGAAAATCCATTCTGAAGATGCCTCGCTGAGTCAGAATTAGTTGAAGACAAGCCCCATGCTTGTCCCCATTCAGGGGAGAAAGCGTCCGCCGGCAGTGATGAGATGGTGAGATATCTTTCTTTCTTTTTCAAAAACCGAGGGACTTAAGGCTACTTGGATAATAAGGAAGGAGCGGTGTCTGATGGCAGAGACATTCGCAGGACAAACAGGATCCGATCTGATGAAAGCTTTGGATGAATTCCAGGAAGCGGCACAGCTTAAAGCCGGCCAGCTGTTCGTGATCGGAGCGAGCACAAGTGAGGTAATCGGCAGGCATATCGGCAGTGCCGGTTCTGAAGAGGTAGCTGCTGAACTGTGGCATACAATTAAACAGTTCCAGGAAAAAACAGGCGTGAATCTTGCTTTCCAATGCTGTGAACATTTGAACCGCGCGATTGTTCTTGAAAGGAAAGTGGCAGAAGCAGAGAGGCTCGACGAAGTAGCAGCCGTCCCTGTAGCCAAAGCCGGAGGTTCAATGGCTTCGTTTGTTTACAGGCAAATGGAAGACCCGGTCACCGTGGAAGAAGTGAAAGCGCACGCCGGTATTGATATAGGAGACACTTTTATCGGTATGCATTTGAAAAAAGTCGCTGTTCCTGTCCGCACTACTGTTAACCAAATCGGGGAGGCGCACCTGACTCTGGCCCGCACCCGCCCGAAGCTTATCGGAGGAGCGAGGGCTGTTTATACTGTACAACCGCCTCCACAAAAGTAATTCTCCAGGCGTTACCTGAAAACAGGTAACGTCTTTTTATTTTTTAATAAGGAGAAAGAGGAGGTGCCCCGTGCTCCCTTATTCCTCCAAATACGTCTGACTCCTCATCCAGTAAAAACACCCAGAAACAAGTATAATTACCAACAAATTTTCGACAATTAACTATTTTTTTAAATTGGTAACGGATACATTTGTCTGACAAGTCGTCACCCCTTTTACAACGGGGGAATAAACGTATAGAATAGAGAGCAGATTGATAACTATAACACGTATATACTTACTAATGATAATCAGCGTGGAATGAGTTCAGGGAGGTTCCGACAAATGACGACGATTGATAAGCGGGAATTAAGTCACGTAAGAACACAGGACGCAGAAGTTTTTGCAGCTATGGACGCAGAGTTAAAACGCCAGCAGGAAAACATTGAGTTAATCGCATCTGAAAACTTTGTTTCAAAAGCAGTCATGGAAGCGCAAGGATCGGTATTGACGAACAAATATGCAGAAGGTTATCCAGGCAAACGCTATTATGGCGGGTGTGAACATGTGGATGTAGTGGAAGACATCGCCCGTGAACGAGCGAAAAAGATATTCGGTGCAGACCACGTTAATGTTCAGCCGCATTCAGGAGCGCAGGCTAACATGGCCGTTTATTTTGCGTTTTTAGACCAGGGAGATACAGTTCTCGGAATGAATTTATCCCACGGCGGACATCTCACTCACGGAAGCCCGGTCAATTTCAGCGGTAAACAGTATCAGTTTGTTGATTATGGAGTTGATAAAGCAACAGGGAGAATAAATTACGAGGATGTCCGTGCTAAAGCGCTGGAGCATAAACCGAAAATGATCGTTGCCGGTGCGAGCGCATACCCTCGTGAAATTGATTTTTCCAAATTCAAAGAAATTGCAGATGAAGTAGATGCTTATTTAATGGTTGATATGGCTCATATTGCCGGCCTTATTGCTGCAGGCCACCACCAGAATCCTGTCCCGTATGCCGACTTTGTGACCACTACCACTCACAAAACGCTTCGCGGACCACGCGGCGGTATGATTCTGTGCAAAGAAGAATACGGCAAGAAAATTGACAAAGCTATTTTTCCGGGACTTCAGGGCGGGCCGCTGATGCACGTCATTGCTTCAAAAGCTGTCGCATTAGGAGAGGTCCTTTCTGATGACTTTGTCACGTATTCAAAACAAATTAAATTAAACGCTGCATCACTCGCTAAATCGCTAAATGAAGAAGGCATTAACCTTGTCTCCGGCGGAACTGACAACCACCTTGTTCTTCTTGACTTAAGAAGTCTCTCCCTGACGGGAAAAATCGCGGAAGAAGCGCTTGATAAAGTTGGCATTACTACCAACAAAAACACCATTCCGTTTGATCCTGAAAGCCCGTTTGTTACAAGCGGCCTCAGAATCGGTACAGCGGCCGTTACTTCCCGCGGGTTTAAAGAAGAGGAATTGAAAGAGGTAGGAAAAATTATGGCTCGTGTTCTTAAAAACACGGAAGATGAGGCGACTTTAAAAGAGGCGAAAGAAGCGGTCAGCAAATTGACTGGCAAGTTCCCTCTTTACGAAAGCGAATAAATTTACGCGCAGTTGCCGGTGAACCAACAGACAACAGGCCTTAAGTGTCCGGCACGAACCGGAACTGCAGCCGAAAGTAGCACCTGCTCACCTAATAAGCAGGTGCTACTTTCATGTCCGATGGCCGGTATAACCGGCTGGGATTAATTTTCAGCTTGAATGTAAGAGTCATATTATGTAGAATTTCATAGGAGTGTAAAAAGAAAGCTTGTAACAACTGCTGTAAACAGGCTGAAAAGCTAATTTTTTATAAAGGAGCGGGGTTTCATGGGGAAGGTATATGTTTTTGATCATCCACTTATTCAGCACAAACTGACTTATATCCGTAATAAAGGAACAGGGACGAAGGAATTTCGTGAGCTGACGAACGAAATTGCAGGGTTAATGGCGTTTGAAATTACGAGAGAACTTCCTTTGAAGGAAGTCGACGTAGAGACGCCGGTTGCGATGGCTAAATGCCATATGATTGCCGGGAAAAAATTAGGAATCATTCCCATTCTCAGAGCGGGGCTTGGTATGGTAGACGGTATTCTTGAACTGATTCCGGCAGCAAAAGTCGGGCACGTCGGTTTATACCGCGATCCGGATACGCTTAAACCGGTCGAATATTACGTAAAACTCCCTAAAGACATAGAGGAACGCGAACTGATTGTAGTTGATCCGATGCTTGCTACAGGCGGTTCAGCTATCGAGGCAATTAATGTAATGAAAAAGCGCGGCGCTAAAAATATTAAACTTATGTGCCTTGTTGCCGCTCCTGAAGGTGTTGAAGAGATGCAGAAAGCTCATCCTGAAGTAGATATTTACCTGGCTGCAATGGATGAGAAGCTGAATGAAAAAGGTTATATCGTACCTGGCCTGGGCGATGCAGGCGACCGTTTATTCGGTACTAAGTAAACCAAACAGCTTCCTATATTAGAGGGCGAAAAAGGCTGGCACAAAAAAATAGCTGCAAAAGAAATCCGGAGAAATATCAACTGATGATATTTCTCCGGATTTTTGTTTCTGTACATAAAGAAAATGAACTTTTACAAAGAATAAGAGCAGTTAAGCCGGTTATATTTAAATTTAATCAGCGAAAAAGCGTCTCTATCGGCGAAATTGAGGGTCCAATCAGCGAAAAAAGATTTCTATCAGCGAAAAAATGATTCAATCAGCGAAAAACAAAATCAATCAGCGAATTTCCCCCTTCTATCAGTAACTTAGAATAATTATTGCTGTAGAACAACTTATAAAACTTAAGTTGACAGGCACTAAAAGAGGATAAAAGCAAGTTCGTCTTTTACGACCTGTTTTAGTTTTTTCTCAGGCACTTTTTGTTTTTGTACATAAAGAAAAATAAAAGTTGTAAATTAAGGGCGCCTGGTGTGTGGTGGACGCTTGCCGAGTGAGCTTATCCGGCCTCTCACACATAAAATGGCTCCCCACAGCAAACGATATAGTTCAGAAGCCAGTACAAAGAGAGGTTGATCTCCTGTGAAAAAGCACGATGAATACTTTTTACCTTCTTATCTGTACAAATTAGGTGCTCTTTGTACACTGATTGCGTTTATTTTAATTGGCGCCTGTCTGCCTGCCTACAGTTTTGCTGCAGGAGCCGAAGAAGACGGGCATGTGATTTTTCCCGAAAGGCCGGCTATCGAGGAAGAAGCTTTAGCGAGCAGTGCCACTGAGGGACAAACGGCAGTCTATATAATAGAATCCTCTTCAAACCCGGAGAGGCTGGCTGAAAAAATTGAAAGCACTATTGAAGGGGCGAAGATCCGTAAACTGTTTCCCACACTTTATAACGGGTTTTCAATTCAGCTGCCTGTCGACCAGGTGGAAAATATTGCTGAAATGGCAGGCGTTAACCGGGTGGACGAATTAGCTTACTATGAGCCCTACGTTGATGAGAGTGTCCCTTTCATCGGGGGGACAAGCGGAAAAACAAACAGTCTTTTTACAAGAGATAACGATAAGCTCACCGGAAAAGGAGTAAAAGTGGCTGTCATAGACACAGGGGTTGATTATAACCATCCGGACCTGAAAAATAATTACAGAGGCGGTTTTGATGTGGTAGATCAGGACGAGGATCCAATGGAGACGCAGAAAGACCAGGGGATGCCAACCCTTCACGGGACACATGTAGCCGGTATTATTTCTGCCAATGGAAAGCTTAAAGGCGTGGCGCCGGAAGCTGACATTTACGCCTATCGCTCACTCGGCCCATCAGGAATGGGGACGACAGAACAGGTGATAGAATCTATTGAAAAAGCGGTGGAAGAAGAGGTGGACGTCATAAACCTGTCGCTTGGAAACACGGTGAACGGACCTGACTGGCCTACCAGCATCGCTCTCGATAAAGCAGTGGAAAAAGGAGTCGTAGCTGTTACTTCAAACGGAAACAGCGGTCCGAGCCTGTGGACAGTCGGTTCGCCGGGCACTTCAGCAAAAGCCATTTCTGTAGGCGCCTCGACACCGCCGATGCTTATTCCTTATCTGATTACAGATTCAGACCGGAAACGGGAAATAGCCGTTCAGCCTATGCAGAAAGCTGATAAATGGAAGCTGAACCGCTCTTATCCTGTGATAAACGCAGACCTTGGAAGAGAGGAAGATTATGAAAATATCGACGTCGCCAATAAAATTGTCCTCGCAAAACGTGGTCTGATCAGTTTTACAAGGAAAGCTAAAATAGCTAAAAAGAAGGGAGCTAAAGCCTTAATAGTGTACAACCACCTGCCGGGAGAATTTGCCGGGATGCTTGAAGAGCCTGTTGATCTCCCTGTCGTCAGTATTCCGAAAGAAGAGGGGGAGAGTCTGGCAAAAAGGCTTGAAGAAAACGGAGAGGAACATATCCGGACCATTTACCGGGAAGAAGAAGACCGGATTGCACCGTTCAGTTCCAGGGGCCCTGTAACTCATACGTGGGAGGTAAAACCGGATTTAGTCGCGCCGGGCGTCCAAATTGACAGTACCGTTCCGAGCGGTTATCTGGATTTAAATGGAACAAGTATGGCATCGCCTCATGTCGCAGGCGCAGCGGCTCTGCTAAAGCAAAAATATCCGGACTGGACCCCTGAAAAAATAAAGGCCGCTCTTATGAATACAGCCAAACCGTTAACAGATAAGGATGGCAATCTTCATCCCCCGCACGTTCAGGGGACAGGGAGGCTCCAGGTGGACAAAGCTTTGGCTGCCGACACGCTTGTTTACCCGGCCCAGATTAGTTTTGGCCAATGGATGCGGACCGACAGCAGGCTTGAAAAAGAAGTCACTCTTACTATAGAAAATCTTTCAGACAAGCGGCGGAAATATACTGTAGAACCTCCTTTTGAAGTACCGGACGGCATTCAATGGAAAGTCCCTTTTTCTACCTATTTAGATCCGGGTGAAACAGCCGAAGTGCCTGTCACTGTCGATGTGTTTCCAGCTGTGTTTGAAGAAGGGATTTACCACGACAGAATTTCCGTAAAAAGCGGGGGAGAAACAATTTATATCCCGTATTTATTTTTCGTAGAGGAACCGGATTATCCCCGGCTAATGTCTTTTATGTTTGAAAAAGGGGATGAACCCGATACGTACCATTACGAAGTGTATCTGCCTGGAGGGGCCGATGAAATGGGAGTAGTTCTTTATGATCCGGATACCTTCCAATTTATAACTTACCTCGATGCCGAAAAAAATCTGCACAGAGGAATGTTTGAAAAAGAGATTAAAGTAAAGGATGTGCCAGGCGGAATATATAAAGCCCTCATTTTTGCCGAAAAGAATGGTCAGGAAGATACGATTGAACAAATGCTTTATATAGGTGATTAACAACGGCTGGTGACAAACCTGCAAAAAAATGGCTCTCATGTGAGGGCCGTTCTTTTTTGAGTAATAATTATTCGGCCTGCGCTTGCCTGCACTCTGGAGTATTACCACAGCATCAGGCACAGGAACTTTGGCCAGGCCAAACTCTCCACGTGCTGAAAGAACTCTGAGGGCTTCTATATATAAGTTCGCTTCTTTCTTTACCGATGATTTTTCGAAAATCAACTGTATTTTAGTACTTCTGTCCAGGGCTCTTTTTTATTGAAAATTCAGACTTTAATTTTCTTGAAAATTCCAAAGACATTCACAACAGAATTATGTATAATATAAATCGTGCGCAAGGTCAATTTTTGAAATTTTTATGAACTTACGTGTAAGCGTTTTACACTCTAATTTAAATCGTTTGCACATAAGGCCTGCCGCTTTCGTAATATTGACACGAATCCTTGGCTGTTGTACGATTACAAAGGATATCCACCAAATTTCCACTCGTTTCGCGGGAGGGTTTTTCCGAAAATACCGAATGGGTGAACGCCCATTCACAAGACAAGGTGGGGGACGATGTCTGAGCCGTCAAAGTACCGTCAATTAATGAAAGCTTTTGCGTTAATGACCACGATTACCTCTTATCTTGTCGGAGCCATTTTGATTGGCGTTTTCGGAGGGAGATGGCTGGATAACCAGCTGGATGGTGGCGGGCTGTATATAGTGATCGGACTGCTGGTCGGTATCACGACAGCTGTTTACGGCATTTATCAGGCTGTTCACCAATTTATGGGGGACGATTCATCATGAACGACATCAAAGTCCTGGTAAAGCGCTACGCCATTTACTCGGCTGTCATTATCCTTATTCTTCTGTTCACAGCCTTGTTCAGTTCTGAACCAGCTTTTTTCTGGGGGATGGCTTTCGGAGCGAGTTTCAGCTTTTTGAATTTATTAAGTACATATTTCCAGGTGAAACGTATAGGGAAATCAGTGGCAGACAGGAAATTCAGGTTTTCTGTCGGGACTCTCGGAAGAATTATTATAGTAGTAGCTGCGCTGTTTACCGCTCAGCAGTTTCCCCAGTATTTAAATCTAACAGGAGTGATTATAGGACTGGCTGTGACCTATATCATCCTCTTGATAGAGCCTATTTTCAACCATAAAGCATTTGCAGTTAAAGAGTGACCCTTTATGCGGCTTTGTTCCCGGACTTTCTTTGGGGCTCGGCGGCTTAAGCACATGGGACCGCTCTTTGCAATACAGAAAAGAGGTGAGAAGAATTGGATAGTTATTTTTACAAAATGGATTTGTTTGGTATTCCGTGGCTGACGGTAAATGTTCCTAATTTAATTTTGACTACGGTTGCTATGGCCATCGTCTTTTTTGTAACATTTTTTATGTCCAGAAAAATCCGCATGTACCCCACCGGTGCCCAAAATGCTTTGGAGTATCTGGTCCAGTTCGTCAAGAACATTATTCACAGTACGATGGACTGGAAGCAGGGAAAGAACTTCGTCATGTTAGGTATTACAATTATTCTTTATGTATTTGTAGCCAATATGATGGGGGTGCCGTTTGAACTCGCAACAGCTAATCACGATGTGTGGTGGAATTCACCTACATCCAATCCGGTCTTAACCATTTCCCTCGCGGCCTTTGTTATTGTGCTCACCCATATTTACGGGCTGAAGCTGAAAGGGCCTAAAGAATACGGGAAAGATTATTTCCGGCCAGCCTTTTTTATGGCTCCGTTTAAAGTGATTGAAGATTTCTCAAACACTTTAACACTTGGAATGCGTCTTTACGCCAACATTTATGCGAAAGAAATGATTATGGTTATGCTCGTAGGGCTTGGAGCTTCTTCCCTTTTCTGGGCGTTTGGAGCCTTCATTCCACTGGTGATTTTCCAGGCATTCAGTGTGTTCATCGGTTCTTTGCAGGCCTTTATTTTCTGTATGCTGACGATGGTCTACATGGCACACAAAGTCAGCGAGGATCATTAAACAGTCTCCCCATAAATCGGGGGAACAAACATCTTTTGTGAATAAGAACTCTTTACACATATTTAAAGAGTACTTTATTTAATAAAAAAAATTATATTTTTTAATACTTAAAGGAGGATTTTTATTATGGGTGCAGTCGCTATTGCAGTAGCAATTACAGCAGGGTTAGCAGCTCTGGCAGGAGCATTTGGGGTAGCAATCGTTGTGAGAAGTACATTACAGGGGATTACTCGTCAACCGGAGATTCGCGGTCCGCTTCAAACTGTTATGTTCATTGGTGTACCGTTGGTTGAGGCCCTTCCGATCTTCGCAATCGTTATTGCCTTCTTATTATTAGGTAACATGTAAGGAAACAAGTCTCGAATGAAAAATGGCGGAGAACGTAAATCATACACTCTTCGCCATTCCTTTTGTATGAATGACTGAAAAAAGGAGGCGAATTCGTTGTTTGATGTAACGGAAATCGAATGGATTAATGCCATTTATCAGATTTTAGCGTTTGGTGTACTTTTATTGCTTTTGAAAAAGTTTGCCTTCGGTCCAATCATGGACATGATGGAAAAGCGTGAACAGCATGTGGCAGACCAGATTTCTTCCGCGGAAAAAAACCGTGAAGAATCAGAAAAATTCCTGGCTGAACAACGGGAAGCGATTCAGGAAGCCCGTCAGGAAGCTAAGGAAATCGTAGAAAACTCTAAGAAAATGAGTGACCAGCAGGCGGAAGATGTGCTGGAAAATGCGAGAAAAGAAGCAGAGCGCATGAAACAGAACGCGCTTGCTGAAATCAATACAGAAAAAGAACAAGCAATCTCCGCGCTTCGTGAGCAAGTTTCGACCTTGTCTGTACTTGTGGCGTCTAAAGTCATCGAGAAAGAACTCGATGAAAAAGAGCAGGAAAAGCTCATCCAGGGCACTCTTAAGGAAGTGGGCGAAGACCTATGAGAAGACATCCCGTAGGTTACCGTTACGCTTACGCGTTGTTTGAGCTTGCGCGGGAACAAGGAAGTCTCGTCGAAACAACGAACGACCTTGAGATTGTGTCACAAGTCTTTAAGGATACGAACCTTCTTGACGAAGTGTTCAGACACCCGAAAATGACGAATGAACAGAAGAAAACCATCCTGAAAAACACTTTTTCTGAAAAAGTGAGCCCCTCTGTTATGAACCTGTTACTTTTAATGGTAGATAACAAGAGGCTGGATGTACTGCAGGCCGTGACTGATAATTATAAACAGCTTGCAAATGAAGCACAGGGCATTGCCGAAGCAACGGTTTATTCAGCCAAAGCATTGAACGGCGAAGAACAAGCTGCTGTCGCAGGCGTTTTTTCTAAACGCGCAGGTAAAGCCAAATTATTAATTCAAAATATCGTAGACGAAGAGCTCATCGGCGGTTTAAAAGTCCGTATAGGAGATACCGTTTATGATGGGAGCGTCGCAAACCAGCTTGCACGCATTCAGGCGCGCATGATACACGGGAACGTTAGTAGATAGGGGTGAACGAAATGAGCATCAGAGCCGATGAAATCAGCTCTCTGTTAAAAAAGCAGATCGAAGGCTATCAATCAGAGATTGAAGTTAACGATGTAGGAACCGTCATCCGTGTCGGGGACGGGATTGCAGTTGCTCACGGTCTTGAAAACGCGATGGCCGGGGAACTGCTTGAGTTTTCTAACGGTGTCATGGGTATGGCACAGAACTTAGAAGAAAATACGGTCGGGATCATTATCCTTGGACCGTTTACAGAAATTCGTGAAGGGGACGAGGTGCGCCGTACAGGCCGTATCATGGAAGTTCCTGTAGGTGACGAACTTCTTGGCCGCGTTGTAAATCCGCTCGGACAGCCGCTTGACGGCATGGGTCCTGTGGAAACCGGCAAAACACGTCCTATTGAAAGTCCGGCACCAGGGGTTATGGACCGTAAATCGGTTCACGAACCGGTGCAAACAGGCCTAAAAGCCATTGATTCACTTATTCCGATCGGCCGTGGTCAGCGTGAGCTGATTATCGGGGACCGTCAGACGGGTAAAACAGCCATTGCCATCGATACAATCATTAACCAGAAAGATGAAGATATGATATGTATCTATGTTGCAATCGGCCAGAAAGAATCCACGGTAGCCGGAGTGGTGGAGACTCTCCGCCAGCATGGAGCACTCGATTACACAATTGTTGTTACAGCAAGTGCTTCCCAGCCTGCGCCGCTTCTGTTCCTTGCACCATATGCAGGGGTTACAATGGGAGAAGAATTCATGTACAACGGCAAGCATGTCCTCTGTATTTATGATGATTTAACTAAACAGGCAGCAGCTTACCGTGAATTGTCCTTACTTTTAAAACGTCCGCCGGGCCGTGAAGCATTCCCGGGTGACGTCTTCTACCTCCACTCCCGTTTGCTGGAACGTGCAGCCAAGCTCAGTGACGATAAAGGCGCCGGTTCTTTAACGGCCCTGCCTTTTATTGAAACACAGGCAGGCGACATTGGAGCTTATATTCCTACAAACGTTATTTCCATTACTGACGGGCAGATCTTCCTGCAGTCCGACCTGTTCTTCTCAGGTGTACGGCCAGCGGTTGACGCCGGTTTGTCAGTATCCCGTGTAGGTGGTTCCGCCCAGATTAAAGCGATGAAGAAAGTTGCCGGTACGCTGCGTCTTGACCTGGCATCCTATCGTGAACTTGAGGCATTTACCCAGTTCGGTTCGGACCTTGACGCCTCCACTCAGGCGAAACTTAACCGTGGAGCACGTACAGTTGAAGTTTTAAAACAAGGCCTTCACCAGCCGCTTGCAGTTGAAAAACAGGTGTTTATCCTCTTTGCTTTAACAAAAGGTTTCCTCGACGATGTTGAAGTAGAAGATATCGGCCGCTTCGAGTCCGAAATGCACACGTTCTTAGAACACAATCACAAGGATCTTCTCTCCCATATCAGGGAAACAGGCAACCTTGCTGATGATGATGCAATGAGACAGGCGATCGAAGCGTTCAAGAAAACATTCCAGTCAAAGTAAAGAGCGGAACGATCTGATTTTTTCCAAGTTCCAAAACGAAGGTGGTGAAGAACGATGGCCTCTTTAAAAGAAATTAAAACACGTATTAGTTCCACTAAAAAAACAAAGCAAATCACAAAGGCGATGGAAATGGTTTCAGCCGCCAAGCTGAATAAAGCTCAGAACAGAGCTGAATCTTTCCAGCCTTATACTGATAAAATCCGTGAAGTTGTTACAAGCATTGCCGCAGGCACGGAAGGGGTATCCCATCCGATGCTCGAAGACCGCCCGGAAGTTAAGAAAACCGGCTATATAGTCATTACTTCAGACCGCGGACTTTGCGGCGCCTATAACAGCGGACTATTACGGGAAACGATGCGCCTCATCAATAAACGGCACAGCTCTCCCGATGAATACGGTATTGTTGTAATCGGACGAGTCGGCCGCGATTTTTTCAAAAAACGCAACATGCCGATTTACCAGGAGATCACTGGTCTGCCTGACCAGCCTGAATATACCGATATTAAAAGCATCGCAGCTACAACAGTAGAAATGTTTGAAGATGAACTGTTTGACGAAGTGTACGTGCACTATAACCACTTTGTCAGCGCGATCAGCCAGGTCGTAACCGAAGCAAAACTGCTTCCGTTAACTGACCTGGGTGAAGAAGTTGAAAATACGGAAGACAGCGGCGAGTCAAGTGAACCGGCCGGCAATCTGGATTACATTTATGAACCGGATGCAGGAACAATCCTTGAACAGCTGCTTCCCCACTATGCTGAAAGTTTAATTTTCGGTGCCTTGCTTGACGGAAAAGCAAGTGAATTCGGTGCCCGAATGTCCGCCATGCGTTCTGCTACAGACAATGCGGATAACATGATTGACGACTTGACATTAAGCTATAACCGCGCCCGTCAGGCCGCAATTACGCAGGAAATTAACGAAATTGTAGGCGGCGCAGCAGCCCAGAGCTAACAGCCCGGGCTGAACCGCCTTCACTTCACATATAACAGTTTCCCGGATTAGCGAAAGTTTACTGCGACTAACGCTTTCGCCTTTATTGGCGGTAAGCCTGGTCTTGTAAAGAAGGAGGAAAGACGATGAATAAAGGACGCGTCACTCAAGTAACTGGTCCGGTCGTAGACGTTCAGTTCGAACGAGGCCAGCTGCCTGAGATCTATAACGCAATTAAGGTTGAACACAAAGCCCAGTCTGCAGGCGAAGTGGACGTCGATCTTACGTTAGAAGTTGCCATTCACCTTGGCGATGACACCGTACGTACAATCGCCATGGCATCCACAGACGGACTTGTCCGCGGCATGGAAGCCATCGACCAAGGTAAAGCAATTGCCGTACCAGTCGGAGACGCCACATTGGGCCGTGTATTTAACGTATTAGGCGAGAACATTGACCTCGACGAAGAAATCGGGGCAGAGGTGCCGCGTGATCCAATTCACCGCGAAGCACCTGCCTATGACGATTTGTCTACCCAGACAGAAATTCTTGAAACAGGCATTAAAGTCGTTGACCTGCTTGCCCCTTACGTTAAAGGTGGTAAAATCGGTCTCTTCGGAGGCGCCGGTGTAGGTAAAACAGTACTTATTCAGGAACTTATCAACAACATCGCCCAGGAGCACGGCGGTATCTCAGTATTCGCCGGTGTAGGGGAGCGTACCCGTGAAGGGAACGACCTTTACTTTGAAATGAAAGACTCCGGCGTTATCAGCAAAACTGCCATGGTATTCGGTCAGATGAACGAGCCGCCAGGAGCACGTATGCGAGTTGCCCTGACAGGACTGACAATGGCAGAGCACTTCCGTGATGAAAAAGGTGCCGACGTACTTCTTTTCATCGACAACATTTTCCGTTTCACACAGGCAGGTATGGAAGTATCCGCCCTCTTAGGACGTATGCCATCCGCGGTAGGTTACCAGCCGACATTGTCAACGGAAATGGGTCAGCTGCAGGAGCGAATCACATCAACCAAAAAAGGGTCCGTTACATCCATCCAGGCCATCTACGTGCCAGCGGATGACTATACTGACCCGGCACCAGCAACAACATTCGCCCACTTGGATGCAACAACCAACCTGGAGCGTAAACTATCCGAAATGGGTATTTACCCGGCCGTGGACCCGCTCGCATCAACTTCCCGTGCCCTCTCACCTGAAATCGTAGGTGAAGACCATTACGAAGTTGCCCGTGAAGTCCAGGTGACGCTTCAGAAATATAAAGAACTTCAGGATATCATCGCCATCCTTGGTATGGACGAACTATCTGAAGAAGACAAGCTGACAGTAAGCCGCGCCCGACGCATTCAGTTCTTCCTGTCACAAAACTTCCACGTAGCCGAACAGTTCACAGGCCAGCCAGGATCCTATGTCCCTGTTAAAGAAACCATCAAAGGATTCCGCGAAATCCTTGACGGCAAACACGACGACATCCCTGAAGACGCCTTCCGACTCGTCGGCCGCATCGAAGACGTCGTAGAACGCGCGAAACAAATGCAATAGGAAGCGATATTCCCAAAGGCCAGAACCGTTCTTTTCGGGAAAAATCACGGGCCGCACTCCGGCATCCCGGTCTCATGCCCAGCCAGGGCCAGGACCTTCCATGCCGGATGAACGCACCCCGTGTCCGCTGCCATATCCAGCCCCCGGCGCCCTGCGCCGCGCCGGACTGGTAAGCACCTTGAGCAGCAGACCCGTATAAAACCACTCTGGCCAGCCGGTGAATCGTCCCTTTAATAAGGAGGATGAACCATGAAGACGATGCAAACCAATGTCGTCACTCCTGATGGCAGTGTATTCAGCGGAGAAACAGAGATGGTAAGCGTCAAAACACAAGAAGGCGAACTCGGTATTTTACCTCGTCACTTGCCTCTTGTCACGCCCCTTACCATCGGCGCCATCCGCATCAAAAAAGATTCCAAAGTTCAACTCATCGCAGTCAGCGGCGGCTTCATGGAAGTCCGTCCAGATGAAGTGAACATTCTCGCAGAATCGGCAGAACTTCCATCAAATATCGATATTACCCGCGCCCGCGCAGCTAAAGAACGCGCCGAACGCCGTCTGGCTGAAGCCAGGAAGGAAAATGTCGATTTCAAGCGCGCCGAACTGGCACTCAAACGTGCCATCAACCGCCTGGAAGTCTCCGAAAACCGCATGTAACAACCAAAACAGACGCTGTTTGCCTCCGGGCAAACAGCGTTTTTGTATTGGTATGAAGTTGCTGGAAGGGGTGGGGGTGTTAAGAATAGTGGGTGCGCTATGGGTGCGGTGGGTGATACGTGTGTGTTACCGGGGTGGCAGAGAGGTAACACCCACCAACGTATCAGGTAGAAACCAGGAGAAAACGAAAGAAATTAGGAGAGTGTTAAAGGTAGGTGATACGTGTGTGTTACCGTAGTAACAGAGAGGTAACACCCACCAACGTATCAGGTAGAAATCAAGAGAAAACGAAAGAAACGAGGAGAGTGTTAAAGGTAGGTGATACGTGTGTGTTACCATAGTAACAGAGAAGTAACACCCACCGAAGTATCAGGTAGAAATCAAGAGAAAACGAAAGAAATCAGGAGTGTTTTAAAGGTAGGTGATACGTGTGTGTTACCCGAGTAGCAGAGAGGTAACACCCACCGAAGTATCAGGTAGAAATCAAGAGAAAACGAAAGAAATCAGGAGTGTTTTAAAGGTAGGTGATACGTGTGTGTTACCCGAGTAGCAGAGAGGTAACACCCACCAACGTATCAGGTAGAAATCAAGAGAAAACGAAAGAAATCAGGAGTGTTTTAAAGGTAGGTGATACGTGTGTGTTACCGTAGTAACAGAGAGGTAACACCCACCAACCATACGAAAATAAATTACAAGGTAACATTGCACCATTGGATATATTTAAGGCGTTTTTCCTCATAAGTACCACTAAAAGAGGTTAATAACGGTCTAAAGTTAATAAAAGGAGGTAAATTGATGTCTTGGTCTGTATTAAAATCAGCTTGTAAAAACAACGGATAACTGCTCCACTTATAGTCTTCTGGATTACGAACAGCGTTGATTTCAATAGGGTTATAGTGGATATATCGGCTCATAATTAATAGGGTCCTGTGATTATAGGCAGGCTTAGCAATAAACCGCTTATCGAATAAATGTCCTCTTAATTGATACTTTTTATTAAAATAATCGGAGTAATTTTTTTTAATATATTGCATTATTCGGGAATAATCGAGGTGATTTGATTTTATTAGGAGGTGAAAATGAGTTTTCATAAAGATAAAAGAGGATACTTCGAAAGGATATTTCTTATAGGCTGACTCTAAAAGATTGTAAAAATAACGATAATCGTTTTCATCTCTGAACATAAGCTCTTTCCAATTAGATCTGCTCATCAAATGATAAAAGATACCATGTTTCCAGTCTCTGGCCTTATAAGGCATTAAACCATCTCCTTTTTTAAGCTACGGCTTTAATTAATGCTTGTAACACAACACGGTTGGGATAACTGCAAAAGAGGGGGCGAAGCAACTTACTGAGAGGCACGGTGCAAAAACTGCTATTAGATGGTGAATATAAATCAAGGCGCTTACTAAATCTGGGGCCATAAAAGACGGGCTTAAAAGAAGCAGCACATTCAACACGGCTCTTGCTGGGTTAATAGACGACCAATCAGATTTGTTAAAGCCGAGCCGGATGGGTGATCTGGAGCTATCAGCGGCAATCAATAAACGAAGGGGAGGAGTCACAGGAAAATAATACTATAAACCCGCCCGTAATTCAACTGCATATTAGGCCTTTAATCTACAAGCGAAGCTTCATCCTTAAAAACAATTCGCCTGAAAACCTCAGGCATTCCCCAGGTCACCTGACTCCTATAATTATCAGCGGCGGCGATTGTCGCCCACCCATGATGTTTGTGATCTTAAAGTAATTAATGTAAAAAAATAGAAAAATACTCCTCCCGGCGGCATTTATCAGAGAGCAAAAAAGATAGCATAAAAAGAGCGGGTAACGCTTATATATAGTGGTGGCCGGACATGCAGGCCCACCTAAGGCCAGCCAAATTGCCTCTGTTCTGCCTGGAAATAAAAGTCCCAGTTTTCATCCAGAAAAATTCAATAAAAAGTCACATTTTTGCAACAAAATCATTTAAAATGTATGTAAAGACTCCTGTTACAATTCAACCCCTGTACCTGTTATATCGTATGTTTAGTGTTGAACGTTTACTTTAAGCGTCTGGAAAGAGCGCAGCACCAACGTTTTCTCGCAGATATCAAAATAATCAGTCAATTCACGCCGCCTGAAAATTAATCCCATAATTTTCCACCTAAAACAAACAGGGCTTCGAAATCACCATAACACCTTTCTTGCGCCACGAAAAATAATCATTATAAATTAATAATAATTATCGCCACTCAAAACATTAAAATTATACTGAAAATTCACACGACACACCCTCTAAACCTAATAGTATCAACACATACACCACTTTTTTCCACCTGCCGTGAACCGCGCGGTGACAGTATTAACACTATAAACAACTTAGTTACATTATTAATCTGAGAATTCAGAATAATATAGAAGTATTTTCATTGCTTTGTTATAATTTTAGTGTGAGTTGGAATTGCAAAAAATACTTTACCGGAGGGGAGTGAAGGTATGGGGCTGGGAGCATATTACGATAATTATATACTCGTATTAATCTTTATGCTGCTTGGGGTTGCTCTTCCAGTTGTTTCTCTGACGTTTGGAAGGTTTGTAAGACCTAAGAACCCGTATGCGGAGAAAATCACCACCTATGAAAGCGGGATCCAACCAGAAGGAGACGCACAAGTCCGTTACCACGTGGCCTACTATATTGTAGCGCTGGAATTCATCATTTTTGATGTTGAAACCGTTTTCTTAATTCCGTGGGCGGTTACACTTGACCAGCTTGGCTGGGTCGGGCTGAACTTGATGCTGATTTTTATCGCCATACTGGCTTTGGGCCTTGCATATTCTTGGAAAAAGAAGGTGCTAGAATGGAACTAAAAGGATTTCAAGAATCAGAAAAGTATGATCCAAGGGTTTTGGAAGACATAAAAAAGAATGTCTTTTTTACTAAACTGGACCAGTTGAAAGCCTGGTCTCGTACAAGGTCATTCTGGCCTTTAAGTTTCGGGCTGGCCTGCTGCGCTATTGAAATGATGGGGACAGGCGGCTCACGGTATGACTTTGACAGATTCGGGGTTATTTTCAGAGCATCACCGCGGCATGCCGATGTCATGATTGTCGCAGGCACCGTTACAAGCAAGATGTCTCCTGTTTTAAGAACATTATATGATCAGATGCCTGAACCGAAATGGGTAATCGCCATGGGTTCCTGTGCAACTTGCGGAGGCCCTTATAAAGAAGCCTACAGCGTCTTAAACGGAGTCGATAAAATAGTACCAGTCGATGTCTATGTATCCGGATGTCCTCCAACTCCACCGGCCTTACTGGACGGCGTCGATAAACTGCGTGAAAAAATCCGTTTGGAGGCTAAAGGAGAGAGGGTGACGGAAGGATGAGCCAGGAGCTTCTCGACTTAATCGTAAATAAAGTTCACACCCTTCACGGAAAAGAAACGATTGAAGAACCTGTCCTCAACTTCGGGAAGCCGATGATCGTCCTCGATTCCGGAAATTGGGATTTAGCCACTGCCAAACTGCTCCACGACGACGAAGCACTGCAGTTTGACTTCCTGTCCTGCGTAACAGGTGTGGATTATGAAGAGCACATGGAAGTCATCTATAATTTCTACTCAACTATTCTCGATCACTATGTGTATGTGAAAATCAAAACATCCAGAGAAGAACCGACCGTCATGTCTGCTGAGCCTGTCTGGAAATCAGCCGACTATATGGAACGAGAAACGTACGACCTTCTTGGTATTGATTTCCCTGGTCACTGGCGTTTAAAACGTATATTGCTACAAGATGACTGGGAAGGTCACCCGCTTAGAAAAGATTATATAACAGACAAAAAAGCCCTGGGCTTGGATTAGGGGGTGCGTAGTAAATGCCGGAGTTAAAAACAGAAACAATGACGCTGAATATGGGGCCGCAGCATCCGAGTACACACGGGGTTTTCAGGTTGCAGCTTAAAGTAGACGGGGAGACGATCAAGGAAGCGATACCTGTGATGGGGTACCTTCACCGTGGATCGGAAAAATTAGCTGAGAGATTTCTATACTCGCAGTTTATTCCATACACTGACCGTTTGGATTATTTAAATGCTATGACGAATAACTATGTTTATTGTGCAGCCATTGAAGAACTGCTCGAGTGGGAAGTACCGGAAAGGGCTGAATACTTGCGCGTAATTACAATGGAGCTTAACCGGATCGCCAGCCACCTTGTCTGGTGGGGAACCTATCTGCTGGACATCGGGGCAATGAGTCCATTCCTTTACGCTTTCCGTGACCGCGAAACGATCCTTGACCGGCTAAACGAAATCAGCGGCGCGAGGATGACGTTTAACTATCACCGTATCGGCGGCGTAAAATGGGACGCGCCTGACGGCTGGATCGAAAAAGTACAGGAAACAGTTAAAGAACTGTATGAGAATATACAGGAATTTGACACACTCGTTACCGGAAACGAAGTATTCCGTGCGCGAACCATCGGAGTCGGAAAGTTGTCAAAAGATCAAGTCATCAACTGGGGATTATCAGGGCCGATTGCACGCGGCAGCGGCATCCCGATAGATCTCAGGAAAACAGAGCCGTATTCTATATATGACCGGTTTGATTTCGATATACCAACCCAGGAAGACGGCGATGTATTCGCCAGATATAAGGTACGTATTGAGGAAATGTTCCAGTCTTTGCGAATTATTGAGCAAGCTTGTGCACAGATTCCTGAAGGAGACATCATCACCAAGAAGGGGAAAAGGCTGATGATGATCAAACCGCCGGCAGGAGAAGTGTATAAGCGCGCTGAAGCTTCTAAGGGTGAAATCGGGGTTTACGCCATCAGTAACGGAAAAAATAAGCCGTACCGGATCAAACTGCGCCGGCCTTCTTTCGTTAATGTTTCTATTCTCCAGCACATGCTGGTGGGCGAATCGATTCAAAACCTCGTAGCCATTTTCGGAAGTCTCGATGTTGTACTCGGGGAGGTCGATGCATAGTGGACTACTTACTCATGTTTTTGTACGCTGTCGCTGTTTTGATGGTTTTACTCGGTGGGGTAACATTTGCCATCCTTGCCGAACGTAAAGTCATTGGAGCAATGCAGCTGAGGCCAGGTCCAAACCGCCACGGCCCCTGGGGAGTTTTCCAGACAATAGCTGATGTACTGAAGCTTTTACTGAAAGAAGACGTGATTCCTGCAAATGCAGATAAGAAAATATTCGTTCTTGCGCCTGTTCTTGCCTTTGCACCTGCCTTTTCCGTTATGGCAGTGCTCGTATACAGCAGCACGGTAGGCGGAGCCGATATTAACATCGGTGTCATTTATTTCTTAGGCGTATCATCGATCACAATGCTGGGAGTGTTAATGGGCGGCTGGAGTTCCAACAATAAATACGCCCTGTTCGGTTCTATACGAGGGGTTGCCCAGATGGTCAGTTATGAACTGCCGCTCATTCTTTCAATTATCGGGGTAATTATTATGGTTGGTTCACTCAACCTTACCGATATTGTCAACTATCAGGCAAACATGGGCATGTGGTTTATCGTTCCGCAGTTCCTTGGTTTCGCGGTTTATATGATTTCATCAATTGCCGAATTAAACCGGTCACCTTTCGACTTGCCTGAAGCTGAATCGGAACTTGTAGCAGGGTTCTTTACAGAGTACTCTGGCTTCCGTTTCGCCATGTTTATGTTAGCGGAGTATACGTATGCTATAGCCATTGCCGGTCTTGCCACAACCTTGTTCCTCGGTGGCTGGCTAGGACCTGCATTTTTGCCGGAAATCGTATGGTTTATGCTGAAAGTTGTCGCGGTTATGTTCATCTGGTTCTGGCTGACAGCTACTTTACCGCGGGCACGCGTGGACCAGCTCATGAATTTCGGTTGGAAAGTGCTCATCCCGGTAGCGTTGCTCAACATTGTGCTTACGTCGATATATAAAGTGTGGATGGGGTGATTAAATGTTTCGTTTACTAAAGGGGTTCGGCGTAACCTTAAACTATTTCAGAAAAAAGAATATTACCATCCAATATCCAGAAGAAAAAGTGGTTATGCCTGAACGATTCCGCGGAATCCACCGTTTTTTCCCGGAAAAATGTATTGTATGTAATTTATGTGTGCAAGCGTGTCCGACAGACGTCATTACACTTTCAGGCAAGAAGAGCGAGGAAAATCCTAAGAAAAAAGTGATCGACACCTACAACATTGATTTTCAGGGATGTATCCTTTGTGATTTCTGTACTGAAGTGTGCCCGACAGAAGCCATTGTCATGACTGCACGTTACGATAACTTAAGTGAATTTAACCGGGCCGCTCACTTTAAAGATATTGAATGGCTTACAAACAACAAACACTACGGAAATTACACTGAAACAAAACCAAAAGAAGATAAGCCGAAGAAAAAAGCGGCAGAAAAGCCGGCTGCTGAAAAGAAAGAAAAAGCGGCAGTAGGGGCGGGAGCGAAAGCTGAAGGCAAAGACGCAGCAAAACCGTCAGCCAAGTCCGGTGCTGAAAAAACATCCCAGGCTGCTTCAAAGCCTGAGTCGGGCGGAAAAGCTGAAGCAAAACCGGCTGAAAAAACAGAAAAAGGAACGAAGGCTGAAAAGCCGCAGGCCGATTCCAAACCAGCAGCTGACCGAAAAGCAGAGGCCAAACCTGACGAACAGAAAGGGTCTGCCCGCAAAGAATCAGCAGCCGATTCCAAACCGAATCCGCTTCCGGATCCTGAAGCAATGCCTAAACCTGCAGCAGACAAAAAAGTTGACTCAGACCCGAAACCTGAAGCTGATACGAACAAACGGGACAGAAACAACGACGGGGATGGAGCGGGAAGAGGTGACGACAAGTGACTGGGCAAATGATCTTTTTTATCATCTTTGCATTGATCGCGATTACCGGAGCCGTCTTAATTATTGCACTTAAACGGATTTCCCACCGTGTTGTTTCCATGGCATTCAGTTTCATGGCTGTTGCCGCCCTTTACTTTCTCTTGGGGGCAGAGTTTATCGGCATTATCCAGATTATGGTTTATGTCGGTGCGATAACGATCTTATTCGTGTTTGGTATGATGATGACCGACCACAGAAATTTCAGTTTCGGACCGGATCCAAGAAAATGGCAGCAGGCACTCAGTTTTGTCGGAGTAGCAACCCTGTTGGGGCTTATGCTGTACGGCATATCAACGCTTGATATGCACGAATCGACCCAGCCATTTGTAGGAAGTGTCGAAGCAATTGGGCTGGAGCTTTACGGGCACTATTTTATTGCATTCCTTGGATCGGCTTTTCTTTTAACTTCCGCTCTTATCGGAGCGATAGTGATCGCACGAAAGGAGGCCGATTAATATGGTGCCTGTGACCTTCTTTTTAGCACTAGCGGCCATTTTATTTTGCATCGGATTATACGGGGTATTAACGAGGCGCCATCTCGTCATCGTACTTGTCTGTATTGAATTAATGCTTAACTCAGTGAATATTAACCTGGTTGCGTTTTCTGCAATCGGACCCTTCGCCAATATTACAGGGCAAGTGTTTACACTGTTCGTTATCACTGTTGCAGCAGCGGAAGCCGCGGTTGGCCTGGCCATCCTCATTGCACTGTACCGCAACAGAAATTCCATAGATGTGATTAAGCACGACCTGCTGCGCTGGTAAAACAACCGCAACAATTAATTAACTTAACGTGTTTAAAAAGCGGACAATGGAATTCGGACTTTTTGAACACTGTCTAATTATGAAAGAGACTAATTGAAGAAAAGGTGATGGTATGATACAGAATGCCTGGTTAATCCCGGTTTTTCCGCTTATCGCCTTCCTTATTCTGTTATTCATTGGAAGATTTCTTAAAGAGAAGGCTTCTTATGTAGGAATAGCAGCATTGGCCCTGTCGTTCATCGTTTCCGTACTGGTTTTGTTTGAACGGATTGGCGGAGAAACTTACACGTTTGTTATTGAATGGATTACCTTTGGAGAAAGTACGATTACCATGGGCTATGAGGTCACCGCTTTAAATGCGATGATGCTGATTGTCGTAACTCTTGTCAGCCTGGTGGTTCATATTTTCTCCCGTGAATATATGCACGACGATAACCGGATTCACGTTTTTTATTCTTATCTCGGATTGTTCTCGTTTTCCATGCTGGGCCTTGTTCTTGCACCGAACGTGCTGCAGCTTTTCATCTTCTGGGAGCTGGTCGGTTTATGTTCCTTCCTTCTTGTAGGGTTCTGGTATTTTAAACCGGAAGCAGCCGCTGCTGCAAAAAAAGCGTTCTTAACGACCCGGATCGGGGACGTAGGCTTACTGTTAGGTCTTGTCATCTTATTTAATCAGACCGGAAGCTTCGACTATGGCGTCATCTATGCTGCAGTTGAAAACGGGCTGATTAATGACACGCTGATCACAGCAACCGCTCTTCTTATTTTCCTCGGTGCTGTTGGTAAGTCAGCTCAATTTCCGCTTCACGTCTGGTTACCTGATGCCATGGAAGGTCCGACACCTGTCAGTGCCCTTATCCACGCAGCGACAATGGTTGCGGCGGGGGTATACTTAGTCGGTGTCATGTACCCGTTATTCCTTGCTTCATCGACTGCCATGACAGTTGTTGCTTATACAGGAGCGATTACGGCATTTTTCGCCGCGACAATGGCTCTTGTAATGACTGACATTAAGCGGGTTCTGGCCTATTCAACAATCAGCCAGTTAGGGTTTATGATTTTAGCTTTAGGAACGGCAGGCTATGTAGCAGGTCTGTTCCACTTGATGACGCATGCTTTCTTTAAAGCGCTGCTTTTCCTTGGAGCAGGAAGCGTGATCTTCGCTGTACACCACCGCCAGGATATTCGGGACATGGGTGGTTTATGGTCAAAAATGAAAATTACTTCTGTCACCTTTTTGATAGGGGCGCTGGCGATCGCAGGGGTATTCCCGCTGGCCGGTTTCTGGAGTAAGGAAGAAATTCTCGCTTCGGCACTGCTGAACGGAGACGGCTTCCTTTTTGCAATAGCTCTTATCACAGCGTTTATGACGGCGTTTTATATGTTCCGCCTATTCTTTAAAACATTTACAGGTGAATATCGCGGAGGAGACCACGATGACCCTCATGCTGACGACCCGCGAGTTGATGCTTACGGGGCAGCAGATGTGGCTGAAGCAGATAACCCGCGCGATGAGTCCATGGATAAAGAAGCTCATGTCCCTCCAGCTGAGGATCATGGCCACCATCACTCACCTGAGGAAAACTCCGGTTTTATGACCTTGCCGCTCATTGTACTCGCATCTTTGGCGGTTGTTGCCGGATTAGTGAACCTGCCGTTTATGGGCTATCCGCTTGAAGGCTTTCTGACAGAAGGGCTTAACCTTGGATCACAGCCGCATGGCGCCCTTTGGCTTGCAATCCTGTCATTAGCTGTCGCGGGTTCGGGGATTGCGCTTGCCTGGGCGATGTATTACAAAGGCGCGATTGCGGAAGACTTCTTTGCCAAAAAAGCTCCCGGCGTCCATAACCTTCTTTTGAACAAATACTATTTAGATGAAATTTATACAGCTGTTTTCGTAAGGCCAACTGTTGCGATCGGACGTTTCTTCTGGGAAATGGACAAAAGCATTGTCGATGGCATGGTCAACCTGATTGGACGGTCTACAAGCTCGACCGGACGCTCATTCGGCAGACGCCATAACGGACAGCTGCAAACTTACGGACTGGTGTCTATCCTCGGAGGAATTGTTGTCATCGCACTTGCCTTCGTTCTAAGGGGGTATTTCGGATGATGGGAAATCTCTTAACCTGGCTCGTCTTTGTTCCGCTGATCGGGGCTGCTCTGATATTGACGATCCCGAGAGAAAACGTCAATGTCATTCGTTCTCTTGCCGCTATCGTATCAGGCAGTGCCTTAGTTCTTTCCCTCATTATATGGGGAGGCTTTGACCGCGGTGTCTCAGGCATGCAGTTTGAAACTGTTGCCCCGTGGTTCGATATCGGATTTTTACAAATTAACTATGAAATCGGAATTGACGGCTTATCCATGCCGCTTTTAGTGCTCACAACGATCGTCACAACACTGTCGATCTTTGCATCCTTCTCAATAGTAAAAAGAGTTAAAGAATTTTACGTCTGGACACTCGTATTACTTACAGGGATGCTCGGGGTCTTCGTAGCACTTGATATGTTCCTTTTCTTCCTCTTCTTTGAGTTAACACTCATTCCGATGTTCTTCTTAATTGGAATATGGGGCGGAAAAATGAGAGAATACGCGTCCTTCAAATTTTTAATCTATACAGGACTCGGAAGTGCGATAATGTTTATTACGTTTATTGCCATGTTCGTTAAAGGGGCAGAGGCAATGCACTTCCAGGAAACATCTTTCAGCATGATCCGCCTCGCGGAAATTTATGCGAATCCGGCCAATCCGGAAGTACTGACAGGGGCTATAAAAGGCGGTTTGTTCCTTGCCTTATTTGTTGCCTTTGCGATAAAACTGCCGGTTTTCCCGTTCCATACATGGCTTCCTAACGCCCACGTTGAAGCACCGACAGCAGCAAGTATGATTTTAGCCGGTGTGCTGTTAAAAATGGGGGGTTACGGACTCATCCGTGTCGGTTTCGGTGTTCTTCCTGACCAGGCAGCAAGATTTGCCACCCTCATTGCGATTTTAGGGGTTATAAACATTATTTACGGGGCGCTTCTCGCACTCGTACAAACAGATTTAAAGTCTTTGGTGGCTTACTCAAGTATCAGTCACATGGGGATTGTTCTGCTCGGTGTGGCTTCGTTCACAACCGCGGGGATGCAGGGCGCGATCTTCCAGCTTGTCTCCCACGGGTTTATCTCAGCGCTTCTCTTCTTTATGGTGGGAGCGATTTACGAACGGACAAAAACACGTACGATTTCAGAGCTTGGCGGCTTATCTAAGTCTGTGCCGATTTTAGCAGGGTTTATGCTTGCGGCAGCCATGGCTTCTGTCGGCTTGCCTGGACTGTCAGGCTTCGTCAGTGAGTTACTGGCCTTTATCGGTATTTTCGGAGCATCAGCTGACCTGATTCCGGCAGCGTATACGATCGGCGTCATCGGTGCGATTGGGATCATATTGACTGCGGCGTATCTGCTGTGGGCAATGCAGCGTACGACGTTCGGTCCAATGAAAGAAAAATACGTCGGACTCCCGGATGCCCGTCCAATGGAATACGTACCAATGGTTGGTTTATTGGTATTAAGTATCGCCATCGGGGTTTATCCGCATCTTCTAAGTGACGTAATTAACACTACAGTAATCGACATCGTGTCGAAGATAGGGGGTTAAAGACAATGACAGCTTTTGATGCCAACTGGTCTTTAATGACTCCGGAAATTGTCTTAGCCGCATTAGCTTTACTTGTTTTTACAATAGACTTTATGACAGGGATTCATGGGAAAAAGCCGTTTATCGGCCGTTTGTCGGTATTATCCCTGTTAGTCACGGCTGTTCTGGTCGTCGTGACTAACAGCACGAGCGGGTCGATTGCGGAAGTATTTGTCGTAGATCCATTTGCGATGGTATTTAAACTGATCATTCTCATTGGCGTGGCGATGGTCATTTTAATCAGCATGAACTTTCTTGACAGAGAGCGGAATGCGGAAGTCTACCAGGGTGAATATTATTCAATCATGCTTTTTGCCGCGCTGGGAGCTATGATTATGGTCTCGTCCGCGGACTTGATCACCCTCTTTATCGGGCTCGAAATTTTAAGTATCTCGTCTTATGTCCTTGCAGGATTTAAGAAATATTCCCGCCCATCTACGGAAGCGGCAATCAAGTATGTGGTGCTCGGCGGAACAGCTTCCGCATTTATTCTTTACGGCATGTCTTTCCTTTACGGATTGACAGGATCCACAAGCCTGCTGGAAATCGGCCAGGCAATTCCGATGCTGTTTGAAGAATATACCTTTGTCGTCATGATGAGCTTCTTGTTCATGCTCGCAGGGTTCGGATTTAAAATTTCCATTGTGCCTTTCCACATGTGGGCGCCGGACGTCTATGAAGGAGCTCCTACACCGGTTACAGCTTTCTTATCAGTTGTTTCCAAGCTGGCCGGATTCGGGATTATTCTCAGAGTGTTCTTCCTCGGCTTTGGCGGCGTTTACCAGGAATGGGCGTTCATTATCGCAGTTATTGCAGCAATCACAATGATTGCAGGTAACTTTATTGCCTTGACTCAGACAAACGTTAAGCGCCTGATGGCATATTCCGGAATCGCTCAGGCAGGTTATCTGCTCGTCCCGGTCGCTACGGTGGTAGGCGACGTGGGAATTAACATGATTGTGTTTTACAGTGTCGCTTATTTAATGATGACACTCGGAGCCTTCGCTGTGATTACTCTCGTTACGGAGGATACAGGAACGAGCGACCTCAGCAGTTTTGCAGGGCTGTATCAGCGTGCGCCTTACCTGGCTATTGCCATGACGGTATTCCTTGTGTCATTGGCCGGACTGCCGTTAACTGCAGGGTTTATAGGAAAAGCCTACATCTTTTTCGGTGCAGTAGCGGGTGAAATGCTGTGGCTTGCAATTATTATGATTGTGACCAGTGTCATTTCCTTCTTCTACTACTTTGGATTTATTAAACAGATGTTTATGACAGACCCGAGGCCAAACGATAAAGAACTGGCTGTTCCGGGGAGCATGCAGACAGTAGTCACTGTGTCGCTTGCTGTAACAGTTATTCTCGGAATCCTCCCGGGGCTCGTACTGGACATCTTTAACACCTTTAACTGGATGGCTTTTTTCTAGAAAATATTTATTTTTGATTTTGAAAAAATAACGAGACGCCTGCGGGAAAAGCAAGAGCTGAAGATCCACCGGGTGTTTTCCCCGGTTAGCTGAAGCCTTGCCCGCGGCAGTTCTGTTACATGCGACGAGTAACCGCAGGAGCAAGCGAGAATTTTAAAAAATGTTTAACTTTAAACAGTACCATAATAAAAGTGGTTAGAGCACCTGCGAAAAGCGGGTGCTCTTTTTTTCGTGTCTGTGCTACAGGCCGTATTAATTAAAAAGGAAATGTATATAACCTTGGCCGCTGAGTAACATTTTCCACTGGAGGGAACGGAATTAGCTGCTCATACGGCGGAGGAGGCAGAACGGCATTTCTGTTTTCAGTAAATGGCTCGTCAACCGGACGGCGTCTGGCATCTCTCTGTCTGCTGACATGTTTAACGACAGCGTCTGCGACTTGCCGGCCTAGCCGGAGGCCTTCCTCATTGTCGGCGGGGAAGTGGACACCTGCATACAACCGTGACAGAGCGTTTTCTTCAGCAATCTCGTGAAGCCTTTCTTTTTCTGCCGGGAAAAAATAGCCTAAAATACCTTCCATACAGCCCGCCGCTGTTGCATGGCCGGACGGATATGCAGGGAATGGGGGAGTTTCAAGCAGTGGTACTAAATCAGGATCCACCTGGTCAGGCCGGGCGATGTCAGTTAAATATTTAAAACGCCAGTTAATAATCATCGCATCATTAATTGCCGATTGAGTGACAGCAAGAATTCTTGCGGCACGCAGCGGGTTAACACCGTAAGTGTCAATCAGTCTGTCAATAACAGGAGTGATCTGCTTTGTGGGCGGACCAAAGGCGTAATAACGCGCTATTTTTTTCTGTTCATCAGTCAGATTAGCAAGAGTTTCTTTTACCGCTTCTAACTCTTCTCCTTTAAAGTCAATGCAATGAGGGTTCTTAATTTTTAAACTGGCTAACCTTCCGTGCAGATCGGTAATTTGTTTACGCCGGTTCCTTCTGAAAAAAAATAACGGCCATGACCCCGCCTGCGGCTCAAGCGGTGTTAACCTTCCATCATTCAATTCTGACCATTTAGGCGGCTCATAACGGTGCTTGCAACACTTTTTCTTCATAATCATTAACTCCTGACTTAAAAAGTTTAATCCTTCACCTCTTATAAGATACGTACGAACCCCCAATTTGGTTAATAAAATAATTCCAATAAATGGGGGGTCTGACCCCAATCCTGACCCCAGTCCCCAAAAAAATAAAAGGAAAAAATTTAAACTTACGGACAAAAATGCGGGTGGTTCTGCGTATGATGTTCTTGTGAAAAAAAGAGCAGGCGTCAAAGTCAGCCGTGATTGTCTTGCTCTTTTGGCCGCACCCGTGCGTAAAAGGAAGCTTTTCACACCTCTTAAAGTTTTTTAGAGCAAGAGCCGTAATTTTCACTTTTTTTTCAGCTTTCTTTAAAAAAAGTTTAAGAAAACGGTTCCAAGTGTACATTAATCATAAGTCGGGTCTGATTAATGGAAATTTCTTGATGTGATACCAAAAAAACATACGAAAGACCTAACAGAAAAGACAAGAAAAAGTCAAAAAAACTGTAGCCGGAGGGGTTGTTTTCGGTTATCATTATCTTTGTGCTCGTTTATTCAATTTTTCACTAAGTGTGTTATTAAGGGTGAAGGCTGAATAGAATGAGCAGGTGAGGATTCCTGAGTGGAATCGATATCAGAAGAAATAGGAGACAGTATATTCACGGAGGGTTAGCATCATGATCGACTCACTTGGACAGCAGTCATTATTTAACATACTAATCAGTTTAATGGTTTTAACTGTCGTATGGTGGGCGGTGCAATCATTCAAATTTGATTTGTTTGTAAAAAACCCTGATGGTGCGAAAGCAAAAGCACTCGTGATTATCGTTACACTTGCTTTAACGCATATGGTAACAAGTTTTTTACTGAACTATTTAAACTGGTCAACAATGCTGAGACACCTTTTTTAGGAAAAAACTAAGACGCGAAAGAAGGAGTGGATGAAAACCACAGGACACCGGCTGATTAGCGGATACTTCCATGTATCATAAACCAATTACAGGTAACAATTTAATTAAGAGCAACTATAAAAGGCAGGGTTTAAAGTTGGTTTTTTATGGGAATAAGGACACCGCATGCTTATTTTTTATCAGCAGGTTGGACACTCTACATGACAATTTAACGAATTAGATCCTATTTGCATTAACAATTGATAAAACACTTATTTACGATAAAAGACAAAGCAATGCCAGCAATAAATAAACAGAAGAATTTAGTTCGGCACCACACCATGAAAAACATAAGTAACACCAGGCCCTTTCCACGCCTCATACTTACATGAAGGACACAGCTGGAAAGAAGACAGAAACACCCCAGGTAATCACAGCAAGCGACGCACACCAGCGGAATGGGCGTGTAAACAACCCCGCTGGTTGGCACACGAATGATTACCAGTGAATATGAATGAATTATACAATCTGGACGCGGAGGGGAATACATTGGAAAAAATTATCGTCCGCGGTGGCAGGCGCTTAAGCGGCACTGTCCGAGTTGAAGGAGCCAAAAATGCTGTTTTGCCAGTCATCGCTGCATCCATTTTAGCAAGTAAAGGCAAGAGTAACATTTATGATGTACCAGCCTTAGCTGACGTATACACAATCAATGAAGTTTTACGCAATCTTAACGCAGACGTATCCTACGAAGGAAAACGCCATATAGAAGTTGACGCACAGAAGGAATTGGCTACGGAAGCCCCGTTCGAATATGTACGTAAAATGCGTGCATCTTTCTTAGTTATGGGACCGTTGCTTGCCCGCGTGGGTCATGCGCGTATTGCGTTACCGGGAGGCTGCGCAATCGGATCACGTCCGATTGACCAGCATCTTAAAGGATTTGAAGCCATGGGCGCTAAGGTTGAAATCGGAAACGGGTTCATTGAAGCGAAAGTGGACGACCGTCTGTATGGAAACAAAATCTACCTCGACTTTCCGAGCGTAGGCGCAACTGAAAATATTATGATGGCAGCAACAACTGCAATTGGAACGACTATTATTGAGAACGCAGCTGAAGAGCCTGAAATTGTATGTCTTGCTAATTACTTGAATGCTATGGGAGCAAAAGTCAGAGGCGCAGGTACAGGTACAATTAAAATTGATGGTGTAGATGAACTTGTCGGCGCAGACCACACGATTATTCCTGACCGAATTGAAGCGGGAACCTTTATGGTAGCCGCGGCAATTTCCGGCGGAGACGTGCTTGTGGAAAACGTCATGACGGAACACCTTCGTCCGCTTATTGCAAAAATGAACGAGATGGGCGTCATCATCATTGAAGAAGACAACGGAGTCCGGGTGATCGGACCTGAAAAATTAAAAGCTGTTGATGTCAAAACAATGCCGCATCCTGGGTTCCCGACAGATATGCAGTCACAGATTATGGCATTAATGCTTAACGCTGAAGGCACGAGCGTCATTACTGAAACTGTCTTCGAAAACCGGTTTATGCACGTGGAAGAATTCCGCCGCATGAATGGAAACATTAAAATTGAAGGCCGGGCAGCTATTATTAACGGCCCAATGAAACTTCAAGGAGCTGAAGTAGCTTCTACCGATCTTCGCGCAGGTGCTGCGCTGGTGTTAACCGGCCTCGTTGCTGAAGGGTATACCCGTGTCACTGAATTAAAGCATATCGACCGAGGTTACGTTGACTTTGCAGAAAAATTACGGGAACTAGGTGCAGATATCGAACGGGTAAAAGAAGAAGAGCAAGTAGAAATGGAAAATTTAGAAGCACCGGCGCCATTAAAAATGGATCCGAATTTTGCTTCCTGATATCTGGTCTTATCGCTATCTTCAATAGATATCTTATTATTAAGCCCTGTGGGCGGTCACTTATGGCCGCTCGCAGGTTTTTTTGTGTGTGAAGTTTTATTTGGTAAATTTTAAAGGGATTTTATTGTAAATGAACTTATTTGCCAGGACCGGGGCTGCGGACAGTCCTGGTGTGTTTAATAAGACAGGCGGAAATACCTGTGTTAGATGCCGTGAAACCGGGCAGAATCATAGTTGGAGGCATAAGAGCAAGGCTAATCATAATGTAGCTTTCATACGGCTCTACCAAAACTACTAATTTCCTTCTCTAATGTTCTAATCATTAAATAGAGTTCATAGATATGAGATAGACATGCGATGACAGGATTATTTTATACAAAGAGAGGGAGGACGTCGTATGGTAAAAAATTTAATAATAGTAGGTCTTATATTTATGATAGGCATCCTGGTGGTCCCTTCGATCCTTGTGACAAGTTTTCCTAGTGAGACGCCGGGGGTGGAAGAGCCTATTCCTGCAGATACTGAAACGAAAGAAACCGAACCTGCGGAAGCCCAGCCTGCTTCAGAGGAAAATGCCGGAAGTACACTTCCTGCAGAAGTTCAGACTGTTTCTGTCTTTCGGTCAAGCAGTGAAATGATAGAGGAAGTTCCGCTTGAAGAATATATTGCAGGAGTTGTCGCTTCGGAAATGCCAGCATCTTATGAAATGGAGGCTTTAAAAGCGCAGGCGCTCACGGCGCGGACTTATTTATTCCGTCAGATTATGGATGGGCACGATCTCAGTCTTCCTGAAGGAGCGGACGTGACGGATACGGTGCTTCATCAAGTTTTTAAAAATGAAGAAGAACTTATCGAAACATGGGGAGGCGAATTTGAGTGGAAAATGTCGCGAATTCGCCAGGCAGTATATGAAACGGAAGGCCAAGTCATCACATTTGAAGATGAACCTATCACAGCTACTTTTTTCTCTACCAGTAACGGCTATACCGAAAATTCAGAGGAATACTGGGAAAGTGAGTTTCCTTATTTAAGAAGCGTAGAAAGTCCGTGGGATGTGGAATCGCCAAGGTATAAAGGAACGCGGGAGCTTTCAGTCGGGGAATTTCAGCAAAAACTTCAGGTGGAGCTGGCTGGAGAAGGCATAGGGGAAATTGAATCACGAACAACAGGCGGAAGAGTAGCCAAAGTAACGATAGGAGGAAAAACCTTTTCCGGACGCGAAATCAGGGATGCGCTTGAGCTGGATTCCAGCGACTTTTCATGGGAAAGACAAGGGGACCGGATTCTTATTGAAACAAGAGGATGGGGGCACGGTGTCGGGATGAGCCAGTTTGGCGCTGACGGAATGGCTAAAGAAGGATATACTTATCGCGACATTATTCAACACTACTACCACGGAGTTAGTATAGAAGAAGCCTCAGCTGTTCTAGTAAAACATGAGGAAAATGAGAATCTAGCAGACGACGTAGGGTAATCTTACAAAAAATGGGGGGTCTGTCCCAGTAGCCTTGCATGAATGGAATATAATGTAATTTTGAGTTTACAAACACAAAAAAAGCTCCTATTGTAGAGGAGAGACCAATACTTGTTCCCAATCCTCTACAAA
>NZ_JAIWPE010000038.1 GCF_021028955.1 Salipaludibacillus sp. CUR1
ATATTAATTAATAATTATTATTCCATTTTTATCCTATCATAGAGATTTCTGCTTGGTACGGTTAAAGTTTGAAAGGTATGTGAATTTAACTTACCACAATTTAGTGTGATCAAAGTCACTAATTGGAAAATGTTTCAAAATGTTCAAAATTACGAAAGTTTCTGATGAAACTCTTATTTATAATAATAATTAAAAAGGAGGTATAAAAAATAAATAATTAATTTTAATAAGGAGGATGACCCATGAAAAAGAAAGCTGGATTAATAACAAGTTTTGCTGTTATTACAACTCTTTTAATTGCCTGCGGAGGCACTGAAGATGCATCCTTACCGACAGAGGAAGCTGATGGGGCGGAGAATAATGGAGTGGAAACGGTTCATGACGACTCTTATGAAGAACTGGCCTCGATGTACCAACCTTTAGGAAATATGGAAATTCCCGAGGATAACCCTATGACGGATGAAACAATTGAGCTGGGAAAAACAATGTTTTTTGATCCCCGGCTATCAGGTGATGATTCTTTAAGCTGTGCGTCCTGCCATATACCCGCCTTGGGATATGGAGATGGAAAACCGGTTTTTGAAGGCTTTGAAGGCGTAGAGGGACCTAGAAATACTCCTACTATCATTAATTCTGGTTATTATACCTCCCTGTTCTGGGATGGACGAGCCGATTCTCTTGAAGCCCAGGCACTGGGGCCGATTGAGTCACCTATAGAAATGAACCAGGACCTGGATGAATTAGTCGTACAGTTGTCTGAAATAGATGGCTATGTGGAAATGTTCGACGAAGCGTTTGATGACGAAGTGACGATTGATAACATAGGGAAAGCTCTTGCTGCGTTCCAGCGTACAATTGTAATTGATGATACTCCTTTCGATGACTTCCTTGCCGGAGATTATAGTGCATTAAATGAGAAGGAAATAAAAGGAATGGAACTTTTTGCGGGAGATGCCGGCTGTATATCATGCCACGGCGGCCCGAACTTATCAGATGACAGCTTCCATAATATTGGTATGGAAACAGGAGATGAAGGACGTTATGAAGTAACAGGCGATGAAGCGGATAAAGGCGTTTTCCGTACTCCCGGCTTATACGGTATAGCTCACCGCGGCCCGTATATGCACAACGGAAGCCTGGAAACGTTGGAAGATGTTATTGATTATTATGATCATGGCGGAGATGATCACCCGAATAAAAGCGCTTTAATGGAAGAATTAAACTTATCTGAAGAGGAAAAAGAAGCACTCCACGCCTTTTTAATGGCCATGTCCGGAGAAAGCCCTCATGTGGATGTGCCGGCTCTTCCTGAAGACTAGTATTGTCTATATGCCAAGCCCCCGAGTTAACTGAGAATCTGTTACCGGTATTGCGCTTATGCTCAAGAATGCAAGCGAGTATTTTTGATCACTATACTAAAAAGAATGGCCCTAAGGGAGGGCCATTCTTTTTTTAGCTGTTTTAGTGCCAGTTTCTTTACTATTTAATCTTCCAATTCAAGCACGTTAGGGAAATAGTCGTTTGTCGCATGGGTATGTTTCAAGTCCGGATCTTCTTCATCATAAACTGTCTGGACAATCTTATCCATTTCTTCTTCCAGTTCATTAAAGTCGATTTCCAGCTTTGTCAGTTCTTCAATGGCAATCCGGATAGCTTCATTAGAAGCGTCTGAAGAAGTTCTCATCGCATCCATTCCTCCCTGAGGGTTATGGAAGCCGTCTGAGTTTTCTGCAGCTATAATATCCCAGAACCATTGCCCCTTACGTATATACCATTGCGCCTCTTCAATTCGCTCTTCAGGAGCACCGGCAGTAATCATGCGGTTAACATAATAATGAGCTCTGACAGAGTGTTCCTGTGTTTCATGCATTGCTTCCAGATGGCGATCTTGTATATTGTCTACTCTTTCGACCAGTTCAGATTCTGATTTGTCGGAGTGGCATGTACGGCATGTCTGTTCTACATTATCCATTGGAGATGACCAGTGATGGGATGTAATCTTTTTTGACCCGTCTGTTCTTTCATAAGGCATGTGACAGTCGGAACATGAGACGCCTGCTTCACCGTGCGGACCATAACTCCATTGTTCAAATTCCGGGTGCTGTGCTTTCAGCATCGGGGCGCCTGAAATACTGTGAATCCAGTCATAATCAAATCCTTGTTCAATTGCCTGATTCTCTTTGTATTCAAACATATCTTCAGGCTTCAAACCGTTATCCCACGGGAAAGTTACTTTTCCGTGTTCCGGCTCAAAATAGTATTCAACGTGACATTGAGCGCAAACATAAGTACGCATATCATTTTTACTTGCTTCCGTCACATCAATTCCTTTGCGCTCCATCGCATTTGTAAAGGACGGACGGGTGATTCTCAGTTCCATTGTTACCGGGTCATGGCAGTCAGAGCACCCGATGGACAGGTGGCCGTGTTCACCAAGCTCATCCACTTCATGCCCTTCACCGTAAGCAAGGGTTCTTGGAACAATTTCTTCTTCAAAGCTGGCTCCCCAGTAGTCGTCTCCCATCTCATCCAGGAGCTTGGGAACCGCCGTGCTTTTACAAGTCATACATGAACCGATTGAATCTTCATTTGTACGGGCGATTTCTATAGCATCTTCCACTGCATAGGTGTGGCCTCTGGTTAAATTATATTCAAGCATAAAGCCGTAGTTGTGGAATAAAATCGGAAGGTTCGGTTCTATTTCTTTAACAAACTTACTTGTGTTTTCATCTTCCGGCGTCATATTTTTTAAGTAACTTTCATAATGGAGCGGGAATTCGTCTTTAAATGCTGTATTTAAAATCTCATCAGGAGATAAGCCTGTCGTTTTATCCTCGCTCTCCTGGGCTTCTGAACTGGCACATCCTGCAATAATCACCAGGCTCATTACTATGGACAAAAAGAGAACAAGCTTTTTCCTCGATAAAAACCCCATCTTCTTCACCCTCTCTAAATGTTATTAACTTCTTGCATCGTATTCTCCAGGTTCGAACCAGTCAGCAGGTTTATAGCGTTTGTTTCCATGAGGGACATGGCGGTGGCAATCGATACATCCGCCTTCTTTTACATCGTGAAATTCAACATTTTCCAGGCTTGCTTCATGGCAGCTGATACAATTGGCTTCTATAACTTCCTGCGAGCCGTCAGTAGCATGAATAACATCCGGTACATCTTCCGAGCCGAGCGTATTCATATACATATGACTAACTCCTGCTTTAGCTTTAAAAGCAACCTTGGATGTTAAACTATCCGTTGGGGCATGACAGTCATTACAGGACAATGTAGCATGGTTCGATTCACTATATGATTGATAGGCAGTATCCATAATGTGACAGCTTGCACAGAATTCAGCAGAGTCTGTTGCTTTCATGGATCCCGCAGTACCAGCAAAAAGAGCAATTCCTAAAAAGACACCCCCTAAAATAAACAGTAACGCCCGCTTGTCGATCAACCGACGAAGTTTTTTCAACCCCCTTCACCCCTTCCTCAAATATAGAGTCCGCTTCATTTTCATTGTAGAAACTTTCTCCTAATGTCAACGTGATACTAATCACATTAAATATGAAGAAAATATGAACATCTGAAAGCTCTCTTTGTCGTTTTTTTTGAGTAAGGATAATTTATCGTTGATAGATTAATTTATCACTATAATGCAAGTTTTATTGAAATTAAATGTATTAATGGCGAATTTGTGAAAAGTTATCTAAAATGGTCGCCAAAAAGTAAAAAGATTAGAAAAAGTCTGCTGCCTGCAGACTTTGGAAAAGCCTTAAATTTATTCTTAGTGTGGATTTTTAAGTACAAAAAAAGAGATGAAGGCAAGACCTTCATCTCTAAATATAATAGGATTATCTTAAGGATTTAGGATTAAACGCGTCTTTAATCCCTTCACCAATAAAGTTAATTGCAAGAATCGTAAAGGTTATAGCTAATCCTGGCGGCACCCAGATCCACCAAGCATTCCTGATGACATGGGGCTGCCTCGCTTCCTGCATCATATTTCCCCAGCTTGGCGTTCCTGAAGGTACACCGAAACCAAGAAAACTCAAGGCTGTCTCAGCAACAATCATAACTGCAAGCAAGAGTGTCGCTTGAACAATGATCGTCGTCATAACGTTTGGAAGGACGTGTTTTCTGATAACTTTGAAAGGTGTCCCGCCGATTGATATGGCAGCCATGACATACTCATTTTCCTTCTCTGACATTGTTTTACTCCGGACCACCCTTGCTGCCCCTGTCCACGACAAGACACTTAAAACGACAATTAAAGCCCATATACCTGCTTCCCTGAAAATTGAAGCTAGAACAATTACGAATACAAGAAACGGGAAGTTCATCATGAAATCTGTAAAACGCATAAGCACTGCATCAACCCAGCCTCCGTAAAATCCGGAAATAGACCCGATGACAGTGGCAATTGTAACAACCGCGAACATACAGACAAATCCGATAGTCAAGGACGTTCTTGCTC
Source organism: Salipaludibacillus sp. CUR1 (assembly GCF_021028955.1). Taxonomy (GTDB): domain Bacteria; phylum Bacillota; class Bacilli; order Bacillales; family Salisediminibacteriaceae; genus Salipaludibacillus. The sequence continues at coordinate 4,472 of NZ_JAIWPE010000038.1, forward strand.
CATACAGGAGTGAGGTCCATACATCACGCCCTGCATTATCCGTCCCGAGCAGGTAGTCTCCCCCCGGAGGGCTGTTCCTGTTAATAATATCCACACGTGATGGATCAAATGGCGCTATGACGGGGGCCAAATAAGCTAAAATAGTAACAACTACCAGAAAAGCCAAACTAATCATTGCCAGTTTATTCTTAAACAGTTTTCTTCGGGCTATAGCCCACGGGGACTGTTTCTTTGCTTTCTTTTCTAACTCTTCTGCTTTTTTAGTATCTATTGATGACATATCAACACCCCTATTCTACCCTGATCCTTGGATCAACCACGCCATATACTAAGTCAGCAATTAAATTCCCGACCAGTGTAGCAACAGAAAGCATCAAGGTAACAGCTACGACCACAGAAGAATCCCGGCGGTCGATGGAGGAAATCAGTAGTTCACCGATGCCCCGGTAGGCAAATACTGTTTCAATAATAACTGCTCCGCCGATAATACTGGCAATATCGAATCCGAACAGTGTCACAATCGGAATAATTGAATTCCGTAAAATGTGTTTATTATATATTTCATTTTCCGATGTTCCTTTAGCTCTCGCGGTACGTACATAATCCTTTTGAGAACTCTCGATTATATCATTTCTTAAAAATTGCGTATAACTGGCTGTTGTCAGTCCGCCGAGCACCAGAGCAGGTAACGCGGCATGGTGCAGCCGGCTTAAATAATACTCAAACGTCCCAGGAGTCACTCCTGATCCGACACTTCCCGTCGCAGGGAACCAGCCCAGTTGAAACGAGAAAAAGAAAATTGCAAATATAGCAGCAACAAAGCTTGGAATCGCAAGCATAAGATAGTTTATTCCCTGTATTCCATAATCCCCAGGTGTATACGGATGTCTTCCGGCATATCGTCCCATCGTAAACGCCAATATGTAAGTAATAATTAACGACATCACCGATAACAGTATCGTGTTCGGCAGCCGCTGTCCAATTACCTCTGTAACGTCCATCCTGTGAACAAAAGAACGCCCGAAATCCCATTGAACAACGCCGGCCATCCATCGGCCGTACTGAACATGCACGGGATCATTTAACCCTAAACGTTCTCTCATTTCTTCAATGTATTCCGGATCTGAGTTGGCTGGATCGATTTGCCCGGAAAGGGCATCCCCTGGCATAGCTAATGCCAGGGCAAATACCACCACAGAGATCATGACCATGATTGGAATCATGATGAGTATTCTTCTTAAAGTGTAAAGTAACATGATCATTTCTCCTTGATTAGCATGGTTTCATGCATTCTTTCCGATTTCACATAAAATGAAAATTACTGTTCACGGTACCATAAGTGCGGATCTGTAATCGCATCACGGATATCAACAGTCACTCCGCCAACATCTGAAGCAATACCATACACATCCACAGGAGAGTTCAATGGAATTAATGGCAGTTCATCGTTCACCAGCTGGTGCCATTCCTGGTAAACTTCACGGCGGTAATCATCATCAAATGCTTCCTCACTAAGTCCTCTTTCAATTAACTCATCAGATTCTTCATTCACCCAACGAGGGAAGTTCCAGAAATCATCAGATTTCCATAGGCCTGTTGGATCAGGGTCTGCTGCAAGTCCCCACGCACCCATAAAGAGGTCAATGTCAGCATCGTCTTCTTCTACTAAATCGTAGAACAAGTTAAATTCAAATAACTGGCCATCTTGCAATCTGGCGTTAATGCCTGCATCTTGTAAGTTTTGAACAATATATTGCGCACGCGGTTCAGAGATTTCAGTTCCTGACATAGCCATGAAGTTAACCGTAAACTCCTCGCCGTCCGGTGTTTCAACAAATCCGTCGCCGGTCTGGTCTTCATAGCCTGCTTCAGCAAGCAGTTCCTGTGCACGCTCTGGATCGTATTCGTACTGGTTTAAATCAGTTTCATCAGGGTAAGCCCAGCTGATTACTGATTCCGGAGCATTAATTACCTGACCATATCCTTCACTGAAGGAATCAATAATTCCCTGACGGTCAATCGCATGTGCAAATGCGTGGCGAAGTTCTTTACTATGGAACTTTTCATTATCCATGACGTTTTGTTCGCCGTCCCAATGTCCAAGTTTGAACCCGATATAGCTGTAGGAAAGAGCTTCAATCTCTTCAAGATACACCCGGTCGTCTCCTTCAACCGTTACTGCCTGGCTTGGCGGAAGATCGATAATATCTACTTCCCCTTGAGCAAGCAGCTCAGCTGCCTGGGCTCCGTCAATAACGCGGTAGACAACTCCATCTAAATTGGGAGTACCTCTCCAGTAATCTTCAAATGCTTCAAATTCAACTTGTTCACCAGAAATAATGTTTGTCACTTGATAAGCGCCAAGACCTACAGGCTCGCGTCGGATTTCGTCCGCATCTTCAAGGTCTGCTACGTCAATATGCTCCAAGTGAGCTTTTGGCATCGGATACGTCCAAAGCTGATCGACTGCGTTCGGCATCGGTTCATTGAAAGTTACACTTAGTGTGTAATCATCTTCAATTTCAACACCGGATAAAGAATCAGCATCGCCGCTGTTATATTCTTCAAAACCTTCAATGATGTTTACATTTGAAACACGAGGTCCTGTGTAATCTTCATGAGCAATAACTTCCCATGCATATTCAAAGTCTTCTGCAGTCAGCTCTTCGCCGTTATGCCACATAACGCCTTCTTCCAAGTGGAAAGTAACAGTCAAATTATCGTCTGACCATTCCCAGTCATGGGCTAAATGAGGTTCAGGACGAAGATCATCACCTGTTTTTACTAAAGCATCTCCGTTGAAAATTTTAAGAGCTAAGCTGTCATCCTGTCCTTCATAATGAGCCCAGTCAAACAGTCCGGCAAACGGCTGAGTAAAACCGTATGTTACCGTTCCACCCTGCGGCGCATCTTCCTGAGCTGTGTCATTATCTTCATTGCCGTCATTGTTTTCATCATTATTTACATCCGCATTATTTGCATCATTGCCGTTGTCAGCAGGATCAGCGTCATTATTTCCGTCGTTTCCGCCACATGCAGCTGCAAAAATGGATGTTGTCAGAAGCACTGAAAGTAAAAGCGATTTTTTCATCCTTGTAATTCCCCCTGTTCAAATGTTTGATTAGCATAGGTTGGTCTACTCGTAAAGCAAGCACGAAACTCTGTGTTCCTTGTTCACCTCCTTTAATTGAGGCTTCTTCCCGCTGCATTCAGGCATTACCTGTGGACAGCGAGGATGGAACGGACATCCCACTGGAGGATTCTGCGGACTTGGAACATCGCCCGACAAAATAATTCGTTCACTTTTGTTTCTCGGATCCGGCTGTGGGATAGCAGAAATTAATGCTTGCGTATACGGATGCTTAGGGTCTTTGTATAAATCATCAGCATCCGCAACTTCAACTAAGTTACCCAGATACATAACACCGATGCGGTCGCTCATATGTTTAACGACGCTTAAGTCGTGAGCGATAAACAGTAAAGTTAAATCAAATTCGTCCTGAAGCTCTTTCAGCAGGTTAAGCACCTGCGACTGGACGGATACATCCAATGCTGATACAGGCTCATCCGCTACAATCAATTTAGGTTTTAAAGCAAGAGCCCGTGCAATACCAATTCTCTGGCGCTGTCCGCCTGAAAATTCATGCGGATACTTATAGTAAGCATCTTCAGGGAGCCCAACTCTTGTTAATAGATTCATAACTTCATCTTTTAACTTACTTTCACTGCCTTTGCCATAGTTAACTAACGGTTCTGATACAATACTTCCTACCATCATCTTCGGATTTAAGGAGGCATAAGGATCCTGGAAAACCATCTGGATATCCTGGCGTAAATTACGAAGCTGTGTGCCCCGAAGGTTTGTTATATCTTTCCCCTCAAAGAAAATTTTTCCTTCAGTAGGTTTAAATAAACGGGTGATCGTACGGCCGGCGGTAGATTTCCCGCAGCCTGATTCACCTACGAGCCCGAAAGTTTCTCCACGTTTTAATTCTAATGAAATATTATCAACTGCTTTTACATCGCCAATTTTACGGCGGAAAAAACCGCCCCTTACAGGATAATATTTTTTTAACTCCTCTACTTTAAGGAGGTGTTCTGATCGGTCTTTTTGCTGTTGAGTCATCATCTTACCTCCGATTTTTTCTCCGGCTTGCTCGCATCATACAGCAGACAGCGAACCGAATGTCCTTTCTCCGTCTCCCCGAGCTGCGGATCAATTTTCCGGCATTCCGGCATAGCTTCCGGACAGCGGTCCACGAAACGGCAGCCTACTTCCGGCATATTTTTTAAGGAAGGTACAATTCCTTTAATCGTATTTAAAACCTCTTTTTCTTCTTCCATACGCGGAATAGAGCTTAAAAGAGCCCGCGTGTAAGGATGTTTAGGGTCATAAAAGACTCTGTCCACGTCTGACTCTTCAACTACCTGGCCTGCATACATTACAACGACACGGTCTGCCATTTCTGCCACTACACCAAGGTCGTGAGTAATCAGCATTACGGCCATCCCCACTTCATCCTGAATCTTTTCGATCAGTTCAAGAATCTGAGCCTGGACAGTCACATCGAGAGCTGTAGTCGGCTCATCCGCAATAAGCAGCTTCGGCTGGCAGGCAATGGCCATCGCAATCATGACACGCTGCCTCATTCCTCCGGAAAGCTGGTGAGGATATTCATGGACAATCTGCTCGGACCTGGAGATACCTACTTGCTTAAGCAGAGAAATACTTTTTTGGCGGATTTCTTCTTTTTTAGCGTTCGTATGATTAATAAGAACCTCGTCCATTTGGAAACCGATAGTTAATACAGGGTTTAAAGCTGTCATTGGTTCCTGGAAAATCATGCTTATATCTTTTCCGCGGATCTGATTCATTTCTTTATCGTTTAAAGGCACAAGGTCTTTTCCTTTGAAAAGAATTTCGCCCTTATCTATTTTTCCATTGTGCTTAGGCAGAAGTTTCATGATAGACAGAGACATAACACTTTTTCCGCATCCTGATTCTCCGACTACGCAGACAACCTCTCTAGGCTTTACGCTAAACGAGACGTCCTTTACCGCATGGTGGGTTTCTCCACCTATATCGAACCCGGTATGCAGATTTTTTATCTCCAGAAGCGCTTCTTGATTGCTCATAGGATACCAAACCCTTCAATATTTTCTGAAAATAGTAAAAAATAGTATTAAGTAGAATAGTATTATAGCTTTAAATACATGTCAATATTAAACAATATTTACGATAAGGTAACAACTCTGTAACTCTTTAGAGCCTTTCTTAAGGTATAATAAGAAAAAAGCTGCAATACGACACAAGTTTAGAGGACTGCCTTTCCAAGCGCAGCCGGAGCTTTCTATTAAAATGAAGCAATCCTTTTGTTACTGTAGTGTTCCACTTGTATATACATTATTTTACTATAAAGTTTTATAGATTGTACCATAATCCATTATTCTGAAATATCCAACAATAGAACTGTTTTTATTATTATATAAATAAAATTATTGAATAATCAGATAAAATAGATTAAAGAGAAATTAATTTAAAATAATTTCCATCATAGGTTATTATACTACTTTTTTTTACACATTGCACACTATTT
>NZ_JAIWPE010000039.1 GCF_021028955.1 Salipaludibacillus sp. CUR1
TTATAATTTAATAAGGACATTAAATACTTATACTTGAACGAGAGACGCCTGTTTTTTAATATATCTTTATAGTACTTACGAACAAACTGTTGAATATAGAGAATGTATTTATCTTTATGATTTGTATCTTTCACACTATTTATAATTTTATAGACATGATCCAGGCTATAGTATACAAAACAGGAAATATATTCATCGGATAATTGAGGGTATTTATCATTCATAAAGGTGATTATTTCATCCCACCCTAAGAAAACATCCAGCTTTTTCTCATTATATTTAGAAGTTAATATACTATTTTCTCTCTTCACATATATATATCCGGTATAACTTGTAAAAACGACCTTGTGTGCGTTGGCAAAAACTTTATAGGTAGTTGGCAAATCATCAAGCATCCTGTCTTCCGGATATTTAATATTTTTAAAGCAGCTTTTTTTATATAATTTTGCCCACACTGCAAACCTAAATAGTCGTCCACTAAAAAGCTCTTTCATTGCTTCTAAATTATCCATTTCCTTTATAAATGGTTCTCTCTCATAAGCAATTACATGATTATCCACTTCCCTGTACAGGCAACAAACTGAAATGTCACTTTTTGTGTCTTCACATAATTCAACTAAAGTTTGAAACATATCCTCATAAATCCAATCATCTGCATCAACAAATCCAATATATTTACCTGTAGCTATGTTTATCCCTGCATTCCTTGCTGAACAAACTCCTCCATTTTCTTTATTCAAAACCCTTATTCTCTCATCTTTTTTTGCATATTCTTTGATAATCATTCCACTTTGATCTGGGGATCCGTCATTAACAATAATAAGTTCGAAATTGGTATAAGTTTGGGAAAGGATACTGTCTAAACATTTTCTAATATACGGTTCAGAGTTATAAACAGGAACAATAATACTTATTGCCGGCTCTCCCATAATCGTCGCTCCCTTGCTGTTAAATATTAATCTTCTGCTTAACGATCGTTGACGACACACCCCGTGTGTAAGGGAAATAGACGACCTTTACTCCATGAGGCTCAAATTTCTGTTCGAGTTCCATAAAGATCGGGCTGCCTCTCCAGTCATCCCCTACAAACATGGCGTTGAATTTTAATCTTTCCCATGCTCCGAATTTATCCCGATCCATTTGGGGGACGACCTCATCGACATATTTAATGCCGTCCACTATTGCCACTCTTTCATGAAAAGGAATGACAGGCTGCTTATTTTTATAATTATTGACCAGTTCATCCGTGCTGACTCCGACAATTAAATAGTCACACTGTTCTTTTGCCCTTTTTAGTATGTTGAGGTGCCCTACATGAAACAAATCAAACACCCCGGTTGTGTACCCTATTTTATATGGCTTCAAGTTGAATCCTCTCCTTTTCTGTCCCACAGACTGCTTTTATATGTTCAGTCACTTGCTGGCAGGCGTTTCCTTTTTCAAACGTACCTGTGGCCGCAGTAAAATGGTCAATTTGATTTTGATACTCTTCCTCTTCAAACTTTCTGATTTTCTCAAGCAGCTCCTCACTGCTTTCGGCGTGAATAAACGGAAGTTTTTTAATTTCGAAATAAAGCCCTCGTTCATGTGTCAAATAATCGTTAAGATCAGGGACATACAGGAAGCAGGGCCGTTTCGTCAATGTAAAATCAAACATCAGAGACGAATAATCCGAAATTAATACATCAGAAATGTAGAGGAGCTCCTGAATATCATTGTATGGCGTCACATCAATCACCCTTTTTCCAAACATCAGGTCTTTTGACTTATTTCTCATATGGGGATGGAGCTTAATGAGCAGCTTCCAGCTTCCTCCGTACTTGCTGGCCAGCTCGTCAAGCACCTTTTTATAGTCAAATTTATAGACGTCAAGGCCCTGGTCTTTCCGAAATGTAGGCGCATATAAAACGACCTTCTCGCCAGCTTTAATCCCCAATTTCTTTAAAATATCTTCCTTTTTTTGATGGTCCGTATGAAAAAACAGATCATTTCTCGGTGTCCCTGTTTCCATAATGTCGCCTTCAAACCAGAACGAGCGCTTAAAGATGTCGGTACTTAATTGGCATCCTGACAAAAGGACATCGCACTTCCGGGAATCTTTTTTTGCCATCTTCACATAATTTTCCGGAAGAAAATTTTCAGCATCTTTCTCAATTTGCTTAAGACGTAAAGAGCTGTGCCACGTTTGGATATAATGCTGTTTTTTCCTCTTTACGAATAAATCGGTTGTCCGGAAGTTTGTAATAATCACTTTGGCTGTACACATGTCGTAAAAATACCTCAGTGACATGACTTTTACTTTCCTGAACCCGGTTTCCCGGCCCATGTGATCCGGTTCGTTAAAAGCCCAGACGATATCGAAGGTGTCTGACGGGTAATGATTCAATATATATTCGGTTATATATTTAGGGTTGCACCCATACTGGCTGCCGTAATAACTCATAAAAAAGAGTTTATTCTTTCTGATAGGAAGACAATTAAACAGATGAATAATTAACAGTGCCATTCCTTTCTTAATTTGCTCTCCCATCTGTCAGACCACCTCCTTTCAAATATTAATTTGCTTTAGCTTGACCGGCTGCGGGGCCAGCCTGAATTTCCTGAACACTTTTCTTGCTCCAATAAAGGCGGTGTACAGAAATGGATGCCATGAAAAATAGTCAAGCTGCCTGTTCAGCTCATGGTTATTTTCCACAGCTTTCTTTAAATTTTGGTAGTTGGCATTAATGTATTGCTGTATGCCTTTCCGATAAAAACCACCAGGATCTTTCTGTCTATTTAAAAAAAGAAGCAGATAATGCTCCAGATGAGTTTTCAGAATCAGTCGGTATGATTCGTCTATTAAATCAGGATAGCGTGATTCGATAAACGCGTGCCTTTCTTTCAATCCTTTGATGATATCCAGATTTCTCGGAGTGTAGGCGGCGACTATACTGTCATTCCGCTGGTAGTAATAACAGAGCGGCTCGTGTAAAATCACATATCTCTCGGCTCTCTCCATCACCTTATGCGCCCAAAACACATCTTCAAACAGCACCCCTTTTTCGAAAGGAATATCTTCTATCAGACTCGTTTTATAAAGCTTCCCCCAGGCAAAATTCTTCACCCGTTCATTAATGACCAGTTCAGTCATAAGCTCATAGTTATTCAAAATAACCGGCGGCTCATCTTTTTCGTAATAACGGTTGTCATAAAGCAGATAATCGTCGTGGGCATAATAAAAAGCTGATTGCACCACATCAGCTTCATACTTCAAACTATAGGCCACCAGCTTTTCCACCATGTTGTCTTCCAGCCAGTCGTCACTGTCTACAAAGAGAGTAAATTTCCCGGTTACGTACTGTGCCCCATAATTCCGGGCATCAGATAAGCCACCGTTTTTTTTATGAAAGGCTTTGATTCTGCTGTCTTTTGCAGCATAGTTATCGGCAATTTTTCCGCAGTTATCAGGGGATCCGTCATCCACAAGAATAATTTCCAATTGTTTATAAGTCTGGTTAATAAGGCTCTGAATACATCGGTCAATATATTTTTCTACTTTATATACAGGAACAATGATGCTCACTAAGTGTTCCATTATTGTTCCTCCTTACATGATTGTGTATAGTTTTTCTAATTCCCCAGTGTTTCTGTAATCCGTGTTTTTACAGCGATTGCCGATTGAGCGTCTCATAAGTTCATTCATATATAACTCGTAGATCCCGTCAGCAATTCCCTGAACGGATAACTCACAAATATACCCATTCACCCCATGGGTCACCTGACTTACGGCCGTCGGGTAATTTGTAATCATGACAGGCTTACCAAGTATTTGCGCTTCTCCCACCGTTACTGCTTTCCCTTCATAACGGGAGGGCTGGACATACAAGTCCGCTTCTTTCATATAAGGATAGGGATTTGTCTTCTTCCCCAGAAAAATAAAACTGTCGTGAAGCTCGTGGGAAGCCACAAGCTTTTCCAGTTCAGCCTGGTCTCCTCCATAACCGACCACATACCACGCAATGTCGCGCACCCCTTTGTCTTTCAGTAACTTCAAGGCATTAATTGCCTGATCGATTCCTTTTGCATATGAAAATCTGGCTACCGTAATGATTTTAAATCTGTGATCCCTTTTCATCAGGTTCTCTTCATTCTCAGCTGCCAGGTTTGTGACGAGTTCCGGTGACGTAATATTTTCTATTACCAGAACCTTTTTCGCTAGCGAAGGGTACTTCGTAATAAAGGAAGCCCTGCAGCCATCAGACACAGCCACAATATGATCGAACTGATCCCACATAGCAAGATCCATCTCCACATCCGTATCAACTGTGGAAAAATCTGTATGAATCCAGGCGATTTTCTGTTTCGCCTTTACTTTATAAGCGATAAAGTAATGGGGCCATAAATAACTGATCGCGATGTCATACTCTTTATCTGCTTTCGGTAAAAAAGGTAATGAATATTTCCACATGTACTGCATCTGTTTATAACCGGTTTCAGGCGACTTGTTCCAGGCTGCTTTAGATTTGGCTAGCAGACGGATTGCAGCCAGCAGGACTTCTCCTCTTTTAATCGTGTCCCCGATCGATAGCCTGAATGTTTTATACGCTCTTACCTCATCCAAAAGACGAGCCCGATTATTCAGCAGAGTCATAAATTCACCTGAATGGCTGTAGAGCATAAGGTCCACCTGATGCTTGTCATAATCAAAATTGTTCAGCATGCTGACCAGGCTTCGTTCCACTCCGCCAACTTCCATATCGAATGAAGACACTAATACTCTCTTCATATGCCCCTCCTGACTTCATGACAGGTTATAAATCTTCTCAAGCTTTGAAAGGCCTGTATTTAATGCGTACTCTTTTTCCTTAAAGGCAGTCATGATCTTTTCTTTATCTGTTTCTTTTTGAGCGGCCACCTTTAATATTCGTTCCGCCCACGCGTCAGATCCGTTTGCCAGTGGTATCTGTGTAACCAGGCCTATATCCAAATCTGCTTCAGGCTGTATAGCTTCGGATACGACACAAGGCAATCCCGTTGCCTGGGCCTCCAGAAGGACCAGCCCTAATCCTTCATAAATTGAAGGGAAAACAAAGATGTCCATGCTCTGCAGCATGGCCGGGATATCCTCTCTAATTCCGGCAAAACATATATGGCTGGTTAACTTTTTCTTTTCGGCCTCTTTTTCTATTTCTTCTCTTAATTCGCCATCACCCACCAGCAGCAGTTTAACTGGGGCATCCTTCTTAAGCAGACTCTGCAGAACCTCCAGTAAAAAATGGTGGTTTTTAGCATCCATAAATCTTCCGATATGCCCGATCACCAGATTGTTTTCCAACTGTTTTTCTTCTTTAAATGCCTTAACACCGTCTTCCTGGTCTTCCAAAAACGGTGAGCAGTCGATAAGGTTAGGAAAATACATATAATGACGCCTATTCTCTAATTTTTCTCCAAATAAATAACGCCCTGCTTCTTTACTGCAGGACAACCGGTGGGTAGAAAACGTATTAATGACCAGCCGCATGGAATGAATATACAGTTTCCGTAATAGCCGGTCGCTTTTGTCCAAAGTCGTGTGGGCATGGGCGATTCTGATCTTCACCCCGGATAGCCGCGCCGCCAGATTAGCGATGCCGCAATGGAACAGAGTATGGGAATGAACAGCGTCATATGGGCCGTACTTCTTTATAACGTCTATATGCTGTCTGACTGAATTCGTCCTCGAGAGCCTGATCACTCTGCCTCCCAGCTGTCTGATTTCCTTATCGTAATGGGCCTCTTCCTCACTGTATGAAATAAAATCAAATTGAATTTTTTCCCTGTCTATACTTCTGAAAATAGTCATTAACATTGTTTCTGTTCCTGCACGGTTCATCGCTCCGACAACATGCAGCACTTTTATACGTTTGACTTGTTTCATATGTTTTCGCTCCATCTATCAGGTTATGACAGCCTTTAGTCACACTGCCTTTACTTGTACATGGCTCTTTATACAGTCAATCACCCGCTGCTGGTCTTCATCACTCATATTCGTTCCCGAGGGAAGACAGATCCCCGAGTTAAACAGCTCTTCTGAGACACTTAATTCTTTTGAATGCGGGTAATATTCTGCCCCTTCAAAAAGCGGCTGCAGATGCAGCGGTTTCCACACCGGGCGTGCCTCGATGTTTTCTTTAGCCAGAGATTTTAACAATGTTAAATTTGAAAAACCTGCCTGCTTTTCATTAACTGTTAATGCTGTCAGCCACCTGTTGGACATAGTCCCGGCTAATTCCGGCATAAACTCAATTCCAGGCACCCCGGCAAGTTCGTTGTAATACTTATTGAATACCGCTCTTTTCGCTTTTACTCTGTCATTTAAAACAAGCAATTGCGCTCTTCCTACTCCAGCTGATAAATTACTCATCCGGTAGTTAAAACCGACCTCACTGTGCTGGTAATGCAGCGCCTGGTCTTTTGACTGAGTGGCTAAGAACCGTGCTTTATTTATCGCACTTGTGCTGTTTGACGTTAACATTCCGCCTCCTGACGTGGTGATAATTTTATTTCCGTTAAATGAAAATACGCCAAAGCTCCCAAATGTACCGCCAGGCCTCATGTTATAAGTGGAGCCAAGTGACTCGGCCGCATCTTCAATGAGCGGGACTCTGAATTTATGGCATAGATAAGTGATCTCTTCCATCTTCGCCATTTGTCCATAAAGGTTAACCACAATGACCGCTTTAGGAAGCCGCCCTATATGATAAGCTTCTGTCAATGCTCTCTCCAAGGCTTGCGGACACATGTTCCATGATTCCCGATCGGAATCAATAAAGACCGGCCGGGCTTTCTCATAAAGAATCGGATTGGCGCTGGCTACGAATGTGAGCGTGGAACAAAAGACCGTGTCCCCTTCTTTTACTCCAGACAAAATAAGAGCCAGGTGAATCGCCGCCGTCCCTGAACTTAAGGCTGCAGCATTCCGGACTCCTAAATAATCCGCCAGTTCTTTTTCGAAACCGTCCACATTCGGCCCTAACGGAGCAACCCAGTTCGATTTCAACGCATCGGTTATAAAATTCAGTTCATAACCGCTAAGATGAGGCGGTGAAAGATATATTTTTTTAGAAGACATTTTTCCCACTGGATACACACCTCCCTAAAGATTTACGGGCTGTTTTTCATGAAAATCTATACCTTTTTCTTCGCAGCTTCCTGTACGCCCAGCCGGGAAGTATGCCAATAATCAGGGTCCTGAGAACATAGGGATATGATTTGAATGGCAACTTAAGCCGTTTATAACCGGTAAAACGCACATAAGCTTCGTTTAATCTGTAAATATACTTTCTTCTGGCAATAGCTCCCCTGTCATCTCTTACATCATAAAGAGGTTCCGGAATATTATATCCGCGGGATCCATTCGCGTACATCCTGAACCAGAGGTCATAATCTTCTGCCCGGTATGTTTTCCGGTCGGTGCTGTACCCCTTCACATCCAGCAATGCTTGCCGGCGGATCATACAAGGGGCATGACAGAACGGGGACTGGGTAATAAAATCACCAGGCTGAGGCCTTTCCGCCGATGTCATCTCTCCCCAGTACCCGCGTTCATCAAAAAAAGCCATCCCTGTACTGACTATGTCAAATTCAGGGTGGTTTTTTAGGACAGCAGTTTCTTTTTCCAGCCGCTCAGGTCTGGATCTGTCATCGCCGTCCTGCCTGGCAATGTAATCCCCTTTTGCGTACTTCAGACAACGGTTAAGCGTATAAGCGAGGCCTTCATTTTTTTTATTTTGTATTAGAATAATTTGCTTGTATGCATCTGCGTACTTTTCAGCTATATCGTAAGTTTGGTCCGTTGATCCATCATCACATAGAATCAGTTCCCAGTTTGTATAGGTCTGGTTCAGCAAAGACTCTATACATTCCGTTAGTGTAGGAGCGCAATTATAAGCCCCCATAATGATCGACACTTTGGGATTGTGTGTGTCCATTGCTGTCCTCCTTAGAAGAACTATTCTCTTTATAAAGCATTTCGCGATCTTCTAAAATATACTTCCACAGTTTTTTCTGTTCGAAATGCTCGCGTACAAACCTATTGGCATTTTTACTCATCTTTGCGCACAAATCAGGGTTCATGATCAACGTCTCAATGGCGTTCACTAAAGAGCGTGAACAGCCTTTTTGGATCAGGAGCCCGGTATCATTTTCCTGGATCGCATCCGTCGGTCCCGGAATATCTGTCACTATGACAGGGACCCCCATTGCTTCAGCTTCAATCACCACTGAACCGAATCCTTCACGGTAACTTGGTAAAATAAAGACGTCCATTGCCGCCGCATATTTTTCTACTTGTGTGGTAAAACCGCTGTAAATGACCGACTCGTTCTTTCCCGACCGCTCAAGTAAACGTGCATGAAGCCCTCCAGAATTATCCTTAGGACCGACCAGAAGCAGCTTCGTACCTGGATATCTTGCCGAAATAGATTTATAAGCTGCAAAAAGTTCATTAATCCCTTTATCCTTATCTAACCTGCCGATGAAGCCAAGCACAAAATCATTGTCACTGATGTTATTCTTCATACGGATTTCCTGCCGCCAGGCTTCTTTTTTTGAAATATCAAACTTAGATAAATCTACACCGTTTGCACTGCCATTCCATATGACTCTGCTTTTGGAAGGTGTGTATAACCCTTCCTGATGACTAAATTTTAGATTTCCGTAACTGTCCGGTTCAATACATGTTGAAAGGGAACAAGTGACCTTTTCAATCGCTTTAAACAGCTTTCGCTTCCAGCCATTAAAGCCCGTATAACGGATGCCCCACTGGCAATATAATCGGACAGGGACTTTTGCGAGCCGGGAAGCTATGGCAGCGTATATGGACGCATTCGGGGTGGAATATTGTACAATGTCAAACTTTTCTTTTTTCAGGAAGCGGTACAGAAAAAATATACTTAAGACTGCACCCGGGCCGTCGATTCCCCGTTTCATTTTGAGCGGCATATAAGTTACAGTGGGCGGCAGATCATTAATGAGGCTGTCATCCTTGGCGCAAACAGCAGTGATGTCGTAGCCATGCTCTTTCAAAAAGGCCATTTGCCCTGTTAGAAAGCTTTTTATTGTAATAGACGTCGTCGTTATAAAACATATTTTCTTCCTGGTCATTCTGTCACTGCAGTCCCTGTTAATATCATTTTCATCTTCCTCTCGACTGGTAACTTATGAAACTTTAAAGAACATAAAAAAAACGACCTGTTTTGGAAACACAGCTCGTTTGAATATTAATCACTTATAAAAAGGATGATTGTTTGACTGTTTTTGTCCAGTGACTGTCTTTGACATTTCTCACAACTCTTTTACTTTCATCTTTGCAGGAACCCCTACAGCCGTGCAATGGGAAGGGATATTTGTAATAACGGTGGCGCCCGCTCCTATGACTGACCATTCTCCCACTTTCTTTCCCGGTATGACTGTCACACCTGCTCCTACGTGTGCGCCTTCATTAATCTTAACGGCACCGGCTAATGTAGCGTTTGGAGAAATATGAACAAAATCTCCAAGTACATTATCGTGTTCCACGACAGCACCGGTGTTAATAATACAGTGGCTGCCTACCTGACTGTCTGCATTAATGACCGCGTTTGCCATCACTACTGTCCCTGAGCCTATTGACGCACTTGAACTAATAACGGCTGAACGGTGGGCTAATGTCATATAAAATTCAGGAGGAATATTCAGTTTCTGTGCGACCTTTTGCCTCACCTCGTTATTGCCAATCCCAATAATTAATCTGACGCTCAGCCTTTTAATAAACTGGCTTGCCAGAAGGACCGGGCCATAATATAACCCGTTCCTATAGGTGATCTGATCGTATTTATCATCCAAATACCCTGCCAGTTCCAAATGAGGATTCGTTTTAATTACATCTGTAATAACTTTACTGTGTCCTCCATGACCTATGATCATCACTTTTCTACTCATGGCCGCCACTCACTTTCGAGTTTAATCCTCTGAATTTCTCTGCTGTGGCAGTTCCCGGCTGGTTTATTCCTTCTGATTTAAAGACTTTATATCCCGTTAAGAGCAGGATTTTGATGTCCAGCCAGAACGACCGATTATTGACATACCAGACATCCAAATCAAATTTTTCCTCCCACGACAAGTTATTGCGCCCGTTAATCTGCGCCCACCCCGTAATTCCAGGCCTCACACGATGCCGCTGCAGATGCTTTTCGGTATACAACGGTAAATATTCCATTAACAACGGTCTCGGACCCACCAGGCTCAGTTCCCCTTTTAACACGTTTAACAGCTGCGGAAGTTCATCAAGGCTAAACTTTCTTAAAAACAGTCCAAATGGGGTAAGCCGCTTATCATCGGCAAGCAGGATGCCATCATTATCTTTTTCATCAGTCATGCTTCGGAATTTATAAAAAGTAAAGGGCTTATTATTTAAACCGGGACGCTTCTGTTTGAATAAGACGGGAGACCCCAGTTTCATTCTGACGAGACATGCGATCATTACTATTAATGGCAGCAAAACGATAATTAATGACAGTGATACTAAGAAATCGAAACCCCTTTTCAATCTGCTCCCTCCTATCAGCTCTGTAAGAAGAGCGGTCCCTTATCCGGATCCAGGAATTCCAGAAAGTCACTTCTGTATTCAATGTTTAATGTAATCACATATTCATAAATAAAAAAGAAAAAATAACAGACGACGATCGCATAATAGATGAGTTTCCTGTCTTTTACCGCAAATAAATGCACTACCCAGGAAATCAGTATTAAATTATACAAATCAAAATAAATAGACAGCCTTGCAAAAAGCCAGTTCTGGGTGGCTACGATCATAAAGATAACTCCCAATAGTGCTAAATTAACAATGTAATCGCACTTAGGAAACAGTTCCCTGAATTTATCCCTTCCGAGAAAGGCAAGAATAAGCGGGGCCGACCCAACTGCCACTCTGATAATATTGGCGCCGCCCTCATCAAAGTCACTGTATCCTCCGTAACCGTCTTCTCCAAGTGTCGAGAAGAGGAGCTCTGAAAACTGATTGTAACCAAGCACAATTAAAATAGCTGAAAACAAAATCAGAAATGTTGTTTTTGTCCACGCCTCCCTTCTGACAATAAAATAGATGGGAAGAAGAACGAGCGCACTTTGATGAAAGGTGGAAGCCAGTAAAACAACAAGAGCATATTTTACAAAACTGCCTTCCAGAATAAATTTAGTGGAAGCAAATATAATGGCTGCTGCTAAATACTGCCTGATGCCGTTCATAGAGACGAGGTACATGCCTGAAGCAATAAAGACAAATAAGCTTAGCTCGAATAACTTTGTGTATTTGTATAATACAAGGACGATTAGTACGTTCGTAATTAATGCGGCAGTAAATATTAACACCTGGGCGTTATCCGTAAACATTTTTAAAATCATCTGCAGCACGCCAAAGCCCATATCTTTCTGACTTTGAACATACTCCCACGTGAACTCATTTGACTCAAATATATTTCTGTAGACATACGTATCGCCAATGTTATTCCGCATCCCCGACACAACCACCAATGAAGCTAAGGAGACGAACATAAAAAAATAGCCCGGTTTCATGTAAGGGGCCTCACTAGTGACAGATAATGCAGAATCCCTGAGGTGCCTCGCTCCTAATGAAAAACTGAACACAAGTGCTAAATTCATATAAAGAATTGTCATAATTGTCCCTTCCAATCCAGAGGCCGTAATAGATTCAGAAAGTCCCCTACTCCATGATTAATGCATTTCCGGCAACCTCACGCCAGGCTTTTAAGGCCAATGACTCCGGCAGCTCTGCATCTGAAAAAGTTAAAATTTGGCCCTCCTCCACCACCCTTGTCACTGTGGCATCCGCAATTAAACCGATTGGAATATGCTCTGGTTCAGCCTTCATTTTTACTGCTTCTCCTCTTACTTCAAAGCTGCCGATCCCTTTAATTATTTTATCGCCGGGGAAAAGCTTACGTTTTGCGATAGCAGCTACGCTGATTGAAGGGGAAGCCGTATTATTGAGGAGAACCCCTTCTCCATTTAACACTCGCCGGATTGTTTTCATTATTTCCAAATGACAGAGATGAAAGGTTTGAACCAGAGTATAGTAAGGGCCTTCTCCCATTTTTAAATAACTGAGAGGCTGCTGCTGTATATCGTCATGCGTTGCGGTAATAAACACTCCTGCAGGACCTTTCGGGCAGAGAAGGTAATCACTGATTGGACGATTTAACCTGGCAGCTTCATTGGCAAGCCTCGTTCCACCTTGATTGATATCAGCCGCTTTAAACCCAAGCAGCCCAGGAGCAGCAATATCTGCCTGAAGACCGTTAGCTGCTAACGCCTGCTCGATTTGCACTTTCGTACCGTCAGTAAAAGAAGTGACCATTTGTAAACTGATGCCGTTTCGTTCAGCCCAGTAAAGCATATCTTCTCTGGACGGGTTCGTATTTAGAAATCCTTTTATATTGCCATAAACTAAAGGTTTAAACCCCATTTGCTCCACATTTTCCTTCAAAGCCGCCAGAGAGCCGGGCTGGTCCCCTTCCGCTTCTGTAATAAAACCCCTGCGGGCAAAATATGATCCTGTAGTGATTTGTAACTCCGAGTTCATTGTAATTACCGGAAGTGAAGCACTGATTGCTTTGTCAATGACTGCCGTCCCGTGAATGACATCGCCGCTGCATTCAACAATTAAATCGGAGCTTTCAATAAACTGTTCTACATTGTTGGTCAGCACACTCTTATCCGGAAAATTTTTGATCTCCTCCATCTGCCGGCGGGTTAATACGCTGGCAACGGTTAAATCATCCTGACTTTCCAAGGCATACACTAATCCTCTTGCAATAAAGCCTGTGCCTGCCACACCTATATTTACGGTCCGTTCCATAACTGCCCCCTCTTGACTGTTAATTCTGTTTCGCTAACACATACACATACAAAACGATGCCTAATGGAATGGCGAAAACAGTTAACAGTTTATTTGGCGTTTCTTCTATGAACTGTCTGTTTTTTATCATTAAGCTGCTTGAGACATAATGAATGGCCTGGCGGAATTTAAATGTTTTTTTCGCAAACGGCAGTTTCATCAGCTCTTTCCTGTAGAAAGCAAAGCCTTTCGGGTTTTTCCGGTATTGCCTGAACATGTTATTAGATGAGCCGTCAGGGAGGTATTCAACGATACAAAGCGGTTTATTTAACAGAAGCATAGGATAGTCTTCATCTAACTTGTAGTACTTGTAGGCTAATCCCACGTATTTTTCACCTTTAAAAAGCGGATAAGGGTACTTTTTTGAGAGTGCTGTCCGGTACACGAGCTTTTTATCCCCTGTGACCCCGTGTTTATAATGAAGATCAAATAAGGTGGACTTCTCTATGTGGTCCGGGAGTTTTGTGCCTATTATATTGCCGTCCGTGCGGACATCAAGGCCGATGATCCCGCTGACATCCTCACTCCTGTTAGCTTCCCAGAAAGTGAGAATTTCTTCTACAGCGTCAGGAGGCATGGAATCGTCAGAATCAATACAGACATTTAATTCTGTCTCTATCCTGTCATAAGCTGTGTTATGCGCCCCGTGCATCCCCTGGTTTTCCTGCCGGACATACTGGATGTCCAGTTCGTTTTCTGCTACCCAGTCCATCACCAGTTCTTTCGTGCCGTCAGTCGAACCATCGTCAATAATTAACCAGATGAAGTCTTTGCATATTTGCTCTTTCAGGCTGTTATAACACTGGTGCAAACAATACGCTCTATTAAACGAAGGAGTGAAAACAGTTAATTTTTTCACTTTAGTCACCTCAGATTGCTGAGTAAAAACCTTGTGTCCAGGCTGCACTCGTTTTGATATCATACCCTTTCTCAGTTAAAAAACGGTTAGCTTCCTCCCGCTCCTTCGGCAGGTTAAGAGCTTTCTTAATTTCCTCTATCCACCTCTCTGTGCTGCCAAGGGGAACATAACTCATCAAACCCATTCCCATATCTGCTTCCTTAGTAATTTCATTAGAAATTACGCAAGGGAGCCCTGCACCTTGAGCTTCAATTAAAGTCACGGGCAACCCCTCATGCAGCGACGGAAATAAAAATAAATCAAAGGCTTGAAGCAGATGATGGATATCGCTTCTTACGCCGGTAAAGATGACTTTCTTCTCAAGATTTAAATTTTTTACTTTCTGCTCGATCTTCGGTTTTAAGGGGCCATCCCCTGCCAGTACGAGCCTTGTCTCCGGCATGGATTGATGAAGTTTTAAAAAAATACCAATAAGAAATGTGTGGTTCTTTTGATGGTTGAACCTTCCTACATGCCCTATAATCTTTTGGTCTGTGAGACCTAATTCTTTTCTGATGCGCTGTCTTGTCTCGGAACAGAACCTGTATTTATCTACTTCGATTCCGTTTTTCAATATGACAGCCTGACCTACCTTGCCTTTAAACAGCCAGTTTGCAGCTGCCTGTGAGCAGGCCAGCAAATGAGTGGCGCTGGAGAGAACGGTTCTTCCGGCGTACCACTTATACAGCCTGGCTGCCGTTCCCCCTTCACTGCTCGTATTATGGCTGTGGGCAATTCTTATTGGAACGTTATTTTTTTGTGCCTCTCTCAGGACGATCCCGCTCATTTTATCCATATGGGAATGGACAATCACATACTCTTTATGCGTAGAAAAAAAGTGATTTAACGCCTTTACGTACCCGAAATGCCCTTTCTCTGTTACATAAGGGATTCGGTGAATGATGCCGCCCATCTCTGTAATTTCCCTGTCAAAATCGCCTTCTTTGCAGGTCAGAAAATCAAATTGGACCTTCTCGCGGTCGATATTTCTATATAAGTTCATGAGAAGAGTTTCAGCTCCGCCGCGGTTCATATTAACTACAGCATGCAGCACCCTTATTGGATCGCCCACTCATATCCCTCCACTTCGTTCATGTACCTGTTATAAATAATCTCCAGCTCGTTCGTGACTTTTGGAAGAGAGTATTTGGCAACGTGAGAGACTGTCTTTTCACTGAATTTGTTGCGCAGTTCTTCCTGCTGATATAATTCCAGCATTTTTTCAGCAAAAGCGAGGGTATCATCTTTCTCTATGACATAGCCGTTCACGCCGTTTACTACTAATTCCGAATGCCCTCTGTTCTTCAATACAATGGCCGGCAGTCCACAGGCCTGCGCTTCCATAATATTTACCGGCAGCCCTTCTCTGTAACTGGAGGACAAGGCCAGATCGCATATTGGCAAAAACTGATCGATGTCGTTTCTGAAACCGAGGAAGTCAACCTGATCACTAACCCCTGAGTCAGCGGCAATCTGCCTGCACTCTTCTAATAATTTGCCTTCACCGGCCAGCAGCAGCCGTGCATTCGACATTTGATCTTTTACAGCAGCCAGTGCTTTTATGAGCAGCTTCTGATTTTTATTTTTGTTAAATTCAGCTGTATAACACATTAAAAAATCATTTGATTGATAACCAAATGATTTCTTCCTTTCTGCCTTTTCAGTTTTTCCAACAGGTTGAAAGCGTGTGGTATCCACCCCTACACCGTGCACGTGTTCAATGCTCGTGCTTTTAAATTTATGATTGAGGGCGAGCCTGTGATCCTCATGATTGATCGTTATCAGACTGTCTGTTAAGGATGCCAGGTATTTCTCAATCGGATAGTAAATAATCCAATTCACGTAAGGGGCTCCTTTACAGAAATGAAAACCATGAGCTGTATAAATGACTTTTGTCCCTTTCATTTTCCTTGCTGTTCTAGCCGCCAGCCTTGCCAGTACGCCGCCCAAAGGAGTGTGACAATGAATCATGGCGTAATCGTTATTTTCTATAACCTTTCTGAGTGATTTATACCCGTTGACATTTGCCAGACTGAATGGCGACCGCTGAATCGGTATAGTAAACTTCTTATCTGTATAAGGCAGCGCCATCCTGCCTGAAGCCGCGACATGAACCTCCCACCCTTGCTCTTTAAACCATTTCATTGTTGGGAGATGGAAGGCTTTAAAATGGTAATCCACGGTTGCACACAGAAGTATTTTTTTTGGCATACGATCACCTGCTTATGATTATTTGATCGTTTCTTTATCAAGTATGGAAGAAAGGTACGTTAACAGCTGAAATTTTAAATCTTCTCTTTGAAGGGCAAATTCGATGGACGTCTGGATAAAACCGAATTTTTCACCGACATCATACCGCACACCTTCAAAGTCATAAGCATACACGGCTTCTTTTTGGTTGAGCCTGGCAATGGCATCCGTTAACTGGATTTCGCCGCCTGAACCGGGTTCCTGATTCTCTAATACAGAGAATATTTGCGGGCTCAAAATATAGCGTCCTAAGATGGCGAGATTAGATGGGGCCGATTCAGCAGCAGGCTTTTCAACCAATTCTCTGACCGTATAAATTCTTTCGCCTATTTCCTTTCCTCCCACAATGCCATAACGCGACACTTCATCATCCTTTACCGTCTGTACTCCCAGAATCGAAGCTTTATACCTGTCATAGCACTCCATCAATTGCTTTAAGCACGGTTTATCGGAACGGACAATGTCATCACCTAATAGGACGGCGAAAGGTTCGTCGCCTATAAACTTCCTCGCACACCATACAGCATGGCCAAGCCCTTTCGGTTCCTTTTGGCGGATATAATGAATATCTACTTTTGACGATTTCTGAACCTCATCCAGTAAACTCATCTTCCCTTTATTTAATAAGTTCTGCTCCAGTTCAAACGAGTTATCGAAATGATCCTCTATTGCCCGTTTGCCTTTGCCGGTGACAATAATAATATCTTCAATTCCTGAAGCGACCGCTTCTTCTACAATGTATTGAATTGTCGGTTTGTCGACAATGGGAAGCATTTCTTTAGGCATGGCTTTCGTGGCTGGCAAAAAACGTGTCCCCAGTCCGGCTGCCGGAATAATAGCTTTTCTTACCTTCATAAGTCTAATCCCCCCTGGTACCTAATGAGCAGACAGAGCTTCTGCTTTTTCTTGTTCTTTCATTTGCTTATTCGCGAGACTGATCAGCTTCTCTCTTAAAGCCTCCTTATTAAACAAGGCGTAAGAGACAATAATTTCCCTGATTTCCTCTATAAAAATATTGGAGCTTTTTCCTAAATAGATTTTTGGATAGATTTGATGGTCATGGACCTCATTATCATTTAACAATTCTTCATACAGTTTCTCTCCGGAACGGATCCCGGTGAATTCAATCCCGATATCGTCTACTGAATGGCCTGACAGTTTAATCAGGTTTGTGGCTAAATCCATAATTTTAACCGGCTCTCCCATATCTAAGACGAATGTTTCACCGCCCCGGGCTAAACAGCCCGCCTGAATGACCAGCCGGGAAGCTTCAGGAATGGTCATGAAATATCTCACCATGTCAGGATGGGTGATGGTTACCGGCCCCCCTTTTTGGATCTGCTTTGTAAACAGCGGGATGACGCTTCCGCGGCTTCCTAACACGTTTCCAAAACGGACGACGGTAAAATTGGTGGTGCTTTCTCTATTCATTGACTGAACGACCATTTCTGCGAGTCTCTTTGTCGCTCCCATAACACTCGTCGGGTTAACTGCTTTGTCAGAGGATACCATGACGAACGTCCGCGCTCCGCTTTGATCAGCCGCTTTTGCCACGTTCATCGTGCCAATGACATTATTTTTAAGTGCTTCTTCCGGATTCCGTTCCATGAGGGGAACGTGTTTATGAGCAGCAGCATGATAGACCACATCTGGCTGGTAATGATTAAACACAGCCGTCATTTTTTTAGCGTCCTGTATATCTGCTATTTCTGTAACGAAGGTCATTGGAGAATTCTTATGTGTTTCCAGAAGTTCCATTTCAATACTGTAAATACTGTTCTCGCCGTGTCCCAGTAACACTAATGTTTCAGGCTGAAACTCCGAGATTTGCCTGCATATTTCAGACCCGATGGATCCGCCTGCCCCTGTCACAATCACTGTTTTTCCTGTTATATTTTCCGATATCGTATCAACTTCCAGTTCCACTGGCTCTCGGCCAAGCAAGTCTTCCACTTTTACATCCCTGAATTGATGAACTGAAACCTTTCCTGTCATCAAATCTTCTATCATTGGCATGATTTGCGTCTTCACCCGTGTTTTTGCACATTCGGTGTAAATCTTGTTCAGTTCTTTTTTGCTTAAGGAAGGAATGGCGATAACAATATGTTCAATATCATATTTCCTGACTGCCGATTCGATTGCCTTAACCCCTCCGACGACAGGTATGTTATAAATATCAAGTTTCTGTTTAGTGACGTCGTCGTCAATAAAGGCCACAGGGTTTAATTCTGATTCCATATTATTTTGGAGCTGTCTGGCCGTCATCGTTCCTGCCGCCCCCGCCCCTACGATCAGGGTGTTTCTTTTCTCGTTTTGATTATTGATGATTTTGTCCCTCATCATTCTCCAAGTCAGCCTGGCTCCTCCAATAAACAGCAGCTGAAAGGTTCCAGTCAGGAGCATTAAACGGGCTGGGGTGTATTGATAAATTAAAAGGTGTGCCAGCAGTGCAAAAGTAATCGAGAATGAGAGAGTTTTTAATATAATTTTCAACTCGCCGATACTCGCATATTCCCACGCTTTTTTATAAAATTTATAATAAAAGGAAACAATATGATAACTGATCAGCAGCGACAATAAGGCTGCTATAAATTTAAATTCAGGAATGATGTGTAATTCAAGCAGATAGTAGCTAAGTAAAAAAGCTAAAACGACTAAACCAGAGTCTATTAAAAACAGCAGTCGAACTCTTTTTTTATAAGACACTTGTTTGCCCCCCTTCCTTAAAAGTTTGTACCATCCGGATTCGCTGGCTTTAACTTTTTTACCCACTTGAGCCTGTAACTCAAGTCGGTAAAAAATCAAAGAATAAGGGCATTCAACCCCTCCTCACGCCACACCTTCGATGACTCGCATCTAAGGTTTCCACCCACAGTATGGCCGAGTGCCTCCATTGATAAAGGCTGGGAGACATAACCTGAAAAACGTTTCATTCCTTATATAGAACTGAATTCCTTCTTAATAACGAACAAAAAGAGTAAAAAAATTTAGGTGTTTTTGATCAGCTGGGAAAATGAGTTCGGTTTCGCATTCATAATGACACCAATCACATTTCCTTTGGCAATTTCCAAAGCTTTTTTAGCATCCAGTGCGGCATGATCCTCTGTTTTATTACTTCGAACGACGAGAATGCTCCCGTCACATTTACCGGCAAGAATTTTTGTGATAGTTCCTTCGTGAACACCCGGGGAATCCAGCAGCACATAGTCAAACTCATTGGCTGCTTCCGCCAGCAGCTTGTTCATCACTTTTGACTGATAAAGCTTTTCGGCGTTATACGTGACTTCACCGCTCGTTACAATTTTCAGCCCGTCTACGGACGACTGATTAATGACTTCCCGCAATTTCACTTGTCCGGCTAACACATTTGTTAATCCTTTTCCGTTTTTCATCTTAAAAATGTGGTGGATCACTGGCGCATTTACGGCGGAATCTATTAAAAGCACTTTTTTTCCTTCTCTCGCAAACGACACAGCCAATTTGGAGACAACCATGGACTTTCCTTCTCCTTTTCCGGGAGAAGTGACTACCAGTGTTTTACAGTTATTCTCCTGAGAGGCAAATTCCACATTCAGTTTTATTCTTTTAAAGTTACTGGACATCACCGAATCAGGGTTTTGGCAAAAGTAAGCGACTTTTTTTCTTAAAGATCTATTACCCAATGGTTTCACCTCTTTTTAAATGGCTTGTCCTTTTTTCTTTCTTATAAGTAAGCAGTCTCGGGGCAGCTTTTGGCACAGTGCCCAGCACCTGTATCTCCAGCAACGCTTCCACCTGACGTTCTGTTTTCAGCCTGTTATCCAGACTATCCAGTAAAAACGCCATTCCTATTCCAGATATCAGCCCGATGAGTATACTTCCGTGAAATAAGCGGTCTGAAGGCGTGTTGATGGGATGTTTAGCTTCACTGAGGTTTGCTTCTGAAAGAACTTCCACATTCTCATACCCCAGCGTCTCGTTAACAGCTTCCGGAAAGACGCTGGCAATAGTATTAGCAAGAACTACGGCGTTTTCAGGAGTGGTATCAGTTGCCGTGAATCTTAAAACCTGTGAAGAGTTGACATCCTCAGCAACAAAATGGTGAATTAACGATTGAGGTGTCTGCTCGAGTTTTAATTCGGAAATAACTTTATCGAGGACAACCGGTTCTGTCACCAGCACTTTCAGAGTATCCATGTTAAACCGTTCTTCCTGAATAATGACTGTGGAAGAAGCATCATAAAGCGGTGCCGGTTTAGTATGTTCAGAATAAACATAGCCTG
Organism: Salipaludibacillus sp. CUR1; assembly: GCF_021028955.1. Taxonomy (GTDB): domain Bacteria; phylum Bacillota; class Bacilli; order Bacillales; family Salisediminibacteriaceae; genus Salipaludibacillus. The sequence continues at coordinate 20,327 of NZ_JAIWPE010000039.1, forward strand.
CGCTTCCTGCGACCGCGGTGATTAAAAGAATGATCCAGAACCGTGTTTTCAGTGCTGCCACGATCTTTTTTATTTCGATATCTTTTTCACCCACTGTTCCCACCCCTTAGGTTAGTTAGTTTGCACTACCGTTTGTTCCCCATGGAGAACAAATATCTTATTTGTTTAATGAAAATCCCGTTTTCAATTTGTATAATACTCATTTTAGTTCGTAATAAAGAACATGTCAACGAGTTTTTAGAATTTTACATTCAATTTCTGATTGTATATCACTAGATTTTCAACAATAAATAACAAATACAGCCACCTTCTTATTAATACTGAATTACGCGGAGGCAGAGGGCGCAGGCTTAGAAAAATTGTAAGTACACCAGTGCTTTTTCTGTCAAAGTCCCAAGCCCTTCACCTTACACAAGAGTGTAATTGTACCCCTTTTATATGAGTAAAAAGTCTCCATTCAATATTACGAACGGGACTTTACTTAAGAGTCATGCCGCTTACTGCTTTACAAAAGGCAGGATTTTTGCAACTATAGATAGGGTGAATTTTAGATCGAGGTGAAAGAAATGGCAACATTAAGACGGAACGACCCGTGTTTATGCGGAAGCGGGAAGAAATATAAAAAATGCTGTTTACATAAGGTGGAGGCGAAACCGCGGTTTGACGAGCCGGACCAGCGTGCGTTTAATGAGCTTCTTCCCCGCATTTTTGACCACAGCAAACGGTTCGATGATGAGATTGAACCGATTTATGCAAAACTTACTGAACAGTTTGAAGGTATGCAGAAGCGCGACGGCGAAGCTTTCTCCCAGCTGATCTTTCACTGGATTCTGTTCAACAAGCCGATCGCTTCCGGGGGCGAAACCATCCTCTCGGACTATACAGAAAATTACAGGAAAGGCTACTCGGAAAAGTTCCAGGAGTTCCTTCAGGAGTGGGAGGCCATGCAGCCTGAGTTTTTCCGTGTGACTTACGCCGATGAAAAAAACATGGCTCTTGAAAATATGTTTAGCGGAGAGGCTCATACATTGGAAAAGACGCCTGCTTCTGCCTATCTGAAGGAAAACGATTCTGTGATTGGCTATTTATACCCGACACCGGACGGAAAAGCATTAGGAAATGATGCATTAGCCATTCCGAATCGCATAGCTGAGAGTTTCTGTGAAGCCTGGGACGGGATAAAGAAGCATGCCTCTTTAGATGGGGAGACAGACCAGGAACTGTTTACACGTACTTTCCCAGATGTCCTTGAAGTCCTTAGTCTTCTCGTCAGTGCTCAAGGAGTTCTTAATCAGGAAGACGAGCTTAAAGAAAGCGGTAAAAAGGTCCTTGCCTTATTCCATTCAGAGCTCGACTGGACGCGTGTACCATATACCGGCTATTTAAAAGCAAAAATACACTGGATCCGCTTTGTAAGAGCTAAAGAACCGCGCATTCAAAAACCGGAAACCTTTGCAGCGGCTCTGGAGTACTGGACAGATAAACACGTAACGGACGGAACGGCAGCCATTTCCCAAAAAGCTGCCGCTGAAAAATACGGTGTATCGCCGAGCACCGTCTCAAGTAAATACAAAGAATTAACACAAGTTTAAAGAAACAGCTGCTATTGTTTGAATAGCAGCTGTTTTCCATTAACTGGGGGGTCTGTCCCCCCAGTTAATGGAATTTCTTAGTATTCTGCCTTGCTCGTTTTCTCTTTACATTATATGGTATTATCAAAGAAGTAATTGCATAGAAATCATATATTTGAAGTTTTACAGACTTGTCGATTAAGGCGGGAGTAAGATCATTAAGTGGGAGGAAGGGTGAAATGGAGCAATTCAAATCAGCATACGTACTGCCTTTTTTAATTTTAGTAACTGGTCTTTTCTATATTTTTTACGTACCTGGCGAATCATTGGTTGTTATTATCCTATTTAAGTTAATTCCTGTGTGGCTTATTATTGCGTATGCTATCCGGAGACTTCATGATAGAAACAGGTTCTCCCGCTTCAGCACACTAATGCTTGCCGGGCTTTTTTTCTGTATGCTTGGGGACGCGTTTATTGAAGGCGCATTTATAGCGGGTCTGGCGGCTTTTCTAATTGGTCACCTTTTTTACCTGGCAGGCTTTTTTACAAAAATGACAGTGACACGTGTAAAACTGGCTTCTCTTATTCCTATTATTCTTTATTCTTTTATAATAGGAAGAGAATTGACAGACGCGCTGAAAACTGGAGGCGAGGAACCCCTTATTATCCCCGTCATTCTTTATATTGCAGTCATCTCTGTAATGCTTTTCTCTGCTGTTTTGACTGGAAACATATGGGCTGTCTCTGGAAGTCTCCTGTTTGTTATCTCAGACTCTATTCTGGCCTGGAACATGTTCATCTCAGAAGTCACCCATTCAGGAGTCTTAATCATGATTACCTATTACAGTGCCCAGTTCCTGATTGCACACAGCATCAGGCCCCTGGCGGAAAAATGAGGAGCTTTAAATAGTAACTAATTAGGTTGGTGCTACCGGCGTTGCACCTACACATGTATCAGGACGAAAAACTGAGAATACCTGCGCATACGGCAGCTTTAAAAGAGACTATTCAGGTTGGTGCTACCGATGTTGCACCTACACATGTATCACGACGAAAAACTGAGAATACCTGCGCATTTGGTAGTTTAAAAAGAAACTATTCAGGTTGGTGCTACAGGTGTAGCACCAACACATGTATCACGAAGAAAACCAGAGGATACCTGCGCATTCGGCAGCTTTAAAAGAGACTAATCAGGTTGGTGCTACCGATGTTGCACCTACACATGTATCACGAAGAAAAACCGAGAATACCTGCGCATCCGGCAGCTTTAAAAGAAACTATTCAGGTTGGTGCTACAGGTGTAGCACCAACACATGTATCACGAAGAAAACCAGAGGATACCTGCGCATTCGGCAGCTTTAAAAGAGACTATTCAGGTTGGTGCTACCGCTCTTGCAGTCTTTATCTGCGACGAGCAAGCCCAAGGCGGCGCAGGAGCACCAACCCACGTATCACGAAGAAAACCAGAGAATTGCTGCGCATTCGGCAGCTTAAAGAAACAAAAAAAGGTTGGTGCTACCAACGTTGCACCAACCTAAACAACTCCTAATATCCCACCCCCGAAAAGCATAACCACCATCCCTTATTCAGGGCTGACTAAGATTTTTATTTGGCTTTTGTCTTTTACTAGCTGTTCAAACCCTTCATTCACCACGTCGTCCAATCCTATTTTCTTCGTAATCATTGTCTCTCCCTGGAAATACCCTTGTTTCATTAACTCCATTACCGCAGGGTAAATATGCCGGTAGGCAATGATTCCTTTTACTGTTCTTTCTTTTATAACAATATCATTCGGCTGAATTGCTGCTTCAGATTCCCAGATACTGACTATAACTGTTTCGCCTCCGGTATGAGTACTGTGAATCGACTGATTCAGCACCTCAGGAATACCTGTCACTTCAAAAGAGACGTCCACGCCGCTTCCAGTCAGTTTACGTATTTCTTCCACCGCATCTGCTTCTTTTGGATCGATCACGACAGCACCTAATTGTTCAGCTAGCTTTTTTCTGGATTCTGAGACTTCAACAGCATATATTTGCGATGCTCCGGCAGCTTTTAAGGCATCAATGACGAGCAGACCAATCGGGCCGGCTCCAAAAACGGCGGCCGTATCACCTGCCTTCAGCGAGCTTTGCCGGATAGCGTGCAACGCTACAGCAGCCGGTTCCACTAAGGCACCTTGTTCATAAGACAATTCGTCCGGCAGTTTATGTGCCATATGTTCACCGACAACCGTATATTGGGAAAATCCGCCGCCGCCTCCCGACAACCCGTGAAACCCTAATAAGTCTGTTAAATTATATTTCTCATCTTTGTATTCGCCGTTCTCATTCGGAGCCAGAATTGGTTCAATCGCCACTCTGTCGCCAACGTGAAGTTTGGTCACCTTGCTGCCGGTTTCAACTACTTCACCCGCAAATTCATGCCCCATGATAATCGGCGCTTTTTCTTTGCTGATAGGGTGCGGACTGTCTACTGGAATAAAGATCGGCCCGGCTAAATATTCGTGCAAGTCGCTTCCGCAAATTCCGCACCATTTCACTTTCACTTTCACATCATGTTCAGAAACAGCCGGTTCTGTTACTTCTTCCACCCTTAAATCTTTAGCCTTATACCATACAGCTGCTTTCATTAGCCAAGCCTCCTTTAAAGTTTTTATTCGCCTAAAGCTTATGAATAGGATGTCCCATCGCAAATTCAGCTGCTTCCATAATGGTTTCTCCCAGTGACGGGTGGAAATGGACGGCGAGAGACAGGTCCTCTGCCGTTAACTGGGACTGGATCGCCACGGTCAATTCATTAATTAATTCCGAAGCGAGCGGACCTGCTACGCGGGCCCCTAACAGCAGCCCGTCTTCTTCATTGAGAATTAATTCAACATAACCGCTGCTGCTCTCCATTGTTAATGCCCGTCCGTTTGCCGCGAATGGGAAGGACTTTCTGACAGCGTCGTAACCAGCTTTTTTGGCTTCTTCAACACTTAATCCGACAGAAGCCAGTTCCGGATCTGAAAAGACAACCGCCGGTATGACCTGTTCATCCACTGAATCTTCCCCGGCAATGTTATCTGCTGCGACTTTTCCCTGGAAGGATGCCCGGTGAGCCAGCGCGGGCCCGTTCGTGACATCCCCTGCAGCAAAAATATGAGGCTGACTTGTTGCACATCGGTCATTAATCGTTATAAACCCACGCTCATCCAGTTGCACGCCGCAATTTTCCAACCCTAATTTTTTTGTATTCGGTTTACGGCCCACTGTCACAAACACATAATTGCCTTCGGCCGTTTTAAGCTCATCATCCACTGAATACTGTACTGTAACCCTTCCATCACCATGTTTTTCGGCTTTTTCAACCATGGCATTTTTAACGATATCCACATTGCCCGATTGTTGCAGTTTCTTTTCTGCAATGGCCACCAGTTCCTGGCTGAATCCTGGCAGAAGCTGACTGGCCCCCTCAAGAAATGTCACGCGGCTTCCGAGATTGGCATATGCCGTACCCAGCTCCATCCCAATATATCCGCCGCCGACGACAATTATTTTTTCCGGGATATGATCTAAAGCCAGGGCCCCGGTTGAGGAGAGAACTCTGTCGTTCCAAGAGAGACCCGGCAGTTCCACAGGCGCGGAGCCTGTCGCGATAATCGCATGTTTGAACTGGAGAGTCCGCGTCTGACCTTCCTGGCTTGCAACTTGAATCGTGTGTTTACCGGTGAATTCAGCCCGTCCTTCGATAAACTCTATCTTGTTTCCTTTCAGCAGCTGCCTGACACCGCCGGTGAGCCTCGACACAATTCCATTTTTCCACTGCTGAAATTGGGCCATATTTACATACGGTTCTCCGGCTTGAAGGCCCATCTGTCCCCCGTTAAGCATGTGTTGAAAATGGTGGCTTGCAGTAATTAATGCCTTAGACGGAATACAGCCGACATTGAGACATGTCCCTCCAGCGGATTTCTTTTCAATAACTGTGACCTGTTTTCCTGACTGGGCTGCTTTTATAGCGGCCACATAGCCTCCTGGACCTGACCCAATTACTACAACTTCCCGCTTTTCTCCCATTTATGATCAACTCCTATAGTTGCCCGGCCTTAGATCAGCAGACGGTACGGATGTTCCAGATAGGCAATAACTGTATTTAAAAACCGGCTTGCAGGCTCGCCATCGACTACACGATGATCAAAGGTGAGGCTGAGAGGAAGTTTCTTTCTGGCCACGACATCTCCTTTTTCTGAAAAAGCCAGCGTTTCTTCAGTGGCTCCCACCCCTAAGATACCGGTTTCCGGCGGGTTTAACACAGGCGTAAAGAACGAAATACCAGAGGCGCCCAAATTTGTAACCGTAAACGTGGAACCGGCCATTTCTTCAGACGACAAACTTCCGTCCCGCGCTTTTTCACCGAGAGAGCGAATGGCTGCAGAAATGTCCTTGAGTGACTGGTCCTGGACATTGAAGAGAACAGGGACCACCAGTCCTTTATCGTTAGCCGCTGCAATCCCTAAATGGACGTGGCCATATTCATAGATGGTTCCCTCTCTCTCTTTTAAAGCACTGTTCATGTTGGGATGCTCAAGCAAAGCTTTAGTTACTGCTCTTGCCAGTAAGTCTGTAACTGACACTTTTACAGACTCTTCATCAGTAGCAAGATCAGCATTTAACTCTTTTCTGAAAGCCATGAGCTTTGTGACATCAGCATGTTTCATGATTGTTAGCTGGGCCGTGTTGCGGATGCTGTCATGCATCCGGTCGGCAATCACTTTCCTGATGCCTTTCAGTTCTTTTTTAACCGGCTCCTGGCTGGAAGTGCTACCGGCTGCCTGACTTGTTTCAATTTGGGGAGGGGCAGATACGGTTTGCGGGCTTAATTCTGTCCCGGTATCTTTTTCAGCAGCCTGAAGCACATCCTCTTTAGTTACTCTTCCTCCCGGGCCTGTCCCAACAACCGTTTCGATATCAATACCCTTCTGTCTTGCCAGTTTTTTCGCCGCAGGGGAGGCCCGTTTCTTTCCGGCAGCCGGCGGCGGGCTTTCCGGCTTGGGAGCTTGCCGGATCTGTTCAGGAGCTGTTTCTTTTTCCGGTTGCGTTTCCCCAGCCGCATCCCCGCTGCCAGGTTCGGGGATTTGTTCTCCAGGCTCGCCGATAAACCCGATTGGTTTTCCTACAGCTACCACCTCGTCTACTTCCGCACTAACCCCGATCAGTTCCCCGTCTGCAGGGGCTTCCACTTCGTTTTCTATCTTTTCAGAACTGATCGACACGACGGGTTCACCTTTTTTAACTGATTCGCCTTTCGCTTTGTGCCATTCTACAATCGTGCCTTCTTTCATGCTCATACCTAATTTCGGCATAATAATTTCTACTGCCATGACGTCTCCCTCCATTCTGTCTGTCAGGCCTTATGAAAAGGCAGGTGAGACCTAGTGAGTCCACCCCTGCCGGGATGTTTCACGACTATCAAAACATTAACAGGCTAAGAAGATGTGTATGTGAGTTGCCATGAATACAGCCTTCATTAAGGATGATTTTCTTTTGCCCGTAAACCTTAGTTACCGACCTTACATCGTGACGGTCGTATCATCTTCAATCATCTCTGATACAACTTTCAAAATTTTCTCAGCCGACGGCAAATAGATGTCCTCTAAAGCAGGCGAGAAAGGAACCGGACAGTGTGGCGCTGTGACCCGCTTAATCGGTGCGTCAAGGTAATCGAATCCTTTATCAGCAACTAGAGCTGCAATATCAGTTGCCACGTTACATCTCGGGTTTGCCTCATCCACAATAACCAGACGCCCTGTTTTCATAACTGAGTCTAATATAATCGACTCATCGAGAGGCGATAAGCTCCTGGGATCGACCACTTCTGCGTCAATACCTTTAGCTGTGAGCTGTTCTGCCGCCTCTAAAGCTGTCTGTACCTGCTTGCCGATTCCGACGATTGTCAACTCATTCCCCGGCCGCTTAATTTCTCCCTGCCCCAGCGGAACCGTATAATAGCCTTCAGGCACTTCACCATTTACGTTATAGAGGGTTTTATCTTCAAAAAAGACCACCGGATCATCATCTTCAATAGCCGCAAGCAACAATCCTTTAGCATCGTAAGGCGTGGAAGGCACGACCACTTTAATCCCCGGTATGGCCGTAAACATGCCATAGAGACTTTGGGAGTGCTGGGCTGCTGCTCTGAAGCCGGCACCGTGCATCGTTCGGATGGTTAACGGCACTTTCGCTTTACCTCCGAACATGTAACGGAGCTTGGCACCCTGGTTCATCACTTCATCAAGACAGCTTCCAATAAAATCATTAAACATAAGTTCCGCTACCGGCCTCATTCCTGTCGCCGCATTCGTTACTGCCGCCCCGATGTAACCGGCCTCGGCAATCGGCGTATCAAGAACACGGTCACGGCCAAACTCCTGAACAAGGCCTCCGGTAACACCCATAACACCGCCCCATGCTTCATCATCCTGCAGGTGGTCCACTTCAGCACCGCCGGCCACATCTTCACCCATCAGTATGACATTTTCATCTTTACGCATTGCCAGCTGCATCGCTTCTTTAATCGCTTCTGAAAAAGTTATAATTCGTGCCATTATACGTCCCCCCTGTCATGAGTTTCATAAGACACATACACGTCTTTCGTTAAATCCTCTTCAGCCGGCATTGGGCTTTCTTCAGCGAATTTAACTGCAACCTCAACCGCATGGTCCACACGTTCCTCAATATCATCAAGTTCTGCGTCCGTTAACAGCCCTTCACTCGCAATATACTCACGGAACTTTCGCAGCGCATCCAGCTCCTCCAGATGGCTTTTCTTTTCAACGTCCGGTTTATATTTCTGAGCATCTCCTTCAAAGTGTCCGTAATTACGGTAAGTTTTACATTCGATCAGGCTTGGACCTTCCCCGTTTCTGGCCCGTTCTACAGCTTTCTGGGCTGCCGCATAAACAGCCGTTGCATCTTTCCCGTCGACAATATCCCCGGGAATGTTATAGCCTTTTGCCCTGTCTGCTATATTTGTACAGCTTGATGCGTATTCAAATGGGGTGGCTTCAGCATATCCATTGTTTTCAGCTACAAAGACAACAGGCAGGTTCCAGATAGCCGCAAGGTTAATTCCTTCATGGAATGTCCCGTGGTTCCCCGCTCCATCACCAAAGAAGCAGACTGCGACTGCCCCTGTTTTCTTCAGCTTGGATGTGAGAGCGGCTCCGGCTGCCAGCGGAAATCCGCCGCCTACAATACCATTTGCTCCAAGCATTCCTTTCTCAACGTCTGCAATATGCATAGACCCGCCTTTTCCGTTGCACAGCCCGGTTGCTTTTCCGAAGAGCTCCGCCATCATCCCGTCAAGTTCGCACCCTTTGGCTATACAGTGTCCGTGGCCTCTGTGTGTGCTCGTAATGCTGTCATTATCATCGAGGTGAGCACAGACCCCCACAGCCACTGCTTCTTCACCTGCATATAAATGAACAAACCCAGGCAGGACCCCTTGCCCAAACAATTCATGAACCCTGTCCTCAAACTTCCGGATTTCGCACATCTTCTGATACATCCAGCTGGCTTTCTCAGCAGTTATCCCTTGTACTGTTTCTTCAGAGACTTTCATCTTCACATTCCTCCCTTTAATGGTTTATCAACACACGTTCACCCCTGCAGACGTCATCTTCACCTCCTCAGGTTGTCTATAAAACTATAATGCAAGTTCCATGCCATATTGAAAACGCTTACAATATAAGGGTTGAGCAGTCCTTCCCCATTAAAAAACGGGACAAAATGAGAATTGTCTCACTTTGTCCCGTTTTGTCTCATTATGTTCCGCCAGCAGTCTGAACGATTCTAAAGCTGATACTTTTTAACTTTCCGGTAAAAGGTACTCCTTGGCATATCCAATAGCCTGATCGCAGCTGAGGCCCTCCCGCCTGCTGCTTCAATTGCTTTTTTTATCTCCTTTTTTTCAATCTCTTCACGATAGGTCATGTTATGAGACGGCGCTTCAGCGTCTGTCAGTTTTTGGATATAAAGCCCGTCCATAACCTCTTTTATTTTTTCAAGGTCAGCCGGGAGTTGAACAGGAAATGTCACTCTTAGTCTGTCCAGGCAGTTAATCAGCTGACGGATATTCCCCGGCCAGGACATGCTTCTGAAAATTTGCTCAGCTTCATCCGGCCAGTGGATACTCCAGTTATGTTTGTCACAGTACCAGCTTATCAAATTGACAATATCTTCATTTCTCTCCTCGAGTGACGGCAAATGGACAGGATAAACATACAGTCTGTAGAAGAAATCTTCTCTCATCGTTCCCTCTTTTACCATACTCATTAAATCCCTGTTCGTAGCTGTAATAAGCCGGAAATTCAGCTGTTCTGCCCGGTGGCTGCCTATGGCTGTCACTTGCTGGTGATCGAGTACTTTTAACAAAGCTACCTGCATAGCAAGAGGAATTTCTCCAATTTCATCGAGAAACAATGTCCCCCCGTCTGCCTGGAGAAGTCTGCCTTTGTAACCTGACTTTTTAGCTCCTGTAAACGCCCCCGGTGCATAGCCGAATAACTCGCTTTCGATAAGAGTCGAAGGCACGGCTCCGCAGTTCATTTCCACAAAGGGGCCTTGATGGCGCGGACTATGGTCATGGATTGCCCTCGCCAGCAGTCCTTTTCCTGTACCGGTTTCACCTGTTAAATGGACAGGTATGTCAAAGGCCGCTGCCTGTTCCGCCTGTTCGAGTGTCTTCTGGAATGCCGAACTGACGCCCTTAACCCCTGGAAACTGAAACGGCTTTTTTTCAGGGATAACAGAAGGTGCCTGAACAGCTCGTTCTGATTCAGAGACAAACACTTGATAGCCAATGACCCGATCGGTTCTCTCAGAATAAACTGGCGTTTTCATCTTTACATCCCACCCTGCTGTTTTAATGGCTTCATCGGTCAGTGGTTTATGGCGCAAATCAGATAAACTGTTAAGACTGTGGGGGACATGAATAATCTTATTCATCCGGTTACATAACAGGTAAGGAGAAGAGTCGCGAAATTGGAGGGCCCGGCCCATAAGCTCAAGCTCATCCTCTTTCATTTGCTTGTGCCACTCGTGTTCAATCGCATAGGCGGAAGCAACCACTGCGCCAAGCGTATGGTCATGCTCACAGGCTCCTACTCTCGTCGATACGTCCAGAACACCTAACAGGTTGCCATCTTCATCTTTAATTGGCGCTGCTGAGCATACCCAGTTTTGTGACGCCACCGAATAGTGCTCAGCCCCAATGACTGTAATCGGCTCCTGGTTTCTGAGCGCTGTACCGATCGCGTTAGTGCCCACCTCTTCCTCTGTCCACTTTACGCCCTCTACAAAATTAATCTCACGGGCTGAATTGATCGCATCCTTTTCCCCGACTACTTTCAGGACATAACCTTCGGGATCAATTAAAAGCAAAATAGATTTTGTATGTTTAAATAAGCTGTGCAGGTTGTTCAGAAATGGCGACGCCGCTTCAATCAGCCGGGCATTTTGACGCTGCCTTTCTTTTAAATCGCCGAGACTTAAAAGCTGAATTCCCTTTCCGTCATATGGGTTAACACCGGACTCTCTACAGAAATACCACGACTCCATAATCCGCTTGTTCATGCGGTCAGAATCAAGCGCCCCCTCTTTAACAAAGCGCGTCCAAACCTGTTTCTTCAGCTGCTCTTCCATTCTCAGCCACCCCATTTTGAAAAAGTATAATCAAATGCGGCACAACGGGTTTCTTGTAAATTAAGATTGGACTTAAGGGATCTTCCGGCAAAAAACTTCTATCCTCTATTATACAATTATCAGAGATTGTTTTTGTGAAAATTCAGAAAAAATTACGAACATATTAAGAAGGAAAATACCGGGTGATTGTGACATCTCTTTCCTATTTAAATGAAAAAAACGAGCCTGCGGCATGCTCTTCTTCTGCCGGGCTCGTTTAAAATTAACAAGTATTTTAATAATCGCTGTCTGCTTTTTCACCTTCTACAATCTTCACGCCTGCGCTCGCTCCAATACGGGTGGCGCCTGCGTCTGTCATCGCTTGGGCGTCCTCCAGGCTGCGTACACCGCCGGAAGCTTTCACACCGGCTTTGTCGCCGACTGTTTTTCTCATCAGTTTAACGTCTTCCACAGTGGCGTTACCAGTTGAGAAGCCGGTTGATGTTTTAACAAAATCAATTCCTGCTTTAAGGGCAATTTCACACGCCCGGACTTTTTCGTCGTCTGTCAGTAAACATGTTTCAAGAATGACTTTTGTAAGAGCTTTTCCTTTAGCGGCTTCTGCTACAGCTTTCATATCCTCTTCTACGAGGGCGTCGTTTTTATCTTTCAAAGCCCCGATGTTCAGCACCATATCTACTTCTGTCGCTCCGTTTTCAATGGCATTTTTCGTTTCGAACGCTTTCGTCTCAGGTGTATTGGCGCCTAATGGAAAACCGATTACGGTACATACATCCACGCCAGTTCCCTTTAAAAGCTCCGCCGATTTTTTGACCCAGGTCGGGTTCACACAGACTGAAGCAAACTGATAATCTTTCGCTTCCTGGCAGAGCTTGTGTATTTGTTCTTCTTTCGTTTCCGGTTTTAGCAATGTGTGATCAATAAGTGAAGCAAGTGACTGACTCATTAACATTCATCCTTTCGGTAATAGGTTTTTTCATCCGGTTTTATTATCTCATATTTTTCAATATAGGGCGGGGAGGTCTCACAGACATCCGCCGATAGACTCTCCCTTTTCGCTGATTGAATAGCTGTTTTCGCCGATAGAATTGGATTTTCGCTGATTGCACACTCTATTTCGCTGATAGAACTCAATTTTCGCTGATTGACAACTCTCTTTAGCTGATCGACCCTCAATTTCCGAAGATTGAATACCTTTTTCAGGCGCTTCCCTAAAAGTTTTTCTGAAAAAACTGCTATTCCAGCGCCAAAATTAAGCAACTTTGGTCTCGTAACTTCAAATTATTAAAATAAAACTCTCATTTCGTACGCCGTCTCAAAAACTTCAAATCTCTTTTAGAAAAACATCCCTGCAATAGATGCGTTTAGAAGTGAGGCAAGCATACCAGCCATAACGGCTTTCACACCGAGCCTTGCGATATCTCCACGGCGGTTAGGCGCCAGGCGTCCAAGTCCTCCGAGAAGAATCCCTAGAGAAGAAACGTTCGCGAACCCGCATAGTGCGAAACTTACTACTAGAACTGTTTTAGGATGTAAGTTTTCAATTTCCGGTCCAAAGGCGGCGTAGGCCACAAACTCGTTCAAAATAAGTTTTTGACCAATATAAGACCCGGCCTGGAATGCTTCAGCCCATGGCACACCGATCGCAAAAGCCAGTGGTGAAAAGAGAATACCGAAAATATTTTCCAGAGTAATTCCCTGAAGGTTAATCTGGGCGTCAGATCCCACTAACCCAAGGAAAAAGTTAACTGTATTGTTTATAATGTTTTCCGCGCCGCCAAGTATACCGTTAGCGAGGGCGATTAATGCAATAAATGCAAGAAGCATCGCACCGATGTTCAAAGCTAGCTGTAAACCTGTGCTTGCACCGCGTGCTGCTGCGTCTATAACGTTATAAGATTCTTTATCGTCACCCATTTCGATGTTCCGCTCGTCGGAAGTGGCTTCCGGATCGGTTTCCGGGAGCATGATTTTTGCCATAACAAGACCTGAAGGTGCAGCCATGAAACTTGCTGCAAGCAGATATTCCAATGGCACACCAAGAAGTGAATATCCGATCAGAACGGATCCAGCTACCGATGCGAGTCCTCCTGTCATAACAGCAAACAGTTCGGACTGAGTCATTTTGTTCAGGAAGGGCTTAACAACAAGCGGCGCTTCCGTCTGCCCGACAAAGATGTTTGCTGCGGCGGACAGGGATTCCGGCTTACTTGTCCCGAGAAATTTAGCGAGGGCGCCCCCGATAACTTTAATGATATATTGCATAATTCCTAAATAGTAAAGGACGGAAATTAAAGATGAGAAGAAAATAACCACCGTCAGTACCTGGAAGGCAAATATCATTCCGACCCCCTCAGCTTCAAATATTCCGCCGAAAAGGAAATCGATCCCTTCATCAGTGTATCCAATGACATTATTTACAATCCCTGTGAATTGCTGCAGTGCAGCTCGTCCTGTTTCCCAGTAAAGTACGATAAATGCAAAGGTTACCTGAATGGCCAGTCCGCCCAGAATGGTACGCGGTTTAATTGACTTTTTATTATTTGACAGTAAAAAGGCAATCGACAAAACTACTAAAATACCTAACATTCCCCACAAAATATGCATAATTAACACCTCTAACTTATTCTGGTCGTGGTTTGTAACTAAATTGATTAGACGTCTAACAACCTGTTGCTAACTAAACTATAACAAACGCTCTGAACATTTGTAAACCTTTTCATGAATGTTTTTTCATATAGCATGGCAGGTTATTTTTAACAGCCTGTGCCATACTTACTCCTCTGCTTCTTCTAGTAATTTTTTTGCTGTATGGGCATCTGTGACAAGGACATTGGCGTAGTTTCCTTTCAAAGCTCCACGAATTCCCGGAAGCTTGCCCTCTCCCCCGGCAATCAGCACGGAATACTCTTTCGTGCGTAAATCTTCCAGGTTAATTCCTAAAGTTCTCGCATTCAATTCATCGCTGCAAATCTTTCCGTTTTCATCAAAAAACCGTGAACAGATGTCTCCAGCTGCATGGCTGTAAATGGATTTTAAATCTTCTTCTGAAAAATACCCGAGCTGGAACAACAGCGATTCTGATTTTATTTTTCCGATCGTGTAAAGGGCAATATTAGCTTCTTTTCCCATATCCAAAATGTTTTTAATATATCTGTCCGCTTCAATTGCCTGTTTAACCACGACATGATCAACAATCGCAGGGATTGGCAGATGGCGCGGAACCGTGTTAAAGGCCTGCCCGAATAGATTAAGTGTTTCCCCTGCATAAGTGTTCGTTTCAGAATGACTGACGCTTCCCTTTAACTGAACCACCTTTACATTTGACACCTTTTTAGGTGTGAGCTTTTTAGCAATCTCATAGAGTGTCGTCCCCCAGGTAAGGCCAATCATATCGCTGTCTTTAACAATTCCGTCGAGATAGTCCGCGGTAGCGCTTCCAAGATTGCGTTTAATTTGCTCATCGTCACCGTCAGGCGCGTGGACAACGATCGCTTTTTTTAAACCAAATGCTTCCTCGAGCATCTGTTCAAACCGGGTGACATTTTGTTCCGGGTCTTTTACTGTAATTTCTATAAACCCTTCTTCCTTTGCGAAATTTAGCAGCCTGGAAACGGTAGGGCGGGATACTCCTAATTTTTCCGCGATCATACTCTGGGTGTAATCGTATACATAGTACATTCTCGCTGCTTCAATTGCTTTGCTCACTTTTTCTTTATCCATTTCAACACCTTCTTTTCATGAAAAAATCCATAGTTTTGAACTTTTTTTCATATAGTAATGAATACTATTTCACATCTTATCATAAATGCACCCGTCTAAAGACACAAGTTTGTTAACAAAATTGTCTCAGGTTAATTTGCGACACCCCGGTCTAAAGGCCTGTTATGGAGAAGTAACGGCTCAAATGCAGGAATTATACTCTCCTCTTTTTCTGAATCATTTGTGCTCTTCACTAATATTTCAGGAGATTATTCGCAGAACTATAGAAGGAAAAGTGTCAATGGTTTACAATAGGTGACAACGGGGAAAACAATTACCACTGATTTTAATGAAGCGAGGTGCTTGTTTTGCCGTTGACAAAAGAACAGGAAAAGCGGAAACTTCCTTCCAAAACGAGGGGTGATGAGAAGCGTCAAGAGGAGAATGAACGTTTCGAAAAACTGCTGGATAAGCTGGAAGATATGACGACGAATGGGCGTTTAAAAGATATGGCCTATCATTTTACGGACAAAAAAGAAGTGATTAAGGTTAATCTTATGGCCGGTGTCGCCCGTGGTGTCGGAATGACCATTGGAACTGCCATATTCCTGGCACTGCTATTTTACATTCTGTCACAGGCAATTTCTTTGCCGGTAGTCGGCGAATATATCGCTGAACTGATGGATACGGTTGATAACTACCGGGGCGAATAAACATCAATGAACTGCTCACAATAAATCAAAAATCTTAGACGAGGTGATACATATGGATTGGTTAGGTATTGGTGTATTTATTCTTTCGCTTGCTTTTGCAGGACTGGTCATTATTTTAATTCCTGTTATGAAAAAGCTCGCTGCAACGCTTGACAACACTGCTTCCACAGTGGAAACTGTCAACAAAAGTATTGGGGATGTGACTGGTGAGGCAACTGTGCTGTTGTACAATACAAATGAAACACTCGTGGACGTCAACGGCAAAATTTCCAAGCTGAATCCGCTGTTTGATATTCTTCACGATACTGGCGAGTCTGCCCATCATTTGACTTCTACGCTTGCCCGGTACACGGCCGGTAAAGCTGAACGCGGCCATGCCGGGGCCGAATTTGTCGATCGCAAAAACCTTGAGGGTATTTTACGCGGCGCCGCTTTTATTTATTATTTAAGAGAATTTAAAAAAGAATACGATAAAAAGTAAACAGCCGTAACCCCTGAAAGTTAAACTTTCAGGGGTCTTTTTATTTTAAAGGAGGTTTTAAATGCATGGGAGTGTACTGTCTACCCGTAAATTTTTGTCTGGACCATTAGAGCAAGGGATCAATTGAATTTTTTTAATTACTTATGGTTATCATTCACTTTAACTTGCTGGAGCTGGAGGACTTTAAACGTTAATTCCACTACCATTTTTTCCTGCATTTCAGTGAATGTGCCTTCTTCGAATGGCGCATTCATAGATTGCCCGCGTCCGTCCCTGACTTTACCCATCTGGCGGTTTAATGCTTCATCATACTCAACAAACTGGCTGGAAATCAGTTCACAGTATGGCAGCTCATTAAAGTGCTCTCCGCTTATCTGGTCAAATTCAGAGAACTCGGCAGATAATAACTTATCTTTCTGAGCAAACCCTTCAGGCAATTTACTTTCAGAGAAATAGGTGAACTCTCTTCTGCCTGGATTTGTTTCGAACTGAGGCGGGTTAATAAAATCAATGTCAGTGACTGTTTCAAATGGTACATCCAAAGTCATAGAACGGAGGTCAGACACTACTCTCTTATAATCCGACCGCACCGGTGTTGCATACTGAATATTCTTCCTTACAAAACCTTTTAAGAATAGTTTGTTAGTAGGCAATAATAAACGGCATTGAGTGATTTTGATATTTTTCTTAACATCTTTAATTTCAAGTACCGGCTCAGGAAAATCAATTCTGGCAGTTAAATCAAGCTGGACAGTCTGCTCTCCAAGAACCACCGGGACTTTAACAAACGCCTCCCTGACCGCTTCCGGCTGAACTTTCTTATTGTTTGACCGAGGTAAAATGGTGTTTTTCTGGCCCGGATAATAAGGCTGGGATGGCTTAGCTCGCTTTGACATCATGTTTCTCTCCTTCCTTATTTTTTTGGTGGTACACTAATACGTTATGTAAAAGAGACATGACCGCTTGTACGAATATACTGCTTGTTCCGCTGATTTTTTGACTTAGTTTGTCTATTAAGGCTCTCAACTATTTGACTGCTGCTGCCGGGACGTGCGCCTGCTCGGGAGCAGAATTGAATCTTTATGGGGGGACTGCGTCGGGACGTGATGGGGCGGTGGTGGTGACGGGGGCGCTACGCAAATTGTGTCGAAATTTGTTATACGGTAGAGTTATCCGCCTATACGGTAGAGTCGTCCGGCTATACGGTAGAGTTCCATATCTATACGGTAGAGTCACCCGGCTATACGGTAGAGTCGACGCTCTATACGGTAGAGTCACCCGATTATAAGCCAGAATACTCCCCTGATCTCCCCGGATCCTGCAGCCGAACAGGCAGTATCCTCCCCTACGCGGCTAAAAGTCCACAAATAGGCGGCAACACGGTCCCGCTATGCGGCTGAACCCTGCTAAAAGGACCCCAGCCCTGCCTGGATCCCCACTGGCTCCCGAAAGCTCACCACGATAAAAAACCGGCATGTCTACTGGTACATGCCGGCTGCCTTAGTTTTATTAAGCTAAATCGCGTTTTTGAAAATAAACCGTACTGGCGCCTATAAAGACAAGAGCGTAAACGGCAAGGACCCCAACGGAAAAACCGAGTCCCACTCCAGGGAGGAGTTCGTCTCTTACGACGTAAGCCGGAAGGTCCATATGCGGAAGAAACACATACTTATACCAGGCCGTTTCTCCCAGAAGTGCCGTAAATGCCTGTGAGATGCTTGTCGCAAAAAGAATGAAAATCCCGATGCCTACAGCGAGGGTCTGACTTTTAAATAATATGGAGATTGAAAATGAGATAATGATAAACATCAGCAAATTCAAAAAGTACAGGCCGGATTTTTGCGGCAGAACTTTATCGACCGTTGTGTAAAGGTTATTTCCATCAAAGTTCATCTCCATCACAGGTGTTGAGGGGCTGCCTGCCCCAAAAAACAGCGTGCCCAGAATGAGATTAACAAGGACTAATAAAACAAAAAGAGCAGCAGAGAACCCGACCACAGTCAGGAACTTAGCCAGTAAAAACTGCCAGCGCTCAAACGGACGGATGAGCAGATGTTTCATCGTCCCGTTGTCAATTTCAGAGGAAACAATCGAACTGGCAGCGATCACGGAAAATAACGTAATAAAGGAGGCAGCTACTAAAAGAGTCTCATTCATAAACGTCATATTATTAGTAATGTTCGGGTCCACCCCCGCAGCAAGCAGTGCCTCATTTTCTTCAATCTTCTGTTCCGCACTTTCCAGTACCCATTCTTCGTTCTCATTGGCAAGGATTTCTTCCTGTTCAGCAATCTCCGTTTCCAGGGCGATCTCCCAATTCTGCCCCTGAGGTACGGTCGTTTCTTCTATAAACGAATAGTAAATAGCTGTGATGGCGAACATTATGACGACAATTGCCGCGGCAAAAATCCATGTTTGTTTTTTGTTCCACAGTTTAATCCATTCATTTTTAAGTAATGGAAGCATTTAGGTCGCCTCCTTTTGCAGTTCGTCAGATTTCTCTGAAGTTAATGCCAGGAACTTATCCTCAAGAGTGGAGCGCCTGGATTCGAGCCCGAATACGTCTACCCCGCCCTGGACAAGACGGCGGTTTAATTCCGGCAAAAAGTCATAGGGCATTTTCAATAGGAGCACCGAGCCGTTCTCTCGCTGGGAGAGGGTCACCTCTTTCACACCGGCAATCACCTCTTGCGCCAGGCCAATATGGTTGTCTGCCACACGCAATGCGACGAGCTGTCCGGCAACGCTCTCTGTCTCTTCTTCCTCATGTATATTTGATATATTAATGATTTTTCCTTTTTCCATGATCACGACTCTGTCACACATCAGCTGCATTTCAGACAGTAAGTGCGAAGAGACAAGAGTTGAAATGCCGTTGTCTGCCAACTGCCTTAAATAGTCTCTCAAATCCCGGATGCCTTTTGGGTCGAGTCCATTTGTCGGTTCATCTAAAATGAGCAGAGCCGGCTCATGTAAAATAGCCTGGGCTACCCCAAGCCGCTGCTTCATCCCTAAACTGTATTTCTTAACTTTATCATGAATGGCGCCGGTCAGCTTCACTAGTTCAACGACTTCATTCACGCGTTTCTTGCTGATGGTGTTTTTCGCCATCCGGGCGTACTGCTCCAGGTTCTTATAACCGCTCATATGGTCATAGAATGCCGGATTTTCGACGATAGCACCTATTTCAGATTTGCATGCCCGGCCTTCCTCGTCTAAATCCCGCCCGTTTATATACACTTTCCCTGACGTCTTTTTTATGAGGCCGACAATCATGCGTATTGTCGTAGTCTTTCCTGCCCCGTTCGGCCCCAGCAAACCGAGAATTTCACCCTTCTTCATCTGGAAAGACGCATTATGTACAATGTTTTTTCTATTCAGCTGCTTTGTCAGCTCATTAATCTCGAGTACCGTTTGACTCATCGTCTTCCTCCTATTTTTTTACTAAATTATGAAACTATGACTTTTGTGCTTAATCCAGGAGAAAATATGGTAGGATATAGGAAACATAGTTAATTATATATACGGAGATATTTGACAAACGTTTCGTTCCCTAAGGAAGTTTTTTACTTATTAAAGCATAGCATAGTTTACTGCTTCTAATGATGGTCATCATAATAAAAGAGAGGTTTATTAAATGAAAAGACTTACTCAGGATCAGTTTTTTAAAGCGGTTGATTTTATTATGACTAATGCCCGCCCTTTGGATAAAAAGCTTTTTGAATACTTTTTCTGGAACGGTTCAAGTCTCGCCGTTATGAACGAACTGTCCCGGTATCAAAACACAGACGGCGGCTGCGGCCACGGAATTGAGCCTGATATACGAATGGCCGTTTCCAGCCCTGTCAGCACGTCTGTCGCTATGCAGTATGCCTGCATGGTTAAAACTCCTCTCCAGCATCCTTTTATTAAACGGGCGATGCAGTATTTTACCAGCGTATTTGAGGAGAATGGAAAGTGGCCGTTAGTCCTCCCTGAAATGAATAATGAGCCGCACGCAGACTGGTGGCACTATACAGGACAAACTGATGAAGGATTCGAAACCAACCCCGGAGCGGAAATCACAGGGTATTATCATGCTTATCCCCAGATCCTTCGTGACGGCCTGCTGGGCACCCTCCATGACCATGTGTTCCAGTATATTGAAAACACAGAAGGCGTGATGGAATTTCATGAGGTCCTTTCCTATTTAAGACTGGCAGAAGTCATGCCTGAACCAGGTAAAAGTATGCTGACGGATCAACTGAGAAAAATAGCGCCAAATGTTGTTACGACTAATCCTGAAGAATGGGACGGCTACTGCGCCAAACCTTTGTGGCTCGCGCCTTCCCCTGCTTCGCCGCTCTATTCTGTCCTTAAAAACAACGTGGAGCTTAATCTGGATTACGAAATTGATAATCAGGCAGCAGACGGCTCATGGCACCCATTTTGGGAATGGGGCCAATTCAGGGAAGTATGGGAAAACGAAGCTAAAAAGGAATGGCAAGGCTGGCTCACTGTAAAAACGTTGCTGGCCCTCCATTCATTTGGACGAATTGATGAAAAAGTGACTGTAGAAAAGAGGTCTTAGGCCAACCCGAAGAACTAAGAGACATTGTGAACATGAGGTTCCTTCCCTTAAACACGTCCTCCAGGACATAAGGGAAGGTTTTTTATTTCAGTGTACAGCACCCCCGTTTTTACTACTCAGATCTTTTTGGTCAACGGCGCTTTCTCTTTGAGTCCAAACACGAAAAAGAGCACTCAGTAAAGTGCCCCTCTTCGCATCAGCTAAAAAATCATTAAACTAATTTCCCGTGTGAGAACGTTTTTTCATCTATTTGGAGCCCCAGTTTGTCACCGATTTGCAAGAGCCGTTCTTTCTCTCCTTCAGTGACAATGGATACGACCGTGCCTGACTTGCCGGCCCGTCCTGTGCGGCCGGAACGGTGGACATACTGCTGAATATCGTTAGCGAGATCGAGCTGGATCACATGGCTGACCTCTTCAATGTCAAGTCCCCGTGAAGCCACATCGGTGGCCATCAGCACCGGTACCTCTCCGCTTCGGAATGATTTAATGGCTTTTTCCCTCTCCTGCTTGGAAGTTGTCCCATGGAGAACACCTACGTTTTTCCCTCTGTACTCCAAACGTTCAGCGAATGTTTCAAGTTCATGAATGTCATTTGAGAAAGCGAGTCCGTACATCCCTTCCATATTGACCAATTTTCTGAACAGCTTTGCTTTTTCGCGACGTTCGGCGACTAAATACACATGATCGACTCTCTCTAAATGATCCTGATCCATTTCGATCCTGATAACTTCGGGCGCCTCGATTCGTTCTTTCGCCTGTTTTTCCACACGAGGAGGAATAGTAGCGGAGCATATAATGCGCTGGCAGTCTTTCATGACAGCTTTCATTAAATGGTCCACTTCGCCTATATGCTCTTTGGCAAAAAGCTGGTCTGCTTCGTCAAGGACCACGGTTGTCACTTCATGTAGTTTTAGCTTCTTCGATTTGGCCAATTCTGTCAGGCGGCCGGGTGTCCCCACTATGACATGAGGTTTCTTTTTCAGCTTCTCCTGCTGGCGTTTCAAGTTAGCGCCGCCGATTAATGCTGCTGCTTTAATTCCGCTGTCTTTTGCCCAAATGTTTACATTATCCAGAATTTGCATCACCAGTTCTCTCGATGACGCCGTGATAATAAGCTGGGCCTGTTTTATGTCAGGGTTGATTTTTTGAAGGGATGGCAAAAGATACGCCAGCGTTTTTCCCGAACCTGTCGGCGCTTCGGCGATAATATTCTTTCCCGCTGCTGCTTCCGGAATCATTTCTTTCTGAATAGGTGTTAATTCTTTAAAGCCTGATTTTTCCCATGCCCCTTGAATAAACGGTGGCAAGGCAGCTATGATAGATGATGGATTGCTCATTGATTTCTCCTTTTTTGAGGTGTAAACTCAAACAGTCTGTATTTTTTAATATAATCCGATTTTAACTTATCTTAGACGAATAAACCAAATTTTTTATATAAAGGTGTGGAACCGCATGAGTATTTTAACGGTCAAAAATTTAAGCCACGGATTCGGCGACAGGGAAATCTTTCATGATGTGTCTTTCCGGCTTTTGAAAGGTGAGCATATCGGCCTTGTTGGTGCTAATGGCGAAGGAAAATCGACATTTATGAATATTATTACCCGCCAGCTGGATCCTGATGAAGGAAAAGTTGAATGGGCAAAAAATGTCCGTGTCGGCTTTCTTGATCAGCACACTGTTCTTGAAAAGGGCTTAACGATGCGTGACGTTCTGAAGAGCGCGTTTCAGTATTTGTACGATATGGAAGCTGATATGAACAGCATGTATGAGAAAATGGGCGAGGCAGACCCTGAGGAGATGGAAACCCTTCTAGAAGAGGTGGGCGTGATCCAGGATATGCTCACAAACAATGATTTTTATACCATTGATGCAAAGGTAGAAGAAATTGCCCGCGGCCTCGGTCTTGACGAAATCGGCCTTGAGCAGGACGTCAATGATTTGAGCGGCGGTCAGCGGACTAAAGTGCTTCTTGCAAAGCTTCTCCTGGAAAAGCCGGACATCCTCCTTCTCGATGAGCCGACAAACTACCTTGATGAACAGCATATCGAGTGGCTGAAACGGTACTTGCAGGAATACGAGAATGCGTTTATTCTCATTTCCCATGATATACCTTTCTTAAATTCAGTCATTAACCTCGTTTACCACATGGAAAACCAGGAGCTTAACCGGTATGCCGGCGATTACGACCACTTTTTGCATGTGTATGAAGTAAAAAAACAGCAGGTAGAAGCAGCTTACAAAAAACAGCAGAAGGAAATTGCCAACCTTAAGGATTTCGTCGCGCGTAACAAAGCACGTGTGGCTACCCGGAACATGGCGATGTCCCGTCAGAAAAAGCTGGATAAGATGGAGAAAATTGAACTGACTCAGGAAAAACCAAAGCCGGAGTTTCATTTTAAAACCGCACGGACACCAGGCAAGCTGATCTTCGAAGCAAATGATCTGGTGATCGGCTATGACGAGCCGCTGTCCGAGCCTTTAAACCTCCGTATGGAACGGGGCCAGAAAGTTGCCTTGACAGGGGCGAACGGGATCGGAAAAACGACGCTCCTGAGAAGCTTGTTGGGAGAAATTCCTCCATTAAGAGGATCAGTTGAGCGTGGCGACAACCTCCACCTCGGTTATTTCGAGCAGGAATTAAAATCACAGCACAATCTTTCCTGTATTGAAGATGTGTGGGAAGAGTTTCCCCATTTTTCCCAGTATGAAGTCCGCTCGGCACTTGCCAAGTGCGGGCTCATGACAAAGCATATTGAGAGTAAAGTAGCCGTCTTAAGCGGGGGTGAAAAATCAAAAGTTCGCCTGTGCAAACTTATTAACAATGAGACGAATGTGCTTGTCCTTGACGAGCCGACCAATCACCTGGATGTGGACGCTAAGGCTGAATTAAAGCGCGCCCTTCAGGAATACAAGGGCAGCATTCTTCTAATCAGCCACGAACCTGAATTTTACGAGGATGTAGCCACCGATGTCTGGAATGGTGAAGATTGGACAACTAAAGTGTATTAAGGAAGTAACTGGCGCGAAGAGCGTCAGTTATTTTTTTATGGAGGCGGGGCGGGTTGAAATAACTATCGACTGTTACTGACCACCGTAAAACCTTCACCTCTCTAACTCACTAAAAATATGAATATTATAGTAATTTTAACTATTGTTAGTAGATTTTTAGAAAAATACTGTTACAATTAGCATGAGTCAAATTTCACTAATGGACACTACTGTGGATGAAAACTAATATGAGGTTTTTTTAAAAAGCCTGGTTCGCGCTAGTCATCTTTGCTCCTTTGATCCCCCCCGGAGCCTAAATGGATGAATTATATTTAATTTAAAAAATTAAAAGGAGTTTTTACTTATGAAAAAATTAATTGGAATTAGCGTATTTGCTTTACTATTGAGTGCTTGCTCAGATGATGATGTGGCAACGTCAACAAACGAAAACACAAACTCACTAAACAATGAATCTAACGTGAGTGAAATGAATGAGAACAATGAGAATGATGAAAACAATGAGAACACTGAGAACAATGACGTTGAAGAAAACAATGAGAACAACGAAAACAATGCTAACAACAATGAAGAAAACGAAGAAGAAGAGCTCGCTAATAATGAAAACAATAACAACGAAGAAGAAGCTCCAGAAGCAGAAAATAACAATAGCGAAGAAAACAACACAGAAGTTGTTGAAGAAACTGAAGAAGAAGCTGCAGAAGATAGTTTCTCTGTCTCACAGGAAAATGCCATTCGTAAAGCTCAGGATTATCTTAATTATACTGCCTTCTCAAAGTCAGGCTTAATTGATCAATTAGAATTTGAAGGGTTCGATACTGAAGATGCCTCGTTTGCTGTTGAAAATATTGAAGTGGATTGGAGAGAGCAAGCAGTCTTATCGGCCAAACAATATCTTGATTATTCAGCGTTTTCAAAAAGTGGATTGGTTGATCAGTTAGAATTTGAAGGGTTTAATAAGGAAGATGCCACGTTTGCTGTTGAAAACATTGAAGTGGACTGGAGAGAACAAGCAGTCTTAATGGCTGAACAATATCTTGACTATTCAGCGTTTTCAAGAAGTGGATTGATTGAGCAATTGGAATTTGAAGGATTTAGCACTGAAGATGCCACTTATGCCGTTGACGAAGTTGGATTGTAAAACAGTAAGAGTAATCATTATCTTCCCAGGGAGCTTCGTACTTATGTACGTGGCTCCTTTTTATATTATAGAAAAACCTGGTTGTGCAGCAGCCTGATTCCATTCTGCCGCCCCAACCGGGTTCTACTCTTATTTTTTAGTACAATTCCTGAAAGCAGCCCAAATCTTTGTCAGGTACAATCATTTGGACATGATTGTGGAGGCAGACAAACTCACCAGGAAGTGAGCCTCCGAACTCGCCGTCAAGGTTCAGCTGCAGTTCATTTTGGGCATGAATTTTAATTCGGTTTGCCTGAACGTACATAATTCTCTCATCGTTGAGATGCTCCCCGCGCATGGCTGCACCGGTGAGGCGTACGACATCTGCCAGGTTTGTTTTCTTAAGAATAATCATATCGAACAGGCCGTCATTTAAGTAAGCATCCGGGGCCAGTTTCTCAAAACCGCCAACGGAGTTAGTGTTACAGACGAGAAACAGCATAATTTCTCCCTCAAACCACCGGCCGTCATACTCTATGGTGACATGGGACGGCTTGATGCGCGGGAGTTTTTCAAACCCTTTTACATAATAAGCCACCTGGCCCATCATCGTTTTCAACCGGCTAGGCACTTCGTAAGTCAGTTCCGTCAAGGTTCCTGCACCGGCAATATTTATAAAGTATTTATTTTCAACCTTGCCAACATCCACTGATTGGAGCTTGCCTTCCAAAAGAACATCACAGGCTGATTCAATATTTTTCGGGATATGCAAAGCACGTGCGAAATCGTTTGTTGTTCCTCCCGGAAGGATACCGAGAGACGGACGGTTTTTCTGCTCTGCCATACCATTTATGACTTCATGGATGGTCCCGTCACCGCCTGCTGCTACAATAAGATCGAACTCTCTCTCACAAGCAAGCGCGGCTGCTTGTTTTGCGCAGTCTTTACCGGTGGTGGCATGAGCAGATGCCTCATACCCCGCTGTTTCCAGTTTCTCTAAAATGTAAGGGAGATGCTTTTTTACCTGTTCCCTTCCAGATGAAGGGTTATATATTAACCTGGCCTTTTTCATAATCTATCCTCCGCACTTCTGGAAAAATAAAAAGCGGCAAACATGCCACCTGGCGTTTCTCCGTTCTCCGGTTCATAAACCGCCGATTCAATAAACTTTTATAAATTTGAGTCGTCCTTACTATTCATACCCTCAGTATATCATTTATAACAGTTATTTAGAATTAATTCATTTAAGAAGAAGAGAGTTTGAAATAAACTGTGAATCCTTTCCTGTATATTCCTCTCTGAATCTTCTTGTTGCGTTTATGGGAAGCGTCTTTTATGTTAGTGTTCTTAAAAGCTTTTTTAACAAGCCAGCAGGAACCTGCAGTACATATAACAACTTTTTTTTGTAAAAGTCCTATTAATACTTAAGACCTTTTTCTATACTTTTTCAACTCATTTATTTCTTCAATCTTTTCGGGTAAGTTACAAGTACAAATTCTTAAAAGTATTATTAAGAGTTAAACGGAAAAATTCATATCTTAAAGCGCCAGCTCTGAAAGCTGTTTATACGTGAGTTTAAAAAAATCTTCAGGTGTGAGCAAAATCATAGCTGAAGTTCCTGTTTTGTTTTAGTATATTATTAAAGGAGGTTCACAGAAATGTCAAAATTCTTTCACAGGTTGTTCATAAGTGTGTTGTCGGTTGTTTTATTCAGTTCACTTCTGGCAGGGTACCAATATTATTTTGTCCACGGACAGGAGCTGAACTACGCGTTATTAATGGGTATTTACTCTTTTTATACTGCTCCGGTATTTATCCTCGGAGGTGTGCCGGCAACTTACCTGATTGATTACTTACTTAAAAAAGAGGCTATTACAACTATCCATGCTTATTTGCGTTCATTCGGTATGTACGGGGCAGCGGGAATAGTTGTCGCTATGATTTATTTTGCGTTAACCTCTATGGCAACCGGCCAGTTTTATTTTACATTAAGTGAATCCGTCTCAAGTATTATGATCGGAATAGCCGCTGCAGCGGTGTACTACCATATCCAGCTGCTTCTTCATATTAACTGGGAAAAATTAAAGCAAAAGCAACGTGAAGAACAGCAGGCACAGGAGTATTAAATCGATGAGAAGCAGCCAATACGGCTGCTTTTTTGAGCGCTTTTTAGAGATAAGCTGAACATTATAACTATTCCCTAAGCTGCTTGACTGCAGATTTTAAAAATTCACCTTCCCTGCCGCTTATTAGGGCAAGCGCCGACTTGGAAATAACGGATAAACTAATTAGGTAATTGTAATAAATCGGCAGATGAATTTTTATAAAAATGTGGGGAACTTTTTGATAGAAGAGTCAAACAATAATTATTCAAAACTACTGATTGAAGAGGGAAATTCGCCGATTGATTCTATTTTTCGCTGATAGAAACTATTTTTCGCTGATAGAGGCGCTGTCTCACTTATTAAATTTAATTTTAACTTATTGAACAGCACCCGGACTGAAATCACTGCCTTTATTCTATGTAAGAAGTCATCTTCTTTAAGTGAAAAAGCTAAAATATCGAAAGGTTTTTCCGGTTCTCTTTATAGTTACTTTTCTTTTTGTCCCAGCCTCCTGTAAAAAAGCACATTAAAAAAACGGCCCTGTCCGTCGTGCATCACGGGGCCGTTTTACGTTACACTTTCTACATACATCTTAGACATAACCTTCTTCCTGCAACTTATGTTACTAATAATTTTTTTCCGGTCCGTTGCATACCATCGATAAATTTGGCACACACCGTTCACTTACTGGCAGTTTCACACTCCTTTGCAAGTTTACCGGCAGAAGACCTTAAAGGATCATCAATAGTTTTTCGATTGAAAACCCCTTTCGCTTCATATTAGCAACCCCTCCGGATTACTTACTTCATATCTTAATCAATTAATTATTAATTGTAAATATTCAGAATCTTACGTTTTGGGCTCATTATAGGCACTTTCCTAAATATATCGTAAGATTTCTTTTAATAACTGATTATTTTATTTTTTTCTCAACGAAAATGACAAGCTTCGATCATTTCTGTAAGATTAAGGGGCGGGGGTGATTGAATGAACCGAAAATGGTTTACCATTATTACTTTAACCCTGGTTACCCTTATAGTCACACTTGTATTTTTGAACGAATACAGTATTCACCAGGCAACAGAACTGTGCAGGGAAGTTGGGGGTTTACCGGGAGTTGACAGAGACTTCCTTCCAATTAACTGGTCATTTACATGCACACGCCCATAAGGAGAAGAAAAGATGAATACATATGACAAGCCTTTGTTTTCAATAAACGAGATGACTCGGGAAGCTGCAGAGTCTATCTCTAACTGGACCTATGAGTATCCTTACGAACTTTACAGCATGGATGGATCAGAGGAAATTATTTCTGCTCTGTTAAAAGAGGGCTATTACCTGGTGACGTTCACGGAGGTACCGTATTTTGGATATTTCTGCCTTGGTGAAGAAGCAAGGGTGCCGGGCGGATACGAGGCAGGCATATATCTTCCTAATGAGACTCACGTCATCGATCTCGGGCTGGGGATCCACCCGGAATGGACGGGTAAAGGATACGGGCCCGCCTTTATGGCCAGCATCCTTCAATGGATACGGTCAAACAGAGAGGTATCCGATGTGCGGCTTGTGGTAGCTGCTTTTAACGAAAGGGCGATACGCTTATATAAGAAAGCAGGATTTGTCAGACACGACCTTTTTTATACACGTGTTGGAGCTGCCGACATTCCTTTTATTTCTATGGTCAGGCCTGCCTCTAAGATTTAATTCCAGGTTACAGGTTCTTCCTGAATATCAGCTTAACTTACTAATCTATGATGCTGATGACAAAAAAATAACTTATTTTTTTGCCTGGCTTCAGGTCAAAATAATAAACCGGCAAATAAAAAACTGAACTGTCTGACAGATCAGCGGTTATATACCTATCCAGTTTACATATTCGTCAAAAAATAAGCAAAAGACATATTGAGAGATGAGCTGAGTTTTGAGATGATGGCAGAAGTTATCCAACGAAAGGAGCGGAAGGCAGTGAAGCATGCGTTTGATTATATTTTCATCTTCCTGATCGGTTATCAGGTCTACTTTCTTATTTCATTACTTACTGTTTCTGGTGCCAATCAGGAACTGTCTTTAGCTGTTTCACTTTTAGCCTTGTTCCTGTGTCTCTTCGTCTGGCTGCAGCGGAACACCAGATTTTCCCCCACACATGTCACTATGGCTGTTACGACAGGCGTTCTCAGTTTAAGCTCAATTGCTGTCTATGCTTACTTATTGGCCGTTCATGTTATATAAACCTTTAAACCGCGACGGACGTACTGCCGGCCTTATGCCGACACTCCCACTCGCGGTTTTTTATATTTTCTAATGTACCGAACAAACCAGGTGTATATCAGCCGTGCTGATAAGATGAGGACAAATGTAAAAGTCACCAGCCCCATATTTGAGAATACGACGTGGCTTATAGTGGAATTCAGCCCAATCATATAAACGGCAAAAAAGACAACTTGAAGGAACGTGACGAAGTAGGGATACAAGATCCTTCTCATTCTTCTTTGCACAGGGATAAGTTTCATCCAGTCTATCACCTGAAGCGGGATAATCCATAAAAAAGTCCCCGCCGCAAACCAGAATAATGCCGTCCAGGATTCTATAATAATTTCAGTCCCCATGACAGCCGAAGTGATGAGCACCATACCGGCAATCCCTACAATAAAGAAACCAATAATACTTATTAAACTGACTGCTAACTTCAGTAAATCTTTCATATTATAAAGACAAACCTTTCTTTTCCAAATATTCCATCATAATCCTGTATATACAAAGATCCTTAACACACATGTTTGTGATTATAACACAACAGATAACTATGTAAAGCAGCACACCTCTTCTCTTACCTTAATAATATGCCTGTCCAGGCGATTATTATTACTGACAGAATAATATCTCTGTTTAAGTTCAATTTGCTTCTAAATCGGGGCAGGATCAGATAATTATCACAGGTTCTCCGCTCCTCTTAAACATGGTGAGTGGCGTTCCACAAATAAAAAGGGAATAACTGGGGGGACAGACCCCCCAGTTATTCCCTTTTTAATTTAAAGCTGGCCACATAATCAGAAAGCAGATGCTGCTTCTCTTCTTCTGACTGTGCATAATAGTCCTTATCAGAGGGCAGGCACAAGTAACTGAGGAATATACCGCTTAATTGGCGTTCCCAATTGGCCGTATCAATATGAAGGTTGTTCAGTTCGGCATGGTCCTTCACGGCCTTCTCAAGCGAACAGAATATCATTTCAGGCAAGTCAATTTCTTCAGGAAGGCTGTCCATTAGACGTTCGGCTAATAGCATTCTCACAAGACTGCGGTTTTGTGAAATGAGGTTAAGCCGGTTATCAATTAACACACGTAAAAACTCTTCCGTATCTTTTATTTCCGCTTCTTCCTTCCACTTTAAAAAATCTTGTGCTTCCACTACTGATTTTACCGCAGCCGTAAACAATCGTTCCTTTGTTCCAAACTTGCGGAACAACGTCATTTCAGCAACTTCCGCTTCATTAGCTAATTCCTGGGTGGTAGCCTGGAAGCCTTTATTAATAAACACTTTAATTGCAGCGTTTTTAATCTGCTCTGTTTTATCTCTCATATAATACTCCTCTTTACCCTTTCAGCCAGATTACAATTGTGAGGCTATTAATTGCAATCCGGCTAAAATTCGGATAGGTAATTATTAGTTGCTGTTAAGCTGCTATATCAATAAGCATCACCATAATATCAAACCTGCCCGATGGTTACCATAATAATCCTATATTATAAATTAATGACTATCTATAAGTTAATTTATGGAGAAATCTTTTTCTTTTGTCTTAGTTGTTAATCCTCAGGAAAAACAAGCTGATGATAAAAAAACTCACCTGGCCCCTCAGGGCAAGATGAGTTCCTTACGTTTATCTTTGTTTAATCTCTTCAACGAGCAATTTATTGACCACCTGCGGGTTGGCTTTTCCTTTAGATGCTTTCATAATCTGGCCGACGAGGAAGCCGATTGCTTTATCTTTCCCGTTTTTATAATCGTCCACTGACTGAGGGTTCTCATCCAGTGTCTTCACGACCATTTCCCGGATTTCACCTTCGTCGCTGATTTGAACGAGGCCCTTGTCTTTAACGATCTTTTCAGGATCCCCGCCTTTTTCAATCAGTTCTTTAAACACCTTCTTCGCAATTTTTGAAGAAATCGTGCCTTTTTCTATTAACTGAATCATTTTAACAAGAGCGTCGGGCGTTAACGGCACATCGGTAATTTCTTTACCATTCTGGTTTAAATAGGCGCTTACTTCCCCCATGAGCCAGTTAGACAGCTGCTTTGGAGGACCGTCAAATTCCAGTCCTTCTTCAAAAAAGTCGCTCATTGCTTTTTGCTGGGTAAGCACCTTCGCATCGTATTCCGGCAGACCTAATTTTTTTATATAGCGCTTTTGTCTGGCGTCGGGCAATTCCGGAATGCTTTCGCGCACCCGTTCAATCCATTCATCATTAATATACAAGTTTTCGAGATCCGGTTCAGGGAAGTACCTGTAATCATCAGAGCCTTCTTTTACTCTCATCAGAATGGTTTTCTTTCCGGCGTCATCCCAACGGCGCGTCTCCTGAAGTATTTTAACCCCGTTTAACAGGTCTTTCTCCTGGCGCTTTTCTTCATACTCCAGCCCTTTTTGCACGTGGGTAAAGGAGTTCAGGTTTTTAAGTTCAGTTTTTGTTCCAAACTCTTTCTGGCCTTTAGGGCGCAGTGACACGTTAGCATCACAACGCAGCGAGCCTTCCTCCATCTTACAGTCGGAAACTTCTGTGTACTGCATAATCGCCTTCAGTTTTTCCAGATAAGCGTAGGCTTCTTCAGGGCTTCTTATATCCGGCTCAGATACGATCTCAACAAGCGGGGTTCCTACACGGTTATAATCAACGAGGCTGTAGCCTTCCCCTTCTGCGTGTGTCAGTTTCCCTGCATCTTCTTCAAGGTGAAGACGGGTAATACCGATCTTCTTTTTCTCGCCGTTCACTTCAATTTCGATCCAGCCATTCTCACCGACCGGCTTATCGAATTGGGAAATCTGGTACGCCTTAGGGTTATCCGGGTAAAAATAATTTTTCCGGTCAAATTTAGTGAGGCGGTTAATGTCGCAGTTTAAAGCCATAGATGCTTTCATAGCGAAGTCAACGGCCTGTTTATTTAACACAGGCAGAACCCCGGGATGGCCTAAACAGACAGGACATGTATGGGTATTAGGCGGCGCTCCGAATTCGGTAGAGCAGCCGCAGAAAATCTTTGAGTTCGTTTTTAGTTCAACGTGCACTTCTAATCCAATGACAGTTTCAAAACTCATTCTCAGTCTCCCTCCTTACAGTTCCGGCTTTAATTTATGATGGTCGGTGGCCTGTTCAAAGGCATGGGCCACTTTATATACTGTTTCTTCATCGAAGTGTTTCCCGATAATTTGCAGACCGACAGGCAGTCCATCAGACAGCCCGCATGGAACGCTTATAGCAGGCACTCCTGCGAGGTTCATCAAGTTCGTTAAAATATCATTCACATACATCGTTAACGGATCTTCAACATTTTCTCCGATTCCAAACGGCACAGTAGGCGTGGTTGGGCCGATTAACACATCGTATTGAAGGAATAAATCTTCGAAGTCTTCTTTAACGAGCGTTCTGACTTTCTGGGCTTTCGTATAATAAGCGTCGTAATATCCGGAACTTAAAGCAAAGGTGCCGAGCATAATCCGGCGTTTTACTTCATCGCCGAATCCTTCACTTCGGGTCTTTTTATAAGTCTGAAGAAGCTCGTTTTCTTCTTTTCTGACGCCGTAGCGGATTCCGTCAAATCGTGCCAGGTTGGCTGACGCTTCTGAAGAAGACAGAATATAATAGGCCGGAAGGGCGTATTTCGAATGAGGCAGAGAGACTTCCTTGCACGTTGCGCCTAGCTCTTCAAGCTTGGCAAGTGCCTCTTTTATGCGGGCCTTCACCCCGTCTTCTACCCCTGCTGCTAAAAATTCTTTTGGAACGCCGATCTTCATTCCTTTAATATCCCCTGTTAAAGCTTTCAAATAGTCAGGGACAGGCTTATCCACACTTGTGGAATCCCGGTGGTCATGTCCGGCAATTTTCTGCATGACATAAGCATTGTCTTCCACTGTCCGGGTGATTGGCCCGATCTGGTCAAGTGATGACGCAAAGGCAATCAGACCGTAACGGGAGACACGTCCATATGTAGGCTTTAAACCGACAACCCCGCAAAAAGCGGCAGGTTCACGGATAGAACCGCCCGTATCTGAACCCAGCGTAAAAGGAACTTGTCCGGATGCAACTGCAGCGGCAGAACCCCCGCTTGAGCCTCCCGGAACACGTGATAAATCCCATGGGTTTCGGCACAGCTTGTAGCTGGAATTTTCATTAGATGACCCCATTGCAAATTCATCCATATTAAGCTTGCCGACAGTGATCGTGTTAGCGTCGATTAATTTCTCTACCGCTGTGGCATTGTACACTGGTTCAAAATTATCCAGGATCTGGCTGGCAGCAGTCGTCTTCATCCCGATGGTCATCATATTATCTTTTATTCCGACCGGCAGGCCAAACAATATTTCTGAAGGGTCTGCTTTTCCTTCAGCTAACTGTTCATCAAGCTTTTTAGCCTGTGCCATGGCACTTTCTTCGTTTAAAAGAAGGAAAGCCCCTACTTTATCGTCCACTTCTTTTATTCGTTTAAATGATTCCTTAACGAGATCAGTCACTGTTACTTCCTGTTTATGTAGCAATTCATGTAAATCACTTAACGTGTGATCAAACAGTTCCATTAATTATTTCCCTCCCTACTCAAGCACTGACGGCACTTTAAATTGCCCGTCTTTTTGGTCTGGTGCATTTCTCAACGTTTCTTCCCTTGGCAATGAAGGCTTTACTTCATCTTCCCTAAGAACATTCTGAACATCCAGGACGTGGGATGTCGGCTCTACGTTATCTGTGTGAAGTTCATTTAACTGTTCAGCAAAATTAATAATTTCATCAAGTTCAAAAGCAAATTTCTCGATTTCTTCTTCGGTAAATTCAAGCCTCGCCAAGTGGGCGACGTGTTTCACCTGATTCTTCGTGATTCTTTCCATCTTCCCGCACCTCCAAAATAACTGAATCTTTGCTCAAAATCTGACTTTACAATAGTATGATCATATCAAATAAGCACCGTACAAGCAATCAGAGCCTGAAACAGGGAAAAACTGGGGGGTCTGTCCCTCCAGAAACTGGGGGGACAGACCCCCCAGTTTCTGGAACAGCAAAAAACACCGCAGGCCAGCGGAGTGCCGCTGCCTGCGGTGCAGAAGATTCATTTACAAGCTTGCTTTAAATTTATCGAATTGTTCCAGAACTTCTTTCTCAGGCTCTTTTGTTGCGAGAGAAACCGCATAAACGGCAATCCACGCCAGAATAAAACCTGGAATAATTTCATATAGAGCAAACGGGATAACTCCATTAGCAGTTAGAATATCCCAAATAATCACAGTCGCACCGCCGACGATCATTCCGGCGAGTGCTCCCCATTTCGTCATCCGCTTCCAGAAAAGCGCCAGAATCACAACCGGGCCGAAAGCTGCCCCAAATCCTGCCCAGGCGTAACCGACAAGGTCGAGTACTGTAGATTCAGGATTATAGGCGAGAAAGATCGCAAACAGGGCAATGGCCACGACACCAAGTCTTCCGACTAAAACGAGTTCACGCTGAGAAGCGTTTTTACGGAAGAGCGCTTTGTAAAAGTCCTCAGTCAATGCACTTGACGATACAAGCAGCTGTGAATCAATCGTACTCATAATCGCAGCTAAAATAGCGGCAAGCAGGAAGCCGGACACCCATGGATGGAAGAGCACCTGAGTGAACTCAATAAACACTGTTTCAGGGTTATCAAGTGGAGATTCGGCAAAATAGGCGATTCCCACAAACCCGGTGAAAATAGCACCGAACAGGGCGAAGACCATCCAGCTCATCCCTACAAGCCGGGCTTTCGGAATCTCTGCTTTCGATTTAACTGCCATAAAACGGGCGATAATATGAGGCTGTCCAAAATAACCGAGTCCCCATGCCAGAAGTGAAATAATACCCAGTGTGGTCGTTCCGGTAAAGACGTCTAAATAAACAGGGTCTATCTCTCCAACCCGCTGAACAGTTTGATTCCATCCCCCCATGTTTTGAATAGCCACTATAGGCACAATAATTAAAGCTAAAAACATGAGGATCCCCTGAGCAAAGTCTGTCCAGGATACAGCGAGGAAGCCTCCAAGAAAAGTATATGAAATAATAACAAT
The DNA here is from genome assembly GCF_021028955.1 of Salipaludibacillus sp. CUR1. Classification (GTDB taxonomy): domain Bacteria; phylum Bacillota; class Bacilli; order Bacillales; family Salisediminibacteriaceae; genus Salipaludibacillus. The sequence goes on from NZ_JAIWPE010000039.1 coordinate 55,568, forward strand.
GGCTCCGATCCATAGCGCCTGGGTATAGGTGAACCCGAATGAATTTTCAAATAAAATAGCGCCGCCGACAAGACCGGAAGATGTATAGAACGCAAAGAATACTAAAATAACAAGTGCTGATACAATTCGTAAGATTTTAGTCTGATCATTAAATCTGTTTTCAAAGAAATCAGGAAGCGTGATAGAATCACCCGCGATTTCCGTATACATTCGAAGCCGTGTGGCGATAAACTGCCAATTCAGATAGGCACCCATCGCCAGACCGATACCAATCCATATTTCCGTCATCCCGTAGGCGTACATCGCTCCTGGAAGACCCAGCAGCAGCCAGCTGCTCATATCTGAAGCACCGGCACTTAATGCAGCGACGCCCCCGCCAAGACGGCGTCCGCCTAAAACGTAGTCAGATAAATTACTGGTCATTTTGTAGGCTACGAGCCCAATTGCCAGCATACCTACCAGATAAATAATAAAGGTAATTAACGTGGAAGTATCCACATCTACTCTCTCCTCTCAGTAAAAAACGTTATTATTGATAAGATCACTAAAAGCGGCATTGGAACAAAAAGCCAGAACCAAGTTGCTGTTGTCAATGCGTGCTCCATGAAGTCACCTCCTCCGGTTATTCATTTCAGGAGCGGCCTCTTAAAAGGCTTAATAGTAGTATCTCCGTATACATCGGTATACATTTATCCAAATATTTCAAATAAACTGTAACTCCTGAAATAAAAGTCACAAGCAGAACTATACCACAATTAAGAGTAAAGAACATTCTGAACTTTTTTATTTTCAAACGGTTATGTATTTTTATACATTAAAAGCCGCTAATAATCCGTTATCATTTTTATATAAACATATATATTCATAAAAAATAATGAAAATAAATTGAGGTTTTCACATAATTAACATAATTTTTTATAGCAGATTTACAATTTAAGTAAAAAAAATCCCGGACATATTAAATATGTCCGGGGGAGATTCGGTTATCTGTAAACATGAATATAAGGTTCCTGCTCCGGATATTGAACAACAAGTCCCTCCGGCCCGTTAACCGACTCAATATACACATAAATTGGGGCCGGCACCGAAAAGGCGGAATCCAGCCTTCCGCTGATAAACTGAGTCAATGCAATGATCTCTGCTTTTCCGTGGGACTGCAGATTCAGTTCTATTTTTAATTCATCCAGATTTTCATTTTTATAACGCCCTTTACCAACGACTCCTACCTGATGGTCAAAGAAGTTTTCAATATCTTCCCTGAACTGCGAGAAACTGCTCGATAGATTCGGCTGCACATCTCTTGCCCTGTTGGAAGGAAAAACGAAATAATCCTCATTAATCGCTTCCCAGCTGCCGAGCTCCATCTCTCCGCTGCCAGCCTGGCTTAATGACACGAACCTTCCCGGCACCACCGATCCGCGGCCTTCTTCCTGATAGAGGGCAAACGTCACAGGTACTTCTTCAAGGCCTTCTATTTCCCTCATTCTCTCAAGCATCGTCTGGGCAGCCCGCTGGCCGTATTCGAGAGCTTCCTCATCGTCTATGTCTCTTTCATGAAAGTGGTAGCCGCCATCTTCATCTTCTGTCTGGAAGTAATAAACATCATTCAATGATATGCCCATAACAACACCGCCTAATGACACACCATCCTCTTCACTTCCCGTGTAATAATTATGTTCCATAATATGAGACAACACTAACGGATTATCGCCCATCTGATCTTCAGTTGATTCTTCATCTGCTAAAGGAGGATTCAAGCCGTACATATAACGTTCTTCTTCAGGGTCGTATCTGCGAAGCCAGCTGTTTATCCGCCCTCCGGAAAGAAAAGTTCCTTCCTGAAAAAAATACTCTTCCTGGTCATACACTCCGCTTGCAATCTCCATGAGACCCAGTTCAAACTGATTTATATCAACCCGGCTATTCATCGAATGAGCTACGCTTCCCCGTGATTCACTCCGCTGGTACGTCCCGTCTACGAGCACATTCCTGTAAAAATGGTCGGGGGACTCAATGGTTGGGGTAATGAGGTATTCCATCTCTTCCTCTTCCTCAGTCTCTTCCACCACGATCACATCTTCTTCGCTTCTTTCCAGACCTGGAATACAACCGGATAACATCACAGCACATACAAGACTCAAAAAAACTAACTTTTTCTTCATTCATCCCACACTCCTCGCCACCGGCCCATGGCGTGTTCATCTGTCGATATACAAGCAGTCGGCCGATTAACAATCTCTCAGTTATTTTCTCATACTGTCCCTTTGTAATCCAGCCAACCTTTTGATTTATTTTCATCTGTGAAAATTATCCTAATTCTTCCACAAATCTCTCTTCATTCCAAATTTCAATGTTCAGATCTTCTGCTTTCTTCAGCTTCGATCCTGCTTTTTCACCCGCTACCAGCAAGTCTGTCTTACTTGTCACACTTCCCGTTACTTTTCCGCCCCGTGCTTCCACTTCAGCTTTGGCTTCGTCACGGGTCATCTGTTCCATGCTGCCGGTAAGAACGACCGTTTTCCCGGTAAAAAAGGAGTCAGCTCCATCCTCACTCTGAAGTTTAGGGCCTTTATAAACCATATTAATTCCCAGCTCTTTCAGTTCATTAAGCAATTCCTGAACTTCTTTCTGTTCAAAATAAGTAGCTATAGCGTCTGCCATTTTAGTCCCAATCTCATCGACAGCTTCCAGTTCTTCCACTGTGGCGTTTTTAAGAGTTTCCATCGTCTCGAATGTCATAGCAAGCGTTTTGGCTGCCTTAGATCCCACATAACGGATCCCGAGCCCGAATAACAGCTTCTCCAATGAATTGTCTTTACTGGCTTCTATGGCGTTCAGTAAATTATCTGTCGATTTTTCTCCCATGCGTTCGAGTTTCAGCAGTTCATCCCTGTCGAGCCGGTAAAGGTCAGCGACATCTTTTATAAGGTTATGTTCAAAAAGCTGTGTAATCACCCGCTCCCCGAGACCATCAATATTCATTGCGTTGCGGGACACAAAGTGGATCAGCCCTTCACGTATTTGCGCCGGGCATTTAGGGTTCACGCATCTCAGCGCCACTTCCCCTTCTATGCGGATCAGCTCGCTGGCACATTCAGGGCACTCCTCAGGCATATGGAACTCTTTTTCCTCACCTGTACGCTGTTCTGTCAGAACATTCACCACTTTAGGAATGACATCCCCTGCTTTTTTAATCGTCAGCTTGTCGCCGATCTTCACATCCTGTTCCCGAATCATATCCTCATTGTGGAGGGTAGCGCGTCTTACCGTTGTACCCGCTACAGAGACTGGAGACAAAATCGCAGTGGGTGTTACCACTCCCGTACGACCCACATTTAATTCAATATCTTCCAGAGTCGTCACCACTTCTTCAGCCGGGAATTTAAACGCTGTTGCCCACCTCGGGTTCTTGGCTGTGAAACCCAGCTTTTTCTGGGCCTGGATACTGTCCACTTTAATAACGATTCCGTCAATTTCGTAAGGAAGGTCCCCCCGCTTGTCCATCCAGCTCTCGCAGTAGTCGATAACTTCTTCTATATTTGTGCAGTGCTTTGTCTCTTCATTTGTTTTAAAACCGAGCTCTTTAACGTATTTAAGGGACTCATGATGGGAGTCCAGCTCTTTATCTTCGAGTTTCCCAACAGAATAAATAAAGATATCGAGATTCCTTCTGGCAGCGATTTTAGGGTCAAGCTGTCTAAGCGAGCCTGCCGCCGCATTTCTCGGGTTGGCAAATAAGGATTCTTCGTTCTTCTCTTTCTCTTCATTCAGACGGTTAAAGGACTTTTTCGGCATAAAAGCTTCACCGCGCACTTCAATATCTGCTGCCTGTTTCAGTTTCAGCGGAATGGACGGAATGGTTCGTAAGTTGCTCGTAATGTCTTCACCGGTCGTTCCGTCGCCTCGTGTAGCCCCCTGAATAAACCTGCCCGCCTCATATTTAAGATTGACTGCAAGCCCGTCAATTTTCAATTCACAAATATAAGAAGGTTCATAGCCAAGCCCCTGCTGAACCCGGCGGTCAAAATCACGGAGTTCCTGGTCATCAAATGCATTAGATAAACTCAGCATCGGTTCATCGTGCTGGACTTTTTTAAAATAGTCGAGCGGCTCACCGCCCACACGTTCACTTGGAGAGTCATCCCGCTTTAAATCAGGATGGTCCTCTTCAAGTCTCATAAGCTCTTTAAGAAGGTGGTCGTACTCTGCATCCGAAACTTTCGGATTATCCAGAACATAATAGTGATAAGCGTAATCATTGAGTTGATCTGTCAGGTGGTCTATTTGCTTTTTCACATCGTCATTTGCCATGTTCTTCTCACCTTAACCTTTCGTAATCGGGGCAAATTTAGCGGCCAGCCGCTTCACGCCAACTTCAGGGAAAGCGATATCGAGTTCCACGTTCTCTCCGCTGCCTTTTAAGCTGACGACGGTTCCTGTGCCCCATTTTTTGTGAAGGGCTTTGTCACCCACTGCCCAGGCAAACGAGGCTCCCTGGGTGGTCGTTGTCTGAGGGCGCGGTGATGGCTTTCGAGGCTGCGGCTGAGGCCTGGCAGAGCTTTGTGCCGGCCTGCCACCGCCACCCGATCGGGACGTCTTCATCCAAGGCGGTGTCGCTGCCTGTGCCCTTCCGCCTTGCGCTTCTTCCACCAATTCATCAGGAATTTCACTTAAAAACCTGGAAGGCGGGTTCATATTCGTCCGGCCGTAAAGTGTCCGCATACGGGCCCGGCTCATATAAAGATGGCGCTCAGCACGTGTTATACCGACGTAAGCAAGACGGCGCTCCTCTTCCATCTCCACTTCTTCCATTAAAGCCCGGCTGTGCGGGAAGACGCCTTCTTCAAGCCCGATCAGGAAAACAACCGGGAACTCAAGCCCCTTTGCTGAGTGAAGGGTCATAAGAAGCAGCTTTTCTTCCGCTTCCTCATCGTCATCCACCTGATCGATATCTGCGATAAGCGCCAGATCAGTCAGGAAAGCAACGAGTGTTTTATCTTCATTCACTTCTTCAAACTCTTTTGCTACGGTTAAAAATTCATTTATGTTTTCCAGGCGGCCTTCTGCCTCTAAACTTTTATCATTTTTCAGCATGTCCCTGTAGCCTGTTTTCTCGAGAAGCTCTTCTACAAGTTCCATGACCGGCAGATATTCCTGCATCTGCACCCAGCCTCTCAACTGGTCGCCGAACTCGCTGAGCGTCTTTGTAAATCTGGCGCTCAGGCCGACCTGATCAATTTCCTGAATCGTCTGGAAGAGTGACAAATCATGATGGTTCGCGTACGCCTGAAGTTTATCAAGTGTCGTATTGCCGATGCCCCGCTTTGGAACATTAATAATCCGCCGCAAACTGATATCATCGTCCGGATTCGCCACAAGCCGCAAATACGCAAGCAGGTCTTTAATCTCTTTTCTGTCATAGAACTTCGTGCCGCCCACAATGGTATACGGCAAGTTGGATTTTACGAAAAGTTCCTCAATAACACGGGACTGGGCATTAGTCCTGTAAAGCACTGCAATGTCAGCAGCTGTATACTTTCCGCTGTCTATATGTTCCTTAATTTTACCGACCACATGCTGAGCTTCATCATGCTCATTGTCAGCCTCATAATAATTGAGTTTATCCCCGTCGATATTCTGTGTCCAAAGGTTTTTAGGCTTACGTCCTGTATTATGGTCGATAACTTTATTGGCAGCGTCAAGAATCCGTTTCGTGGAACGGTAATTCTGCTCAAGCATTACCACTGTAGCATTCGAATAATCTTTCTCGAACGACATAATGTTCTGGATGTCCGCTCCCCGCCACCGGTAAATAGACTGGTCAGAGTCACCAACGACACAGATATTTTTATGGCGGTCGGCCATCATATTAACTAACACATATTGTGCCCTGTTCGTATCCTGATACTCGTCTACCATAATATAGCGGAATCGGCGCTGGTAATACTCCAGCACTTCCGGCACTTGTTTAAAAAGCCTGATTGTCGTCATAATCAAGTCGTCAAAATCAAGCGCCTGATTTTTCTTCAGCTCCTTCTGATACGCTTCATACACTTTATGAACGGTGTCTTCATAATACCCGTTAGCTGTTTTTGCATAATCAGCCGGTGTCTTCAACTCATTTTTCGCCGAGCTGATTGACCCGAGAATGGAACGGGGATCAAACTTCTTCGGATCCAGATTCATTTCTTTGACAAGCCGCTTAATGACCGTTTTCTGGTCAGTTGAATCCAGGATTGTAAAATTCCGGTTGAAACCGATACGGTCGATATCCCTGCGGAGAATCCGCACACACATCGAGTGGAACGTCGAAATCCACATATCTTCAGCTTCGCCGCCGATAATGCTCTTCACACGGTCTTTCATTTCGCGGGCTGCCTTGTTCGTAAATGTAATAGCCAGAATAGACCAGTGCGGCACCCCTTTTTCACCGATTAAATAAGCAATTCTGTGCGTCAGTACGCGCGTCTTTCCACTACCCGCACCTGCCATAATCAGCAGCGGACCGTCTCCGTGCCTGACCGCTTCCTGCTGTTCAGGGTTTAATCCTTCCAATAATTCGTTTCTCATCATACCACCATCCAAACGTACGTTCTGTTTTGTTCTATTTTACTCTTTCCCGTGAGCTTATACAATTAATTTTTTACCGCGTTGACTGTTTTGAGCGCTGCCTTTAAATCGCTGTAAATCACATTGCCAACCACAATGGTATCTGCATGCTCCGCCATTTCTTCCGCCTGGGCCAGTGTTTCAATGCCTCCACCGTAAAAAAGCTGGGATTTCTCGAGCATCCCGCTTACTTCTTTCACAATTTCCGGCGAGCCGTACATGCCGCTGTACTCAATGTAGAAAATCGGCATATGGAATAACTGGTCTGTCATTCTGGCGTATGCCACAATGTCCTCTTTGTCCAGCCCGGTCACCGCATCAGTTAACTGAGCCACTTTTGAATCCGGATTAAGGACACAATAGCCTTCAGAGAGCACTTCATCAAAATCGATCATATGGCCGAATTCCTTAAGTGCCCGGTGGTGCAGACCGTTCAGCCAAGTGATGTGGCGGGTATTCAGGACAGACGGGATCAGATAATAATCAAATCCCGGTACAACGGCGCTGATCGTGCTCACTTCAAGTACACACGCCACACTGTAGCGCCGCACCCGCATGAGTAGATCCAGCGTGTTTTCCTCTGTCACATTGTCGCTTCCCCCGATAATTATCGCGTCAGTCCCCGACTCTGCCAGTTTTTCGAGCGACTCATCGTCGAGTGGCTTAGCCGGGTCTAATTTAAATACATGTCTCCATTCATGGTACGCTTTCATCATTCTATCTCCAATCATCATTGCATTTATCGTCTGAGAAATAGTATATCAAAAAATCAGGGCAGTCTCGATAATCGCGGTGTGAAAATTGTCAACTCGGGTCGCGGGGTGATTGTAATGATTCAAATTAGCTGATAGGAGGGGGTTTTTCGCTGATTGAATGGTGGTTTTCGCTGATAGAATCGATTTTTCGCTGATTGATCTCGATTTTCGCCGATTGACCCTCGGTTTTCGCTGATTGATCTCGATTTTCGCCGATAGACACCCTTTTCCATCGATTGCCTCCTCGTCCTGTGCGAAAAACACCCCCTCCCCCCCTCTCAAAACAACAAAAAAACCCGGCTGAAAAGCCAGGTCTCCATAAAAAGCGCTTTTTATTTGTCTTCTGATTTTTCATATACCCGGTCCAACGTGAATTTGTAGCCGTCGTTACCGTAGTTGATGCAGCGTTTCACACGGGAAATGGTTGCGGTGCTGGCTCCTGTGTCTTTTTCGATCCGCTGATACGTATCACCGTCCATGAGCATGCGTGCCACTTCAAGACGCTGGGCGAGTGACTGAATTTCGTTCATGGTGCAGAGATCATCAAAGAACGTGTAGCATTCTTCAACATCTTTCAGACTTAAAATCGCTTTAAACAGCTGATCTAGTTCTTTTCCCCGTAATTTGTCAATTTGCATGTCATGTATTCATCCTTTCTTTAATCGTGATGCTGGTAATTAAACTCAAGATGCGTCGCCGAACGATACGTCGTCTATATCTTCGACCAAATTAATCCACGTTTGTCCCGGTAAAAAATTCAGTGGTTCGCCGTCTTTAAAGGGGAAAATAACTCCGCCAACATTTTTCCACTCTGCTTCCACTGCACCTCCGTCATGAATCAGGTAGGCGCTGCCGCCTGATTCGATATCAATGTCCCGTCTTCCCTGGTCATCGACCACGCGGTGTGAAGCTTCTACAATAAATACATTCCTGGGCGCTACAGGCTCATTCGTCTCCAGGTCGTCTGTCCGTTCAGCACCGACCGAGCGGATATATCCCCCGGCCCCTTCATCGTAGGTAAATTGCACATCATTTACGCTGCTGTTGTAGCTGACTCCGATGACTGCTGCTTCCTGATCAGGTTCTTCCGGTTCACCGGAAAAAGGAAGCTCAGGCGGCCGGCGCTCTTTAAAATGCAGGCCGATATGATCAGATGCCTCCATTAAATCATCATAGGAAGTGTAAACATTATGGGGCGCTGAACGCCCGCTCGCCCTTTTGAAAAACGTGCCATCATAGTCCAGGGCGCTGATAACGTCCACAGCGCCTTGTTCAAATAAGTCAAACGCTCCAGGGCTGCCTCCGGCTGAGGCGTAGATGGCGTCGTATCCGTTATTCAAATAAATGTAGTAGTCTCTGGCACTTCTGACAGGCCCGATGCGGTCAGGCTTTTGACTATGGAAAAATGCCAGAAGACGTGTAATTCTTCCTTCTGAAAGCACTTCATAAACGACATCGGCCTGGTATAACCCTGATTGCGGGCGAGCAGACGCCGAGTTTTCAATCATGACTCCAAAAGCCCGGTGGTCTGCCTTCTCATCTGTTTTTATACCGGTGAGAGGGAAGGATCCGGAATATTCTATCATTTCGTTTTCTTCCGGGTCTGCGTCTGCTTCGTTTTGCTCGTCAGATCCTTCAGCTGTGTTTGGTTCGTCTATTATTTCTTCTTCATTACCCATAAAGAATATAAAGACTGCAAGAAGAGCTATTGCTATAACTGGTAAAATCACCTTAGGCAAGTTCATTTATTGGATCAACCTCTCAAAACCTGTTCACTTTTATAGTTTAACGCATAATCGAAGGAAAGAGTACCCTTTTCTTTTTAACGTCAAAAATTCCTTTTTGTGTAATTCTTACAAAAGGCAGGTGTGTAGCCGAGAAGAACAGCAGACTGTAAATCGGGTCCCCAAACGTATACCCTTTTTCAGCCAGTGCGGTTCTTAGACTTTCTTCTTCCTCAACAAGCCCGCCTTCCATTTCCAACGATGATAATAATCCGCCAATTGGCAGATGGACTGATGCTGTTACTCCTTCCCGGTCAAGGAGCACAATTCCTCCTTTCCGCCGTTTTAATTCCTGAAACGCATCGAGAAGACCTTGCTTGCTTTTTCCGATAAGAATTAAATCACCTGTGTTTGAAAAAGAACTTGCAAACCCGTATATATTTTTGGCAAACCCTTTGACAAGTGTTGAAACAAGCCATTCCCCTTTCCTGTCTATGAGCATCATAAAGTTCTCATCGGTGTCAGGCGGAAGCTCTTCCCGGGTAAGATCAAGAGAAATCTGGTAAGGCTTTATTATCACTTCATTAACCATTTCAAGGCCGAGCGGCATGGAAAAATGAAAATCCTGTCTTGTTAAATCCCAGTCAAGATTCAATTCGGAAAAACCGTAATTTTCCCACTCAAAAGAAACATCAGGGAAGCACGGCTGATTATTCTTACGCACCCATTCCCCTTTGGCAAGTACGTCCTCAGGAAGCGGGTTTTCTTTGCTTCCCAGGAAATTCAGGTTAGCTAAACGGCCCGGGGCGATCATGCCGATCACATCATCCATATGATAATGAGTGGCCACATTCACGGTCACCATGTTGACCGCTTCAATGAGCGGCACACCTTCTTCGACAGCGAGGCTGATAAGGTGGTCCATCATCCCATTTTTCATGAAATGGGGCGGGGAGCCGTCGGTGGTCATTAGCAGCCGGTCATACTGCCTGAAATTCTTTTCGTGAAGCTCCTGCAGAATAACAGGTAAATCCGGCCGGATCGATGAATATCTGAGAGAGGTAACCATGCCGGCATCCAGCCTTTTAAGGACATCATCTCCAGACATCGATTCATGGTCTCCATCCACCCCCATCATGGCCATCTGAGCGATCGTTTTCTCCCCGGCTCCCGGCAGATGCCCTTCGATCGGTTTACGGACATCTTTCGTTTCGAGCATCCAATGGAGCATCTGGTCGTCTCCATTAAGCGCCCCTGGCCAGTCGGTCAGTTCTCCGCCTTGCACGACGTAAGGATGGTCAAGCCATGCTCTCATATTGGAACAGGCAAACACATCATTGCTGTTTCGAAGCTCTGTCTGACCGTCATACCGTGCCCACCACAGCATCGTGGCAGGTGTCTTTTGCATCTCGTCAAGTAAAGTAAGCGCTTTCTTTTTGTCCAAATGAAAAAAGAACGGCATGTTGTCATTTATAAGAGTAGTCGTCCCTCTTTCAGATGCATACTTGGCCAGTGAGAGGGGATTATATAACTGAAACGGATGAGCATGGTGCTCAATATAACCGGGTACCACATACTGCCCTTCAGCATCATAAATCTCTGTGCTATCCAGCATTTTGGGCATGTCGGTCCCTGCATACACAATACGGTCATCGTGGATCCAAATGTTCCCTTCCATCCAGCTTTTACGAAAGCTGTTCAGGTAGGTGGCGTTTTTTATGACCAGTGTAGGTGCAGTTTTTCCTTGAACGACTGCCTGCTGCTCTCTTATTTGCTTTTTTGTCCAGTAATGGGAAAATCCTTTTACCATTTTTATCACCTATTCAGACTTCAGGATAATTGTTTCTTTATGTTGACTCATTCACAAGCGTGTTTATTAAAAAATACCTTCGGTAACGAATGTCAATAACACCAATAAAGAAACCGTTTTCATAATGGTAACATATTTCCCCTTTACAGGGCTAAAGATTAGATTAAATTTTTGTTAAAAAAGTTCTGTTAGTCTTTCACACATGTATTGAAGGAATGAATGGCCAATTTAAAAGGAGGATTTACCATGTTTAAACCTAACATTGGAACATTAAATGCCCTAATCAGAATTACCGGCGGGCTGATACTGTTGAGCTGGGGGACGGCCCAGCTCGTTAAACGCCCTTACAGAAACTTCCCTCTCATCTCTGTTATGGCAGGCGCTATGAAAGTGGCTGAAGGTATTACAAGGTTCTGCCCTGTCGTGTTTCTTTACGAGGAAAGAGTTCAGGAGCATGAAGAAGATGACTATTCGAATATTAATCCATCCTGAAAACACGGAAAGGACTGAGGCCCTATGAACTTGTGGGAACTGGCGACTGATTCCCTCTTTCTGTTTTTCTTCTTCTTCGGGAGCCTTGTCTTCGGAGCTGTCTTTTGGATGAGGCTGCACAGGAAGCAGAAAGCAGTAGAAGCGAGAGCGTCGCACACCATTCTAAAGAAAAAATGAAACGGTACAAGAAGTTTTCTTTCATTAAATAAGCCAGGCCACGCACCTTCAAAATGTGCTTTGGAGGTGCTTCTTTTTTTGAAGATAATACCCTATCCATTTACATGCTTCGCATCTTACGCTGCGGCTGGAGCCGGACAGACTGGCTCCAGCCGTTTCATATCGGTCTAATGACACTCTTTTGCCTCTTTTCATAATTTTACATACTTCCTCCCCCATGTCTCCTATTTCCCTGTCTTAGGCTCTGCCTTTGCCAGACAAATTCCTGTAATCCCCTGATATTACTAGAAAAGACTTAATGTGTCATTGACTGGATCATCCGGAATTATCTCAAAATAATCACTTAACTGAAATATTGCATTTTTCCCACTTTTTGAAAACGTGTTCAAATTTTACTTATAAACTTATATACTAGTGTCGAATAAAAGATAGGTGTAATAGAAAAATAACATGTAAGATGTCAGAATTTTAGTTTTTTTGTTACATCGGACTGAAAGGGGTTTTTCTTTTTGGCTTCAAAACGTAAAGGGATCTTTCAACGCTTTCTCGATATGGTGGAATTTGTCGGAAACAAACTGCCGCACCCGGTCACGCTGTTTGCTATTTTGACGCTGATTGTCATTATTTTATCCGGAATCGTTGCGGGTGCCGGAGTTAGTGTTGAACATCCTGGTGAAGAAGGGGAAATGGTTGAAGTTACGAGCCTGCTGAACGCTGAAGGCATACAGTACATGTTTTCCAGTATGGTTGATAACTTCATAGGGTTCGCACCGCTGGGCGTTGTACTTGCTACAATGCTGGGGATCGGGCTGGCTGAACGAACTGGATTAATCAGCGCATGCCTGAGAGGATTTGTGCTATCCGTACCAAAAGTTTTAATTACTGGGGGACTTGTTTTTGCAGGGATCATGTCAAGTGTGGCGTCAGATGCCGGTTATGTTGTTCTGCCGCCGTTAGGTGCTGTTATTTTCGCTGCATTAGGAAGGCACCCATTAGCCGGGCTGGCCGCTGCCTTTGCTGGTGTTTCCGCAGGGTTCAGTGCAAACTTATTCTTGTCTGCAACTGATCCGCTGCTCGGTGAGCTGACGATCTCAGCTGCGGCGATTATTGACCCTGCCTATGCAGAGGGTATGAACATCGCCATGAACTATTACTTTATTATTGTTTCGGTGTTTATATTAACCATCGTAGGTGCCTGGGTAACTGAAAAAATTGTTGAACCTCGCCTTGGTGAATATACAGGAGATTACCGTGAAGACTTAAAAGGTCTGGATCCGATTGAGAAAAAAGGTCTGATCTGGGCTGGAGTATCTTTACTGGCCGGGGTGATCCTGTTCGCTTTAACAATTATTCCTGAAAACGGACCGTTGCGGGCAGATGACGGCGGGATTATCCAGTCACCGTTTATGGATTCTCTCGTTCCAATTATTGCGATTCTGTTCTTTATTCCAGGTCTTTTCTACGGGCTTGCGACTAAAAACATCCGCAATGATAAAGATGTCGCAAACCAGCTGTCAGACACTATGGCTGCGATGGGGATGTTTATCGTCCTTGCGTTTACAGCCGGTCAGTTTGTAGCTTATTTCTCAGAAACCAACATGGGTCTCGTAATTGGAGTTTACGGTGCTGAAGCCCTTGAAGCAGCTAATCTCACAGGGATTCCTCTGATTCTCGGTTTCATTCTTGTGGCAGGTTTCATTAACTTGTTCATCGGAAGCGCCTCAGCCAAATGGGCTATGATGGCACCTGTATTCGTTCCGATTATGATGCAGCTCGGCTACTCACCTGAAATGACTCAGATGGCGTACCGTATTGCTGACTCAACAACGAACATCATTACACCGTTAATGACTTATTTCGCTATTATTATCGCCTTCGCTCAGAAGTACGATAAAAAGATGGGGATCGGGACACTTATTTCTGTTATGTTCCCGTATACGATTGTCTTTACAATTGCCTGGACGATCATGCTTATCGTCTGGATGTGGTTCGGTATCGACCTCGGTCCTGGCTCACCTATCTTATACGAATAAACATAAAAAGGTATTGGCATAAGAGCCAATACCTTTTTTCATGTTTAATTAACTTTTTTCCAGTAAGCCGCTTCCTTGCTTGAACGAAGTGGCGGGAAAGTGTCTCCGCTTTCCATGCTGATTTGCTGTTCTTCTTCGGATGGATCACTCTTCTTGCGTCCGTCTGTTAATCCATCAAATTCGTACGTACCGTTTTCCGGTGCTTTTTCACCTGTTTTGTAACGATCTGCCATGGTGTCCATCATCTCCTTTGAAGTTATAAATGATTCATAGGTACTGTACCACTATGAATCTTTTATAAACTTCCTATTTTGTTAATTTCCGATCTCTCAGGCAGATTTCTCCAAAAATAAGACTTCATATCTACTCCATCCAGTTCCAGAAACTGATCTCATCAACTTCCATTCGGGTAATTAGCGGTTCATCCTGAAGTTGAAGAATTTCTTTGGTCGGTCCCGTGATGACAGCTCCATAATGGAAAACTCCATAGTTTTCCAGAAAGTTTATCCTCTCTGATAACTTTAAATCCCCGAAATATAGATTATTTGCTTTTCGTTCATGCTCCTGTAAAAAATATAATGTTTTTAAAAACTGCTTATGAAGCACTTCCCCTTCTCCAGCGTTGTAATCAGGAGAGGAGAAACTCTCAGACACAATCCGGCTGCCAAACAGCCCCTTTTCTTCTTCTCTGGAATTTAAAATCATGTCACCCTCATGCCAGATTGGAAAACTGGGAAAACCGACCGGGTCAAAGACAATGCCCTCATCCCACTCGTCTTCAGCTTCTACTCCCGTATTAACAGCCAGCCAGGTTATATCAATTTCTTTATCTTCAAACAGCTGGAAGACTTCTTCTGTCTCCTGGAATTCCGCAAATGAAACAAAAGCAGAGACTACTGTCCCATCTGCAAGCTGCTCAAGTTTGTCCCATTCGGCCAGTTCCCAGCCTTCAGCTTCAGGAAGCACAAGAGCCGGGGTATTATGGGATACATGTCCAGTCTCATGTCGTTCAGGGAAAGACATTAACGAAAACCGGAAATTCACTTCCATATCGCCCGCTTTAATAGTGTCATGGCCAACTTGTTTGCTTAACTCCCTTGTCGTTTTCAAACCGAAAAACGGAGTGGCATTCGTACTCGTGGCACCGAGATACCCGTATGGATCAGTTACTGTCAGCGTATGGTCGATGACGTTACGGTAGTTATCTGCTCTGGAAGGGTCTCCCCAGGAGTAGTAGACAGCTGTCAGGACGCTGGACACAATCGAAAACACAAGAAACAGAGCTAACGCGATAAAGGCGGTTCGCAGGTGCTTCTTCCATTTCTTATTTCTGCTGCCGCCAGCTTTCGTTTCTTTTTTCTTGTTCTCCATTTTATCCAGATGATCCCGGTAACTCTTAAACTTTTCAAGTTCTTTCTTCATTTCTTCCATTTCATTTTCAGAGAGTTCTCCTCTTTCATAAGCTTCCAGTTTCTTTCTGAAGTCCTCACTCACTCCTGTCACGCCTTCCTTTTTTTTACTGTTAGCTTCATTATACTTTATTAGTTAATCTGGAGCGTTAGACCGCAGAAAAGTTTTCCCCTATTATTCTAATTTTTATAAAACGATCATCTACTATACAGACAAGCTTTATGGGGGTAAAAAGATGATCTTACTATTAATCAGACAAATTGTACTTGGTCTGTCTATTGCAGCACCCATTGGACCAATCAATATAGAAATTATCCGCAGAGGGATCAATCAGGGGTTTTGGCCTTCTCTCCTTGTAGGCGCCGGTGGAATGAGTGCCGATCTTATCATCATGTTTCTTATGTACCACGGTTTATCGGGGTTTCTAACACTTGAGGAGGTGCAGCTTGCATTACTGGTTTTCGGAGCGGGTGTTTTATCGTATACCGGTATCCAGGGTCTCCAATCACAGCCTCAGCTTTCAGACCCCTCCTTTAAAGAAATGAGAGAGCAAAATGAAAAGAGCAGCCTTCTCGGGTCTTATCTTACGGGCGCATCGATTGCTGCTTTCAACCCTTTAAACCTGCTGTTCTGGTTGGGTATTTACGGATCAGTCCTAAGCTCCACTTTTCAAAACGACAACCCGCTGCATGCTTTTTATATTAACAGCGCTGTATTTATCGGTATTGGTTTGTGGAACCTTAATCTCTCCCTCTCTGTCTTTTTTGGAAAAAGATTACTAAAAAAAAGCATTTTGAAAGGGATCTGTCTGGCAGCCAGCCTGTTTCTGGTTGGATGCGGCCTGTACTTTGCTTTTAAAGCAATCGGGCAATTCAGGACTGTGATAGGGATTTAAGAGTTGTTATTTATATGAGACGGAAGGCGGTAACACCTTTTTAATAAAAAACGCATGGAAGGTGGTTACCCCCGAAACTTAGATTAATACTCTAACTTTCGGGGGCAGTCCCAATCCATGCGTCTCTTTAAAACTGCCGGCCGAAAATATTTAAATAACCGAGCTGGTAGGAGGTGAAGACGACGAGGAAGAACGTCCCGACAATGCTTGCGAAAAATACCCAGTCTTTTTTTCCGACAGACATGTGGTGATAATGGGTTCTGTCATGAGAACCTGTGAACCCTTTCGATTCCATCGCAATAGCCACCCGCTCCGCCTTCCGGATCGCATTGGCCATCAGGGGGATTGCATAGCGGCGGAACTGGCGAAGGCGCCCTTTCACTCCTTTCGCACGTCCTACTCCTCTTATCCGGTGAGCCTGGCGCAGCACTTCAAATTCGTGCTTAAACGTCGGCAGAAACCGGTAGCCTGCCAGGATGCCGTAAGTGAGTTTTGGCGGCAGCTTGAACTGCTGCATCAAACTAAGCATAAACTTTGTCGAGTCCGTTGTTAAAATAAACATCAGCGATAAGGCAACGAAACAAAGTGACCTCAATGCCAGGCTGATTCCTACCATGACACCTCCGGTCGTTATTTCAAACCACCAGAATTCAAACAGCACCCGGCCGCCTGAAAAACTGTCGCTTGTATAAAGAGTGGTCATCCATGCAAAGCCCAACGCTAAAAATACGAAAGGCGTAAAAACAAGAAGCCACTTTTTTACCGGAATGGAACTGAACAAAAAAGTGAATGCGACAATAAATATTAAATACGTCAGCGGAGTGAAAATATCGAAGCTGAAACTTAAAAGGACCCCGGGAATGATGATAGCCACCATTTTCACAGCCGGATTAACGGACGAGATCATACACGTCACCTTCTTCTTTCTGCTGCCGTACGCGGTAAGGAAGCCGAAGTCTTGCTTGTTTCAGCAAGCTTTCCTTATCCCACAGCTGTTCGGGGGTACCGGAGAAAGCGAGATTTCCTTTGTCCAGCACAAAAACTGTTTCACAATACTGGTCAATGAGATCCATATCATGTGTGACAAACACAATCGTTGTCCCTTTCGCTTTCAAATCAAGAACAATCGACATTAATTCGTCTGTTGTTTTGGCGTCCTGCCCGAAAGTGGGTTCATCAAACAAAAGCACGTCCGGTGTCTCGTCCAGCATTGTAGCGACACTGAGCCGGCGCTTCTGCCCTCCGCTTAGAGAAAATGGATTATTCAAGCGGTGCCCTTCAAGCTGAAAGTGTCCAAGCAGTTCAGTAACTTTTTCTTTCATTTCTTCTTCCGGTGTGCCGTTCAGTTTCATCCCGAAAGAGAGTTCATCATAAACTGTGTCGGTAATAAACTGGTGCTCCGGGTTTTGGAAAACAAAGCCCATATGCTTACGCAGTTCTTCTTCACGCCACTTTTTCAATGGAGCGTCCTGAAACGTAACCGTCCCTTTATGGGGGCTGAGAATCCCAGCCATTAGCTGCAGGAGCGTCGACTTTCCTGCCCCGTTTTCCCCGGCTACAGCCACAAACTCACCTTTATGAAGCGTCATCGATAGATCTTGAAGAATCGTCCTCTCCTTACGCTTAAACGACAAATTTGAAATAGAAAGGGAAGGTTCCAGAAACTGGGGGGTCTGACCCCCCAGTTTCTGGGTGTTCTCCTCCATGACCTTTGGCAGGTGGATGCCTTCCGCCGTCAGGGTCTCTTTATATTCGGCAAAGACTTTGTCACGGGGGCCATCTGCAATCAATTTGCCGTGTTTATTCAGAGCAAGCACGCGATGGATGTACGCCATCCAGTCGTCAAGCTGGTGTTCAATGACTAATACAGCCATTTTCCTTTCCTGCTGAAGCTTTGCCACGAGCTGAATAAATTCAAGGCTCGAAACGGGGTCAAGATTCGCTGTAGGTTCATCAAGAATAAGCAGTTCCGGCTCCATTAAAAGTACTGAGGCAAGAGCGACCTTTTGCTTTTGGCCGCCTGAAAGTTCGTGAATTGCCCGGTACTTTACCTCAGTGAGCCCTGTAACTTCCAAAACAGCATCCATCCGCTCTGCCATGTCTTTTCTAGGCACTTTTAAATTCTCCATCGTAAAAGCCAGTTCATTTTCGACGGTGACCATACAAAACTGGCTTTCCGGATCCTGAAACACAATGCCGATTTTCTGATTCAGCACACCTTTTTCGAAACGGCTGATATCTTCTCCCCGGAAATAAACCGTCCCTTCTGCATACCCTTCCACGGCTTCGGGGTAAAGGCCGTTTAAACAAAGGGAAATGGTGCTTTTGCCTGACCCGCTCGCGCCTGTTAAAAGTGTCACTTCGCCTTCTTCCAGCGAAAAACTGACATCATTTATGAGCGGTTCAGATTGCTTTTTCTCATAATCAAACGAGAGGTTTTCTGTCCGTATAAGGGCTGGCTGTTTTTGAACGGGTGGAATCTGATTAGGAAGCCTCTTTTTCACGTTTCTCCTGCAACTCCTTTCCTAACGCATATCCGCGCAGGACACCTGTCTGGGCAAGCTGATCACTGATATATTTACCGAGCAGTCCTGCCAGCAGAGCCCCACTGAGGACACGCACAGCAAATGTAGCTGCGATAAGACCTGGTGTCAGTGCTGCAAGACCTGACTGGAACCAGCCCCAGGCGTAACTGAAGACGGCAGCAGACATCCCTGCGAGAACGAGCACGTAAAGAGAGAAATTACGATATCGTGTCGCCGCAAAAACAACTTCTGCGCCAAGGCCTTGAATCGCCGCCGAAATAATGAGGCGCGGCCCAGCCGGACTTCCAATCAGCACCTGGACAGTCCCTGCGATCAGTTCCGACCAGAAAGCGGCTCCAGGCTTACGGATTACGTAGGCAGCAATAATTGAAACAATAAACCAGATTCCAAAAATTACTTCATAGCCGAATGGCGCGAGGCCAAACGGCGTTAAGAAGTTCCTCAGACCCTGCCCGAAAAAATAAAACAGCAGGTAGATGACGGCAAACACGACACCAAAAATGGACATTAAAACAATTTCTTTAAGCTTCCATTGTTTCATCATGTCAGGTCCGCCTCCTATTTATCCTTAGTTGAAGGGCTGTTAGCAGAAACAGCCGCTGTCATCGTCACGTGGCTGCGCTCGTCTGTTTTTGAAGCATTAACAAACGCCTCTTCCAGAGTTTTAAATACTTCGTTTGCGTCGCCATCCAAACGGGAGGCGTAATGGACGCCTTTAGTGAACGTGCCGTGTTCCTGTGCCACGCTCACCTGGTCGGCAATTACCTGCATGTAATCAGGATTATTCATCGGGTAAAGCGCAAACTGGGAAGCTGCCTCCACCTGTTCATTTTGTGAACCGTCTTCATTTAAGCGGACATCATCCTCGGACATGTACGTGTCTCCTTCTGAATCGCCAGGGCAGCCAATGGAGAACGTTCCGTTAAATACGACATGGACGCCCGTCTTGGCGGCATGGATAAAAATCGCTTTAGCCACATCAAACACATGCTCACTTCGTCCGCGGATACACGTACTCACATCGTCGGTATAACTCCACACTTTTGAGGTGTCCACCTCTTCCAGCGCTCCTTTAATGACGTCAACGAAATTATCGGTCATAGGATACACCGAAAAACGGCACCCCACGATTCTGCTCATTCCACAACTTAAACCTTGCATACTGAATCCTCCTCTATGAATGTGTGATATAGCAATATGGTTACCAGTGACTCGCTAAGAAGGGGTTCCAGTAAATGGGGGGGCAGCCCCCCCATTTACTGAAAAATAAAAAAAGCATCTTCCATCAGGAAGATGCAGTAAAGTTCCACGCAGTAAAGAAAATACAAAAATTAAATCTGCTGCATGCAGCTTACCTGCACTTCCCCACGCTGGTATTATCCAGTTCGGGTTCAAAGGGTTAACAGGAATTTCACCTGTCTCTCAGCGTTATAGCACCCCTAGTGCGAACACGGTTATCATATTGTTACATCTATTGTAACGGCAGATGGCCGTTTTTGTAAACACTTCAGCCTTAGTAAAAACATAAACAGTCTCTCCTCTATTTCATAGAGCAGCAAATTATGACTTACATCACTGACAGCTTTTTATTCTCCCTTTAGACTATAGAAAATGAGACTGGGAGGCGTTAGACATGGAATTTAAAAACTGGTCAGCAAGCCTGGAACACGGTGAATATGCTAAAGACCGCGCTCTTGTAATCAGACACGCGATTGAAGCGATTGACGAAACAGCGGAAGGCTTTTATGTAAATCTTGTTACCCCTGATGTGTTTGGCAATCCCGCTGACTATCTTTTATCTGTAATTAAAGATAAATACGGCGATGCCATTGAAGCAAAGTACATCGACCAATGCGGCTGCGGCGGATATGTTTTGAGGGTTTTTAAATGAAATGAAGTTCGTTGAAATGTTTGCAGACGGATGTAAGCTGCCTGGTTTGCAGCATTACATTATTAAGATTTCTCTGCCAAAAAGTGCTTAAGCCGTGAACGATCCCTAAAAAAACACGCCTGCTCTCAGGCAGGCGTGTCCAGTCCTTCTATTAATATTTGCTTGAGTAACTTAAATTTCTGACTGGTTCAATAGGTTTGACGTTCTCGCGGTTAGCGACGAACTCAGGACGAGGCTCTTTTCCGCTGAACGGCTGTTCCAATTTGTTTTTAATAGAATTATAAACGAAAAAGACGTTGCTTCGCGGATATGGCGAAATATTTCCTGCTGACCCGTGCATCGTGTTGGATTCAAACAGAAGCACTGATCCCGCAGGTCCAGTCGCACGGTCAATGCGGCCGCCAGCCTGTTTGACAAGCCATTCCATACTCTGGTTGTCCGGCACGCCTATTTCCTGCTGCTGCAGGGATGACTTGTAGTTCTCATCAGGCGTTTCACCTGCAGTGGATACATACCATTTATGGGAGCCCGGTATGAGCATAAGCGGACCATTATATTCGTAGTTATCTGTCAGGATAATAGAACAGCTCAATGCTCTCATTCGAGGCATGCCGTCTTCCACGTGCCATGTTTCAAAATCAGAGTGCCAATAGAACTCTTTTCCTTTAAAACCTGGTTTAAAGTTAATACGGGACTGGTTAATATAAACCTGAGTGCCAAGAATCTGCTCACAAATGTTAACCAGACGCTCATTCTGGGACAGCTTTTCAAAGAAACCACCATCTTTGTGTACTTCAAAGATCGATCTGATTTCATTACTGCTTGGTTCTTTTATGACCTCATCAGAGTCACGGTCACGGTTGGTGTCCATTGTATATTGAAGCTCTTGTTTCATCATATTGAGCTGGGTATCATCGAAGAATTTTTCCAGCATAATATAACCGTTGTCTTCATAAAAGTCCAGTTCACTTTTTGATAAAGGACCTTGCTCATATGCCTCTTCGTTATGGATGACCGGGTCTTTTCTTTCAAAAATTGATGCTTTCTCACTTACTCTTGAAGGGTATAAATCTCGTCGTGCCATACCAAACATTCCTCCTGTAAAATAAACTAAAAATTTTTAAAAATCCTTCACGTTTTACAACTTGCTGATAAACCTCACAACTTTTCCACTGTCCAAAATCTATCATCCTCCAATCGTTAAATTGTCAGATAATTAGGATATCTTCATCCATCCTCCTCTTTCCACTTGTGATATATATAAAACATAGAACTAGCAAAATAAGACTTATGTCACACAATTGGTATAATTGTATTTATAAGGAAATCGGGTCGTTAGTCAGTATATTTTTTACTTCGCCTCAACCTGTCTGTTACTTCAAGGTGTTGTAATACGGTTAAAATCAGCTGTTTCTACTCCTCCTCTCTCATCTCCTCGACCGTCTCTTGAATTCATTAAGCCCTCCGAGTTTGCCGCTTTTTCCAGCTAAAAAAAATGACATATTGAATTGTCCAACCATCAATTCAATACGTCATTTCACTCTTTGTTCTATCAGTTTTTTTTATCTTGTTAAAAAAGTTTTACACTGAGGACATAAGGATTTCATATATCCATCTGGAATTTCATGCTCGCACTTGTCACATTTTCTTTTGGAAAATTCGCTGTGACCTTCGATTGCCAAATCTTTTTTTCTTGAATTTATGATATACATCATCACAACCGCCACTACTGCCAGGAAAAGGATGAACACCAAGAAGCCGGACATAAGATCATCTCCCTGTATTTTAATCACTTGCCCCACAGAATGACTACTGCCTCCCAATGACCCAAATCCAACCCGCCACTCCCCCCCTTTCGTCAAAAAATAAGGCCATCAATTTCCTATTCCCTGCCAATTAATTTGTTAAACATTTCACAAGGTATTTTTGGAAGATAAGTCTTTTTCGCCGGGATATAGTATTATAGGCAAATCAGTCAGGTGATTTTTGATAAAAATGCGGGGAAGTTTTTTACTAGAGAGTCAGATAAGAATTATTCAAAGTAACTGATAGAAGGGGGAAATTCGGCGATTGATTCTGTTTTTCGCTGATAGAATCATTTTTCCGCTGATAGAATAGGATTTTCGCTGATTGAACCCACATTTTCGCCGATAGGAACCGCATTTTCGCTGATAGAGGCACAATTACACCCATTTAATTTAATTTTCAACCGATTGAAAAGCACCCGCCTTGAAATGACTGCCTTTATCTTTGCCAAAATCAATCTTCTTTAACTGCAAAAGCAAAAAAACCGAACAAATCATATCACAAACGATTTGTTCGGCCCCCTTAATAATTACTTGCAGCCTCTTAACGTTAATTATCCTGTTTTTCGCTGTGGTGCGGGCGCTCCCAGTTAGGTATGAAACCGTTCTGTTCCAGTTCTTTATAAGCCCGTTCAAAGTGAGCAATAATCTGCTCTCCTTTTTCTTTAGTAAGAACGTTAAATTCCACATATTTGTTCACGATGTCCTTCTGTTTATTAAATGCTTCCCTATGAAGGGCCCCCATTTCCTTCTGCTGCTCCTCTGTTAATGTCACGTCCCTGTTAAAGCCTTCAGCGCCGGCCTCTGCGGGTATAAAAGCGGCAGTTCCTGCCACCAGAAATACTGCAGCCATTGCAGCTAACCAAAATGTTCGCATGCTTATCTTCTCCTTTACTTACAATTTGGTCATAGCTTGTGCAAGAGCTCCCAGGTTATACTTTTTCCGCTGACTTTTCCCTTATCTCGCTACAAACGGCCAGCCTTGCCCCTTTTAAATCTTTGCTTATCGGCCGGTTCACTCCAGTAAAGCCTTACACCACAGTCATAAGTGCAACATCGTCGCAAGGGATCTTCGGCTAACCCCTTCACGTCCTGTGAAAACGCCGAAGTCACCACATCCGTGTGGAAGTTCACTGTGTTTTCTTTACCCGAAAACTCCCATTAACTTCAAACACCAGCCAGGCCGCCACCTCCCCACACCAAAAAACCCCACCTTGCAAAAAGGTGGGGCTGCGGTTTCTCTATTTTAACTGATGAGCGATGTCTTTCCGGTAAAAAAGGCCGTTCCACGTTCCACGATTTAAGGAGGCGTACGTGCTTTCCAGCGCTCCGGTTAAATCAGGGGCCAAGGTTGACAGCAGCAGCACACGTCCCCCGTTTGTCTGCCACTGCTGCGAGCTTACTCCTCCGCCAGTCAGCTTTTCTGTCTCAGCCTTTTTACTGCCGGCATGGAACCACCGCTGCTTGTCTGGATCAGCAACATCAGGCAAATCAAACGGTATGCCTTTTTCGTAGCTTCCCGGATATCCTTCCGAAGCAAGAACGACTCCGACACAGGCTTCGTCTGTCCACTCCAGTTCAGGCTCTTCCCCTGACAGGACACGATCAATAACCTCGGCCAGATCCGACTTCAGCCTTGGCAGAATGACCTGCGTTTCCGGATCTCCGAAACGGGCATTAAATTCAATCACTTTCGCGCCGTTCTCAGTAATCATCAGCCCGCCGTAAAGGATGCCTGTAAATGGCACACCCTCATCTGCCATAGCCTCTGCCATTGGGCGCAGTACGGTCTCTTCCGCTTTCTTGAGCCACTCCCCGTCCAGGTGAGGGACAGGCGAATAGGCACCCATCCCTCCGGTGTTAGGTCCGGTGTCTCCTTCGAATGCCCGCTTATGATCCTGCGCTGTCACCATCGGGACAACTTTCCGGCCGTGAACGAACGCCATATAAGACAGTTCTTCGCCGCGCAGACATTCTTCAATGACAACAGATTCTCCGGCATCACCGAATTTCCGGTCGCCCATCATCTCATCCAGCGCGTTTAGCGCCTCATCGGCAGTTTCAGCAACCACTACACCTTTACCTGCTGCCAGACCGTCTGCTTTGACTACGATTGGAGCCCCCACACGCCTGACATAGGCTTTTGCTTCTTCCAGATCTGTAAACGTCTCAAATTCCGCGGTGGGAATGTTGTATTTTTTCATAATGTCTTTTGCAAACTGCTTGCTGCCTTCGATAGTGGCCGCCGCCTTTGAAGGACCGAAGACTTTAAGCCCTGCTTTTTGAAAATCATCCACCAGTCCTGCCACAAGAGGGGCTTCCGGCCCGACCATTGTCAGTCCGACCCCTTCTTTTTGGGCCAAAGAAATGAGCGCGCTGTGGTCGTTCTCCGGAACCGCCACTGACCGGCAGCCTGGTTCATCGTCAATCGCATCACTGCCTGGTGCCACCAGCACTTCGGACACTTTGTCAGACTGGGCAAATTTCCAGGCAAGAGCATGTTCCCGGCCGCCGCTGCCTATGACTAACACTTTCATTCCCATACCGCTTTCCCCCTCTTAATGCTTAAAGTGACGGACGCCGGTGAATACCATGGCAATACCGTACTCATTGGCCATATCAATGGATTCCTGATCCCGCTTCGAACCGCCAGGCTGGATAATACAGCGAATGCCGGCTTTCCCTGCCGCTTCTACTGTATCGCTCATAGGAAAGAATGCATCTGAAGCCATAACTGATCCTTCAGCTTTTTCACCAGCTTGTTCAATAGCGATTTTAGCTGCGCCGACACGGTTCATCTGTCCTGCACCGACACCGATTGTCATATCATCTTTGGCCAGCACAATGGCATTCGATTTCACATGTTTGACTACTTTCCAGGCCATCTTGATCTGCTCAAGCTCTAGGTCGGAAGGCTTGCGGTCTGTCGGAATAGTCACTTCCACATCTTCATAGCTGAGCGTGTCCGTTTCCTGCATAAGCGCCCCGCCTGAAACAGTGGTAATACGCTGCTCAGAAGGCTGGTTCGACGACAGGTTCACGGTTAACAGACGCAGGTTTTTCTTTTCAGTAAGGACAGCCAGAGCCTCTTTAGAAAAACTCGGCGCGATAATGATTTCAAGGAAAATCTCCTTCATTTTTAAAGCTGTCTCTTTGTCTACCTCGCGGTTACAAGCGATAATACCGCCAAAAATGGAGGTGGAATCCGCTTCGTACGCTTTTATAAACGCATCATAAATCGTTTCCCCGATGCCTACCCCGCACGGATTCATATGTTTAATTGCCGCTACTGCCGGTCCGTTAAAATCACGGATAACCGCGAGAGCCGCATCCGCATCGTTAATATTGTTGTAGGAAAGCTCTTTCCCGTGAAGCTGTTCAGCCCGGGAAATAGAGACCGGATTTCCTAATGGACGTTCGTAAAACGCAGCGAGCTGGTGCGGGTTTTCTCCGTAACGGAGCATCTGCTTCCGGTTGTATGTAACAGTCAGCTTTTCCGGAGCATCTTCCCCTGTATGCTTCGTTAGATACTCTCCTATCAAGGCGTCGTAAGCAGCTGTGTGACGAAACGCTTTAGCTGCCAGCTTACGTTTCCGTTCAACAGTCAGTTCACCATCGAAATCTTTCAGCTCCTGCAGAACGGCCGGGTAATCTTCCGCATCTACAATGACAGCAACGTCCTGATGATTTTTAGCGGCTGAACGGATCATTGACGGTCCGCCGATATCAATATTTTCGATAGCATCATCAAATGTGGCATCCGGATTTTCAACCGTTGCCTGGAACGGGTATAAGTTAACGATCACAAAATCGATCAGGCCGATGCCCTGCTCGTTAAGGGCTGACATATGTTCCTCATTCTCCCTCACGCCAAGAAGGCCTCCATGAATAGCCGGGTGCAAAGTTTTAACCCTTCCATCCATCATTTCAGGAAAACCGGTGACTTCTTCAATGCCGATCACGCTGATGCCTGCTTCTTCAAGAGCCCGTTTTGTGCCCCCGGTGGAAATCACTTCAACCCCCATGGCATCCAGTTCTTCAATGAACGGGACGATGCCCTGCTTATCTGATACACTTACTAATGCTCGTTTCTTCAATTTATCTCACACTCCTCTGCCGTTCTTCGATCACAGTCTGGATCGTTTTTGGATACAAAGCGTGCTCTACTTTCTGAATCTTCCGCTGCACATCTTCTTTCGTATCCGTCTCTTCTATTCTAACAGGTTCCTGGGCAATAATAGGACCTGTATCCATTCCTTCATCCACAAAATGGATCGTGACCCCGGAAATTTTAACACGGGCGTCAAACGCCTGGCCAATGGCATCAAGTCCTGGAAATGCCGGAAGAAGTGAGGGATGAATGTTGATAATACGCCCTTCATATTCTTTCAGCAGCGTCCTTCCCACCAGCCTCATATAACCTGCCAGTACCAGAAGCTCAATGCCGCGGGCCCGGAGTTCTTTTAAAATCGCTTCTTCAAACGCCGCTTTCCCATCAAAGTTTTTCGGCGAAAATGAGAAGACCGGAATACCTGCTGCGGCTGCCCGCTGTTCAGCAAATGCCCCAGGTTTATCGCACACGAGAAGTGACACAGAGGCATCGAGGCTTCCTTTCGTACATGCGTCAAGGATCGCCTGAAAATTACTTCCGCTCCCTGACGCAAAGACTGCTATCTTCATATGTTCAACGCTCCTTTAAACTGCACACCTTCACCTTGAACGACAGTCCCGATCGTCACCGGCTTCTCTCCTTCTGCTTTCAGTCTTTCCATAACCCCGGATACGTCTGATTTCTTTACTGCCATGACGAGGCCGATCCCCATATTAAACGTCGCGAGCATATCTTCATCAGTGAGATTTCCTTTTTCTTTCAGCCATTTGAAAACACCAGGGACATCCCAGCTGTCCAGGCTGATATCAGCCCCGAGCCCGTCTCCGAGCATACGCGGCACATTTTCCACAAGGCCTCCGCCGGTAATGTGGGCGGCTGCCCGAACTGCTTCTCCGCCTACGAAAGGCTTTAATGCTTTGACATAAATCCTCGTAGGAGTAAGGAACAGTTCCCCTAATGACTGGCCCCGCTCATCTTTATCGGCCCATGACAGACCCGCGTCATTGACAATTTTCCTGACTAATGAAAAGCCGTTACTGTGGACACCGCTCGCAGGAAGGCCAATCAGCACATCTCCTTCTGCTGTCCGCTCCGGCCCCCATAATTCAGACTTTTCTGCAGCGCCTACGACAAATCCGGCTACATCATATTCATTGGCGTCATACAGCCCCGGCATTTCCGCCGTTTCCCCGCCTACAAGCGCACACCCTGACTGCCTGCAGCCGTCTGCCACACCTGAAACAATCTGCTCCACCTGAACCGGATCATTTTTTCCGAGTGCCAGATAATCGAGGAAAAATAACGGTGCCGCGCCCTGGACAATGATGTCATTGACACACATAGCCACTGCATCTACCCCGATGGTGTCATGCTTATTTATCTCCTGGGCAATCATCAGCTTCGTACCGACGCCGTCCGTTCCTGAAACGAGCACCGGTTCTTTTAAGTTCAGCAAGGATAAATCGAACAAGCCTCCAAAGCCCCCCAGTCCGCCTATGACTTCCGGACGCATTGTGGATGCCACATGCTTTTTCATACGGCGGACCCCTTCGTAGCCTGCTTCGATATTTACACCAGCCG
The DNA here is from genome assembly GCF_021028955.1 of Salipaludibacillus sp. CUR1. Classification (GTDB taxonomy): domain Bacteria; phylum Bacillota; class Bacilli; order Bacillales; family Salisediminibacteriaceae; genus Salipaludibacillus. The sequence goes on from NZ_JAIWPE010000039.1 coordinate 83,407, forward strand.
ATTCATATGCTTTCGACACGTTATTTGCCCCCTAACACTTTATCGTAAGGATGATCTGTTTCCGGAAAAATTTCAGTCGGATACTGGCCTGTAAAACAGGCAAGGCACTGCCCGCAGTTTTCCATGACTGCCGGTCTTCCAATCCCGGTCATCAGACCGTCCACACTTAAATAAGACAGTGAGTCAGCTCCCATTTCGTCGCATATCTCCTGCTCAGTCTTGGACGAAGCGATCAACTCGCCTTTCGTCGAAGTATCAATCCCGTAAAAACACGGATTGACGATCGGCGGTGAACTGATACGCACATGGACTTCTTTTGCCCCTGCTTCACGAAGCAGCTTGACGATCCGGCGGGCTGTCGTCCCGCGTACAATCGAATCATCGATCATAACGACCCGTTTACCTTCCACAACCCCTCTGACGGCAGACAGTTTCATTTTCACTCCCTGTTCACGGAGCGCCTGTGAGGGCTGGATGAACGTCCTTCCGACATACCTGTTTTTTATGAGTCCAAGCTCATACGGAATCCCTGACTCTTCTGCAAAACCGATGGCGGCAGAAATACTCGAATCCGGCACTCCTGTCACCACGTCCGCCTCAACCGGCGACTCGATGGCCAGCTGTTTGCCGAGATTTTTCCGGGCAGCATGAACGTTAATTTCTTCCAGGTTGCTGTCAGGACGGGCAAAATAGACATACTCCATCGAGCAGATCGTCCGTTTCGTTGACGGGGAAAAAGCTTCAATATGGAGCCCCTCATCATCGATCGTAATCAGTTCACCCGGCTGTACCTCTCTAACAAACTCGGCGCCGACGATATCAAAGGCGCACGTTTCCGAGGACACGACATAAGCGTCGCCCAGCTTTCCGATTGACAGTGGACGGAGCCCGTTCGGATCAAGCGCCACCATCATAAAATCTTCTACAAGAACAGCCAGGGCGTAGGCCCCTTTCACCATTGTCAGCGCATTTTTCACAGAATCTCTGATACTCGGATACCCACTCCGCTTAATAAGATGGGCAATGACCTCTGTATCTGACGTGGTTTGGAAAATGCTCCCCTGGTATTCAAGCTGGCGTTTCAGCGCTGACGCATTAACCAGATTTCCATTATGGGCAAGAGCAAGACTGCCCGTCTGCGAATTGAACTGGAGCGGCTGGCAGTTAATAAAGTCGCTTCCCCCTGCTGTCGTGTAACGGACGTGGCCAATCGCTCCCGACCCCGTCAGCCCGTCCAGAATGTCCGGGTTAAATACCTCATTGACCAGGCCCATCCCCTTATGGATTTTCAGTTTTTCCCGGTCGGTAACAACGATCCCCGCACCTTCCTGGCCGCGGTGCTGCAAACTGTGAAGGCCGTAATACGTAATATGGGACGCCTCCTCATGCCCCCACACACCGAAAACGCCGCACTCCTCATTTAATCCTTTGATTTCAGGTAACATGAAATGGCACCTCTCCAAGCGTCCTCCAACGGCTGGACGCGTTCATTAATCAGGGCCGCACCCTGTTTATCTGTCACACGAATCTCCGCAGCATCTGTCACCGTACCAATCGCTTGCGCTTCAGGAATAAGCGCCTCAAACGCTGCCTTGTTCTCTTTTTTCACTGTTAAAATATAGCGTGACGGTGATTCACTGAAGAAAGCAGACAGCACATCGGCGTCCGGGATGGTTACCTCAGCACCGAACGGCGTTCCAAACGCCTTTTCAGCCAGCGCAACAAGGAATCCGCCTTCTGACAAATCGTGGGCCGACTGTACGCTGCCGGACTGGATCGCTTTCAGTACGTCCTGCTGGCGCTGCTTCTCCGTTTCAAGATCAATAACCGGGGACGGACCGAAAATCCTGCCTTCAGTCATTTTCTGAAGCTCACTTCCGGAAAACTCCGGCTTCGCTTCACCGAGCAGATAAATGATGTCCCCCGCCTGGCGGAAAGACTGTTTCGTAATATGGTCCAGCTCATGGATGAGACCGACCATGCCGATAACAGGAGTCGGGTAAACCGCTCCTTTTGCTGTTTCGTTATATAAGGATACATTTCCCCCGATGACTGGTGTGGCGAGCGCTTCACACGCTTCGCTGAGTCCATCGGTTGATTTTTCAAGCTGCCAGAAGATTTCCGGTTTTTCAGGGCTTCCGTAATTGAGGCAGTCGGTGACGCCTAACGGTTCTGCTCCGGAACAAACAAGGTTTCTCGCTGCTTCTGCCACGGCAAGTTTTCCGCCCTCATACGGGTCGAGATAGATATAGCGGGAATTACAGTCTGTCGTCATAGCCAGAGCTTTCTTCGTATCACGGATTCTGAGCACAGCCGCATCCGATCCAGGAGCGACGACCGTGTTCGTTCTCACCATATAATCGTATTGTTCATAAACCCATTCTTTACTGGCAATCGTCGGCTGGCGGAGAAGGTCTTTCAATGTGCCGGCATAGTCTGCCACTTCCGGACGGTAGTCCGCCTGGCTCTGGAATTCCTGGAAATAAGCCGGCTCTTTTGACGGCTGATGGTAGACCGGTGCTTCTTCAGCCAACGCGTCAACAGGGACATCGGCCACTGTGTCTCCTTGGTGGATCAGTTTTAGTCGGTGGTCATCTGTTACTTGTCCAACAACCTTTGCCATAAGGCCCCACTTTTCAAACAGGCTGATGAATTCCTGCTCGCTCCCTTTCTCAACTACAAGAAGCATGCGCTCCTGTGATTCAGAAAGCATCATTTCATAAGGCGTCATCGCTTTCTCACGCTGGGGAACGGCATCAAGGTTCATTTCAATTCCTGAGCCTGCTTTACTCGCCATTTCTGCCGAAGAAGATGTCAGACCGGCTGCTCCCATATCCTGAATGCCTACAAGTTTCGGATGTTTCGTTGCTTCAAGGCATGCTTCTACAAGAAGTTTTTCCATAAACGGATCTCCGACCTGAACGGCCGGCCGCTTTGATTCGGACTCTTCGCTCAGTTCCTCGGACGCGAATGTCGCTCCGTGGATCCCGTCCCTGCCTGTACTTGCTCCAACGTATATAACCGGGTTACCGACGCCTTTCGCCTGGCCTTTCTGAATATCTTTATGGTCAATAAGGCCGACACACATTGCGTTTACGAGGGGATTCCCTTCATAGCAAGGGTCAAACTGCACTTCGCCTCCGACAGTCGGAATACCGATACAGTTTCCGTAACCTGCAATGCCTGATACGACGCCTTCAAAAATATATTTCACGCGCGGATTTTTAAGTTCGCCGAAGCGGAGGGAATTCAGTAAAGCAACAGGCCTCGCGCCCATGGAGAAGACATCACGGATAATGCCGCCTACCCCGGTCGCCGCTCCTTCATAAGGTTCTATTGCCGACGGATGGTTATGGCTTTCAATCTTAAAAACGACTGCCTGCTCATCGCCGATATCTATGATTCCGGCTCCTTCACCAGGCCCCTGCAGGACTTTGTCTCCTGTGACAGGGAACTTTTTCAGAAGCACTTTGGAATTTTTATAGCTGCAATGTTCTGACCACATAACAGAGAACAGCCCCAGCTCGGTATAGTTCGGCAGCCTGCCGAGAATGTCTTCTATCATTTGAAATTCTTTATCGCTGACACCCATCTCCCGGTACACTTTCTCATCTTTAATCATCTGGGGCGACGGTTCATGAAGTAATTGCATGCTGTTCCCTCCAATACTTAACGATCGATTGAAATAGTTTTAAGCCGTCTGCGGATCCGAGTAAATCATCCACCGCCCGCTCGGGATGCGGCATCATGCCCAGTACATTTCCGTTTTCATTCGTAATGCCGGCAATATTGGCGACTGACCCGTTTATATCATCTTTATAAGTAAACACAATCTGGTTGTTGTCCTTAAGCGTCTTAAGGGTGGCTTCATCACAATAATAATTGCCATCCCCGTGAGCTACCGGTATAGTGATCGTTTCCTCATCTGCATAGCCTGTTGTAAACATGGTGGATTTATTTTTAATTTCCAGCTCCGTCTGTTTACAGATAAATGTCAGTTTGGCGTTCCGGCGCATTGCTCCCGGCAGGAGGCCTGCTTCAAGCAGCACCTGGAAACCGTTGCACACACCGAGAACCGGCTTTCCTTCCGCTGCCGCTTTTTCAACAGCTTTCATGATTGGAGAAAAACGGGCAATCGCTCCTGAGCGGAGATAATCACCATAAGAGAACCCTCCAGGAAGCAGTACCGCGTCAAATCCTTCCAGACTCGTTTCGTCGTGCCAGACGTATGCCGCTTCTTCACCGAGTTCATCTTTAACCGCATGGTACATATCTAAATCACAGTTGGAGCCCGGAAATACGATGACTGCAAACTTCATGAAGAGACAACCTCCTCTGTTTCATAGGTGTAATCTTCAATGACTGGATTAGCAAGAAGTTTATCGCACATCTCTTTTACTTGCGCATCGATCGTGTCTTCTTCCGCCTCAATGCGGAGAGTCATGACTTTCCCTATTCTGACCTCTTCCACCCCTTCATAGCCAAGGTGATGGAGTGAATTTTTTACGGCTGAACCTTGAGGATCCAGAACCCCTTCTTTTAACGTTACATAAACTTTAACTTCATACATCATTGTGTTTGTCCCCCTAGTCTCGAAAAAATAGTTTCATAGCCCTCCTGCAAATTGCCTTGCTGGAAACGGAATAAATCTTTATCAAATGATTCACCTGTTTTTTTGTCCCAAAGCCGGCACGTATCCGGAGAAATCTCGTCGGCCAGCAGCACATTGCCTGACGCATCGCGTCCGAATTCAAGTTTAAAGTCGATCAGCTGAACGTCGATGCTATTAAAAATATCAATCAGCTGTTCATTGACAGCCAATGCTTTCTCTTTCATCGACTGCACTTCGTCTTCTGAGGCGAGCTTTAACGCCTGAATGTGTTCCTCATTCATAAGAGGGTCGCCCAGCTCATCGTCTTTGTAGTAAAACTCCACAATCGGCTTGTCAAAAGCCTGCCCTCTTTGGAATCCGAGACGCTTGACAAGACTGCCCGCAGCCACGTTTCTGACTACCACTTCTACAGGAATGATCGTCACTTTGCGGATCAGCTGTTCAGTCTCCGACAGACGCTCGATAAAATGGCTTTTAATTCCTTTTTTAGCCAGCGAAGAAAAAATCAGAGAACTGATCTCGTTGTTCAGGCGCCCTTTTCCTTTTAAGACATCTTTCTTTTCTCCGTTAAATGCTGTCGCATCATCTTTGTACGCCACCCAAAGCACGCCGGGTTTGTCCGTTTCATAAATGCGTTTCGCTTTTCCTTCATATAAACATGCTTTCTTTTCCACGGTGAAACGCCTCCTGTGTATTTGAAAATTGGCAATTTTCTTTATTCTGAAGGTGCAGATCGCACCATTTTTCAGCAGTACCTGCCGGATGGCAGGCACCGCTGTTTATTTAATTTAACCCTAACCGTTCGAAAATCGTATCGACATGTTTTAAATGGTGCTGATAATCAAAGCAGTCGTCCAGTTCTTCTGACGATAGATGAGCTGTAATGCGCTCGTCTTCTTCAACCAGGCTTCTGAACTGAACCGCTCTTTCCCAGGCTTCCATTGCTTTCGGCTGCACAAGATCGTATGCCTCTTCACGGGCCATACCTTTGTCAATCAATGACAATAACACCCGCTGGGAGTAAATAAGTCCGTAAGTTCTGGACATGTTGCGTTTCATATTATCAGGGAACACCGTTAAATTTTTCACGATATTGCCGAATCTGTTCAGCATATAATTCAGGGCAATCGTCGCATCAGGAAGAATAATCCGTTCCGCTGATGAATGGGAGATATCCCGTTCATGCCAGAGAGCCACATTTTCATAGGCTGTCATGACGTGGCCGCGAAGTACTCTGGCAAGCCCTGTCATATTCTCCGATCCGATCGGATTTCGTTTATGAGGCATCGCAGAAGATCCTTTCTGCCCCTTTGCAAAAAATTCTTCCACTTCGCGTGTCTCGCTCTTTTGGAGACCGCGGATTTCAACAGCCATTTTCTCAATGGACGAGGCAATTAACGAAAGCGTCGCAACATAATGAGCGTGCCGGTCACGCTGAAGGGTCTGGGTGGAAATCGGTGACGCTTCAAGGCCAAGTCCTTCACAGACATGCTTTTCAACTGATGGATCAATATTCGCATACGTACCCACGGCCCCAGATAGCTTTCCTACCCGTACTGTTTCAGCAGCCTGACGGAAACGCTCCAGGTTACGGTTCATTTCTTCATACCAGAGGGCCAGCTTTAACCCGAATGTGGTCGGCTCAGCATGAACGCCGTGTGTCCGCCCCATCATGACAGTCGATTTATGCTCAACCGCTTTGTCTTTTAAGATATCGATAAAGTTAAGAATGTCTTTTTCCAGAATCTCATTCGCCTGCTTCAATAAGTAAGAGAGCGCGGTATCCACAACGTCAGTGGACGTAAGCCCGTAGTGCACCCATTTCCGCTCTTCCCCGAGCGACTCAGATACAGCGCGTGTAAATGCCACAACATCGTGCCGGGTCTCAGCTTCAATTTCATGTATTCTCTCCACATCGAATGCCGCGTTTTCACGGATTTTCTCCACGTCCGCTTTAGGGATGTCTCCCAGTTCCGCCCATGCTTCACAGGCGAGAATTTCCACTTCAAGCCATGCTTGGAAGCGGTTGTTTTCAGTCCAGATGGCACCCATTTCAGGGCGCGTATAACGTTCAATCATCCAAATGCCTCCTAAGTATTAATCCTTTTTCCAGATGTGTGACTGGTCGATCTTTTTAAGTGTTTCTTCAAGATTATTTGTTAAAAAGTTAATGTGACCCATTTTACGGCCGGGACGCGCTTCTTTTTTTCCGTAGAGATGCAGGTGCCCGTCCGGAAGGCCAGTCAGACCGTTCACAACATCCGGGACGTGTTCCCCTAATATATTAACCATGATGACCGGTTTCAGTAAATCAGTTTTTCCAAGCGGCCAGCCGCAGACAGCACGGATATGCTGCTGAAACTGGGATGTTTCACACGCGTTAATCGTATAGTGGCCCGAATTATGTGGCCTTGGCGCCAGTTCATTGACATAAATTTTCCCATTTTCAGCGACAAACATTTCAACGGCCAAAGTGCCGATGAGATTAAACGATTCGGCCAGACGGGTAGCGATTTGCGTCGCTTCTTCCTCCACTTCAGCAGAAATCCGGGCTGGCACAATGGACTTGTGAAGAATGTTATTGACATGAATGTTTTCTGCGACTGGAAATGTTGTCATTTCTCCTTTAGTGCTGCGGGTTACGATGACAGAGATTTCTTTTTCAAACGGAATCCACGCTTCCAGGACAAACGGCCCTTTGCCATCCAGCTCGTCCCACGCCTCAGACAAACCTTCTTCCGTGCGGATGACTTTCTGGCCTTTACCGTCGTAACCGCCCCGCGTCGTTTTCAAAACGACAGGAAAACCTAATGAACCAGCTGCTTCTTTTAGTTCACTGACTGTTTCAACTTCCCTGTAAGGCACCACCGGCACATTAAAGGAACGGATCGCCTTTTTCTCATGGGACCGGTCCTGGGCAATGGCGAGAAGGTCGCTCCCCTGGGGCAAATACATTTGCTGTTCCAGCCATGTGGCTGTTTCAGAATCAATATTTTCAAATTCATAAGTAAGCACGTCACAAATCTGTGCCAGCTTTTCAGCGCCTTTTAAGTCGTCATAGGCTGCTTCTACCTGTTCGTCAGCGACCTGGCCGCATGGTGAATCAGGTGCCGGCTCAAGGACAGCAATACGGTAGCCCATTTCTCTGGCAGACAGAGCCATCATACGGCCAAGCTGGCCGCCGCCGAGAATTCCGATCGTTTTTCCTGGTTCAATCCAGTCGCTTCTCATATTAACTCTCCTTGCTGTGTGACTTCATGGCGCTTTTTTTCCCGCCTTAATTCAAGGTTCTCCTGCAGTTTCGCGTCATGGACGGCCAGCTGCTGGGTAGCGAGAAGAGCCGCATTAATGGCGCCTGCTTTCCCTATAGCTACCGTGGCCACCGGAACGCCTGCCGGCATCTGGACAATCGACAGAAGGGAATCCATTCCTGAGAGGGCTTTAGACTGAACCGGCACACCGATCACAGGAATCGTTGTTTTTGCTGCTACCATTCCCGGCAGGTGAGCTGCCCCGCCCGCTCCTGCGATGATGACTTCGAGTCCCCGCTCTCTCGCTGTTTCCGCGTACTCAAACATAAGATCAGGTGTACGGTGGGCCGAAACTACTTTGGTCTCCAGCGGTACACCAAGCTCCTTTAACGTTTCTACCGTATGTTTCATTGTCTCCCAATCAGATGTGGATCCCATGATAACGCCTACTTTTACAGTCATATAAGTACCTCCGAATCTATTTATATATGAAAAAAACGCATCTTATTGTCCATTCATGAGAGTGAGGGACAATAAGACACGTCTGGGATGATTGTACAATGTCAGATGACCGCACAATAAAAAGTGCGCATCACAGCAGGAGTCCAGTGCCAGCCAGTTCGTTTGCATTCTGCGGGCATCTGTCCTCTTATCACGTACATTTGTGTCCATCTCCCTCATAGTCCGCCGATTTACGGTCAGCAGGTAGAAACTTTCAGGCCGTATCCCTGATATTATATGAGGCAATGTCATTTTGTTGGTGGTTTAATCATACCAACAGCCGGCTAGTGAGTCAACCTAATTTCGAACAATTACTATTTTTAACTGATGATCGTTCGGAATTTGGAGCGGGTATGTGTTTTTTGAGGAGGGACATTCCTTATTTGAAGGAAGAAATGGAGTGGTTGGCCGATTGGGGGATGGTTTCGCTGATTAAATCGGATTTTCGCTGATAGAATCGATTTTTCGCTGATTGAACCCAGTTTTCCGCTGATAGGGCTCAACTATTCCCCCTCATTTAATAAAACCCCGCGCCTCCATGGCCGGGGTTTCACATAAACACTATCATAACCACTAATTCCACACATAAATAAGGAGATTTTCCTTAAAAACAACCGCATCAGCTCCCCGAAGGGCTGCCTTTCCCTATTCCACAGGTTTTCCTTCAAAGACGATGCGCTGCCGGGCGACTTCCACGTCCATTTTTCCATTGCGCTTTACTTCCTTTAATACCGGTTCTTCCATCCGTCGAACCGGCATGTAGCCTTCTTTTACCATTCGCGACAGGCAGTCATCGATTGTTTCATTTTCTTCTACATAAAAGCGTTGTTTCTTCTTTTTTGCTGCCATAAAACTAACGTTTCACTCCTTTTAGCCAGAAGCCTCCAAAAAATGCTTTCGTATCATGGGAGATAATAAAAGCGTTCGGATCGAGTGCCTTTACCTTTTGATAAAGCTTCCCTTCCGAACGGCGGGATGTCAGTATTTCCATCATCAGCCGTTCGCCTTCCCGTCCGTATGCGACCCAGTTAGTGACGCCATACCCTTCGTCACGAAGACGGTTCGGAATATCTGGTTCATATTCTTTCGTTATCACATTAACTGTAATATACCCTAATGCCAGTTTTTCTTCAATCTTCATACCTACCAGTACTCCTATGGCGTAACCGACAGCGTATGCAATAATATTTTCCACCCTGTCAAGATTGTCCAGGACGATGCCAAGGCCGATGATGTAAATGATTATTTCAACTATGCTCGTCAGGGCCGCCGCATACCGCTGACCTTTCAGTGTCAAAATCATTCTTACGGTAAAAAGTGTGACATAAACAATATTGATAATAAGAATAATACCAATCATTCCAAGGACCTGATTTAAGATCGTCTGAAGCATCCGCCCATCCTCCTGAAAAAAGCATTATAAGGCATAAAAAGCTGTATAACACCTTTTAATAAGTTTATATATAATAAACAGATCGTTATCTTCATTTAACGTCCGTTTCCTGCTATTTTAATTTCTTTTTGTAAAAATAGATATCAAATTTTTTCCAAAAATAATGCTAAAAAATGACAACTTCCAACTCCTAGTTATTGCATGACATGCTGCAGCCAGTGCTGAGAAAAGCAAAAAAAAGCCCTCATAAGGCTCAATTGCGAGCTTTATGAGGGATCTGGAAAGTCTTTTCCTATTTAATTTACAGCAGTAACATGAATGGCGCTGTCCTTTATATCCACTTTACAGCTGCTGATATCTTCGCTGTCCATGATCAGGTCAACAATCTTGTCTTCCACTTGTTCCTGAATTGTCCGGCGGAGCGGCCGGGCTCCGTATTTCGGATCATGGCCCAGTTCTGCTAATTTTTCAACCGCTGCCTCTGTCACTGTTAATTCAATTCCCTGCTCCTTGCTGTGCTCAGTGACTTCTTTAAGCATTAGCCTGGTGATCGCAATCAGGTCTTCTTTGCCGAGTGCATCGAACTCGACGACCCGGTCAATCCGGTTCATGAATTCCGGTTTAAAGTAAGCTTCCAGCGGCTTAGCATTTGTAGTCATTACCAGAATCGTCTCTTTAAAGCTCACTGTACGCCCCTGGCTGTCGGTGAGTCTCCCATCTTCCAGTACCTGCAGGAACATGTGCTGGACATCCGGATGGGCTTTTTCCATTTCATCAAGCAGAAGAATGGAGTACGGGCGCCGGCGAACCTGTTCTGTTAATTGCCCTGCTTCTTCGTGCCCCACATACCCCGGTGGAGACCCGATAAGTTTGGACACACTGTGCTTTTCCATAAATTCACTCATATCGAGCCGAACCATTGCCTCTCTGTCTCCGAATAACTCTTCTGCAAGTGCCCGGGTCAACTCTGTTTTTCCGACACCTGTCTGGCCGTGGAACATAAAAGAGGCCATCGGGCGCCCTTCTCTTCGGAAACCTGCCCTTCCGCGGCGGACTGCTTTAGCGACCGCGGAGACTGCTTCTTTTTGTCCAACCACGCGTTCTTCGAGGTTTTGCTGGAGATTCTGAAGCTTTTCCTGTTCAGCCTGCTCAAGCTTTTGAACAGGAATACCGGTTTTCTGTTCAATGATTTCCTGGATGTCCGATACGTGAACGACAAGATCAGTATCAGCTGCTTTTTCAAGTTTTTCCTGAAGCTGCAGTTCTTCCTGGCGGAGTTTGGCTGCCTTCTCGTAATTTTCTTTTTCAGCAGCCTCCTGCTTTTCCTTTTCAATTGTCTTAAGCCGGGCTTCAAGTTCGTCTTTATTTCCTGTGCCTTCCCGTAAATTGATTTTGGCTCCGGCGATATCCATTAAATCAATCGCTTTATCCGGCAGCCTGCGGTCCTGGATATACCTGTGGGACAGCCGGGCACACGCCTCAAGCACTTCTTCAGGGTAAGTGACCCCGTGATAAGCTTCGTATTTGGGCGCGAGCCCTTTTAAAATTGCCACCATGTCTTCTACTTTAGGTTCTTTCACATCTACCGGTTCAAAACGGCGCTCCAGCGCTGAATCTTTTTCGATAATGCGGTATTCCTTATACGTTGTGGCACCGATGACCTGAATCTGGCCTCCGGCAAGCGCCGGTTTTAGAATATTTCCTGCATCCGTTGAGCCTTCTGTTTTCCCGGCTCCCACCAGTTGGTGGATTTCATCGATAAACAAAATAATATCCGGGTCTTCCTCAAGCTCGCTTACGAGCTGTTTCATTTTTTCCTCAAACTGGCCGCGGTAGCTCGTGCCTGACAATAGAGAAGCCACATCAAGGGAAATGAGCTTTTTGCCTTGCAGCTTTGCCGGCACCTCTCCTTCATTAATTTTAATAGCCAGCCCTTCCGCGATCGCTGTTTTTCCTACTCCCGGTTCACCGGTTAAAACAGGGTTATTTTTGTTTCTCCGGTTAAGAATTTCTGCTACTTGGTTAATTTCCTTTTCCCGGCCAATAACCGGGTCGATTAACCCTTTTTTAGCCTGGGCGGTCAAATCCCTGCCGTAAGTCTCCAGGATGCTTTCCTTTTGATCTTTCTGCGGCTGCTGAATGGAGCATGAGCCTGCCTGCCCCTCGTTCTGCCCCTGTGAAAAAGACTGAAACGAAGGATTGTTTTGAGATGTTTTGTTTGCCTGCCTGCTTAATGCTTCATAACAGACTGAGCAAAGCTGAGCGGACTGTTCCTGTCCGTTTACATTGACGCGCCAAAAGATTGTCGCCTCTCTCTCCTGACATTGCTGACATTTCATTTTATAAACGCCTCCTTTTAATTATTTTTGACTTTGACTATATTTGACTATTAGTTATTTCCAGTATAGACGGAACGTCAAAAAAGGTCAAGGATTTCCTTGACCTTTTTTGACCTTTTATTAATCTGTGTTGACGGGGTCAGACCCCCCAGTAATTCCCAGGGCTTTTTCTTCCGCGGGGATGCGGATGTATAGAAGGATAAAGGCGTTTAAGAGGGTGAACACGAGTAAAGTAATGTATGCCTGAAAGATTAGCGGCATGATGATCAGTTCCAGTGTAACGATAATATAGTTCGGGTGACGTATTTTTCCGTACGCCCCTTTTTCAACCCGTTTTTCTCCGGGGATTACGAGAATTTTAGTATTCCAGAACCTCCCGAGAGACTGGAGAACCCAGATTCTCATTCCTTGAACGACAATAAACAGCGCAAGAAATACAGGCCAGAAAGGATGCAGTGCTCCTGCTCCTGTCAGCCATTCCAGAAGCAGAGCGGCGAAGAAGCCTCCGTGGACAAGGACGATCCATTTATAATGGCTCCGCCCATGCTCAACCGCCCCCCTCGCTCTCATCCACCGCTCATTTCTTTTGGCGTAGATGAGTTCGACGAGTCTCTGCACGATGACTGCGATCCAAACAACCCAGAAAAGCGTCATCCGGCTTCCCTCCATTCCAGCAGCAGTATTTCAGAGCAGAATCCTGGTCCTAGTGCAGCTACCAGGCCCTTTTCCCCTTCGCTCCTTTTGTCTTTTAAAAATTCCTTAAGCACATACAAAACAGTAGGCGATGACATATTGCCATGGTCTTTCAGAATTTTTCGAGGTATGTCAGTCATGGATTCTTTGAAGTTTAACGCCTGTTCATAAGCCTGAAGAACTTTTTTACCGCCCGGATGGGCAACAAAGGCAGTTATTTCTTCCAAATCAACTGACATTTTTGACAAAAAGGTTGTGACGTTCGGCTTCAGCCAGTTTTCTATGACATGCGGGATATCCCGGGAAAAAATAACGTGCAGCCCGTCATCCTGCAGATCCCAGCCCATAATATCTTCCGAATCAGGCATATGTGTGGACTGGGTACCTGAAATGAAAGGAAAACTGAATCGGCTTTTACTTACAGCCTGATCACCTGCCACAAGAGCACAGGCCACGCCGTCACCGAACAAGGATGTCCCTACAAGGTTACTTTTTGAACGGTCATCTCTAGCAAAAGTCAGACTGCAAAACTCAATGCAGAGAACAAGCACTTTTGCTTCCGGAAAAGCAGCACAATAGTCGTACGCCCGGCTCAGCCCTGCCGCTCCGCCAGCACAGCCAAGCCCCCATAAAGGAAGACGTTTAATGTGGGGAGAAAACGACAGCTTGTTCATTATTTTTGCATCAATGGTTGGCGTGGAAATGCCTGAACTGGAGACAAAAATAAAAGCATCAATGTCTTCCAGGCTGCAGTCAATATACGTCGATGCTTCCTGTACACTTTTTTGAACCGCCTTAGTTCCCAGTTCAACAGCTGCTTCCACATATAAACTGTTCTTCTCGGAAAAGGTATGCGGTTCCAAATACCACTCTTTTGGCCCCATAAATTGGCGTTCTCTTATTTCACTATGGTCGAATACTTTGATCAGCCGGTCAATTTGCGGATAAGAAGATGAAAAAAGATTATAAACGAGTTCTTTAGTTTCCTGCTGGCTCATACGGTACGGAGGAATCTCAGTACTTACTGAAACAATTGCTGGCAAAGGAAGCCCTCCTTAATTATCTCGTGGTATATGTTTCCTTTAGGATGTCACATTCGCTATGTTATCATGCTTTTTATTTTCACTAAAGGAAGATATCTGAAACTTCAAAATTTTACTGCCTTCATAAAAGCTTATTTATGGTAATATTTTACTTACTAGGCATCGTATTTTTAGTAGCAGGAAGAACCGTTGATTTGGGTTGCATTCGCATATTACTGACAAAAAAGCTATTTTGCAGATTCACTTTCGGCGAAGGCTTACCCGAGAGCTTGTCTTAATTTATAAAATTAACAGAGCTATACAGAAAGATGAACAGGGGGGATAACAAGTGAGAACAGAACCAATGACAGGGGAAGGAAAAACGCGTTTTTTCCATAATAAAAAGGGCAAGGTGATCACAGTCATTGTGGCGGCACTGGCTGTCCTGATCGTTACAGGGTTAGTGTTTGCCCAGTGGTTTATATCAAAGAGCCATCCGGACCTCGATGGAGCTGTCGTGCAGGCACCCGTGTCGGCTGAAGTGAAAGTCATCAGGGACGACAGGGGCGTGGCACAAATCAAAGCAGGGAAAATGGAAGATTTATTTTTTACCCAGGGGTATGTCATGGCCCAGGACCGCCTTTTTCAAATGGATATGACACGCCGTCTGGCCGGCGGCCGGTTAGCTGAAGTTGTCGGGGAAGCGGCTCTCGACAGTGATAAATTCTTCCGAACATACGGGATGCACCGCTCCGCCGATGGCCTGATCGCTGAGTTCAACAGTGAAACGGCGTCAATGGTGGATGCCTTTGCTTCAGGGGTTAACGCATATATCAATGAGGCATTTGAAAATAATGAACAGCCGCTCGAGTTCCGTATACTGGACTATAAACCGGAACCTTGGACAGCGGAAGACACGGCAATAGCTGTTAAATATATGGGATATACCCTTACAGGGAATTTCCGCCAGGAACTTGAGAACTATCAGCTCGTTAAAATGTTTGGTGAAGAGGCCGTACATCTTTTTCCCGAATACCATATCAGCGATGATTTCCCTGTTATTGACGGAGAAAGCGGAGGTTCAGCCCGGAAAAATCGAATAGACGCTGCCCTCTCGGCTTATGCTCCTCTGGCTAATGAACCGGTGTTTAAGCCTGAAGACTTTAATAAAATCACAGCGTTTGCTCCTGATGAGTGGAACGGGAGCAACAACTGGGCAATCAGCGGAGAGTATACAGACTCGGGTTATCCTCTTATCGCTGATGACCCTCATTTAGGACTTGCCATTCCAAGTGTCTGGTATCAGACACACCTGGAACTGGAAGATGACTTTCATTCCATTGGCGTAACGGTTCCGGGCATCCCGGGAGTTGTCCTTGGACATAACGGCCATGTCAGCTGGGGTGTGACCTCGCTGGCAGCAGATTATGAGGATATCTTTCTTGAACAGGTCAATCCTGAAAATCCAAATGAGTACTTGTTTGACAGCGAATGGGAGGAAGCTGAACTGATTGAGGAAGAAATTTATATTGACGGTAAGGACCGCCCTTATATTCACAGGGTCGAAGTTACCCGGAATGGGCCGATTATGAATAAAGTCACTGAAGATGGCCCGTATCAGGCATTTTCTTTGCGATGGAGCGGAATGGAGCCAGGCGGGGAACTTAACGGCATTCTCCGGCTGAACCGGTCAACGGACGCCAATGAATTTATGGATGGCCTGGACGGGTTTGTCACTCCCGGCTTAAGCTGGGTATTTGCAGACACGGATGGGAATATCGGTTTCCGCGGACAGGCGCTCATACCTGTCAGGCCACAGTCCGACGGCCGTTTTCCAGTCCCGGGCTGGGATCCTGACTATCAGTGGGACGGCTTTATTCCAGCTGAAGACCTTCCGGAAATCATGAACCCCGACAGCGGTTATATAGTTACCGCAAACAACAAGCCGGCAGGAGAAGATTACGAGTATGATATTGGGCGGAGCTTCTATCCCTACAGAGCAGTAAGACTGACCGAAATAATTGAGGAACAGCTGGCTTCCGGAAAACCATTCACCCTTGAGGATATGGGAAAAATGCAGTCGGATTTTAAAAATACGCAGGCACGTGACCTTCTTCCATTGCTTGTGGAAGCCGTAGAAACCTGGGATCCCTCCTCACATTCTGCAGAAAATCTGGAAGGGAAAGAACTGGGTCCGCTCAGCGAGACCGAACTTGAAACGCTGGAACTATTAAAAGACTGGGATTTCATTGAAAGTACAGACAGCCCGGAAGCTCTTGTCTGGCAATTGTGGTACTCTTCCTTGCCCCAACATCTCTTTCACCGTTATCTGGATATAGAGCTGTCTAACAGCCTGACAATCCACCGGGTGATTACGGAAGCAGCACAGCATGAAGACAGTCTTATATTTGGCTTTTTAGAAGAGGACTGGCACGTCCCGTTTCCTAAAGCTGCGCGGGAAACTTTTTACGAAGCTGTAGAGATGGCTAAAGAACTGCAGGGGAACCAGCCTGGCAGCTGGGCATGGGGGGAGCGGCATCAGCTCGAATTTGATCATCCTTTAGGGTCTGTCTGGCCGCTTCAATTGTTTTTTAACCTCGGCTCATGGGAGACAGGCGGAAGCGGTGCTACGCCTGGGGCGATGGGCTATGACACGGAAACCGGCATCACCAACCATGCTGCCGGATGGCGGTTCATAGGCGACCTTTCTTCAGTAAATGGTTTCTTCGATGTGATGGTTCCCGGCCAGTCAGGCCAGTGGCGGTCGCCCCATTACGATGATCAGATTGATACATGGGTAGAAGGCGGGTATTACCCGATGATTTATGATAAAGCAGAAAGAAATGATATGAACAGGGTGGTCTTTATTCCTGAAGAGGCCGGTGCTGAGTAATTTCTTTAAGGGGGATTCCGGGACAGGCGCCGGCTGATGAACGGCCATACGCTTCCTTTCCCGGCTCCCCTCTCACACTACAAGAGCAGTGGCCTTAAAGAAATCCGAACAATATCTTTGAAATTGTCCGGATGTTCTTTTTGTTAAAAGTATGGATTTCAGTCCGCCAGGTGGACGCTTGCCCAGGGGCTTGTCTTCAGCTAAATTCAACTCAGCCTGCAGTTTCGTGGAATTGGATTTTCAGTCAGTCGATCCCTTTTCGGAAACGGGATACGAACGGGTTCCCTGCTTCCCAGAACCTCCAGAGGTACTCTCTTGCTTCCCCGCTGTTATCTATGCCGATCCGCGGGCCTGTTTTAATTTCCTCGGCCGCCCTGCCTTCTGCAATGTACAAAGGCGGCTCATGGAGCGGACGTCCGTAATCCGCTTTGACAATCCCTAACGCTTTCGTCAGTTTTCCCGGTCCGTTAGTCAAATCTACAGTTTTCCGGGCTTTTGGCCGCCGCCGGCGCATGAGTTCAAGTCCTTCTACTGGTTCTACCGCTCTGATTAAAACAGCTTCCGGGTTTAAGTCGCCTCCGCTTACCACATTCACAAGACAATGCGTATGCATCACGTAAGTATAAGTAAAACCGGACGGCCCGAACATGACTTCTGTTCTTGCTGTTCTCCGGTTCCCGAAACTGTGCGCCGCCCTGTCACCTGGTCCTTTATAAGCTTCTGTTTCTACAATTTTCCCCGCAGCTGTTCCTTCTTCTGTTTCTTTTACAAGTATTTTTCCGAGCAGATTTCTGGCCAGCTCCAATGTTGGCTGATCGAAAAACTCAGGTTTAATCTTTTTCCATGACATCTTTTACACTCCTTCGACGCTGCCTGTTCAATATATTATTCTTTCCCTTTTTAGTCCGGGGGAATAAACATCACCTTTTAAATAAACGAAATGCCGCGCTTCTTTGAAAAGAAGACGCGGCACTTTAATTATTCTCCTAAATAAACAAAGTATAATATGAAAACGATAAACAGGACGTACATAATCGGGTGAACTTCTTTCGCCCGGCCTTTACAGACCATTGTGATCGGATACATTAAGAAACCGAGTGCAATCCCTGTTGCAATGCTGTAAGTTAAAGGCATGGCAATCACTGTGAAAAATGCAGGAACGGCAATCTCAAATTTTTTCCAGTCGATGTTGGCTAATGCTCCTGCCATTAACACGCCGACTACCACAAGAGCCGGAGCAGTTACCGCTGCTGTTACGACGACGAGAAGCGGCGAAAAGAGCAGCGCAATCAGGAACAGCACACCTGTGACGATTGAAGCAAAACCTGTACGTGCGCCCGCTGCAATCCCTGACGTCGACTCAATATAGGCTGTAGTGGTAGAAGTACCGAGCACAGCTCCGATTGACGTTGCAGATGAATCAGCAAGCAAGGCACGCTGTGCACGAGGCAGTTTATCCTCTTTTACGAACCCTGCCTGGTTGGCAACTGCGTATAAAGTTCCGGCGGTATCAAAGAAATCAACAAACAAGAACGTTAAAATAACAATAATTAACTGGAGGGTAAAAATCTCGCCAAGACCCATTTCCCCAAATGGCGCAAATGCTGCACCGAACGTTGGAGCAAGACTTGGCACGGCTCCGATCACCTGGGAAGGAACAGGAATTACGTTAAACAGCATACCTGCAACAGCAGTCAGGACCATCCCGTAAAAAATCCCGCCTTTAAGGCCAAGACTCATTAAGACAACAGTAATAATAATCCCGAAGACAGCGAGCAGTGTAGCCGGCGCTCCTAAATCACCAATTTCAACGAGAGTGGCTTCGGACATCACAATAATTTCCGCGTTCTGCAGGCCGATGAAGGCAATAAACAAACCAATCCCGGCTCCTGCCGCGTACTTTAGCTCTGCCGGTATAGCATTAATAATAAACTCACGAATTCCTACAACAGTAATAATAATAAAAATAATACCTGACATAAATACACCAAGAAGCGCCGTTTCCCAAGGAATACCCATTCCTAATACGACAGAATAAGTAAAAAAGGCATTCAGCCCCATTCCCGGAGCAAGCGCAATCGGGTAACGTGCGACTATTCCCATGATCATTGTCCCGAGGGCAGCAGCTAACGCGGTGGCTACATAAACAGCCCCTTCATCCATACCGGCCCCAGCCAGGATCGACGGATTGACAAAGAGAATATACGCCATAGCAAGAAAGGTTGTGACCCCCCCCATGATCTCGCGGTTATAATTAGTCCCTAACTCATCAAAACGAAAATAACGCTCCATCTCTTTAACTCCCTTTCAAAGTGAATTCCAATAAATGGGGGGTCTGACCCCCTAAACAAAAAAAGCTCTGATTCCCGGAGTGGGAATCAGAGCTTAACGTTTCATTTACGAGACGACGGTGCAGGACAAACCGCAGAAAAGAAACTTTTCATGCTGGGCTGAAACTAATCCTGTCTTCATCGTTCGTAGTCGAGCTATTTACGGCAGCTCGGTAGAAACTGTCGGGCCCTATCCCCGAAATTATACGAACATTCGACATATCTTTTTCACAGGAATTAGTTTAGCAACCTATCAATCTATTGTCAAGCGAAACACGAATATTAATTTTCACTCACAAAATTTTATTCGGCTTTTCCAAAAAGCGCCTCCTGCCATCTCCTAATACGAGTGTTCTTACTCCCACTCGATTGTGCTTGGCGGCTTAGAGGTAATATCATACACTACGCGGTTAACGTGTTTAACTTCATTGACAATACGGGTCGAAATCACTTCAAGCACGTCATAAGGGATGCGTGCCCAGTCAGATGTCATCCCGTCAATAGAGGTTACAGCACGTATGCCGACGGTGTAATCATACGTCCGTTCATCTCCCATGACACCCACACTTCTCATGTCAGGAAGAGCAGTGAAATACTGCCAGATTTCACGGTCGAGACCTGCTTTTTTAATTTCATCGCGAAGAATGGCGTCTGATTCACGAACAATTTCAAGCTTTTCATCCGTAATTTCACCAAGAACACGAATACCAAGACCTGGACCCGGGAACGGCTGGCGCCACACGATCTCGTCCGGCAGTCCCAGTTCGGCACCTACTTCACGGACTTCGTCTTTGAACAAAGTATTTAAAGGCTCAATTAAATCCAGTTTCATATTTTCAGGCAGTCCGCCTACATTATGGTGAGATTTAATTGTCTGAGCTGTATCGGTTCCACTTTCAATAATATCGGTATAAAGCGTTCCCTGAGCAAGAAAATCCACATCAGTCAGCTTGCCGGACTCTTCTTCAAACACGTAAATAAATTCGTTGCCGATAATTTTACGTTTTTGTTCAGGATCTTTGACTCCCTGCAGTTTAGTCAGGAATCTTTCCTGAGCGTCAATCTTAACGACGTTCATATCAAAGCCTTCGGTGAATGTTTCCATTACGCTGTCAGCTTCATTTTTTCTGAGCAGGCCATGGTCAATAAACATGCAGATCAGCTGGTCGCCGATCGCTTTATGGATGAGTGCAGCTACGACTGAGGAGTCCACCCCGCCGCTCAAGGCACAAAGAACTTTCCGGTCGCCTACTGCCTGACGGACTTTATCTACTTCCATGTCAATGAAATTCTCCATTGACCAGTTGCCTTCACACTGGCACACCGTATATATAAAGTTTCTGAGCATCTCATTCCCATACTCGGAGTTACGCACTTCCGGATGGAACTGCACGCCGTACAACCCGCGGCTCTCGTCGCTCATTGAAGCCACCGGGCAAGAAATGTTCGTCGCGTCAACCGTAAATCCGGCAGGCGGCGCCTTAACCAGGTCACCATGGCTCATCCATACTGATTGCTCTTTAGGAAGATCCCCGAATAGTTTTGAGTCATTTTGAATGGCAATATTGGCTTTCCCGTACTCCCGGTGGTTAGCCGCTTCAACAGACCCTTCAAAATGATGGGTCATCAGCTGCATCCCGTAACAAATACCGAGAACCGGAATTCCAAGGTCAAAAATCTCTTCATCACAGCGAGGTGCGCCTTCAGCATACACACTGCCCGGTCCGCCTGAAAAAATGATTCCTTTTGGATTAATTTCTTTGACTTCTTCAGCCGTAATTTTATGGGATACTAATTCGCTGAAAACACCTAAATCTCTGATACGGCGGGTAATTAACTGATTATACTGGCCACCAAAGTCAAGTACGATTACTTTCTCCTTAATCTCATTCATTTCTTTAACCCCTCTTCTTTTATTAAAACTAACGCGCTGTAAAATTTAAAAGAGCCAAACTACAAAAAAAACCGGATAAACGGCCTCGTATAAAAATATACGAAGGCAGAATTTCCAGTTTACATACAAGAAAATCCACCTTCATAGTCAGGCCGTTTAAGGCAGCCCGGTAGAGACTCTTGAGCCGTATTCTCAAGGATATATGAGGCTGAATAGCTATATAATAGTTTTATATATCCGCACACCGGAACCGGCACTTCTGTCGCCGGCCCCTGATTTGGCATTACAGGTGCACTTTGTTTAAATACTGATTTATTTTATCAATTGGTTGCAGCCGGGTCAAGAGTTCAGAGATTTTACCAGCTCTTCCCACTCTGTCTGCAGTGCTTCCCACTCCCCGTCAGGTTCATAGCCGCCATAATATACCTTTTCATACAATTTAGTGAGTTTCATCATGGCCTGCGAGCTTAACACGAGATCCACACGTTTAGCATATTCTCTTAATGTCTCGCCCTCCCCGCGCGGCAGTCCTTCATTTTCCAAAATCCATAATAACCGCCGGTAAGCCGTAGAGAAGCGCTTATCCTGGCCAAGAAGCTTGTAATGAATCAGAAAATAATAGTTTTGCAAACGGCTTTGTTTCTGGTAGAGAACCATTAAAAAAACGAGAGACAGAATGGATATAAACAACGTTCTCGGTGTAAACATTTCCGCCAGACCCGGGCCGCCTCCGCCGGTGCTTCCGTCACTGCCGGCAGCTTCAAAATCGTCTGCGCCCTCTTCCAATTCAGGAATCATATCATCCCTGTCCTGGTCGGGCTGCTCAGTGTCCTCCCCGTTTTCTTCGTCTAAATCAATGTCAATATCGACTTCCTCTTCTGCAAACTCCGCATAGTTGTCAAATCCCTGAGTTGGTTCAAACGGTACCCAGCCCACTTCAGGAAAATAAACTTCTACCCAGGAGTGGGCGTTGCCATTAGCCACTTCATAGACAGATCTGCCATCTTCCAGTTCTTCAATCTCTTCTCCGGAAGTAAAGCCCTTAACCCAGCGGGCAGGAATATCCAGTGTGCGAAGCAGCACAGCCATAGACGTGGAGTAGTTATCACAGTAGCCGACCTGGGTTTCAAACAGGAACTGGTCCACATAGTCTTCATCCTCTTCAGGCATCGGGACGTCCTGAGTCTGATACGTAAACCCGCTTTCGGAAAAATACTGTTCAACCGCCTTCACTTTATCATACCGGTTCTCTTCGTCTTCAACTATTTCCTCAGCCAGGTCTGCCACACGTTCAGGCAGTTCCTCAGGCAGCTGGAGGTATAGGTCCTGGACCTCTTGAGGGTCATTTTCTGAAACAGTTCTCATCGTCCCAATTGGAAAAGCAGGATCCTCATAGACGAGATCATAAGCAGTAAGAGTGATTTCATTTCCCTCAGGAGTCTCAGCCATCACCCTCCCGCCGACCGGATCGGTCATAAAGCTAAGCGGCTCGCGGGCCCCTTCATTATCATCCACATAAAAAGATAAGTTATCCAGGCTTATGCTTTGCACCTGTCCGGGATAAAAGAAATGGGAAAAGCCGACGCCCTCTTTCATTTCAATAGAGACTTGCCTTTCTTCTGTTTCGGTCAAGCTTTCGTATTTGGCATAACCTAAGCTGTCCCCGCTAACTTCTTCGTACCTCGGGTCAGACACCCAGCCGTGCCCGGTGTACTCATGCTTTGACTCGCCTCTCCAATAAGAAGCTTCATCCACTTCGGCTGTAAACACCGGATTATCATCCTGAATGAATCCGCCTCCGAGCCGCTCATCATTTTCTCCATAACCGACCCGCTTCAGTCCTGAACCTGATCCGCTTCCTTCACCTAAAACCATTCCGCGCATTGCCGGAACAGGATCACTCCACTGGGGATCCGGCTTTGGCGCAGCAATACCGACACCTGTTGCTGCTAAAATCATAAAAATTAAAGTATACATCCATGCAGGTGAAAAGAATGAAGCTGTACGCCTTCCTATTGCCCGTTCTTCATCCTGGATTTTAAGCATATGAAGAAGGGTAAGAATGAAAAATCCAATAATCACAATCCTGATAATCGCCGCAGAGGCTTCTACCGGCGTAAATGTATCCAATACTGTAATGTACACAACTGTCGACAGAAGAAAAAAGAAAATTCTCCTTGTCTGGAATACTGAAAAGTACAGAAGATAGCAGACCAGAGCCAGCAGTAAAAACAATAAAAAGGTTCGGAAAGGATCGGTGAGCCCGGCAAATTCTCCTGAAAAAATCAGAGTCGTGTTATACCAGGCCTCTCCGGAAAACAGCCTGACAGTTTGCCATCCGCCTTCCCTGCTTAAAAAGCTTCCCTCATAGAAAATAATATGCAGGCCGTAAATACTTCCAGCTAATAAAGCAGGAATGATAAGCCAGTACGGGACTCTTAAATAAATCAGTATGGCGCTGAAAAAAGCAAACCATACGAATATATGAATATCTGCGGTATGTGTAATAACCGGTATTGGCCTTAACCATTCCCACAGCAGTAAAAAGGTTAATATATATATAAACAAGTGTGTGACAGAGCCGGCTGGCTTTGAATTAATTTTAGCCATTTAATCACCTTCATTCGTTCGCTGCCATTTCCTCATCCAGACTGCCTTCTGACAGAAGGTACGCTTCTGCTCCAATACGGCGGAGTTCTTCGAAACGCTTGCGTTCCCAGGCATCTGACTGCCCCTCTTTGGCCATCAGGCCGAAATACACCTGGATCCGTCTGGAAATAAGAATTTTGACGCGATTTAATATATCATCCGTCAGCTCTGCAGATACAATAATTACCGAGGCTCCGCCTGGAATCTGGCTTTCAGCCTGGTTTAAATGAGCTGCAAAGTTCGAATGCTGTTCAGCCTGAATTTGGGAGAGGTGGGTCACCATCTTTTTCTGATGGTCGCCTCCTGCATCCAAATCAAACATGCGGCTGTTTTTCCCTAATGTCCATAAACCGACTTGAAGACGTTTATTGTAAGCATACATAATTATAGAAGTCACTAACTCAATTCCCTTTTCGTAAGCTTCCAGTGTTGCAAACCTGTTATCGGGAATGTTGTTATTAAAAACTAACAGAAAATTTTGCCCTATATAATCTTCAAATTCTTTCGTCATTAACTTATTGGACCTGGCGGTTACTTTCCAGTCAATACTGGTCAGTTTGTCGCCGGGTACATATTCCCGTGCACCTGCGATAGATGTAAGGTCTTCAACAAAATCCTGTGAAGAAAGAGCAGATTCAGACTCATCCTTCTCATATGCGCTCCACCGCTCAATATCGCGGTAGTCCGGATAAACAAGAAGGTCATTTTCAACAGGAATGAACTTTCTTTTTTTAAACAGACCGAACATATCACTTGTCGACAAATGCACCCCAAAAAAATGATACTTACCGCGTTTTAATTCCGGCACACTGTAGTTAAATGATAATTCTTTTTTAACAGTCGGGTAAAAAATTATTTTAGAGGCATGGGCTGGCAGCTCCTTTTTCAAAGTCTCCTCCATCTCATCCTCTAAAGCTAAATATAAAAACGGAAACGGCCATTTTCGCCTGACTGTAACTTTCACGGTAAGTTCGGAACCTGAGGCCAGCGCGCCTTCGCCCGTATCACGTGTCACTTCAAAAGAACCTAAAGGAATTAGCGCGTATAAGAGCATAAGTACGACAAGCGTGGTGATCGTGTAAAATAAAAACCAGCTGACGAAGCCGCCCTGAAACATGGCGTAGCTGAAAATAGCTGTAAACAGGCCGACGACGAACAGGCTTTTGAAAATAAGCTTCATCCAGGACCAGACCCGGCTCGAACGTATCCGGGCCAAGAGGCTTCCTAATTTCATCGGACACTCTCTTTCCCGGCCGGTATGTGGACTTGCTGTACGACTTCGTGAATCACCCGCTCGTTTGTTGTATCTGACAGTTTGGCATCCGAATTCAAAAGGATCCTGTGCTGTAACGCATAAGGCGCCAAATATTTAATGTCATCCGGAACGACAAATTCCCTGTCCTGCATGAAAGCGTAGGCTTGTCCGGCCTTCATTAGGGCGATGGAAGCACGGGGGCTTCCTCCAAGATAGACGGCATGATGCTGTCTCGTCGCGTTGACAATATTAATAATATACTCTTTGACTTTTTCGTTGACAAAAACCTTTCTCACGTCTTTTTTCATATCAACGATGTCTTCAAGGGTTAATACAGGAGTAACCTCTTCAATCGGATGCCTTTTCTCTACCCTGTTCAGCACTTCCAGCTCCTCAGATTTAGACGGGTAGCCAATTTTAAATTTAAAAAGAAACCGGTCGAGCTGTGCTTCGGGAAGAGGATAGGTTCCGCCGTATTCAATCGGATTCTGTGTCGCCATAACCATAAAGGGGTCCTGGAGCTCCCGCGTCTCTCCATCAGTCGTTACACTGCCCTCTTCAAGCGCTTCCAGAAGGGCTGCTTGTGTTTTGGGCGACGTCCGGTTAATTTCATCTGCTAAAACAATATTAGACATGACCGGGCCAGGCCTGAAGTGAAATTCCATTGTTTTCTGGCTGAACACGGATACACCTGTAACATCGGACGGCAGCAAGTCAGGTGTGAACTGGATCCGTTTGTAATCGGCGCCTACTGATTTCGCCAACGCACGGACCATCATCGTCTTGCCTACACCCGGCACATCTTCCAGCAGTACATGGCCTCCGCTTAACAAAGCAATCAGACTTAGTTCAATCTCACGCTTCTTGCCTACGACAACTTTCTCAATGTTTTCTATTAATCTATGAACAAGTGGATGTGTCACCACTGATGGTTCCTGTCTGTTTCTCACTTGATTGACCCCCTTGAGTATTTTGGAAGATTCAAACAATTTAAAGTACTGAATTGATAGAATGACCTGCGTCTATGATATCATGAACACCCGTAAATTTCGCAGTTTTTAACTTGAATTTTTCAGCAGAGGAGGAATAAAGTTGCAGGAGCAAGGCGGGCGGTATAGCCTGCTTATAAGGTATTTTACAGGAGGGGTAATATGAGTAATTGGAAAGCATATGAAGATTTGGCGTGGACAGAGTTTATTATTTCTTCACTCGACGATTACAAAGAAGAAGCGTCAGCGATTATTCAGTCTTTGAACATACATGCTGAGGCGGAAACAGACTCTTTTGAACCGGATTTACTCCATTTCGGCTGCGGTGCGGGCGGCCATGATTATTATTTTAAACAGGCTTTCAATGTCACCGGTGTTGATATTAGTGACGGCATGTTACAGAACGCTAAAAAAATTAATCCGGAAGCGACCTACCTTTATGGGGATATGCGATCTGTGACTGTCGGAAAGTCTTTTGATGCTGTCGTTTTTCCTGAATCACTTATGTATATGACCACAGTTGATGACATTAGGCAGGCTTTGAAGAATGCAGCTGCCCACTTAAAGCCGCATGGAAAAATACTCGTCACGGTCCATACGAAAGAAGAGTTTCAGCCTCATAATTTTGCTTATTCAGGCGAAAAAGACGGCGTTCATGTCACACTTTTTGAAAATAATTATATTGTGTCCGAGAATGCATATGAAGCGGCCATGGTCTATCTTATTCGAAATGAAAAAGGGCTTGAGATCCACCATGACGTTCATACCGTTGGGTTATTTCCGTATGGGGTATGGACCGGTTTGTTCAGTGAACTGAATTTTGATTTTAAGGAATGGCATATGGCTCATCTGTACGATAGAAATATCCTTGATGAAGGGGATTATCCGCAAACCTATTTTGTCTGTACGAAAAAGGAGTAGTTGGGGAGATTTCTTCAGAAAAACTTGGTTGAGCGTGGAAAAAGCTGATACGGCCAGGTGTAAACGGCAAAAAAATCCCAGCCCTGAGTCTGCGGACCGGCCAGTCTTCCAAGGGACTGTTACGGAGATGCAGTCATCAGAGGCTGGATTTGTCTATTTTAAAAGCCCTGTTTCATTTGATGGTGAGGCAGGTGATGGTGCCCTTTCGGGGTACGCTGCTGGCTGAGCGTCTCTTCCTGCTCTACAGGAATATGGCCGATATCCTTTTCGGACTCAACAATCACCAGGTAATCCCCCTGTTTGAAATGCTTTGTAAAGAATTTGGCGTCCTCATCATCCCGATGAATAATCTGGATATCCTCTTCCTCTACACCTTTTATTTCAAGCTCTCTTAAAACGGCCTCTTTCTGGTCAATCGACTTCATAATAGCCACAACTTGCTTATCCATATCCATACATTACACCTCCTGTGAGGATTTTACCGTGCCTTTATTAAGTACCCCGTTTACATAAGCCGCAAACAAATTTACAGTAACTGGGGGGTCTGACCCATAACGATTGCACGTAAGTAAAATAAATACACTAATGTTAATATATGTAAACAATATTTTGGGTTAATTTTAAAAAAAGGCGGACGAGGCATATAACGACCTTGT